>CAXSGE010000018.1:0-63128 GCA_964236715.1 uncultured Acetobacteraceae bacterium | reverse complement strand
GAGGTGGGCCAGAATTCATCAGCACCGCTGGGCCGAAATTCATTGTCACAGCCATCGAACACCTCGACGTGGCGGTGCTCTTGGCGGCCATGGCGGCCTCGCCGAAACCCAAGGGGTTTGCGGCTGGGTCCACGGTCTCATGGCTGTCGAACGGGCGCTGCTCCGCGCAAAGCCTGGCCAGGGTCGCGTGCAGGGTGGGCTGGTTGTCTTTGACGCGGACCAGCAGGGCGTTGCCGGTCGCCGCGGCCTGGGCGAACCCGTCCTTCTGGCAATGCAGCGCGTCGGCGGTGAACAGCACGCCGGTGAGGCCCAGTTCGGCCATCAGCTTCGGCACCGCCGCGATCTCGTCCGGTGCCCCGGCCAGGTCCTGATGGGCCAGGATCAGGGCGGCATCGCTGGCGAAGGCGCTGAGCACGTGGACCGCCTTGCGGTCGCTCAGGTGGTCGAAGTCCGGCGAACCTCTCGGTTCGACGCTGCCGCGCAGCGTCTTGCCATCAAGCGCGACCGTGCGCGGCATACTGGTCGTGTCTCCCGCACTCAGGCCGCGAGCATGGCGACGGAACGCGGCTTCGAGACCGTCACGGCCGAGTGCCAGGAACAGGTGGCGCAAGGTGTTCACCGCCGGGGCGCGCCGGAAGCAGGCACCGAAGACGGCGTTCAGGCACTCGCGCTGCAAAGCGATGATCTTCGTGTAGGAGGTCGCGCCCGTCAGCACGGCGAGGACCGCGAACAGCAGCAGGTGCCGCATGCTGTAGCGCTGGCCTTGGGCACGGCGCGGGTCGGGCACTTCGGCGAGAGCGGCAAGCAGGACAGCAAATGGCACAGGGCGACCCTCCAAAGCTGGAATGCCGCCTCCATACAGCCGTTACCTCAGCCCGAAGCCGCTCACGCCCAGGCCGCTACGGCAGAACTGAATGGCCCTGAGCCCTTACGGCCCCAGTGGCGGACGCCCGACCCTGCTGAGCGGACGGCCTTGAAAGCGACGATCCGCCGGTGTCCAGTAAACAGTGTCGTTTCCCCACCATACGTCATCCCCGATGGCTGGGATGTCGCCGCCGGCATCAATATAGACAGCATGTTCGTTGTAGACACTTAGCTTTTTCTCGCGGCTTTGGTCATATCGGTCCATGCACCATAGGCGCACGCGATCGCCAAAGTAGGCTACCTCGATGACCACCATGCCGGTTTTCGTGCTGCCCCTGGTTTCTACTCAAGGTCACTCACTATCCGTTTTGCTTTATACAATGAATGATCATAAAGGTTAATCAAACAAATCAGGAAGAATATAGTCCATGCTTCGCTGGTTCTTGTGGACCATTGCACCTATACAATCTATATCGAATACGAACTCACATTTTCTGCAAACGTGCAGCAATGGTGTGCGCAGGCGCACGGCGCCAGTTCAGGCCAAAGGCCGCGTTCAGCCTGCGGGGGTGGACGTCGATGAAGGTGACGATGTCCGGCGAACGTCTCCGTTCGACGCCGCGATACGAGTTGCAGCCGGTCACGATGGCCAGGATGGCAAACAGAAGCACATGGGGCAGTTTGTAGAGCTGCCCCATGTGCCTGGCGCTGCCCGGCGCGGATCAGGGACGTCCGCCAGAACGTCCAACAACGGCGAGAACGCAGCCACGGCGCCCTGTGGCCCAGTTGCCGCCGCAAAGGTCAGGCATTGGCCGGCTTGAGCATCCCTCTTGCGACCAGCCGTTTCAGGCCGCGTCGTCGGTGTGGCGGAGCGGACTCAACACGGCCGATCCAGCAGCGTTGAACAACCCTGGATGCGCATCGCCCCGGCATGGGTCAAACGAGCTGAACGGAAGCCGGAAACCAGGGCCCCAAGGAGCGCTACATGGATGTGCTTCTTCTTGGCGCACTGACACCCGCCACCTTCGGCGTGTTCGCCATCCCGACGAGACGGAAAGCGAGCGCGGCAACCCCGCCGCCGAGCAATGGGCCAGCGCAGTAGAAGAACCAAATCGGGAATGTCCCTGCGACGATCATTGGCCCGAGCGCACGTGCGGGGTTGCCAGCGCCACCGCTGATTGGGCCGCCCAGCAGCACACCGGCCGCGAGTGCGAACCCGATTGCAATTGCCGCAGTGCCCGGCGGCACGCGCTTGTCCGTGGTCGTGGAAATCACCGTGAACACCAGGATGAAGGCGATCAACGCCTCGACGAGCAGGACCTGCAGCGCGCTCGCCCCATTCACGGGCGACGGCGCCCCCAGGTGCGCGTCGATGTAGGCGCCGGGGCCGTATGCCGCCCATACCACGCCTGCGGCGACGATCGCCCCCACAAGTTGCGCGGCCCAATACGGCACCACATAGCCCCATGGAAGCTTGCCGGCGAGCGCCAAGCCAAAGGTGACGGCAGGGTTCACGTGTGCGCCGCTGACCTGCCCAAGTGAACCGACAACCGGGATGAGGATCAATCCGAAGGCCAATGCGACTGCAAGGGAGTTGTAGGCTGGCCCAGCAGTGCCCTTTCCGAGCACGGCTGCGGTTGCCACGGCGGTGCCGACCAGCACGAGGAGGAACGTACCAATGGCTTCGGCGGAACAAGCAAGGACAAGGTTGCTCGATGTTGCTCCGGCTGCGCCAGGCTCGCCGTAGTGGGACGGGTCGATCGGCCTTGTTTCGTTCATCGTGCTCTCTTTTGAAATGTGGTTCGGTGACCGTTAACGACGCAGACTGCCGTTAGCTTCTGTTGAAGCAGGCAAAACAAACAAGCCTCTTGTCGGGTTCCAGGGGCGTTGGTGCACTTAACAGACGGAGGGCGAGATGACCCTGGTCTCGGTTCGCTCATGCGGTGGCTGGTTGGTAACGAACGGAGTTCGGGCGTCCGGCTGCCAACATCCGATTCAGGACTGCCACGCCCATGGCGGCCTGCGTCTGCTGGGCAGCGAAGCCACGTGCTCGTAGCCAAGGCGGTCAGCGCCTTGCACGGCACGGTCCGCGGCGGCCTGGACGTTATCAGGACCTACTGATGCTCTCATTGTCGCAGCGGACACCGGGGTAGCGGTTTCAACGCCAGATACCGCCCACATCGTCACCGGCCTGAATAACGCTAATCGACAGGCCTTGCTGTCGTAAACCTGTGCAGCATGTAGAACTCGGCGAAGCCGTCGCTGACGATGCTCGCATCGTAGGTTTCCGTCCAAGCGTGCTCGCGCTGTCGTTGCCTCAGGCATCGCGGCGTTCAATGGACACACCGTCCTCGACGATGGCGCCGCTTTGCATAAGCCGGTCGACCTCGTCCGCTGCCAGGCCCGCTCCAAGCATGATCTCCCGGCTGTGCTGACCCAGCGTGGGCGGATACCGGGTCAGCCGGGTCGAGGCCAAGGAGGACTGGGCCGGGAAGCCGATCAGGCGGATGTGCCCTTCGGTGGGATGCTCGACGTCGGTGAACATGCTGACGGCGGCGAGGTGGGGGTCGGCGATAAGTTGCTCGGGGCTGAACACCTCGCCGAACAGGATGTCGGCCTGCAGCAGGCCATCGACCCATTGCTTCGTCGTGCGGCTCGGCATCACGGCGCCGATCAGGCCGTAGAGTTCGTGCAGCCGCGCGTTCCGCTTCACTGTGTCGGCGAGGTCCGGGTCGGCGTGCAGGTCGTCGCGGCCGATCATGGCGAAGAAGCGATGCCATTGCGCGGTGGTGTAGGGCAGGACGCAGAGCCAGCCGTCGCTCGTTGCATGCGGGCGGCGCATCGGGTTGACGATGCGGCTATAGCCGGACGGCCCCTCGGACGGGATGTAGGTCAGCCCGGCCATGTGCTCCGGCAGCACGAAGGCCGCCATCGCCTCGAACATCGGCAGCTCGATCGACCGGCCCGCGCCGGTCCGCATGCGATGGATGACGGCGGTCAGCACGGCGTTGACCAGCATCAGGCCGACTGCCTTGTCGGCCACGACCGACGCGACAAGCTGCGGCGATCCGGTCGCGCGTCCCTGCAGGTCGACCAGGCCCGACATCGCCTGGATGGTGTCGTCAGCGGCGGGGCGGCCGGCATAGGGTCCGCGCTCGGAGAACCCGTAGGCGGCGCAGTAGATGATCCCCGGGTTGATCGCCCGGACCGACTCGTAGTCGAGCGAAAGCCCGGCCATCGCCGCCGGGCGGACGTTGGACATGAAGATGTCGGCGTCGGCGAGCAGCCGCCGGAACGCCGCCTGCGCGTCCGGCGCCTTGAGGTCGATGGCGAGGCTGCGCTTGTTGCGGTTGAGCTGCAGGAAGACGTGGCCCATGCCGGGGCTGCGCGTTGGCAGCGTGCTGCGGAACGGGTCGCCGGCGGGGGATTCGACCTTGATGACGTCGGCCCCGTAATCTCCCAGCGTCTGTGCCGCGAGCGGCCCCATCGCCAGGGTCGTCATGTCGATGACCCGCAGGCCCGACAGCGGCTGCACGCCGGCCGGATCGCTCCCGGCTGGATCGCTCCCGGCTGGATCACTCATTGGAAGAACAACCGTTGCGCGTTCTCGTGCAGGATGCGCGCGAGATCCGCGTCCGGCAACGCCAGCGCCCGCGCCGCCTGTGTCGTCCGCTGCAGGTCCAGCAACGGGTAGTCCGACGCGAAGACCACCTTGTCGCTGCCGCGCGTCCCGTGCCAGCGGCCGCCCATGAAGTCGAGCAGCGCCTGCGGGTAGCTTTTTGGCGACCAGGCGGAGGTGCACAGATAGAAGTTGGCGTGCCGCGCCGCGAGGCGGACTGCCATGTCGGTCCAGGGATCCCCGATGTGGTGGGCGACGATCGTGAGGTCGGGGAAGGCGAGCGCCACGTCGTCCAGATGCGCCGGATTGTTCGGCTCCATGGGCCAGAGCGGGCCGGGCATGCCGACATAGCTGAACAGGGCCAGCTTCAGTTCCGTGCACTTGGCATACAATGGGTAGTACCAACGGTCGTTCGGCGCCAGGCCCCAGGGCGACGGCGTAATGTGGACGCCGACCAGATGCGGGTCCCCGCCCAGCGCCTGCACGATGCGAGGGCCCTGCATGACGTCCCAATACGAGCCCGGCCCATGCTCAGGCGGCATCACGGTGGCGAGCCAGCGCAGCCGGCCGGCCGAGGCGGCGGCCAGGCTCGACAGCTCGGCATGCAGTGCATCGAGCCGCTCGAGCGTGGTCGGGTAGTAGACCTTGGCGGCCAATATGCCGTGCGAGACCGCGGCCGAGTCCATGGTGGCGGAGACGGCGGCGAGATCGAGGCGGCGCACGGCTTCGCCGGGTTCGGTTGGGTGATGGAAGGTGTGCATGACGCGGCGCAGGCGGCGGTCATCGGTCCAGGGCACCTCGTCGGCGCGGGGGACGCGGCCGGGGCCGCCGATCCAGGGGGAATGCAGGAAGGCGTCGACGATTGGGCCATCGTACATCGGCGTGTCCATCCCATGCACCACACGCCGTCTCGTCACTGGAGGAAAACGGCACGGACTTTTTGCTTTTTCAGCAGTCAGAAAAAGTCTTCCCAGATAGGGAGAACTGTGTCAACGCTGGCCGAGCTATGTCCATGCCCTCGGCGCTGTGGCAGGATGCCAGCATGGGCCAAAAGCGGCGGAAGGCCAACGGCGCACGGGGGGATCAGAGGGATGTCCGGGTCACCAGACGATCACGCGAAGCCGGTCATGCTGCGTCGGCGGTTCGGCGCGCTGTCGGGGGCTGCTGCGATCGTGGCGGGCTCGGGAGGCCGGGCATTGGCCCAGTCGGCGGCACCGTCGGCGAAGCCGCTGGCCATCGGCGTCCTGAACGATGCGTCGGGGCCCACGTCGGACCTGTCCGGCGGCGGCGCCATCGTCAGCGCGGAGCTTGCTGTCGAGGATTTCGGCGGGTCCGTGCTCGGCCGCCCGATCACGCTGCTGCGCGCCGACCACCAGGCGAAGTCCGATCTCGGGATCGCCTTCGCCCGGCAATGGTACGACCAGGGCGTGGCGGCGATCTTCGATGTCGGCATCACCACGGTGGCGATCGGCGTGCAGCAACTGGCGCGCGAGAAGAACAAGCTGGCGGTGTTCACCAGCACCGGCACGGTCGACATGACGCGGTCGCTATGCAGCCCGAACGGCATCCACTGGACCTACGATTCCCATAGCGTGGCGGTCGGCGCGGCCCGGGCCAACATGGAGGGCGGCGCGAAAAGCTGGTTCTTCATGACGGTCGACTACGCCTATGGCCGCAGCCTGCAGGCCGAGGCGACCGAGTTCATCGAGGGGCATGGCGGCAGCATCCTCGGCGCGGCCAAGCACCCGTTCGAGACCAAGGATTTCTCGTCCGACCTGCTGAAGGCGCAGTCGTCCGGCGCGCAACTGATCGGGCTGGCGACGCCCACCGGTCAGATCAGCAACATCGTCAAGCAGGCGGCGGAGTTCGGCATCGGCCGCGGCGACGGCTTGCAGAAGCTGGCGCCGCTCGGGCTGTTCTTCAACGACGTGAAGGGCCTGGGGCTCCAGGTGGCGCAGGGCCTGCTGGTCACCGAGCCGTTCTATTGGGACCAGACCGACGCCACCCGCGCTTTTTCGAAGCGGTTCCTCGACCGCTACCGCCGCATGCCCAACAGCCTGCAGGCCAGCGTCTATGGCGCCGTCGCGCATTACCTGAAAGCAGTGAAGGCCGCCGGCACCGACGACACGGCGACGGTGGTGGCGGCCATGAAGGCGACGCCGGTGAACGATTTCATGACGCGCTACGGCATCATCCGCGCCGATGGCCGGGTCGTGCGCGACCTGTATGTGTTCCGGGTCAAGGCGCCCAAGGAGTCGACCAACGAATGGGACCTCTACATGCCGCTTTCCACCATTCCGGGAAACGACGCCTTCAAGCCTGCCGACGCCTCCGCCTGCAACATGGTGAAGTGAACCGGCAGGGCAGGGTGCAGCGAGGCGGGGCGAAACGATGAAGGCCTGGGCTGTCGTCGCGCACAATGCGCCGCTGGAATGCGTCGAGTTGCCCGATCCGGAGCCGGTGGGGACGGAGGTCGTCGTCGAGGTCACGCATTGCGGCGTGTGCCATTCCGACCTGCATCTCTGGCACGGCGGCTACGATTTGGGCGGCGGCCGGATGCTGTCGGTCAAGGATCGCGGCCTGGTGCTGCCGGCGGCACCGGGGCACGAGATCGTCGGCCGGGTGGCGCGGCTCGGGCCCGAGGCGACGGGTGTTGGGGTCGGAGACGTCCGGGTGGTCTATCCCTGGGTTGGCTGTGGGCAGTGCGCACGCTGCCGGGCGGAGGAGGACAATCTGTGCGCGGCGCAGCGGAGCCTCGGCGTCAGCGTCAATGGCGGCTTCGGACGGCTGGTGAAGGTGCCGCATCCCCGCTACCTGGTGCCGTTCGACGGCGTGGTTCCGTCGCTCGCGGCCACCTATGCCTGCTCGGGGCTGACGGCCTACTCGGCGGTTCGCAAGATCCTGCCGCTGCCGCCCGAGGCGGCCGTCGTGCTGATTGGGGCAGGAGGGCTGGGCCTTGCCGCCATCGCTGTCCTGCGTGCCCTGGGGCATTCGACAATCGTGTCCGTCGATGTCAGCGCGGCGAAACGCGAGGCTGCCGTGGCAGCCGGGGCGACCGCTGCCGTCGACCCCGCAAGCGAGGACGTGTCCGCACGCATCGGCGCGACCGGGCCAGTTGGCGCGGTGATCGACTTTGTGGGCTCGGACGCGACCGTGCAGATGGCGATGGGAGTCCTGCCGAAGGGGGCGAAGCTGATCTTGGTCGGCATCGGCGGTGGCGAGCTGACCCTTTCGGTCGCCGGCGCCATTTTTCGCGCTCACATCGTGCAGGGCAGCCTGACCGGCTCCATTCCGGAGCTGCGCGCGGTCCTCGCGCTTGCACAAGAGGGCAGGCTCGCGGCCACCCCGGTGCACGAGGTGGCAAAAGCCGAGGTGAACAAGGTCATGGTCGCGCTGCAGGCCGGCCAGGTGACCGGCCGCGTCGTGCTGACGGAACCCGCGTCCAGTGGCTGACGCCCCGGCGCCACAGTGCAAGGAACCGACGATGGCACCCCTGACCACCGAGATCGCGTGCTCGGATGCGACAAGCGTGACGATCCGCGGCAAGAGCCTGGTCGACGACCTGATCGGCAAACGCACCTTCACCGAGATGGTCTATTTCCTGACCTGCGGGCGGGAGCCGGGCGCTGCGGAGACGCGGGTGCTGGATGCGTGCCTGGTCACGCTGATGGAGCACGGCTTCACCCCCGCGGCGCTGGTCAGCCGCATCACCGCGGATTCGGTGCCGGACCAGGTGCAGGTCGCGATGGCCGCTGGGCTGCTGACGATCGGCAACGTGTTCGTCGGCACGATGGAGGGCTGTGCGGCCTTGCTGGAGGCTGGCATCGGCAGCGACGACCGGGCGGCGTGGTGCGAGCGGGTGGCCGACGAGTATATCGGCGCCAAGCGCCCGCTGCCCGGCTTCGGGCATCCGTTCCATAAGCCCGACGATCCACGTACGCCGGCCCTGTTCGGCATTGCAGCGGACGCGGAGGTCGGCGGCCAGTATGTTGCCCTGCTGCAGCAACTAGGGCGGGCGGTCGACGCGCGGGCGGGGCGGCATCTCACGATCAACGCCACCGGCGCGATCGGCGCCCTGCTGCTGGAAATCGGCGTGCCGCCGTCCATCATGCGCGCCATTGCCGTGATCTCGCGCTGCGGCGGGCTCGCCGGCCACATCATGGAGGAGCGCAAGACCAAGAGCGCGCGGGCGATCTGGAAGCTTGCGGAAGAGAACATCCCCTACACGCCGGCCGGTGCCTGAACGGGCACCGCCACCAACGGGAAAAGGACGGGTATGGAAGCGATCGTCGACCTCTCGGGCAAATGCATCGTGGTCACCGGCGCCGGCCAGGGCATCGGCCGCGCCACCGCCGAACTGTGCCTGCGGCTTGGCGCCAACGTGGCCGCGATCGACCTCAGGGCGGACGGCCTGCGCGAGATCGAGGCCGCCGCCGGCGCGGATCGTGTCCTCGCCGCAGACGGCAGCGTCACCGAACCGGCCTTCGTGCAAGGCGTCATCGAGCGGTGCTGTTCGCAATGGGGCGGCGTCGATGGCCTGGTCAACAATGCCGGGATCACCCGGCCGGCGATGATTGCCAAAATGACCCTGCAGCAATGGCAGGAGGTGATCGACGTCCACCTGACCGGCTCGTTCCACTGCCTGCAGGCGGTCGGGCTGCGGATGATCGATCAGGCCGCGGGCGGACGTCCAGGCGGAGCGATCGTGAATGTGTCGTCCGACGCCGGGCGGAAGGGCACGATCGGCCAGTTGAACTACGGGACCGCCAAGGCGGGCGTCCTGGGCATGACCATGAGCGCCGCCCTGGAATGGGCCAAGTATGGCATCCGGGTGAACACCGTCGCCTTCGGCGTGGTGGAAACGCCAATGACAGAAGTCGTGCGCGGGGAGAAGTTTCGCGACACTTACCTGGCGCGCATCCCGCTCCGGCGCTGGAGCACACCAGCGGAGGTCGCCAAGCCAATCGCCTTCCTGCTGTCGGATGCGGCGTCGTACGTCACCGGGCAGCACCTGGGCATCAATGGCGGTGCCCACATGGCCGGCTGACAAGGTGCGGGGCGAACTGGCGGCCCATATCCTCAGACCTGTCCGCGCAGCTCGGCGTCGATGCGCCGCAGTTGCTCACCGGCGTTGAGCAACGCGGCAACCACAGCGTCCTCATTCGCCGCAAGCCGCTCCAGCGGCCCGGCGACCGCGACGCCATACCACTCGTCGCCGACGTTCCGGGCAATCGCCAGGGCCATCACCTCGGGCACGTTCTCGCCGCGCGTCACGAACCAGCCCCGGGCCTGGCCCGCCTTGATATCCTCGGCCAGCGCGGCCGCGGTTGCGATCGTGTTCGGGGTGATCGCGGGCAAAGCGAGCCGCTTCACCAGACGGTCCAGCTCCGACTCCGGCAGGGCGCCGAGCATGGCCTTGCCGATCGCGCTCGAGTGCAGCGGCTTGGTGTCGCCGGGGCTGGCGGCGTAGCGGATGGTCTGCCGTCCCTCCAGCACATCGAGGTAGGTGATGCTCATGCCCTGGCGCTTGCCGAGGATGATCGTTTCCCCGGACGCTTGCTGCAGCGCCTCCAGCACTGGCCCGATCCGCTCCAGCACCGGGTCGTTCAGCGCGATGTGCTGCGCGATCGTCAGCAGGCGCTTGGTCGGATAGACGCGCTTGCGCTCGTCCAGGACGTAGACGTAGCCGCGCGCCTGCAACGTGCGCACCAGGGCGTGGCAGCTCGAGATCGGCGACCCCAGCCGGGCGGACAACTCGGTCAGTGTCAGCGGCCCCTTCGCGTGGGCGAACACCTCGAACACGTCGAGTGTTCGCGCCGCCGTCTTGACCGGGTCGGATTTTGCGGGATCGGGCTCGTTCATTCCGTTCATTCTACCACACCAGCCTGCTCCGCTCGTCCCACGGCCTTGTCTGGCTTCCGCTCTCGCGCTGCACATAATTCATATACACGAAATCTTCTACCCATTGACGAAACTTGTCTTGACCCGCTTCGCCCAGCGGCCGACATCATGACCAGCCGGCGGCACGCCAGTCTGCGACACCCCAGTCTGCGACACCATGGATACGCGGGAGAAGCCGATGTCCGACATGATGATCCGCCCCCAGAGGCGGCTACCCGTCCCATCATTATCGATGCCGACGCGCATCCCTGGGTGGTCGGCGACATCGCTGGCTTGAGGAACCATTTGTCATGGGCCTGGTGGGAGCATTTTGATGGCCGGCGCGTGCTTCCCAACCACTGGCTGCGTCCGCCGTCCGCCTCTCGCCCGCGCCTCCTCGAACCGCCTCGATGCCCTGACGCTCAACGGAAACGAGCCCGGCTCCGACCCCGTTTTCATGAAGACCGAGCATCTCGACAAATACGGCTGAGGTGGTCCCGTCCTGTTGGTTCTCCCGCACTATGCGTGGAGGCGAGAGGTCGCCCGGAACGAATAATGCTTTGATGTCGCGGAGAAATCCTGGCTTGGTAGGCTTTGGTCAGCGTGTCATGCTGAGCTACCAGGATAATTGCCAGATTCCGGAGCAGCATCTGTTGGTTAGCCCGTGAATTTGGAAAATCAGCTTCAGGCAAAGTGCGGGCCAACCAAAGAATGGGGCCATCTCAGTCCGAACGATCCTCGCCCGCTCGCCGGCTTTTGGGTAATTGGCAGCCGAGCAGCTCGCCCCTCCAATGCATTCTGGCGACCGGCAACGCATTAACCATAGCCGTTCCGTCGCATTCCGACTGCATGGATGCGGCTGCACAAGCTCTCGTGGTTGGTCGGCGCGACGCGCAGCACGGTTTCGAGGATATGGGCAGCCTTCCATGACAAGGGTTGCGGCCAGTGGAGTCCGACAATACCTATCATTTCTGGATGCTTTCAGCCCTTTCAATGTGTATTATCCTGATACCCTCCAGCATGGTCTTTATCTGCATCGCGAGCGTTCAAACGGTGGTCAGGTGCGAGTTAGGGGATGGCTGCAATGAGCTCGAAGGACGTTCAATTGGCCGCTGAGCTCAGCCCTGCTGACGCCTCTGTTGCCGCCCTAGCTGTCTTGGACGGTCGCCGCCGCCCGGGGCGCCCCGGGCAGGTGAGCCCGCATCTCGTGCAGTTGCTGCGCGACCCGGCGGCTGTCGAACCCCCATTGGCGCTGCCCAGCATAGTCGACGAACACGCCTTCGGCGACGGCTTGTCGATTGCGAGAGGCGTTGGCGTGGGCTTGGTGCTGGCTGTTCCGGTGTGGGCCGCCATCGGCTTGGCAACATGGGCCGTGCTGCGCTGAGTTGAAGCAAGCAGGCAAAGCTGCAGCGTGCAATCTTTTATTCATCCTAAGTAAACCGCTTCGGCCTTCGATAAACATAAAGGCACTTTATGACGGATAACAGTTCCGATATGTTTGTGTTATCTACGAATGTCAACAGTATTGGACTAAACTGACTGGTGTGACCGTTTGGTTGGGATGTTACAGGCGGATTGAGCGCGTTCGGTCTTGCCCGGTATTTGTTCACTCGCCCATTTTCTGACGGCCTCGATTGCGGGACCATGGAGCCGCGGCCTGTCGCGCGATTCACCTGCAGAGGAACCGTCCATGACACCACTCCACCAAAGCATGTCCGACGACATGCAGGTCCGCAATCTCGCGCCAATTTTTCGGCCAACTCGGCACGCACGACGCCGGCCTCGATCTCGTTGACGAGAAGCAGGGTATCCAACATGGCCGACATAGCACCCAAAGTGTCGCCGAGCTTGGCGACCATGCCCGCCGACGCTGTTGCCTTGGTCGTCCGCGCCGGTAATCCTTGCAGAAAAGCAAGTGTCTGCAACGGCTGGCGAAGGTCATGGCTTGCGGCAGCGAGGAAACGCGACTTTGCCAGGTTGGCCAGCGGCTTGCTGTTCCGCGACCTCCAAAGCCTCGGCCGCGCGCTTGCGCCGGGTGATGTCGCCGAAAGTGATGACACGGTCATGCTGGGATCACGAGGCAGACGCGAGGATTGCCTCTGCGTCATCGCTCGTTTCACCCAGCCGAGCAGGCGGCTTACGGGCGCCGCACCTCGACGGTGACGTGCGAAAGGCCCGGCAAGCCTGCCAGGCGGGCGTGATAGAATGCGGCCCCATGATCGCCGGCGGTGACGATCGAGACGATTGCGCCGATATGGCCGGGTCCAAGCCGCCATAGATGCAGGTCCGCCAACTGGTCCCCGTCGGCCAGCACAGCAGAGCGCACCCGTTCGGCCAGGCGCCGGTCCGGAGTCATGTCGAGCAGGATGGCCCCGGTGTCGCGCGCCAATCCATAGGACCAGTTGGCGATCACCAGCGCGCCGATGATGCCGGCGAGCGGGTCCATCCAGACCCAGCCGAAGGCGCGGGCCAGCAGCAGCCCGGCGATCACCAGCACCGAAACAGCCGCGTCGGCCATGACGTGGATGAAGGCGGCCCGTATGTTGTTGTCGCGATGGGCCGACCCGTGCCCATGCTCCCCGCGCCCATGCTCCCCGTGCGCATGCTCCTCGAACTGCACCGGGAACCGCCGGGCCTGCACGCCGGGGCCGAGGATGATCTCCGCCGTGAATGCGTGCGGCTCGGGGATGTCCTGCACGGATTCCAGGAAGCCGCCCCGGTCGGCCAGTTCGAATGCCTGGCGCGAGCCGTCCGGACGCAGCGTCTCGATGCGGGCCTCCGCAGGCAAGCGCGCGCTTTCGGCCCGCAACCGGAAACGCGGCGGCACGCCGTCCTCGAACACCTCAAGCGACAGCGAGCCGTTGCCGGTATCGATCCTGTGCGTTTCATCGTGCCCGTGAGCGTGCCCGTGCCCATGACCGTGATGGTGGTGCCCGCCGCTGCTCAGCAACCAAGCACTCGCGATGTTGACGGCAAGGCCCAGCACGGCGATCGGGATCGCTTCGCCGAAGCTGATCGTCACCGGCTGCAGGAACCGGCCGACCGCCTCGTAGCCGATCAGCAGCGCGATCATCGCCAGGATGATCGCGCTGCTGAACCCGGCGAGGTCGCCGAGCTTGCCGGTGCCGAAGGCGAAACGCGGATCGGACGCGTGCCGGCGCGCGTAGGTATAGGCCAGGGCCGCGATCAGCAGCGCGCCGGCATGGGTGCTCATATGCAGGCCATCCGCAACCAGCGCGATGGAGCCGAACAGCGCGCCGCCGACGATCTCGGCCACCATCATCGCCCCGCACAGCCAGATCACCGCCCAGGTCCGGCGCTCATTGACCTCATGCCCTTCACCGAGGAAGACGTGGCTGTGGCCGACAGCGGCAGGGATGGCGTCCATGTCAGGTCCTCATGCAGGCCGGTTGACTGCTCGCGCGGCAACTATCACACCAGGAACCCTGTCGAAACACCAATCGGGTTCCCCATCCCGGAACCCGGCACGAGCCATGGATGCAGCCACAGCCTGCGCCGCCCGCTTGCGGAGCGCGGAAGAAGGCAGCACCCTTAGCGAAAACAGGGAAGCCAGGAGGAAACAACCATGTCGTCGACCGCTCCAATCACGACGATGTCGTCTGCCGAACAGCGTAAGATGCTGACCCGGGCGGCCCTCGCCGCCACGATCGGCACGACGATCGAGTGGTATGACTTCTTTCTCTACGGCACCGCCACGGGCCTGGTGTTCGGCTCGCTGTTCTTCCCCAACGACAACCCGATGGTGGCCACGCTCAATGCGTTCGGCGTTTACGCGGTCGGCTTCGTCGCCCGGCCGATAGGCGCTGCGATCTTCGGCCATTACGGCGACCGCATCGGCCGCAAGTCCACGCTGATCGCCACCTTGATGCTGATGGGCGTGGCGACCGTCCTCGTCGGCGTCGTGCCCAGCTACGCCACCATCGGCATCTGGGGCGCGGTCATCCTGACGGCGCTGCGCTTCATCCAGGGCATCGGGGTCGGCGGCGAGTGGGGCGGGTCGGTGCTGATGTCGATGGAATGGGCCGGCAGCAAAAGCAGCCGTGGCCTGGCGGCGTCCTGGCCGCAGATGGGCGTGCCGGCCGGGCTGTTCACTGCGAACCTGGCCGTGCTCGGCTTCAGCGCCTGGTCGGGCGACGGCTTCCTGACCTGGGGCTGGCGCATCCCCTTCCTGCTGTCAATCATCCTGATCGGGGTGGGGCTCTGGATTCGGCTCGGCGTGGAGGAATCCCCGACCTTCAAGCGCATGGCCTCAGAAAACCGCATCGAGAAGACGCCCGCCCTGACGGTGATGCGGCGCTATCCCAAGGAGATCCTGCTCAGCGCGTTGGCCCGCATGGGCGAGCAGGCGCCGTTCTACATCTTCACCGCCTTCGTCTTCTCCTACGGGGTCGGCACGCTGAAGTTGTCGCGCGACCTGCTGCTCACCGCGGTGATGACCGCCTCGGTGCTGTCGCTGGTTACGGTGCCGCTCGCCGGCCATCTGTCGGACCGCTTCGGACGCCGGCGCATCTACATGCTCGGCGCGGCGCTCACGGGGCTGTATGGGTTCGTCTATGTCGGGCTGCTGAACACGATGGCGCCCGTGCTGGTGTTCATCGCCATCGTCGTGTCGCTGATCCCGCACGACATCATGTATGGGCCGCAAGCGGCGCTGATCGCCGAGTGCTTTCCCGGACGGCTGCGCTATAGCGGCGCGTCGATCGGCTACCAGCTTGCGTCCGTCATCGCCGGCGGCCCGGCGCCGCTGATCGTCGCGTGGCTGCTGGCCCAGTACCATTCAGGGTGGGTGATCGCTGGCTTTATCCTCATCTGCGCGATCATCAGCTTGGTCGCCACCGCGTTGCTGCCCGACAACACGAACAAGGAGATCGCGGACGAGTAGCGGGCGTCCGGGATGCCGAGCAATAATAGGGCGCGGACGCCGGCTATGAACGCCGGGCAAACAACACGGGAAGGAGCAAGGCCATGGTCGAGTTCAACAGGCGCACGCTGGGCACCCTCATGCTTGGGAGCATCGCCGCCACGGCGGCCGACGGCCCGGCGTGGGCAGAGGCCGCCGCGGTGAACGCCAGCAAGGTGTCTCCGGACATCAGCGCCAAGGCGGGCAAGAAATACTCGATCGCCACGGTCGTGAAAGTGGACGGGATCGCCTGGTTCGACCGCATGCGCGTCGGCGTCAAGCAGTTCGGCGCCGACCAGGGCCACGACACCTGGATGATCGGGCCGAGCCAGGCGGATGCCGCAGCACAGGTGCAGTTGGTCGAAAGCCTGATCGCGCAAGGCGTGGACGCCATTTGCATCGTCCCGTTCTCGGTCGAGGCCGTGGAGCCCGTGCTGCAGAAGGCGCGCAGCCAGGGCATCGTCGTGGTGTCGCACGAGGCTGCCGGGCTGCAGAACATCGACTACGACATCGAGGCGTTCGACAACCGGGCCTATGGCGCCAAGCTGATGGAGGTGCTGGGGCGCGACATGGGCGGCGAGGGCAAATACGTCGCCACGGTCGGCAGCCTGACTTCGCAGTCGCAGAACGAGTGGATCGATGGCGCGGTGGCCTACCAGAAGGCGCACTTCCCCAAGATGCAGGAGGTGACCAGGCGCATCGAGACCTATGACGACGCGACCACCGACTACAACAAGCTGAAAGAGGTCCTGACCGCCTATCCAGACCTGAAAGGCGTGCTGGGCGCGCCGATGCCGACCTCCGCCGGCGCAGGCCGCCTGATCGCGGAGCGCAAGCTCGCCGGCAAGCTGTTCTTTTCCGGCACCGGCCTCGTGTCCGTCGCGGGCCAATACCTGCGCAACGGCGACATCGACTACATCCAGTTCTGGGACCCGGCGGTCGCGGGCTACGCCATGAACATCTTGGCCGTCATGGCGCTGCGCAAGCAGCCGGTCGCGGCCGGGACGGACCTTGGCCTGGCCGGATATACCAAGCTGGAGGTTGCCGACCCGGCGCGGCCCAACGTGTTCGCCGGGCAGGGCTGGGTCGGCGTCACCAAGGACAACATGGGGGCCTACAACTTCTGAGGCGCAATTCGGACCGGACCGGCGGGGGCGCTCCCCGCGCACTCGCCGCACGCGCTCCCGCCGACGGATGGACATGACCGCCCCACTGATCGAACTCCGCAACGTCGGCAAAAGCTTCGCGGCCGTGCGCGCCGTCGAGGACGTGTCGCTGTCGGTCCAGCGCGGGGAGATCCACTGCCTGGCCGGGGAGAACGGCTCCGGCAAGTCCACGCTGATCAAGATCATCTCCGGCGTATGGCAGCCGGACCGCGGCGCCATCCTGATCGACGGCGCGCCGGTGCAAGGATTGACGGCGCGCGCCGCCATCGCCCGCGGGGTGCAGGTCATCTACCAGGATTTCTCGTTGTTCGGGAACCTGACGGTCGCCGAGAACCTGGCGTTAAGCACGGAGCTGCGCGACGGCCGGCAGCTCGTCTCATGGAGCCGGGTGCGCCGCACCGCCCGGGCCGCCATCGCGAGGCTGGGGGTGGACCTCGACCTCGACGCCACCGTGGACGCCCTGCCCACATCGGGCAAGCAGCTCGTGGCCATAGCCCGCGCCCTGATGTCGGACCCGCGGTTGCTGGTCATGGACGAGCCGACCACGGCATTGACTGGGCGGGAAGTCGCGGCGCTGTTCCGCGTGGTGCGCGACATCCAGGGCCGCGGCATCGCCGTGCTGTTCGTCAGCCACAAGATGCGGGAGATGCTGGAGATCAGCGAACGGCTGACGGTGATCCGCAACGGCCGCGTGGTCGCCGCCGGGCCGATCGGGGACTTCAACGAGGCTTCCATCACCCGCGCCATGACAGGCCAGGAGATCGCGGCCGAACCTTACGGCTGGGAGGACACAGCCGCCGCGCCGCTGTTGGACGTTGCCGGCCTTTCGGTGCCGGGCCAGCTCGACGGCATCAGCCTGCGCATCATGCCCGGCGAGATCGTCGGCGTGTCCGGCCTGCTCGGCTCCGGCCGCACCGAGCTGGCGCTGACGCTGTTCGGCATGCGGCCCAACTATGCCGGACGCATCCGCCTCGACGGCGCCGAAGTGCGGCTGGACAGCGTGCAGCGCGCCATGGCCCACGGCGTCGCTTATGTGCCGGAGGACCGGCTGAGCGAAGGGCTGTTCCTGACCCAGACCATCAACCGCAACATCCTCGCCACGGCATACGGACGGCTCAGCCGCCTCGGCGTCGTCCGGCGCGGGCGTGCGTCCGATGCGGCGGCGGCGATGGTGCGCGAGATGGCGATCGCCACGCCGACCGGGGAGCGCCCGGTGACGCAGCTCTCGGGCGGCAACCAGCAGCGCGTGGTGATCGGACGCTGGCTGATGAACCGCCCGCGGCTGCTGATCCTGAACGGCCCGACGGTCGGCGTGGATGTCGGCTCCAAGGCGGGCATCCACCGCGAGATTCGCGAGCTTGCCCGCACGCGGGGCTTGGGCGTGCTGATGATATCGGACGACCTTCCGGAGCTGGTCGACCACTGCAACCGCATCCTGGTGCTGCACCGGGGCCGCCTGGCCGCCAGCGTCGAGGCCGCGGACACCAGCGAGGCCGCGTTGGGCGACCAATTGCGGGCTTTGGCATGACCGCTGCGCTGCTGCGCCGCCCGGAGCTGATGGTGGCGGCCGTGCTGGTGGCCGCGGTCGTCTCGATCGGGCTGGTCAACCCGGTGTTCTGGCAGCCCGCCAACGTGTTCAGCCTGCTGCGCGCCAGCGTCATCACCGGCATCCTGGCGCTTGGCGTGCTGCTGGTGATGCTGTCCGGCGGCATCGACGTGTCGTTCCCGGCCTTCGCCATCGCCGCGATGTACCTGGTGGTGCGCGCCATGGTCGCGTGGCATCTGAACGGCGTGGCGCTGCCGTTCCTGGCCGCGACCGGGATCGGCCTTGTGCTCGGGCTGGTGAACGCCGCCTTCGTGCACGGCCTGCGCATGATCCCGCTGATCGTGACCCTGGGCACCGGCACGGCGGTGCGCGGCTTCATCCTCGGCGTGGTGGGCACCAGCCAGGTCAACATCGACCAGATGCCGCCGGGCCTGATCGACTTCGGCCGCGGCGAGCTGTTCAGCGTGACGCAGCCCGATGGCAGCCCGGCCGGCCTGTCCGCCATGGTCCTGGTTTATGCCGTGCTCGCGCTGCTGGTCCACCTGCTGCTGCGCTACACGCTGATGGGGCGCAGCATCTATGCGCTCGGCGGCGGCGAGGAGGCGGCGCGGCGCGTCGGGTTCGATGTCCGCCGTACCACTTTCTTCATCTACGGCCTTGCCGGGGCATTGGCGGGTTTCGCCGGCCTGCTGCATGGCGCCATGATCTGGACCGCCAATCCGCGCGACATGGTGGGGCTAGAGCTCGACGTCATCGCCGCCGTGGTGCTGGGCGGCGCCAGCATCTTCGGCGGACGCGGTTCGGTGGCGGGGACGGTGCTGGGCGTGCTGACCTTGGTGGTGGTGACTAACAGCCTGATCATCCTGCACGTCGACACCACCTGGCAGCGCGTCGTGGTCGGCCTGATCGTCATTGCCGCCACCGCCGCGACGGCGTGGCGGGACCGCAGGCGCCTTGCCTGAACCGGAGCCGCAGCACCGAATGCCCCCTTGCTCGCAATGACTAACGTGTTCCAGCGCCTCCGCCGGGCCGACACCAGCCTGCTGCAACTGCTATTGCTGACGGCGCTGATCTTCGTCGCGATGGCGTTGCTGAATCCGGGGCGCTTCCTGCGTCCGGCGGTGTTCGAATCCATCACCTTCGTCGCGCCGGAGCTTGGGTTGCTGGCCATCGCCATGATGCTCGCCATGCTGACCGGCGGGATCGACCTGTCGGTCGTCGGCATCGCCAACCTGTCGTGCATTCTGGCAGGCCTGTTCTTCCATGCCGTCGGCGCGGCGCGCGGGCCGGAACTGACGGGCCTAGGCTGGCCGCTCGTTTTGGCGGGGATCGGCATTGCGCTGGGGACGGGGCTGATCGCCGGGGCGTTGAACGGGTTCCTGATCGTGCGCCTGCGCATCACTCCGATCCTCGCGACCATCGGTTCCGGACAGGTTTTCACCGGCATCTGCCTGGTGCTGACGGGCGGCCCGGCCGTCGTCGGGTTCCCCGCCATCTGGGGGCGGATCGGCAACGGCACGCTGTTCGGCGTCGCAATGCCGTTGATCGTGTTCCTGGTGGTGGCAAGCTTCGTTGGCTTCATGCTGTCCCGGACGGTGTTCGGCATCAACCTCGCGCTGATCGGCACCAACGCCCGGGCCGCCGCGTTCGCCGGGCTGCGAACCGGACGGGCGGTGCTGCTGTCCTACGTGATGACGGGCGGGCTTGCGAGCGTCGCCGGCATTCTGCTGTCCGGACGGACCAACGCCGCGAAATCGGATTACGGGGTGTCTTACCTGTTGCAGGCTGTGCTGATTGCGGTGCTCGCGGGCACCAATCCGTCCGGCGGGCGCGGATCGGTCATCGGGGTCGGGCTTGCGCTGCTCGCGCTGATGTTGCTGTCCTCGGGATTGCAGATCATGCGGTTCAGCAATTTCCTGGTGGACCTAATCTGGGGCGGCTTCCTATTGCTCTCCATCTCGTTGAACGCCTTGCGCAGCCGGACCCGGTGACCATGCACAGCATTCCGCTCCACCCCGCGCTCTGCCACGAAACCGAGCGGACTGTGCTGACCTCGGGCGAGCTGTCCGCCACGCTGTTCCGCTATCCCCAGGGAGTAGGCGCGCTCCGCCTGTGCAATGCGCGCGGCGCGTTGGTGGTCCTGCCCTGGATGGGCGGCATGATCTGGTCGGCGGCGTTCGACGGCGTGGGCCTGGCCATGCAAAGCGCGTTCGCAGCCCCGCGTCCGGCGGCCAGCATCGCGGAGACCTATGGCTGCTTCGCCTTCCACAGCGGCCTATTGCGCAACGGCGTCCCTGGTCCGGAGGATACCCATGCCGCACATGGCGAGTTCCCCTGCGCGCCGATGGACCGCTCCTGGCTGGAACTGGGCGAGGATGCGTCCGGCCTCTTCCTGCGCGTGGTCAGCGCGCGGGAATACATCATGGGCTTTGGTGCGCATTACCGGGCCTGCCCCTCGGTCACGCTGCGGCCCGGCGCGACGATGTTCGACATCGGGCTGACGGTGGAGAACCTGTCGGGCAAGCCGATGGAGCTGATGTACATGTGCCACCTCAATTTCGCCTTTGTGCCCGGCGCCCGCTGCGTGCAGCCGGCGCCATTCACGCCGGAGCGCACGGCGGTGCGGCGTGCGGTGCCGGCGCATGTGCGTCCGACGTCGGGCTATCTCGCGCTGATCGAGGACCTGGCCGCCGACCCGGCCCGCATGGAGCGCCTCGATGAGCCGGAATTGTATGACCCGGAGCAGGTGTTCTACCTGCAAGGCCTCGGCACCGACCCGGCGGGCGACACGCATTTGATGCTTCAACGGCCCGATGGCGACGGCTTTGCCGTGTCCTACGCTCCGGCGGCCTTTCCGCACACGGTGCGCTGGGTGCTGAACGACCCGGACCAGCAGGTAGCGGCCTTCGCGTTGCCCGCCACTTGCGAACCCGAGGGTTATACGGCTGAGCGGCGCAAAGGGCATGTGCGCCTACTGCCGCCGCACGGGAGCGCCGCGTTCAACGTGCGGGCCGGATACCTGGACACAGCCGCCACCGCGCGAATGGGGGAACTGATTTCTTCATTGCGATAGAGGCCGGGCGGTGCGTCAAACGTCGCCTTGCAAAAAATCTGATCTATTCATGCCCGCCGGTGCTAGACTTCCCTCATGAACGTCGCGCTCCACAAGCCCATGACACAGAAAGAATTCTTCGACTGGGCTGAGGCCCAGGACGTGCGCTACGAGTTTGACGGCTTTCAGCCGGTTGCCATGACCGGCGGCAACCTCGGCCACAGCCGCCTGATCCGAAACCTTATCCGTCAACTCGCGACTCGTTTGGAGGGCTCGAGTTGTGAGCCTCTCGGCCCAGATGCCGGCGTGGCCACTATTGGCGACACCGTGCGCTACCCGGACGCGGTCGTCTCCTGCTCAAAATTCAGTGATATGGACCGCGTGATCCCAAACCCCGTCATCGTCTTTGAGGTCGTGAGCCCATCCTCGGTACGCACCGACCGCGTCGTCAAGCTGCGCGAGTATCAGGCCGTCCCGTCCATTCGCCGTTACGTCATCGTCGAACCCTACGCTATGGCCGTCACCGTGTTCTCCCGAAACAATGAGGGCGAGACGTTCAGAGCCACCGGACTGGCCGAAGACGACGTCCTCCAGCTTCCGGAGGTCGGCATCGAGATGCCGGTCGCGGCGATCTACGGGGGCATTGTTTTCGACGTGGTGCAAGACAAGGACCCAGGCAGGTAGCCAAGTCTGCCAGCTCAGGCGAAGTCGGCAGCAATGCCGAAACGTCGCTTAAAGGCAGGATAGGTAGCCGTTTTCCGACGGTCAACGGCGCTGCAGGGTCAAGGCGTGGCCATGGTCCTTCCATAATCCCCGGCCGGCAGCGTCGGTTGACTTCGATCCGCCGCCCCTCGTAGCGTCGGCGGAAGCCGCAAGAACGGCATTGACGAGGGACGTGACATGCCGGTGACGTTGACGAGGCGATCCACGCTCCTGGGAGCCGCCGGAGCCGTTGCAGCCACACGGACCGCCCGCGCCGCGCAACCGCTGAAGATCGGCATCATCAACCCGTTCTCCGGCCCAATGGCGATCTATGGGGACGAGGTCACCCGCGCCTACCAATTGGTGGTCGAGGACGTGAACGCGAAGGGCGGGCTGCTCGGACGCCAGGTCGAGATCGTCCGCGGCGACGCCACCAACCCGCAGCAGGGCATCGCCGCCGTCGACCAGCTCGCGACCAAGGACAAGGTCGACCTGTTCAGCGGCACCTACATCAGCGCCATCTCCAACGCCGCCAGCGACGCCGCCATGCGCTACGAAAAGGCGTGGTGGGAGACCAATTCGCTGGCCAAGGACCTGACGGAGCGCGGGCTGCCCAACTACATCCGCGCCGGGTCGAACGCGGGCGCGTTTGCCAGCGTCTCGGCGCAGGCGATCACCGGCCTGATCGCCCCCGCGCTGAAGAAACCGGCCAACGCCGTCACGGTATGGATCGAGCACGAGGACTCCATCTACGGCAGCTCGATCGCCGACATCCAGCAGAACCTGCTGCAGAAGGCGGGCGTCAAGATCGTCGGCATGGGGGCGCACTCCGGGCGGGCGACCGACCTCACCGATTCCGTGCTGCGCGCCAAGAAAGCGCAGCCCGACGTTTGGCTGGAGACCGGCTACGTTTCCGACGGCAACCTGCTGCTGCGCGCCGCCCGCGACCAGGCGTTCAAGCCGCCGGCCATCCTCTGGGTCGGGGTCGGCGACACCGTCGACACGCTGGACGCCGTAGGGCCGGAGTTCGCCGAGGGCATGCTGGTGGTCGGCTATCCCCGTTCGGACATCTCGCCCCAGTTCGGCCCCGGCGCCGCCGAGTTCCTGGCCGCCTACCGCGCCAAATACAGCCGCGACCCGATCGCGCCGCAGGCGTTGAGCGGCTACGTCGCGTTCCAGATGCTGATGGAGGCCATCGCGGGCGCCGGGGCCACCGACATGGAGAGGCTGCGGACGGCGGCGGCCAAGATGGACAAGCCGCTGAACAGCTATGCCAACGGCTACGGCGTCAAATTCGACGAGAACTTCGGCAACACGAGGGCATTCCCGACGGTGGTGCAGTGGCAGGCCGGCAAGGTGGTCACGGTGTTCCCCGAAAAGGCGCTGCTGCCGGGCGTGGCGCTGAAGAACCTTCCGCGCGCCTAAGGGTGCTTGCCGAACTCCTCAGCGTCGTCGCGTTCGGCCTGCTGCTCGGCGGGATCTACGGGCTGGTCGGCATCGGCGTGAACCTGATCTTCGGCGTCGTGCGCATCGTCAACTTCGCCCATGGCGAGCTGATCATGGCCAGCATGTACCTCACCTACTATTTCAACCATCAATTCGGCCTCAGCCCCTATCTGGCGATCTTGATCGTGACGCCGGCGATGTTCCTGCTCGGCGCCGCGGTCCAGCGGCTGATCATGCAGCCGCTGCAGAGCGAGCCGATGATGCAGATGTTCGCGACCTTCGGCCTGCTGATGATCCTGCAGAACAGCATGCTGGCGCTCACCCGCGGAGAGGCGCTCAACGTGGTCTCGCCGGTTGCGGCCGAGGTGGTCTCGCTCGGCGACGTGCGTCTCGGCGTCGGGCGGCTGCTGGTGTTCCTGGCATCCACGGCGCTCACGCTCGGGCTGTATTACTTCCTGCAAAGGACGATGCCCGGCAAGGCCATACGCGCGCTGACGCAGGACCGGCGCGCCGCCCGCGGCATGGGCATCAACGTCGAACGCACCTACGTGCTGACCTTCGGCATCGGTGCCGCGCTGACCGGCATCGGCGGCGCCATGCTCTCGCCGATCTACACGCTTTCGCCGGAGATCGGCCAGGACTTCATCCTCGCCGCCTTTGCCGTCGTGGTGCTCGGCGGCCTCGGCAGCGTGTGGGGGGCCTATATCGGCGGCCTGATTATCGGCATCATCGAGGCGCTGGCCGGGTTCTACGTCGATCCCGCGCTGAAAAGCGCGATCTGGTTCGCGGTCTTCGTCATCGTCCTGATCGTCCGTCCGGCCGGCCTGCTCGGCCAGGCCGGCGCCGCGGAGGTCGGCTTCCGTGAGCAAAGATGAGGCTGTCGCCCTGCTCGATGCCGCGGTCCCCGTGCCGCGGCGCATCGCCCGCGTCGGCGTTGCGCCATTGCGGACCGTGCTGCTCACCTATGCGCTCGGCATGGCGGCCGCCCTGCTGCCGATGCTCCTGGCGCTGCACGACCCGTATTGGCTCAACATCGTCACCTTCACCTACCTGATGGCGGGCCTCGCCGGCGCGTGGAACATCATCAGCGGCTTCGGGGGCCAGTTCTCGCTCGCCCACGGCGTGTTCTTCGGCATCGGCGCATACTGCGCGGCCCGGCTCTATGTCCTGTTCGGCGTCTCCCCCTGGATCACCCTGCTGCCCGCCGCCCTGCTGGCGGCCGGCGTCGCGGCCCTGCTCTCCTGGCCGACCTTCCGGCTGCGCGGGCCGTTCTTCGTCATCGCGACCATGGCCTTCAACCAGGTGGCCTTCGTGCTGGCGAATTACTTCACTGGCATCACCGGCGGGCCGCAGGGGGTGCTGATCCCGTTCCGCGCCGGCTTCGCCAACATGATCTTTATCGAGCGCTGGAAATACAGCGTGCTGATGTTCGTGTTCCTCGCGTGCGTGACCCTGATTGCCGTCCTGCTGCGCCGCCGGCGCCTCGGCTACTACCTTTTCGCCGTCCGGGAAGACGAGGACGCCGCCGCCGCGTCCGGGATCAACGTGCTGTCCGTCAAGCTGCAAGGCATGGCGCTCAGCGCCGCGCTGACCAGTTGCGGCGGCACGTTGTTCGCCATGTACCTGCGCTACATCGACCCGCCCTCGGTGTTCTCGCTCCTTGATGTCGGGCTGAAATTCGCGCTCCTGACCCTGATCGGCGGCATCGGCACCGTTGCCGGCCCATTGCTCGGCGCGGCGCTGGTCGTGCCGCTCGGCAGCTACCTGCAAGCCACCCTCGGCGGCATCTGGCCCGGCGCGCATCTGATCGTGCTCGGGGTGGCGATGGTCCTGGCGGCGCGTTTCATGCGCCGCGGCATCGCCGGAATGCTCGCGTCCGGGTTTCGCGCATGGCAGCACCGGGCCATGCCGCGATGACGGAGACGGTGCTGGCGATCGAGGGCGTCACCAAGCGGTTCGGCGGATTGGTCGCCGTGAACCGGGTTTCGTTCGCGGTCGCGCGCAACGAGGTCGTCGCCGTGATCGGGCCGAACGGTGCCGGCAAGACCACCTTGTTCAACCTGCTGACCGGCCAATTGAAGCCGACCAATGGCCAGGTCAGCTTCTGCGGCGAGCGGATCAACGGCCTGGCGCCGCACCAGCGCGCCCGCCGCGGCATGAGCCGCACCTTCCAGATCACCCGTCCGCTGACCAGCATGACCGCCCTGGAGAACGTGATGGTGGGCGCATTCCTGCACCACCGCCGCCTCGCCGACGCGGAACCGCTGGCGCTGCGCATCCTTGGGGATGTCGGCCTCGCCGAATGCGCCGGCCGGCCCGCTGGCGAGCTGTCATTGGGCGAGCAGCGCCGCTTGGAGGTCGCACGCGCCTTGGCGCTGCAGCCGGCGATCATCCTGCTCGACGAGGTCATGGCGGGCCTGAACCAGAGCGAGGTCGCTGCCACGATCGAGATGTTCCGCCGGCTGCATCGCGGCGGCCTGACGCTGCTGGTGATCGAGCACAACCTGAAAGTGGTGCGTGCGCTGTCGCAGCGAGTCGTCGTGCTCGACCACGGGGTCATGATCGCGGAGGGCAGCCCGGAGGATATCCTGAACGCGCCGGCCGTGGTCGAAGCGTATTTGGGAAAGCGCCGGCATTGAGTTATCAAGACGGGCAAACCGCATATGGCCTGGGGACGGGCATTCCGTTCCTCTCGGTCGAAAACCTCGAATCCGGCTATCGGGAAGCGACGGTGCTGCACCGGGTGACATTGTCGGTCGCCAAGGGCGAGATGGTCGCGGTCGTCGGCGCGAACGGCGCTGGCAAGACCACGCTGCTGCTGACCATCTCCGGGCACCTGCCGGTCCGCCGCGGCCGCATCATGTTCAACGGCGTCGATATCAGCCGGGCGCCCGCCCACAAAGCCGCGGCGGCCGGCCTGGTCGTGGTGCACGAAGGCGGCAGGCTGTTCCCGTTCATGACCGTGCTTGAGAACCTCGAACTCGGCGCCTACCACAAGGCGGCCCGCCTCCAGCTTCGGCGCACGCTTGCCGAGGTGCTGACCTATTTCCCCATCCTCGCGGAGCGCCAGGGCCAGCTCGCCGGCCAGCTTTCCGGCGGCGAGCGGCAGATGTGCGCGATCGCCCGGGCCATGATGGGGCTGCCCAAGCTGCTGATGCTGGACGAACCCTCGCTTGGCCTCGCGCCGATCATGGTCGAGCGCTTGTTCGAGCTGATCGAGCGGCTGATCCGCGCCAAAAACCTCACCGTCCTGCTGGTCGAGCAGAACGTCGCCGATGCGCTCGCCATGGCGCAGCGCGGCTATGTGCTGGATCACGGGCGCATCCTGAAGACCGCAGGCGGCGCGGCGCTGCTGGCGGACCCCGAGGTGCAGCGCACCTATCTCGGCCTGTCGGAGGCGCCGTTATGAGCGTGGATTCGGCGCCGGCCTACACCGTCGCGGCCGGGGCCGGGTTCGCCGGCGACCGCATCGACCCGGCCGTCGCGCTGGCGGCGTCCGGCCAGGTCGACGCGGTGGTGCTGGAATGCCTCGCCGAGCGCACCCTGGTCCCTGCCCTCGCAGCCAGGCAGGCGAACCCCGAGGCGGGCGCGGACCCCAGGCTGCGACGCCGCCTCGCCCCGCTGCTGCCGGTGGCGCTGCCGCGGCGTTGCCGGATCATCTCCAACCTCGGCGCTGCCAACCCTGCCGCTGCCGGACGCGCCATTGCCGCCCTGGCCGGCAAACTCGGCTGCCGCGGCGCACGGGTCGCCGCAATCGAGGGCGACGACGTCATGGCGCTGGGCGGGCACATCGCCTGGGAGGACCCGGTGCAGGGCGTCCTGCTCGGCGCGCACGCCTATCTCGGCGCGGAGGCATTGCATGACGCCGTCGCAGGGGGCGCCGATGTCGTGGTGACCGGGCGCGTCGCCGACTCCGGCCTGTTCGCCGCCGCCTTGCTCCCGAGCCTCGACGGCAGTGACGCCGCCCTGGCCGGCGCACTCACCGTCGGCCACTTGCTGGAGTGCACGGGCCAGCTCACCGGGGGCAACTTCCAGCCGCCGGACGGCCCCGGCCTGCCTGCGTCCGACCTCGCGCGCCTGGCCTACCCGTTGGCGCGGGTCATGCGCGACGGCAGCGCGGAACTCACCATCCTCGACGGCGAGCCCGGCATCGTCGACGCCATGACCTGCACGCTGCAACTGCTGTACGAGGTGCACGATCCCGCTGCCTACATCACGCCCGACGCCATCGTCGACTTCTCCGGCGTCCGCTTCGAGGAGGTCGGCCGCAACCGCGTGCGGATGACCGGGGCACGCCATGCCGGACGGCCGACGCACCTGAAGGTCGCCGGGTTCGTGGAGGCCCGCGGCGTGATCGCGGACGTCGAGATTGGCTTCGCCGGCACCGGCGCGCAAGAACGCGCACAGCGTGCCGCCGACACGCTGTGCCTTCGGCTGGGCGATTGGCGCGCCGAGGACATCAGGGTGGACCTGGTCGGCGTGAACACGATGCTCGGCGGCGCGTCGATCCCGTTGGTGGGCAGCCTGCCGGAGGTCCGCGTCCATGTTTCCGCCCGCTGCGCCGACAACGAGGAGGCGCAGGTTGTAGAGGACGAGGTCTATGCCCTGACCCTGTCAGGCCCGTCCGCCGGCGGCGGCGTGCGCAGCGAACGACGCCGCCGCATCGAGGTCGTCAGCGGCCTCATACCCCGCGAGCTGGTCGCCACCCGAACCATTTGGACGGAAGCGCCATGAAGGTCTCAGACATCGCGGCCGGGCGATCCGGCGACAAGGGCAGCGCGCTCGACCTGACCTTGGTTGCGCGCGACGACGCTGGCTATGCCCGGCTGGAGCGGGCCGTGACGGCGGAGGTGGCCCAGCGCGCCCTGAACGCCGTAGCGCCGGGTCCGACGCGGCGATACGAGCTGCCCGGCCTGCGCGCGCTGAAGTTCGTGGCGCCCGAGGCCCTGCAGGGCGGCGTCTATGCCTCCCTGCATGCCGGGATGCACTGGCAGAAAGCGGCGATCCACGTGCTGTTGGAGCTGGAAATCTAGCTGCGGGCGCGCTGCGATGGGTCCGCAGCTCAATCCAGCAGCCAACGCAGCGAGCGCCGCAGCGCGGCCGTGCCGTCCCGCTCGAACCAGCGTCCATGCGCGAAGATGACGCGCTCCGGCTGCAGCGCGAGCAGCCGCGACGCGCCTTCGGCGGCCTCCTGCCGTCGCCGGTTGATCACGGCCCGTAGGTAAGGCGGCGGCATGCCGTCGGGCGCGACGATGCCAAATAGCCGCGCCAGCGGGCGCAACGGCGCCGGGACCTTCGGCGCTTCCAGGTTCAGCACAAGGTCGGTCAGCACCAGCGTGCGGGTGGGCCGGTGGAACAGCGCAACCTCGTGGAAGCCGAAACCGCCCGGCACCGTCGCCAACTCGATCGCACCACCCCATTCGGCCGGCGCAACGTCGGACAGGTCGTGATCCAGCCGCACGCCGCTCTTTTGCACCGACGACCGCTCACGCAGGCCGGGCGCCGCCCAGGTCGTTGCATCCGGGCAGGCGCGCTGCCACGCCTGCAGGAACATCCAATGCGCGATGTTGGGCGCGACAAGGTGCCGGATGGGGCCGAGCTTCTCCAATTCATTTTTGAGGCCGACGCTGAACTGGGTCGGCGAATGCAGCAGCAGGCCACCATCCGGCAGGCGGATGACCGTCATGCGGGCCGGAACGATCCGCCCCATGAGGCCGGACAAGGTGCTGTCAACGACGAAAACGCCGTCTGCAACCGGCTTGGGCGTGTCCAGCGGCGGATAACCCACGTCGGCGGCCGCCGTTGCGGAATCGCCCAGCATCCGGCTTGCCAGGTCCGTGCCCCCGCCCGGGCCGCTCGTGGGCTTCGCGCTGCTGAGCGCGACCACGGCCAATTCGGACAAGCCCAGGGCGACCAGCAGCGCGCGGGCGCCCGCGGGTTGCCGGCGCATCAGCAGTCCGGCGCAGCACAACGCCGCGCCCCCGGCGGCATCGAGCGCCAAATGCTGGCGCATGGTCAGCCGGGGCGACAGGCCAGCCTCGTAGTCGGTCGCCACGGCGTACCCCGTGTGGAACAGGCTGGCGGTCCCGAGGGTGGCCCTGACCGGCGGCGGCAGCCCGCGCGAAATGGCCAGGCTGCCGAGCAATGCAGCCACCGCGTAGTCGATGGCTCCGTGCAGCCGCGTGGTGATCATGGTTGGATGCTCCCGTGCTTGTGCGGCACTCAACGGCGCGGCGGCGCTGGGGATGCCAACACGGGGATCACCGGTGCATTACCACGTTCTCATCGATACTATTGGACCCCGCCGGCATTGATGGCGTAACTGGCCGTCCTCACCAGAAAGGCCGCATATGGCACGCACGCCGAAAGTAATCCCCCTCCCCGCTCCGGAGCCTCAGGGCCGGACGCCGAAACGGCCAGCGAAGGCCGCGATATCCTCGGTGTTCCAGAGCGACGCAACAACGCAAACCGTGGCGGACGTGGACCCGCTCGAGGCCGCTGTTGGCCCGGCTCCGGCCGAAGGGGACGCTCCGGCCGCCGAGACGGCCTACCCGGCGGCCCCGGCGAAGCCCGCGGCGCAATGGGACCGGGCCACCGACACAACTCGGTTCGACTGGGCCGAGATCGAGCGGACGGCGGCGCAGGAAGGCCCCAACCAGGCGATGGCCAAGCTCCTGGTCGCGGCCCGCGCGGAGGGCGCCAGCTCGCGCTGGCCGTTCTAGTGCTCTGACGCAGACATAGGAAGCAGTCTGCGTCAGAGCACTAGCTTTGTTTGGTGGGCTGATTCAGCCAACGCCATGAAGCAGGCGTTGGCATCAGACCACTAGCGCGGACGCCTGACCGGCCCTGGCAAGCGCGCCGAGGCGTGCTAACCGTGTCGGCATCGCCACAGCAGGTGCATCGCCCCATGTCGAAGATCATCCCGGTCCCGCCGTTCGAATTCGTCATCTTCGGCGGCACCGGCGACCTGACGCTGCGCAAGCTGCTGCCGGCGCTGTATCACCGCTTCCTCGACGGCCAGATTCCCGCGGAGTCCCGCATCATCGCCGTGGCGCGGTCGGAGCTTTCGACCGATGCCTACCGCAGCCGCGCCGCCGATGCGCTGCGGCAATACGTCGAGAAATCCAGCTTGAAGGGCGCGGCCGAGGCGGGCTTCTACGCCATGCTGCACTACGTCCAGCTCGACGCCGCCGCGGCCGACGCGGACTGGTCGAGACTGCGGGAGCTGCTGTCGCCCGACCGGGTGCGGGTGTTCTACATGGCGACGTCGCCCGACCTGTTCGGACCCATCTGCCAGGCGATCGCACGCAACGGCCTCAACTCCGGCGAGGCCCGCGTGGTGCTGGAAAAGCCCATCGGACGCGACCTCGACTCCGCCCGCGCCATCAACAACGAGGTCGGGCAGTGCTTCCCCGAGGCGCGCACCTTCCGCATCGACCATTTCCTCGGCAAGGAGACGGTGCAGAACCTGCTGGCGCTGCGCTTCGCCAACACGATCTTCGAGCGGCTGTGGAACGCCGACGTCATCGACCACGTGCAGATCACCGTGGCCGAGACGGTCGGTGTCGAGGGCCGCGGCGGCTATTACGACCACTCCGGCGCATTGCGCGACATGGTGCAGAACCATTTGCTGCAGTTGCTGTGCCTGCTCGCCATGGAGCAGCCGGTGTCGCTGGAGGCCGACGCGGTGCACGACGAGAAGCTGAAGGTGCTGCGCAGCCTGCGTTACCCCGAGCCGTATGAAATTCCCGGGTTGACGGTGCGCGGCCAGTACATCGCGGGCGCCGTCAACGGCAAGCCGGTGCCGGGCTACCTCGCCGACCTCGGCCACAACGAGAGCAGCATCGAGACCTTCGTCGCCATGAAGGCCGAGATCAACAGCCAGCGCTGGGCGGGCGTGCCGTTCTATCTGCGGACGGGCAAGCGTATGCCGCAGAAGGTGTCCGAGATCGTGGTGCAGTTCCGCAGCCTGCCGTTCTCCATCTTCCCCAAGGAGCATACGCTGGCGTCCAACAAGCTGATTATCCGCCTGCAGCCGGAGGAGGGCATGCGGCTTGAGATGATGACCAAGGAGCCCGGCCCCGGCGGCCTGCAGCTCCGGCCCACCGGGCTCGACATCAGCTATGAGAAAACCTTTGGCGGACGGTTCCCCGACGCATACGAACGGCTGCTGATGGACACGGTGCGCGGCAACTCGACCTTGTTCATGCGGCGGGACGAGGTGGAGGCGGCGTGGCAATGGGTGACGCCGGTGATGGAGTCCTGGGCCAGCCGCGCCGACCGCCCCCGGCCCTACGCCGCCGGAAGCTGGGGACCCACCGCCGCCATCGCCCTGATTGAGCGCGACGGCCGGACCTGGCACGAGGACCTCGGCGACGGGCAGTGACTATTCGAGTTCGGATGCTGTGTTGCCAGGTCCCGAATGCCCCCGTCCCCTCTACCGTCCCTTGAACACCGGTTTGCGCTTCTCGTTGAACGCCGCCACGCCCTCGTGCCGGTCCTCGGTCGGGACCAGGCGGTTATAGGCCTCGATCTCGAACATGGTCCCCGTGTGCAGGTCCATCTGCAGCCCGAAATGCACGGACTGCTTGATCTGCCGCGTGGCGATCGGCGCGTTGGCGGCGATGCGGCATGCGGTGTCGAGCGCCTGCTCCTGCAGCTCGCCCGCCGGGCAAACGCGGTTGAGCATGCCCCATTCCAGCGCCTCATGGGCGCTGAACGGACGGCCGGTGAGGATGATCTCCTTCGCCCGGCGCTCACCGACCGCGCGCGGCAGGTTCTGCGTGCCGCCTGCGCCCGGCATGATGCCTAGGGTCACCTCGGTCAGCGCGAACTTCGCCGTTCCGGCCGCGTAGGCGAAGTCGCAGCACAGCGCCAGTTCGCAGCCGCCGCCATAAGCCGCGCCGTTCACCGCGCCGATCACCGGAATTGGGCAGGCCAGCAGCGCCCGGACCGCACGCTCGAAAATAAGGTGCTGCGCTTGCCACGCCTCGTCGGTCATGCCGTTGCGCTCCTTGAGGTCGCCGCCGGCGCAAAAGGCGCGCTCGCCGCTGCCGGTCAGGATGATGCAGCGATACTGGGCCGGCGCCGCATTGACCCGGTCCCACAGGTCGAGCAGGTCGAGGCCCATCTGCGTGTTCAGGGCGTTGGCGGACTCGGGCCGGTGCAGCCGCACGCGCAGCACATGCTCCGCCGGTTCGTCCAGCGCGAGGGTCGCATAATGGAGTTCGGAAATCATCGCACGGCGCTCCTTTCTGCTTGCTGATGAAGCTGAGCCATACGGCTCTTGCAGCCAGCCTGCAGCGTGCGAATCTATAAAGCATATTAAAGGAGTATGGGACATGCGGCTGACCGCAATGTTCAAGATGATGCCGCTGGCCGCCTTGCTGGCCGGTTGCGCGGCGGCATCCCAATCGCCGCCCCAGCCAGTGCCGTTGGTCGCCATCCCCGGCCCCGCCAAGACCGAGGCACAGTTCCATGCGGATGACACAGCTTGCCGGGCCGCTGCCGTGACGTTGCCAGCCAGTGCGCCGGCCCAACCCGCCCCGGATCAGGACCAGGCTCAAGGGGACCCGGCCGCGGCCTTGGCGATGCCGCCCGGCGTCATCTACCTGCGCTGCATGGCGGCGCGGCAGAACACCATCGAGCCGCTCGCTCCGGCGCCGCCGGTTTTGTATAGTTACTACCCGGCCTACCCGATCTACGCCGGGGCGGGGTTCGGCTTTCCAGGGTTCTACAACGATTTTGGAGCGTTCGGCTTTTATGGCGTTGGGTTTGGCGGGTTCTACGGCGGCCATGGGTATCGCGGCTACCGGGATTATGGGTTTCGCGATGGGGGGTTCCGCGATGGGGGGTTCCGCGATGGGGGGTTCCGGGGTGGCGGGTTCCATGGCGGTGGGTTCGGCGGCGGCTTTGGCGGCCGGGGCGGCGGCTTCGGCGGTCGGCACTAAGGCTTGCGCCTAAGCTCCGGAATGCACGCCGCTATTCAGCCGCGGGCAAAACCTCGGGATTGACGACGTTGCCGCGGTTGGGCGCACCGTCCAGCACGCCCAGCATGTTCAGCGCCGTCGTCGCCGACATCGCAGCCCAGGCTTCACGGGTGACGCCGGCCATATGCGGCGAAGCGATCACCGTTTCCATCTGCAGCAGCGGATGCGCCGGGTCCGGAGGCTCCGGATCAAACACGTCCAGCCCAGCGCCGCCCAAATGGCCGGACCGCAGCGCCGCCGCGAGGGCCGTCTCGTCGACGATGCCGCCGCGCGCGGTGTTGACCAGGAACGCGCCCGGCCGCATCAGCGCTAGCCGCGCCGCGCCGAACAGGCCGATTGTCGCAGCATTCTTCGGGCAATGGATCGTGACGAAGTCGGCGCGGGGCAGCGCCGCATCCAAGTCGCCGACCGGCTCGTAGCCCGCGGCCCGAACCGTGTCGCCGTCGACGAAGGGGTCATAAACCAGCACCTCCATCTCCATCGCTCGGCAGCGCGGCGCCGTGCGGGAGCCGATGCGGCCGAACCCCACGACAAGCACCGTCTTGCCCGACACCTCGCCCCCCAGGCCAGACAGGCGGTCATGGCCGATGCCCTGGCGCACCCGCCGGTCCATCTCCGCCGCCCGTTTCGCCAGTGCGAACATGAGATGCAGGGCGTGCTCGGCAACCGACCGGGAGTTGGCGGTGCCGGCCACCATGAGCGGGACGCCGCGCGCGGTTAGGGCCGGAACGTCCACCGCATCGAAGCCGACGCCGAGCCGTGCGACAACCTCAAGCCGCGGCGCCGCCGCCAGTTCCGGCGGACGGAATGGCGTCCAGGACAGCGCGATGGCGGCGGTGTCGCGCAGCAGGGCATGGAACTCGGCGGCTGCGATAGCCGGGTCGTAGCGGGTGACTTGCAGGTCCGGGCGACGCTCCAGCAGTTGCACGCCCTCCGGCCCCATGCTCACCGGGACCAATACGCGTTTTTGGTTCAGCAAATCCTGCATTCCCTTCGTTCAGGACCGATCCAAGCCGTCTTGTTTTTGCCTCTATTGAGGATGGCGTGACTGAGCGATGGATCATGCGGCCTGTCAACATCCGGCTCGTCGTGAAACGTCCAGCCCAGGTTCAGATAAAATCATCTGGGCCGATACCGCTTCCTTGGCACTTCGCTTGCTTGCCCAATAGGATGTAAGCGGAGCCACAATCCATGAAACGACGAACCCTCCTCACCGGCGCCGCGCTCGCCAGCGCGTTGCCGAGGCCCTCGATTGCCCAGGCCGCCGGCAAGCGCACGTTGAAGTTCATCCCCGAGGGCAACCTCGCCAACCCCGACCCGATCTGGACCACGACCACCGTCGCCCGCAACCACGGCTTCATGATCTACGACACGCTGTTCGGCGTCGACGCAAGGCTCATGCCCAAGCCGCAGATGTGCGAGGGCTACGAGCTGTCGGACGACAAGCTCACCTGGACCTTCCGGCTTCGCGAAGGCCTGCGGTTCCACGATGGCGCCCCGGTGCGCGGCATCGATTGCGTCGCCTCCATCGCCCGGTGGAGCAAGCGGGACGGCTTCGGCCAGCGGCTTGCGGCGCAGTTGGACGGCATGGCGGCGCCTGACGACCGCAGCTTCACGGTCAAGCTGAAAAAACCGTTCCCCCTGCTGGTGAGCGCATTGGCGAAACCCGCCGCCAACGTGTGCTTCATCATGCCGGAGCGGGTGGCCAAGACCGACGCTTTCACCCAGATCACCGATTTCACCGGCTCCGGGCCGTTCCGCTTCGTGCGTGAGGAATGGACGCCGGGTTCGCTCGCGGTTTATGCAGGGTTCGACGGGTATGTGCCGCGGCAGGAGCCCGCGGATTTCACCGCCGGCGGCAAGGCCGTGCATTTCGCCCGTGTCGAGTGGAACATCATCCCCGATTCCGCGACCGCCGCCGCCGCCATGCAGACCGGCGAGGAAGACTGGTGGCAGACGCCGATTGCCGATCTGCTGCCGCAGCTTCGCCGGATGCGGGGCGTGAAGGTTGTGCCGATGACCAGCATCGGCGCCATCGAAATCATCCGGTTCAACTCGCTGCATCCGCCGTTCGACAACCCGAAGATGCGCCAGGCCGTGCTGCGCGTGGCCGACCAGAGCGCGTTCATGCAGGCCGCCTATGGCGACGACACCAGCGTTTATCAGACCGGCGTCGGCGTGTTCACGCCGGGGTCGCCGGCGGCCACGGATGTCGGCATGGACGCGGTCACCGGGCCGCGCGACATGGCGGCGGCCAAGCGCCTGGTGGCGGAGGCAGGCTATAAGGGCGAAAAGATCGTCATCATCTCGCCGACCGACTATCCCTGGCTGGAGGCGTTCTGCCAGGTCACGCGCGACCTGCTGATCAAGCTCGGCTTGAACGTCGATTACCAGGCGAGCGATTGGGGCACGGTGGTGCAGCGCCGGGCGAGCAAGGAGCCGGTGGAAAAGGGTGGCTGGAGCATTTTCTGCACGGGATGGGAGGGGCTGAACACCGCCGACCCCGGCGGGCATTACCCGATCCTCGGCAACGGCCAGAACGCCTGGTTCGGCTGGCCGACCAGCCCGCGCATCGAGCAGCTCCGCACCGATTGGTTCAACGCGCCGGACGACGCGGCGCGCAAGCGGGCGACGGATGCGATCCAGGAGACAGTGTGGGAGGAGGCGCCGTTTGTGCCGCTGGGCCAATTCTTCCAGCCGGCGGCGATGCGGGACAATGTCGTGGACGTGCTGGACAGCCCGTTCCCGATCTTCTGGAACGCGAAGAAGGTTTAAGGGTTGGGGCCGGCTTCAACGCGCATCAAGGGCGTGGAATACCCGGGCGGCGTTGACCCGTGGCACAGGCATGGGGCCAATCGACCTGATTACGTTATCAGAATTGCGCCATCCCGTATGCTTGACAGCCAATAATCGGCAAGCGCAGCATCAAAACGATCAACAAAGCAATAACGCTGCGGGAGAGACGAAGCCATGACGGATGTGCACGACGCAAGTAGCCTGGCCGCGGCTTCGCAGGCGCAGCCCGGCCCAGCGCGGCGCGGCGTGCTGCAAGGGGCGGCGCTCGGTTCGGCAATGGCGCTGCTGGCTGGGGCACGGACGGCTCGGGCGGCGGACGCGAACCCATTCCCCGATCATCCGCGCTGGCGCTTCGTGTTCGTCAACCACGTGACGACCAACCCGTTCTTCGTCCCCACCCAGTACGGTCTGCAGGATGCGTGCGACCTGCTCGGATGCGACCACCAGTGGACAGGGTCGGCGAACTCGGACGTGGCCGAGATGGTCAACGCGATGAACGCGGCGGTGGCCGCCAAGGCCAGCGCGATCGCGGTGCCGATCATCGACCCAAAGGCATTCAACGCCCCGATCGACCGGGCGCTTGCCGCGGGAATCCCGGTATTCGCCTACAACGCCGACTCGCCTGCGGGCAGCGCGAATAAGCGGCTCGCCTATGTCGGCCAGGACCTATACCAGGCCGGGCAACTGATGGGGCAGCGCATCACCAAGCTGGTCGACAGCGGCACGATCGCGCTGTTCATCGCGACGCCGGGCGCATTGAACATCCAGCCGCGCATCGACGGCGCGCAGGACGCCATCAAGAAGTCGGGCAAGAACTACGACGTGCAGGTCATCGCGTCCGGCGCCACGGTGAACGAGGAGCTGTCCAAGGTGGAGTCGTTCTATCTCGGCCATCAGGACGTCAAGGGCATGTTCGCGGTCGACGGCGGCACCACCCAGGGCGTCGCCGAGACGATGAACAAGCACGGGCTGGCGGCCAAGGGCGTCAAGGGCGGCGGTTTCGACCTGCTGCCGCGCACGCTGGCGCTGATCCAGGCCGGGGCCATGGATTTCACCATCGACCAACAGCCATATTTGCAAGGCTTCTACACCGTCATGCAGATGTTCGCCTTCCTGGCCTCGGGCGGCCTGGTCGGACCTGCCGACTGCAACACCGGGCTGAAATTCGTCACCAAGGACAGCGTTGGGCTCTACCTGACGACCGCGACCCGCTACGAGGGCAAATCTGATAAGCACGAGATCGTGCCGCGTTCCGGCCCGATTGCAACCTAGGCTCCCGCCCGTGAGCGGACCCGGCCGGAGCGCCCGGCCCAGCCTGTTGGACACGGCGCTGCGCTGGCAGGAACTGAGCATCCTCGTCGTCGCGATCATTCTGGTCGCGTATTTCGAATGGGCCAACCACGACTTCCTGCTGACCGACGCCAGCCTGCAGAACCTGTCGCAATTCGTGGCGCCGGCTGCGATCATCGCGTGCGGCGAGATCATGCTGATGATCGGCGGCGAGATCGACCTGTCGGCGGGGATGGTGTTCGCCCTGGCGCCATTCGTCATGCACTTCGCCAACCAGGCCGGCGTGCCGCTTCCGGCCGCAGTGTTGCTGGCGCTGGCGGCGAGCGCGCTGATCGGCCTGTGCAACGGGTTCATCACCGTGGCCCTGCTGGTGCCGTCGTTCATCACCACGCTCGGCACCAATTTCCTGCTGAACGGGCTGACGCTCACCTTGTCGCACGGCACGCCGGTCGAGGCGCCGGAGGACCCGGTGTTCGCCGCCATCTTCGGCAACTGGGGCTACAGCGAGATCATCTGGGCGGTCGTGGTGGTGGCGGTGATGCACACCGTGCTGCGCCGGACCCGATGGGGCCTGCACACCATCGCAGCCGGGGCCAACCCGGTGGGCGCGGCCGAGGCAGGCATCCGCGTCAACCGGCTCAAGATCGGCAACTTCATGATCGCGGCGATGCTCGCCGGGCTCACGGGAATCCTGGAAAGCTTCCGTATCTCCTCGATCGATCCGCAGGCCGGGGGCAACGGCATCATGTTCCTGGCGGTCGCCGCGGGGGTGATCGGCGGCACGCCGCTGGCCGGCGGCTCCGGCACGATCGTGGGCGGCCTGATCGGCGCATTCGTGCTGGGGGTGCTCAGCGACGGCTTCACGCTGATCGGGATCAACGCGTTCACCTTCAACATCATCCTAGGCGCCGCGATCCTGGCCGCGATGCTGTTCAACATCCATGTCGGCCGTCTGCGCCGCAGCGGCGCTTGAGCATGGCCGAAGCATTGCGCGCGGACGGCATCGTCAAACGCTTCGGCGCGGTCACGGCTTTGCAAGGGGTGTCGCTGCGCCTGGAGCAAGGCGAAATCCTCGGCATCCTGGGCGACAACGGCGCCGGGAAATCGACGCTCATGAAGATCCTGACCGGCTACCAGGCCCCGACCGAAGGCCGGCTGTTCGTCGGCGGGAACGAGGTGGCGCTGCGCTCGGTGGACCACGCCCGCAGCCTCGGCATCGAGTGCGTTTACCAGGACCTCGCGTTGGCCAACTCGCTCAGCGTCTATCACAACCTGTTCCTCAACCGGGAAATCCTCTACCCCGGCCCGTTCCGGCTGCTGAACAACCGTGAGATGCGCCGCCAGGCCGAGGCCTGCCTCGAAGGCATCGGCGTGCACATCCCGTCCGTGGCGCTGCCGGTCGAGCGGCTGTCGGGCGGCCAGCGCCAGGCCATCGCGGTCGCGCGGGCGGTCAACAGCAAGGCGCGCGTGCTGCTGCTCGACGAGCCGCTCGCCGCCATGGGCGCGCGCGAGGCCGGGCTGATCATCGACCTGATCCTGCGGCTGAAGGCGGCGGGGGACCTCTCGATCGTCATGATCATGCACAACTACGCGCAGACGCTGGAGATCGCCGACCGCATCATGCTGATGCAGCGCGGCACCGTGACATACGAGAACAGCGCGAAGTCGACCTCGGTCGCGGAATTGATGGACATCGTGCGCCGCGAATACCGCGCGCTGCGCACAGGCTGAAGCATGGGAGCCACCCTGATGACCGAGTTCGCCCGCTATCCCAGCCTGCAAGGCCGGGTCGTGTTCATTTCCGGGGGCGCCACCGGCATCGGCGCTTCGCTGGTGGAGCACTTCGCCCGCCAGGAGGCGCAGGTCGCCTTTGTGGACCGGCAGGAGGAGGCCGGGCGGGCGCTCGCCGATGGGCTGGCGACCGAAGGGTGCCCGCCGCCGCTGTTCCTGCCCGTCGACCTGCGCGACATCCCGGCGCTGCAGCAGGCGGTCGCCACCGTCGGCGAGCGCCTTGGCCCGGTGTCGGTGCTGGTCAACAACGCCGCCCACGACGAACGCCACCGCATCGAGGACGTGACGGTCGAGTTCTGGGAGGACCGGATGCAGGTCAACCTCCGGCACCAGTTCTTCGCAGCCCAGGCGGTGCTGCCGATGATGCGCGCGTCCGGAAGCGGCTCGATCATCAACATGGGGTCGGTGAGCTGGCACGTCGGCCAGGGCGGGATGCCGGCCTACACCACGGCAAAGGCGGGGATCGAGGGCCTGACCCGCGGCCTGGCGCGCGACCTGGGGCCGGACCGCATCCGGGTGAACTGCATCATCCCGGGCTGGATCATGACGCAGCGCCAAATCGAGCTGTGGCTGACCGCGGACGCGGAGCGGGATCTGATGCAGGCGCAATGCCTCAAGGAGAAGGTGTTCCCGGCCGATGTTGCGCGCCTGGCGCTTTGGCTGGCGGCGGAGGACAGCCGGCTTTGCACCAGCCAGACATGGGTGGTGGATGCCGGGTGGAGCTTCTAGCCTAAAAGGCGCCGGGCCGGCACCGTTTCGGCACCGGCCCTGCGCATGGCTATGCGGCTTGCGTCGGCGCCGGGTGCGGATGCTCCATAAAGAAGCGCAGCATCTCCCGCGTGGCGTCCGGACCATGCGGGTCCGTGTAGGAGCCCGCGATACGTCCGCCGGACCAGGCGTGGCCAGCGCCATGGACGACCCACTGCTCGATCAACGGTTGTCCGGCCTCATCGGCGTGAACCGTCCGGCTGTAGGCGTGGCCGCCGGGAACCTGCCCGCTCTGCGCGCGCGCGCGCAACACCGCGTCCTGCGCCGATTGTGCGACGACATCGTCGCCGTTGCGCGGGCTGACGGTGGCGTCCCGGTCGCCGTGGAACACGATCGTTGGAACCATCCGACGCTGCCCGCCAGGGTGCGAAGGGCGGTGCGCGGCGGGACCACTGCCCCGCTTCATCGCAGCAAGGGCCGAGGGCACGTCGCGGGCCGCCCCGCAAGCGAGTCCGGAATGCACCCCGATGGCGGCATATAAATCCGGGTACGCATCGCCCATCACGGCCGCCGCCGCACCGCCTGCCGACAGCCCGGCGACATAAACGCGCTTGGGGTCGACCGCATACTCCCGCATCACTTGCCGCGTGATACCCGCAATGAGCGATGGCTCACCTTTATTGCGCTGCTGGTCCTCGGCACTGAACCACTTCCAGCACTTCTGCGCATGGGCGCTTGCGGGCTGCCCGGGATACACGACCAGGCATGTCTGCTCCTCCGCCGCGGCATTCATGCCGGTGCCGGCGGCGAAGTCGTCGGGCGACTGCGTGCAGCCATGCAGCATGACGATCAACGGCACGGGCTGCCCGGCGGTGTAGCCGCTTGGCACATGTAGCTTGTAGGGGCGGCTCCCGGCTTGATTGTTGAACGTGCCCGATAGGAACTGCGCGCCTTTGGGCAGGACAACCGCGGGCGCGGGTGGCTGGGCCAGCCCGCCGGGCACGGCATATCCGTCCATGCCCTGGCCGATGAAGTCCTCCATGCCTTTGGGCAAATGCGACTGGACCAGGCCGCGCACTTCCGCGGGAACGAAGCGCAGCCAATCAGGGCCGGCGCCTGTTCCGTCCGCCCTGTCCAGGGTGGGCCGCTGTGGCTCCGGTCCCGAGCCGCCCGATGCCGTTTGGCTGCCGAACGGGCGTTGCAACGCCGCTGCCGCCTTGGCGCGCCAGTCGGCGCCGTCTGCATTCGGGAATTGGCCAGGGAACCTGTTGGGCATGAGATCATGGCTTTCTGTTGAGGACCCGGTCAGGCGTCCCTGTTCGGAACCGGCATCGGCTTCCGTCGCAACTCAATCGTGATGGTCGGGTTATCGGCTGCCGATCGGTTCGGCGCCTGCGGGCGTCACCGCATTCGGTCAGCAAGGGCGGCGCGCACCTCGGGGCTGGCATGCAACGCCCCTAGCACCGTGATCGAGGCGATGGTGGCGCGGGCCAACTCCGGCGTCACGTCCCGGGCGATGGTGGCCAGTCCGAGCACGCTGATTTGCAACGTGTGCCCGGCGTCCCGCACCGCCTCAAGCTCCTGGCGGCTGTAGGCGCGAAGGCCAAGGTCAAGCGTCCTCCGTGCCACGGATTGCCGGACCACTTCGGCATGGCGGTCGAGCTGGTTGCGGATGGCGGTGCGGATGAAATCGGTTCGGTTGGAGTAGAAGCCGTCCCGCACCATCAGGTCGACATGCCCGAGATCGACGAAGCCCAGGTTGATGGTGATCTTTTCACTATCGATCGTCTTGGTTCGTATGTCTTGCATCGTTCCGGTCAATTTTCCATCCACTCGCCATCCATCTGGATGGGATATGTGATGCCGGACCCCTGAATGCAAGCTCGTTCGCCTAGCCCGTCCATACCGCTTGACAAAATTGTATCTATGCTTATTATAAGTTTATGGACAGTATGGTTTCGAGATTGGACGATGCAGAGCTGCTGCCCCACCGCAGCTTCGGCTACCGCTTGTGGATGCTGCGGCACGCCTGGACGCGGCGCTTGGAAGCGGCTTTGGATGCAACCGGCCTGACGCACATGCAGTTCTTCCTGTTGCGCGCGGCCGAGCACCTCTCCAGCTTGGGTGAGACGCCGTCGCAGACCCGGCTTGCGGACGAGCTGCACATCGACCGCATGACGGTAAGCAAGGTGCTGCGCACGCTCGAAGCCAAGGGCCTCGTCGCCCGTGCCCAGCATCCGGACGATCCGCGCGCCAACAGCATCGCGCTCACTGCCGCCGGGTCGGCTCTGTCGCGCTGTGCAGCGCTGCTGGCGCTGGCGGAGCAGGACCGGTTCTTCGACCGGCTCGGCCCAACCCGCAAGGCGCAGTTCAGCGCCATGCTGGACGAGTTGCTGAACAACGAGGGCTTCCGTAGCAGCCTTCCCGCGCCGGAGATGGAATGATGGACGGTTCGCAACCCGTGACGGCCGAGCGTCCGCTGGTCAGCCAAGCCCCATTGGCCGCCGGCGGCGTGCAGGCGAAGCCCCGGATCACCCGCAAGCGCGTGCTGATCGCAGCGGCGGCGCTGGCCGCGTTGCTTGGGGCCGGGTTCTATGGCTATGGCTGGTGGACGACGGGGCGCTTCCTCGAAGGAACGGACGACGCCTATGTGCAGGCGGACATGGTCGCCGTGTCGTCGCGCGTCGCCGGGCAGGTGGCCGAGGTGCTCGTGGGCGACAACCAGCGTGTCCGCCGCGGCGACGTGCTGGCACGGCTGGACGACCGCGACCTGCAGGTTGCGCTGGCGCAGGCCCACGCCGACGCGGCTTCGGCCGCAGCCGACATCCAGTCCCTGCAGGCGCAACTGCGGTTGCAGGGCAGCACGATTGCGGCTGCGGACGCCGACGTCGCCAGCGCCGACGCGTCCGCAGCCTTCGCCAAGGCCGATTTCGCCCGTTATTCGGACCTGGTGCGGACCGGCACCGGGTCGCTGCAGCGGGCGCAGCAGGCCGAAGCCGACATCAAGGGCCGCGATGCCGCCGCGACACGCGCCCGCGCGGCTGCCGAGGGCGCGCGGCAACAGGTCGCGGTGCTGCAAGCGCAATTGGGCCGCGCCCAGGCCGCCCTGCTGCGCGCCAACGGGGCCACGGACCAGGCTGCGCTGAACCTTTCCTACGCCACGATCACTGCGCCCACCGATGGCGCGGTCGGCGACCGCACCGTGCGGGCCGGCCAGTTCGTCCAGCAGGGCACCCGGCTGCTCAACGTGGTGCCGATGGGGCCCGGCCTTTACGTGATCGCAAACTTCAAGGAGACCCAGCTTGCCCGCATGGGCGCGGGGGAGGCGGTGAGCCTCGACGTCGACATGCTGGGCGGCGAGCCTTTGCGCGGCACGGTGGATAGCTTCGCGCCCGGCAGTGGCGCCACCTTCGCCCTGCTGCCGCCCGAGAATGCGACCGGCAACTTCACCAAGATCGTGCAGCGTGTCCCGGTGCGCATCCGGCTGGACGCGGACCCGCGCCTGTCGCAGCTTCGCCCCGGGCTGTCCGTCACCGCGGCGGTCGACACCCGCACGGCGCCGCCGGGCCCGTTGCAGACCCTGTCGGAGCGATGAGCGGCGCCCTCGCCCCCACTGGCGCCGCGCCGCGCACCAAGGCGGGGCTGCGGGACTGGGTGGCGTTCCTGGGCGGCTCGCTTGGGGCCTTCATGGCCGTGCTCGACATCCAGATCACCAACAGCAGCCTCGCCGACATCCAGGGAACGTTGGGCGCCAGCCTGGACGAAGGCAGTTGGATCAGCACCGGCTACCTGATCGCCGAGATCATCGTCATCCCCATGACCGGCTGGCTTTCGGGCGTGTTCGGCCTGCGCCGCTACCTCGTGGTCAACGCCATCCTGTTCCTGTGCTTCTCCGTGCTGTGCGGCCTGGCGACGAACCTGAGCGAGATGATCCTGTTCCGCGTCGGCCAGGGCTTCACCGGCGGCGTGCTGATCCCGACCGCCTTCACGATCATGCTGCTGCGCATCCCTGGCGCGCAGCGCTCCATCGCCAGCGCGATCTTCGGCATGACGGTCACCTTCGCGCCGGCGATCGGCCCGACCATCGGCGGCTGGCTGACCGACACCTACTCGTGGCACTGGATCTTCTACATCAACCTGATCCCCGGCGCGGCATTGGTCGCGATGATCTGGTGGGGGCTGGACCCCCAGCCGATGCGGCTCGACCGGCTGGCCCGAGGCGACTGGGCCGGCATCGCCTGCATGGCGGTCGGGCTCGGCAGCCTCGAATACGTGCTGGAGGAGGGACAGCGGAAGGACTGGTTCGGCGACAGCCGCATCGTGCTCTGCGCGGTGCTCGCAGCGGTCTTCATCTCAGCGTTCCTGGTGATCGAACTCTCACGGCGCGAGCCGTTCATCGACCTGCGCCTGCTGCGCCGGCGCTCGCTGGGCGCGGCATGCGCGGTCAACTTCGCCAGCGGCTTGGCGCTCTATGGCTCGATCTACATCCTGCCGCTCTATCTTTCGCGCGTGCAGGGCTACAACGCGTTCCAGATCGGCGAGGTGCAGATGTGGATGGGGCTGCCGCAACTCGCCATCCTGCCGTTGCTGCCCCTGATCCTTCGCACGTTCGACAGCCGGCTGGTGCTCGCCTTCGGACTATCGTTGTTTGCAATAAGCTGCCTGATGAACGGTTTCGGCATGTCGGCCGACACGGGGATCGATCAACTGAAATGGTCGCAGCTCGTGCGCGCGCTGGGCCAGCCCTTCATCATCTCGCCGCTGGCGCAGATGGCGACCGTCGGTATCTTGCCCGCACAGGCCGGGGCGGCGAGCGCGCTGTTCAACATGATGCGCAACCTCGGCGGCAGCTTCGGCATCGCCCTACTGGCGACCGTGGCAGAGCATCGGGAACACTGGCACTTCTCGGCAATTGCCGAGCGGATCACGCAGAATTCGGTGCTGCTGACCGAGCGGCTTGGGCAGATGGCGCAGGTGGTCGGCCCCGACCAGGCGCTCGCCCGGCTAGCAAACCAAGTGCGGCGGCAGGCGACGGTCATGGGTTACGCCGATTGCTTCCTGTTGATCGGCGCCGGTCTGGCAGTCAGCTTGCTCTGCATTGGGTTCCTGTCCCCGGCCAGGTCAGGCAGCCCGGGCGGCGGGCATTAAACCAACTGCATCCTCAATAGTCTAAGCGCCCAACCCCTGCCGGGCCGCCGTGGCAAGCTGGTCCGCGCGCTCGTTCATCGCGTCGCCGGAATGGCCCCGCACCCAGCGCCATTCCACCGTGTGCGGCTTGGCCGCAGCCAGGAGGCGGCGCCACAAATCCATGTTCGCAACAGGATCGCCCGAAGCATTGCGCCAGTTGCGCCTCACCCAGCCCGTGCTCCATCGGGTGATGCCGTTGCGGACATACTCGCTGTCGGTGTGCAGCACGACGTTGCAGGGCCGGGTCAATGCCTCCAACGCCGCCGCCGCCGCCGTCAGCTCCATACGGTTGTTGGTCGTCGCCGGCTCGGCGCCCTGCAGCTCCCGCTCATGCGCGCCAAATCGCAGGATCGCCGCCCAGCCGCCGGGGCCAGGGTTGGGCTTGCAGCCGCCATCGGTCCAGACCTCGACGGTTGCGCCAGCGGCGGGAGCGGCCTCAGATGCCGTAGGCATGCTCGTCCCGCGCCGTCAAATGAAAGCGGAGGCGGCGCAAATATTCGATCGGGTCCTTCCGCGTCACCAGCGCGCCCGGCGAGGCATGCAGCCAGTCGTACAGCCGGGTCAGCAGGAAACGCAGCGCCGCGCCCTGGCACAACACCGGCAAGGCGGCGCGTTCGGCGGCAGCGAGCGGGCGCACCCGGTCATAGGCCGCCAGCATGGCCCGGGCGCGAGTGACATTGAAGGAATAATCGGACTCGAAGCACCAAGCATTAAGGCAGACCGCCAGGTCATAGGCCAGCACATCGGTCGCCGCGAAATAGAAGTCGATCAGGCCAGAAAGCCGGCCATCCAGGAAGAACACGTTGTCCGGGAACAGGTCGGCGTGGATGTGCCCACGTGGCAACTGGGTGGGCCAGGCGCCCACGATCCGGTCCAGCGCCGCCGAAAGCTCTGCGCCCAGTCCGGCCTGGATTTCGTCCACCCGCCCAGCGCTGCGGGCCAGCAGCGGCGCCCAGCTTTGCGGGCCCAGCGCGTTGGGCCGCGAGGGCGCATAGTCCGCGCCAGCCCGGTGCAGGGCGGCCAGCGCCTGCCCCACGGGTCCGCAATGCTCGGGCCGGACCCGCCGGGGCCACACGCCGGGCAGGAACGTGGTGATGCAGGCGGGCCGGTCCGCCAAGTGGCGGAGCGCGTCGCCATCCCGGCCGCGGACGGGCTGCGGGCAGGTGATGCCCCGGGTGGCCAGGTGCTCCATCAGGCCAAGGAACCAGGGCAGCTCGGCCGGGTCCACCCGCTTCTCGTACAAGGTCAGGATGTAGTCGCCGGTCGTGGTGCGGAGCTGGTAGTTGCTATTCTCCACGCCCTCGGCGATGCCGCGGAACGCGACGGTGGTGCCCAGGCCGTAGTTGCACAGGAACGCCGCCAATGCCTCGTCGGTGACCTCGGTGTAAACCGCCACTTATAAAATCAGCAGAGCGGGGCCGGCAGCTTGAACACCACGTCCTCCTGCGTCACCTGCCGCTCCTCGATCCGCAGGGCGTAGCGGGCGGCCAACTGGCCCAGCAATTCCTGCACCAAGGTCTCCGGCGCCGACGCCCCGGCGGTGACGCCCAGCCTCTGCACCCCCTCCAGCGCCGCCCAGTCGAGCTGGTCCGCCTTCGGCAGCAGGATCGCCCGCCGCGCCCCGGCCCGCTCCGCCACCTCGCGCAGCCGCTGCGAGTTGCTGCTGTTCGGGCTGCCGATCACCAGCACCAGGTCGCAGTCGGGCGCGATGGCCTTCACCGCCGCCTGCCGGTTGGTGGTGGCGTAGCAGATGTCCTCGTGCTTCGGCCCCTCGATGGCGGGGAAGCGGCGGCGCAGCGTGGCGACGATCTCGGCGGTGTCGTCGACCGATAGGGTGGTCTGCGTGATGAAAGCCAGCCGGTCGGGACGCGCGGGCATCACAGCCTCGGCGTCGGCGGTGTCCTGCACCAGGGTGACGCTGCCGGGCGGAAGCTGGCCCATGGTGCCGACGACCTCAGGGTGGCCCGCATGCCCGATCATCAGGATATGGCGGGTGCCGGGGCCGCCGCCGGCATAGTGGCGCTCGGCCTCGCGGTGGACCTTGCTGACCAACGGGCAGGTGGCGTCGAGGTAGGACAGGTTGCGGCGCTGCGCCTCGGCCGGGACGGATTTCGGCACGCCATGGGCGCTGAACACGACGTGGGCGTCGGCTGGCACCTCGTCCAGCTCCTCGACGAAAATCGCGCCCTGGGCCTCCAAGGCTTCCACCACCGTACGGTTGTGCACGATCTCGTGCCGGACATAGACCGGGGCGCCATAACGGCGGATCGCCTCCTCCACCACGCGTATGGCGCGGTCCACGCCGGCACAGAACCCGCGCGGCCCTGCAAGGACGACGTGCAGGCCGGGGCGTGGGCGGTTGATCGGGGCTGGCTGGACTTCTTGAATTTCGGGCATGGATATCCGGCTTGCAGGCTCGGCGCACTATGCCGCCGCGCGCATATCGCTACAACCATCGTCATATGGCCCGGCGACGCGCGGGGCAAAGGCTGGAGAGCTGGATGCCTGCAATGCGCCTATCCCCCCCGTTGCGCGACGCTTGGCTGCGTATCTTTATTGTAGGGGCGCTCCCCTCGCTGGCGCTGGCCGGCTGCGGCGGCGGCACCGAGGACGCTTTTGCCCCCGCCTGCCCCGGCGCCGCCATCGTAAGGGACGCGGCCGACCTGTCGCGCTTTCGCGGAGGTGCGCACGACCTGGTCGACACCGCGCTGGCGGGGCGCATCACCGGGATCAATGGCAACTGCAAGCGGGACGGGGCGGACACGGTGGTTACGACGGTCCAGGTGGGCATCGAGCTGACCCGCGGCCCGGCCGCCCCCGGTCGCGAGGCGCGGGTCGCCTACTTCGTGGCGGTGCTCGACGGCGAGCGCATCTTGGACAAGCAGGTCTTCCCGCTACGGGCCGAGTTCCCGGCCAACACCGACCGGCTGCGCCTGACCGGCGATGATGTGGAGCTGCGGGTTCCGGTGCGGCCGGACAAGACGGCGGCTGCCTACCGGATTCAGGTGGGCTTCCAGCTTACACCCGAGGAGCTGGAGTACAATCGGCAGCGCGCGCAGCGCTAAGTTACCCAGCTTTAGATCACATGGTCCGGGCGCAGGGCGCATGCGGCGGCGCCCTCGGTGGTTTCGAGCTGCAACGTGGCATGATCGATGCCGAAGCGGTCGCGCAGCAGCAGGCAAGCCCGTCCGACCAGGTCCGGCTCTGGCAATTCAGACACAAGATGCGCGGTGAGCGCCGTGCTGGTGGTGCTCAATCCCCAAATGTGCAGGTCATGCACCTCGGTCACGCCGGGCAGCGCTGCCAACGCCGCCTGGATCGCGGGGCGGTCGAGGCCGTCCGGCACCGCATCCATCGCGAGGTCGACGCTCTGCCGCAGCAGGCCCCAGGTGCCGAAGGTGATGACCGCGACGATGGCCAGGCTGGTCACCGGATCGAGCCACAGCCAGCCGGTGAACTGGATCAGCAGCCCGGCGAACACGACGCCGAGTGACACCAGCGCGTCGGACGCCAAGTGCACGAACGCGCCGCGCACATTAAGGTCGCCCTTGCGTCCGCGCATGAACAGCAGCGCAGTGCCGCCGTTCACCGCGATTCCCGCCGCCGCGACCGCGATCACCAGGCCGGTGCCGACGGGGGTAGGCGCCGCCAGCCGCTGCAGCGCCTCGACCCCAATCGCCCCGCATCCGAGCAGCAGCACCACCGCGTTCACCAGCGCCGCGAGGATGCTGCTGCGGCCCCAGCCGTAGGTCCGTCGCGCGGTGGGCGCCCGTGCCGTCAGCCAGGCCGCGCCCCATGCGATCAACAAGCCGAGCACGTCGCCCAGGTTGTGCACCGCGTCGGCCAGCAAAGCGACGGAATGCGCCGCCAGGCCACAGGCGACCTGAAGCGCCACGAACGCCGCATTGACGCCGGCGCCGATCGCAAACGCCCGGCCAAAGCTCGCCGGCGCATGATCATGCCCATGGGCGTGCCCATGCGTGTGGCCGTGTTCGTGGTCATGGTGATGCGGCATGGCTGTGCTCCGTCCATCGCCATGATAAATGGGACAGGACCGCAAAGCGAATGCGCCGCGACCAGCCCGCCTTGGTTCCCGGGCACAAGCCGACGCAGCCGGTTGCGGCCCCAGCCCGATTGATGCCGACGCATGGTTGATCTGCGCGGCAATTCACGTCATATGTGATATGTCCAAACTATCCCACGCGGGAGAGTGCTGGCCACACCCAGCCGCCGAAGGCGCAACCGGCCCCCGGAAACGCTCAGGCACCCAGGACCGCGCCGGGCTAAGGACCTCTGGAAAGCCGGCGGCCGTCCATGTGGCCTCCGCACCGACGGAGTAACGGCGCCCCGACCGCGCCCGAATCTCTCAGGTTTCCCGGACAGAGGGGGGTCGCACCTGTTGACAGCCGTCAGCGGGCGACCCTGCGTCCGGAGCCTTGCCCATGGCCGAACCCGTCCTGAATATCGAACCCGACCCGCCGGCAAAGCTGCGCACCACGCCGCTCGACGCGCTGCATCGCAGCTTGGGCGGCAAGATGATGGAGTTCGCCGGCTACTCCCTGCCGGTGCAATACGGCTCCGGCGTGTTGGCCGAACATCTGCACACCCGCGCCAGCGCCAGCCTGTTCGACGTGTCGCACATGGGCCAGTTCACCCTGCGCGGCGATGGCGCTGCGGCGGCGCTGGAGCGGTTGGCGCCGGGCGATTTCCAGGCGCTTATGCCGGGCCGGCAGCGCTACACGCTGCTGCTGAACGACATCGGCGGCATCTTGGACGACCTCATGGTCGCGAATTACGGCGACCACCTGATGGTCGTGTCCAACGCCAGCCGCAAGGAGTTCGACGCGCACCATATCCTGCAAGGCCTGCCTGCCGGCCTTGACTTCGAGCAACATCCCGACCGCGCGCTGCTGGCGCTGCAAGGCCCGCAGTCGGCCGCCGTCATGGCCCGGCTGTGCCCCGAAATCACGGCGCTCCCCTTCATGGGCGTCGCCGAGGCGTCGGTCGGGGGCATCCCCACCTGGATCAGCCGGTCCGGCTACACCGGAGAGGACGGGTTCGAGATTTCCGTCCCGTCCGCGGACGCGGAGGCGCTCGCGTCCCGGCTGCTGGCCGAACCCGGCGTGCTGCCGGCCGGGCTGGGCGCGCGCGACAGCCTGCGGCTGGAGGCTGGGCTATGCCTGTATGGCACCGACATCGACGAACTGACGACGCCGGTCGAGGCCAACCTGGCCTGGGCGATCGGCAAGCGGCGTCGCAATGAGGGGGGGTTCGCTGGGTCCGCCGTGGTGCTGGATCAGTTGAAGATCGGCCCGCACCGGCTGCGCGTCGGGCTGCGGCCGACGGGCAAGACGCCGGCACGGGGGTTGACCCCGATCGTGAGCCCAGACGGCTTGTCGGCCGGCGGCATCACGTCGGGCGGCTTCTCCCCAACGCTCGGGGCGCCGATCGCCATGGGCTATGTGCGCCGGGACGTGTCGGCGCCGGGCACGGAGCTGCAACTGCTGGTGCGGGACAACCTGCTGCCAGCCCAGGTCGTGCCGCTGCCTTTCGTCCCGCACCGCTACGTCTGATCCGGAGCACCGCACCATGACAGAGACCCGATTCACCAGGGACCACGAGTGGGTCCGCCTTGACGGCGGCGTAGCGACGGTTGGCGTGACCGACCACGCGCAGGAGGCGCTCGGCGATGTCGTGTTCGTCGAACTGCCCAAGCCCGGCCGCGAGGTGACCGAAGGCGAGGCCTGCGCCGTGGTCGAGAGTGTGAAGGCCGCGTCCGACGTCTATGCCCCGCTCGCCGGGCGCGTGACGGAGGTGAACGAGGCCGTCGTGGACGAACCGGCGCTGGTCAACCGCGCTGCTGGCGGCGACGGCTGGTTCTTTCGCATGGAGCTGTCCGACCCCGCCGCTTTCGCAGGCCTGATGGACGAGGCCGCCTACCAGGCCCTGGTGGAGGTGCTTTGATGGACGGCCATTTCGACCCTCTCGCGGAACTCAGCGCGCTGGAGGGCGCCGACAGCTTCGTCGCCCGGCACATCGCACCGAATGAGGCCGATATCGCGGTTATGCTGCACGAGGTCGGTGCGGCGTCGCTGGACGAGCTTGCGAGCAAGGCGGTGCCCGCTGCCATCCGCGCGCTGGACGCCATGGACCTGCCGCCCGCCATCGACGAGGCCGCCGCCGTTGCCGAGCTGCGCGGCCTAGCCGGGCAGAACGAGCTTAAGCGGTCGTTAATCGGTCAAGGCTATTATGGCACCCATGTGCCCCCTGTCATCCTGCGGAACGTGCTGGAGAACCCCGGCTGGTATACCGCCTACACGCCCTATCAAGCCGAGATCGCCCAAGGGCGGCTGGAAGCGCTGCTGAATTTCCAGACCATGGTCTGCGACCTCACGGCCATGCCGATCGCCAACGCGTCGCTGCTCGACGAAGCGACGGCGGCGGCCGAGGCCGTGACCATGGCGCGTGGCGTGAGCCCCGCCCAAAAAACCGGCGGGTCGGACGTGCTGGCCGTCTGTGCCGACCTGCATCCGCAGACCCGCGCCGTGCTCGCCACGCGCGCCGCGCCGCTTGGCATCCAGCTCGTGGATGTGGCGCCGGGCAACGTGGCGGCCATCGGCGCCGCCAACCCGTTCGCCGTCGTGCTGCAGTATCCCGGCACCACGGGCGCGATCCGCGACCTGCACACCGAGATCGCCGCTGCCCACGCCGCGGGGGCGCTCGCCATCGTCTGCGCGGACCTGCTTTCGTTGGCCGTGCTGACGCCGCCGGGCGAGATGGGCGCGGATGTCGTGGTAGGTTCGGCGCAGCGGTTCGGCGTGCCGATGGGCTTCGGCGGCCCGCACGCCGGGTTCTTCGCGACGCGCGACAGCTTCAAGCGCCAGATGCCCGGGCGTCTCGTGGGCGTAAGCCAGGACGCGTCCGGCAACCCAGCATTGCGCCTCGCCCTGCAAACCCGCGAGCAGCACATCCGGAGGGAGAAGGCGACCAGCAACATCTGCACCGCCCAGGTCCTGCTGGCCGTGATGGCCGGCATGTATGCGGTGTGGCACGGGCCGGAGGGCCTGCGCCGCATCGCCCGGCGGGTGAACCTGCAGGCGCGGCTGCTGGCAGGCGCTGCCGTCCGTGCCGGCTTTTCACTGCGGCACGATGCGTTTTTCGACACGCTGACGCTGGATGGCGACACGGACCGGCTGACCGCATCCGCCGCACAGGCCGGGTTCAACCTGCGCGCGCTGCCGGACGGCGGCGTTTCGATCGCGCTCGACGAGACGGTGACGCGGGACGAGCTCGGGCAGTTGGCCGCACTTCTTGGCGCGCCCCTGCTCGATGCCGCTGCCAGCGTGCCCGCCAGCCTGGTCCGCGGCTCCCCCCTGCTGACCGCACCCGTATTCGGCGCGTATCACGCCGAGCATGAAATGCTGCGCTACCTCAAGCGGCTTGAGGACCGCGACATCGCGCTGAACCGCAGCATGATCCCGCTCGGCTCCTGCACGATGAAGCTGAACGCCACGGCCGAGATGATGCCGATCACCCTGCCGGGCTTCGCCGACATCCACCCATTCGCGCCGTCTGAGCAGACGCGGGGTTACCTGACGTTGATCGAGCGCCTTTCGGGTTGGCTGTGCCAGGTGACCGGCTTCGCCGCCGTGTCGCTGCAGCCGAACGCCGGCAGCCAGGGCGAGTATGCGGGCCTGCTCGCCATACGCTCGTTCCACGCATCCCGGGGCGAGGCGCACCGCGACGTTTGCCTGACCCCATCGAGCGCGCACGGCACCAACCCGGCCAGTGCGGTGATGGCCGGCTATCGCGTCGTCGTTATTGGCTGCGACCGCGACGGCAACGTGGACTTGGCCGATCTCCGCGCCAAGGCCGCGCAGCACGGCGAGCGGCTGGCGGCATTGATGGTCACCTATCCCAGCACGCACGGCGTGTTCGAGGAGGGCATACGCGAGATCTGCGATGTCGTGCACCAGCACGGCGGCCAGGTCTATATGGACGGCGCCAACATGAACGCGCAGGTCGGCTTGACCAGCCCGGCGGCGATCGGCGCCGACGTTTGCCACCTCAACCTGCACAAGACGTTCTGCATCCCGCATGGCGGCGGCGGCCCCGGCATTGGCCCGATCGGCGTCGCAGCGCATCTGGCGCCGCATTTGCCGAACCATCCGATGCGCGCGGATGCCGGGCCGGCGACCGGCTTCGGCCCGGTCGCGGCGGCGCCATTCGGCAGCGCAGGCATCTTGCCGATCAGCTACGCCTACATCCGCATGATGGGCGCGGCCGGGCTGCGGCGCGCGACCGAGGTGGCGATCCTGAACGCCAATTACATGGCCGCACGGCTCCGCCCGCATTACCCCGTGCTTTACGCCGGTGCGCATGGCCTGGTGGCGCATGAGTGCATCCTGGACTGCCGCGGCTTCCAGGCCGAGGCCGGCGTGGGCGTGGAGGACATCGCCAAGCGCCTGCAGGACTACGGCTTCCATGCGCCGACCATGAGCTGGCCGGTGGCGGGGACGCTGATGGTTGAGCCGACGGAGAGCGAGGGCCGCGCCGAGATCGACCGGTTCTGCGACGCGATGATCGCCATCCGGGCGGAGATCGCCGCGATCGGCGCCGGTACGCTGGACCGCACGGACAACCCGTTGAAGCACGCGCCGCATACGGTGGGCGAGGTCGCTGCCGCGGATTGGCCGCACGCCTACCCGCGCGAACAGGCGGCGTTTCCCCTCCCCTTCGTGCGCGCCGCCAAATACTGGCCGCCGGTCAAGCGCGTCGACAATGTGTACGGCGACCGCAACCTGGTCTGCACCTGTGCGCCCTTGGAAACCTACGCGCAGGCGGCGGAGTGAGCTGATCGCCCGTTGAACTGAAGCGCCGTACGTCCAAGACGCTCGCTGGCCTTTGGATTGCATGGCTCGCCGGGAATGTCCTCGGGAGCCTTGATGAGCGCGACACTTCGACCAGCCAGCGCCCTGCCCGTCGCCAGCGTGCGATGGGTGCAGTTGGGCCTGGGCCTGATCTGCATGATGGCGATCTCCAGCCCGCAATACGTCTGGACGCTGTTCACCAAGCCTATCGGCACGACGCTCGGCGCGAATGCGGCGGCGGTGCAGGTCACCTTCAGCATCCTTATCGTGTTGCAGACCTTCTTCAGCCCATTCCAGGGCTGGCTTGTCGAGCGGTTCGGACCCCGTTGGCTGATCGCGTTCGGAACCGCGCTGACCGGGCTGAGCTGGGTGCTTGCAGCCCATGCCACGTCGCTGACCGGCCTTTATTTGACCTACGGCCTATTGGGCGGGCTAGGCACCGGGATCGTCTATGTCGGCGTGGTCGGACAGATGGTCGGCTGGTTCCCGGACCGCCGCGGTTTCGCCGCCGGCATGGTCGCGGCCGGATACGGCATGGGCGCTATCCTGACGACCTTCCCCATCTCGGACAGCCTGGCCGCGAACGGATACCAGCCCACGCTGGCAAAGTTCGGCCTGATCCTCGGCACGATCGGCGTGCTCGCCGCGCTCGGCCTGCGCGCGCCGCCGGAAGCGCTCATCGCGCAAACCCGGGCGGCGTCCAGCGTCCGTGATGTCGACACCGGCGTCATGCTGCGCAGCCCGGTCTTCTGGCTGATGTTCGCCATGATGTCGATGATGTCGACCTCCGGCCTGATGGTGACCTCGCAGATCGGCGCCTTCGCCGGGGACTTCGGCATTACCAAGATGATGGTCTGGGGCCTCGCCGCCCTGCCGCTCGCCCTCACAGTGGACCGCTTCTGCAACGGCTTGACCCGGCCCTTCTTCGGCTGGGTATCCGACCGCATCGGCCGTGAGAACACCATGGCCATCGCCTTTGGCCTCGAGGGCCTGGCGATGGCCGCCTGGCTGGCTGCCAGCGGCAACCCGCTGCTGTTCGTGCTGATGTCTGGCGTCGTTTTCTTCGGCTGGGGTGAGATATTCTCACTGTTCCCCTCCACCCTGACCGACACGTTCGGCGCCAGGCACGCCACCAAGAACTACGGCTGCCTCTATATTGCCCAGGGGATCGGCGCGATCTTCGGCGGCCCGCTGGCGTCGCTGCTGCACGACGCCACCGGCAGTTGGTCGACGGTGTTCAGCCTGGCGATCGGCGCCGACCTGCTGACGGCCGTGCTGGCGCTGACATTATTGAAGCCGATGCGGGCGTCCTACCTGACCCGAAGCTAAAGGATGGATCAGCGGCGGCGGCTCACGTCCCACGGCGCGCGCCTCGCCTCCATCATGGCGTCGCCCCGGCCGATGCCGATGTCGGCCAGCATGCGGTCGTCCATCTCGGCCAACAGGCGCCGGGTCTGGCGGGCGCGGGCCATCTCCATCAGTGCCGCCCAAGCCTGGCGCATGCGTGCGCGCCCTGTCGCTTGGGGCATATAGCGAACTTGGTTCAGGGTGCTGCGAACCGCCATCATAACCTCCATCTTTCCCGACCAGCATGGCCGAACCAGAGAATGGGGCCGCCTGCTGCATCATGGAAACGAATTGCCATGATAGGAGATATCAGCGATGCTGATCCCTATGACCCTCCCGACTAGCCTTGACCCTGACCTGCTGCGAACCTTCACCTACATCGCCGAGGAAGGCAGCTTCACCCGCGCGGCGCAGCGTGTGGGGCGCACGCAGTCGGCGGTCTCGATGCAAGTCCAGCGGTTGGAGGCGCTGCTGGGCGAGCGCCTGCTGTCCCGCGGCAAGGGCGGGTCGGTGCACCTGACGCCGCATGGCGAGTTCCTGCTGCACCGCGCGCGGGAGATGCTGGCGCTGAATGACGAGATCTGGACCAGCTTCCGTGCGCCCACCGTGCACGGGACGGTGCGGCTCGGCACTCCGGACGACTATGCGCTTCGCTATCTGCCGCAGATCCTGAAGCGCTTCGCCGAGAGTTACCCGGCTGTCCAGGTGGACGTGCTGTGCCTGCCGTCATCCGACCTGGTCAGGCGCCTGCGTGCGGGCGAGCTTGACTTGACGCTTTGTTCGGACGGCCACCAGCCCGCAGGTTGGCCGGCAGTGCCGCTATGGCGGGGGCCGCTCACCTGGATAACGTCCATGAACTACGCGCCGCATCGGCTGGACCCGTTGCCGGTGGCGCTGGCCGGGGACCAGTGCGTCTGGGCAGCGGCGGCGATCCGCGCGCTGGACGGCATGGGGCGGCGTTACCGGATCGCCTACAGGTCGGCGACACAGTTAGGCACGCACGCTCCGGTGCTGGCTGGGCTGGCCGTTACGGTCTCGACCGTTTCGTGGCTGCCCGATGGCTTGCGCCCGCTGCGGCCGGAGGAGGGCATGCCCGTCTTGCCCGACTTTGGCATCTTTCTGATGCACAGCCCCGACGCGCGCCAGCCGGTCACCGACGCGCTCGCGTCCTACATCACTGAGACTTTCCGCACCGAGACCCTGCGGGACCGGGTGGCCGCATGAGCCCCGCGGCTATAGCGCCTCGAGCACGCTCTCGGCCTTGCTGACCCCGAACTCGCCCGGTGGCTCGACGCCAAGGTGCGTCACGCGTCCGTTATCAACGACCATCGCATAGCGCTGGCTGCGCGTGCCGAGGCCGCGGGCGACCAGGTCCATCTCCAGTCCGAGCGCCTTGGTGAACGCGGCCGACCCGTCTGCCAGCATGGTGATCTGGCCGTCGATCCCCAGGTCCTTCGCCCAGGCGTCCATGACGAATACGTCGTTCACCGCAATGCAGGCGATGGTATCGACGCCCTTGGCCCGCAGCGCGTCAAGGTTCTGCAAGTAGCCCGGCATGTGCCGCGCGCTGCACGTGGGGGTGAACGCGCCCGGCACCGCGAACAGCACGACTTTCTTGTCTGCGAACACCTCGTCGGTCGAGACCTCCTTCGGTCCGGCGGCAGTGGCCTCGGTCAGCTTCATCGGAGGGATCGCATCACCCGTCTTGATCATTTTCTCATCCTTTGCGGCGCAACATGCCGAAGCGTAGCCGTCTCCCGCGACCGAGTCACCAGGGCGCGATGCCCCCGTTGCCCATACCGTCGTTGCCCATACCGTCATCGCGGGGCAATCTTGCCCTGCCGCCACCGGAGGCCAACTTAGCGTCTATGATCGACTCCGACGAAACCTCCCTGACCGGCCAGTTGCTCATCGCCATGCCTGCGATGGACGATCCGAACTTCGCCCATAGCGTGATCCTGCTCTGCGCCCATACCGACGAGGGCGCGATGGGCATCGTGCTGAACCAGCCGCTGGCCAAGCCGAGCTTCGACGCGCTGCTCGCCCAGTTGGACGTGCAGCCGGTGCCGCCGGCCCGGCAAATCCAGCTCTGCCAAGGCGGCCCGGTCGACCATGGGCGCGGCTTCGTGCTGCATACGTCGGATTGGGTCTCAGATGCCAGCCTGCGAGTCGACGACCGGCTCGCCCTGACCGCGAGCCTCGACGTGCTGCAGGAGATCGCGCAGGGCGGCGGCCCCAAGGAGGGCTTGCTGGCGCTGGGCTACAGCAGTTGGGGGCCGGGCCAGCTCGACCGGGAAATGCAGCAAAACGTCTGGTTGTCTGCGCCGGCGAAGCTCGACCTGCTGTTCGACCCGGACCATGAGACCAAGTGGCGGCGGGCGATGGCGATCCTGCGGGTGGACCCGCTGCTGTTGTCGAGCGTCGCCGGACGGGCTTAGCCTACCAAACGAAGTGCGGGATCGCCGCTACCGGGAACAGCCCGGCGGCGTGGGCTTCGGCCTCGGTGGCCGCCTCGCTGCCCCCATGCGCCCCGTGCAGCCCGCCGAGCACCCAGCAGGCGTCGAGACCCACGGCGGCCGCGCCGGCGATGTCGGTGCGGAGCGCGTCGCCCACCGCCAGCACGCGGGCAGGCGGCGTCCTGAGCATGGCCAGAACCGGCGCATAGATCGCCGGGTCGGGCTTGCCGAGGCTGCGCACATCGCCGCCCATCGCGACATAGCGCTGCGCCAGCGTGCCGGCGCAGACCACGCGGACGCCGCCGCGGATCACGTACAAGTCCGGGTTGGCGCAGATCATCGGCAGCCGACGCGCCGCGCAGTCCAGCAGCACAGGATCATAGGCGGCGGGGTCGGTCGGGTTGAGATGGTCGTCCGGCCCGGTGTTGAGCATAAAAGCCGCGCCCTCCGGCGTGTCGCGGATGTCGAGGCCAAGGCCGTGCAGCACGTTGCGGTCGCGCGGCGGACCCAAATGGTACACGGCGTCCCCCAGATCCCGGTACCAAGGATCGGACCGGTCCCGCAGCATGAGGTAGGTCGCCTCGCCCGACGTCATGACGCCGTCATAGGCGTCGTCGGGGATACCCATGCCCCGAAGCTGCAGCACCACCTCGCCGGCGCGGCGTGGCGCGTTCGACAGCAGCACGATGCGCTTGCCCATGCCGCGCAACGCCAAAAGGCACTCGGCCGCGCCGGGGTAAGGCTCAACGCCGTCGTGGATCACGCCCCACAAATCGAGGATAAAACCGTCGTATCCGGCGGCGAGCGGGGCAAAATTCGCCAGGTGTCTCATGCATCGACCCCAATTGCGTCCATGACGGTGCAGAATCCCTGGTTGTGCAGCGCTGCCGAAAATTCGCGTTTCATTCGCGGGATCAACGCTGGGCCGGCATAGCTGAAGGCGGTGTAAAGCTGCACCAAATGCGCCCCCGCCCGGATTTTCTCCAAAACGTCCGCCCCCGTGGATACGCCGCCGCAGCCGACCAGCACCAGCCGCCCGGCCGCCAGCCGGTGCGCGCGGGCCAACAGCCGTGTGCTGGCCCCAAGCAACGGCGGCCCGGACAGGCCTCCCGTCTCCGCAGCGGCGCCGGACCGGAGCGTCGCCGGGCGGGCCAACGTGGTGTTGGATATGACCAAGCCCTCAACGCCGTGCCGCACGCAGGTCTCGACGATGGCCTCCAGGCCGCCATCCGGCAGGTCGGGCGCGATCTTCACCAGCAGCGGCGGGCGGCGCGACACGGCCGCCTGCACCGCGGCCAGGATGGCGGCCAGCCGTGCCTCCCCCTGCAGGTCGCGCAGGCCCGCCGTGTTCGGCGAGGACACGTTGATCACGATATAATCGGCGTGCGGCGCGACGGCGGCGATCAGGGCGGGATAGTCGCGCTCGGGGTCGGCCCCGTCCTTGTTGATGCCGACATTGGCGCCGATCGGCACATGCCCGCGCGGCAGTGCCGCCAACCGGGCGACATACGCTGCCAGGCCCAAGCTGTTCAGCCCGTAGCGGTTGATGACGGCACGGTCCTCCTCCAGCCGGAACACGCGCGGCCGTGGGTTGCCGGGCTGCGGCCGGGGCGTGACGGTTCCGGATTCGACGAAGCCGAACCCGACCCGGCGCAGCCCCCGCAGCGCCGTCGCGTCCTTGTCGAACCCGGCCGCAAGCCCGATCGGGTTTCGGAACGCCATGCCGAGCGCACGCACCTGCAGCGCCGGGTCGTCCGGCGTGGTGTCCTGCCCGGCAAGCCCCAGGCGCAACGCCGTGATGGCCAGCCGGTGCGCGCGCTCGGCGTCGACCCGGCGCAGCAGCGGCATGAGGGCGGAGGCGATGCTTGGCGTCATGCCGCCGCTGTCTGCCCGATCCCCGCCCGCTTGAGAAGTGCGCGTCCGGCGGCTAGACCCCGGGGCCATGTGGAACGAGCCCTATTTGGAAACCTGCTGCCGGTCGGCGCTGCACCGGCTGACGCTATGCGGCGCGCCCGGACGTCCGTCCGGGCTGAAAGACGGGCCGTGCCTGGAGCGCCTGTCCGGAATGGGCTTTGCCGTCCTGATTGGTGGGCGCGATGGCCGCTTCCATGCGACCGACGCCGGACGTGCCCGGCATGACGCCGAGATCATGAAGCAGCGTTCTACCGGTTAGGGCACTCCGCCCTTTACGATGCCGCGGACGCGCAGGGGCCACTCCATCCGGCTCAGCGCCTCATGCCACAGCCGCCAGTCGCAGCGCTCGCGCGCCCTGGCCGGGTTGGGCGCCACCCCGCGCCAGCCCCAGATGCGCAGGATGCGGACATGCAGCAGCTCTACCCGGCGCTGGCGATACAGCGCATCGAGGCACTTCACGACATCTTCCGGCCGGCATGGCCCCGGGCTTGGAACGTGAGAGCCAGGCGCCCCAGCCGCTTCCTGGCGCGCCCGCAGGCAGGATGCGGTCCAGAACCATGCGGCTTCGGCACAGGAGAACGGGGCCGTGCGGCACGGGGCGTGCAGGCGGCTGTCAGGGCGTGGCATGGAATTCAAGGGCATGGAGGCGTCCTGGTGTGGAACATCATAAGAACATTGTAGGACAGCAACCGCAAGCGACACGAGGCGTGAATTCCTAGTTGAAACGGCGTCAATTCCTAGGCACTATGCCAAATATGAAACATGATGACATCTGGCGTGCGCTTGACACGCTCGCCGCCGAGTATGGCCTGTCGGCATCCGGCCTGGCGAAGCGGTCCGGGCTGGACGCAACGACATTTAATCCCAGCAAGCGTCGTATGCCGGACGGCCGCGCCCGCTGGCCCAGCACCGAAAGCCTGGCCAAGGTGCTCGATGCGACGGGCGCCAGCCTCGAGATGTTCACTTCGTTGGTCACGGGATCGGCGACCGTCGTGTCGGCCCGCCCGCAACGGCGCATCCCGCTGCTCGGCATGGCGCAGGCCGGCGGCGACGGTTTCTTCGACGACGCCGGCTTCCCGGTTGGCGGCAGTTGGGATGAGGTAAGCCTGCCGGAGATCGCCGACCCGAATGCCTATGCGCTCGAAATCGCCGGCGATTCGATGGAACCGGTGTTCCGCGACGGCGACATGGTCGTGATGTCCCCGGCGGCGCCGATCCGTCGGGGGGACCGCGTGGTGGCGCGGACCGTCGCCGGCGAGGTGATGGCCAAGCAGCTCGCCCGGCGCTCGGCGAAGCGGATCGAGCTGAAAAGCCTGAACCCCGACCACCGTGACCGCAGCTTCGACCTGATCGAGGTCGCCTGGGTGCATCGGATCATCTGGGCGAGCCAGTAGCGGAAAGTTTGGCTTGGCTACGGGCCGCTAGCCTGAGAGCATGGCAGGCAATGGAGGTGGCCGATGCGTGCTATGATCCTGCTGATGTTGCTGGCCGTTGCTGCGGAGTTTGCTGGAATCCCGGCTGCACGCGCAGCCGACGCTGTGGATATGACCCTTGTGCTAGTGTCCGATGTGTCGCGCAGCGTCGACGATTCCGAGTTCCAAATGGAAAAATCGGGTTACGCGGCTGCGTTCAACGATCCGCGCGTGCTGGCGGCGATCCACGGCGGCGCGATCGGCGCGATCGCGGTCGCCTATGTCGAGTTTGCCGGGTCGTATGAGGTCAACACGGTGCTGGACTGGCATGTGGTGCGCGACGCCGCCAGCGCCCGGCAGTTCACCAACGCGCTGGACGCGGCGCCGCGCTCGTTCTGGGGCCGCACCAGCATCAGCGCCGGCATCGACCGCGCGATGCAGATGCTGGCGGAGAACCGGTTCGAGGCGCAGCGCCGGGTCATCGACGTGGCGGGGGACGGCACCAACAACGCCGGCCGCGAGGTGACGGCGGCGCGCGATGACGCGATCACGGCCGGCGTCACGGTGAACGGGCTTGCGATCATTAACGAGCATCCGGTCAGCTACACCTACGCGCACGTGCAGCCGCCGGGCGGGCTGACGGAATGGTACCGGCAGAACGTCATCGGCGGCCCCGGCAGCTTCGTGGTCGAGGTGCGCGAGTTCGCGACCTTTGGCGAGGCGATGACCCGGAAGCTGATCAACGAGATCGCCGCCTTGCCGGCAACGCACGCGCCACTCTGACGGAGATAAACCTTGGAAATACGCAACCTCGGCCGGTCCGGCCTGCGCGTGTCGGCGATCGGGCTCGGCTGCAACAACTTCGGCGGCCGCATCGACACGGCGGCGAGCCGGCTTGTGGTTCATGCGGCGCTGGACGCGGGGATCACGCTGTTCGACACCGCGGACGTTTATGGCGAGCGCGGCGGATCGGAGACGGCGCTGGGCGAGATCCTGGGACCGCGCCGCAAGGACATCGTGCTGGCGACCAAGTTCGCGATGCCGATGGATGACGGCGAGACCTTAAAAGGCGCCAGCCGCCGCTATATCGTCCGCGCCGTGGAGGCCAGCCTGACCCGGCTGCGCACCGACTGGATCGACCTTTATCAACAGCATTTTCCCGACCCGCTGACGCCGATCGAGGAAACCCTGCGCGCGCTGGATGACCTGATCCGCGCTGGGAAAATCCGCTACGCCGGCTGCAGCAACCAACCGGCGTGGCGGGTGGTGGAGGCCGCTTGGACCGCCCGCAGCGCCGGGCTTAACGGCTTCGTGTCATGCCAGGATGAGCTATCGCTGTTGGTGCGCGGACATGAGACGGAGCTGATGCCGGCGATGCGTGCCTATGGCCTTGGGCTGCTGCCCTACTTCCCGTTGGCGAGCGGGCTGCTGACCGGCAAGTACCGGCGCAACGTGCCGATGCCGGCCGATGCCCGGCTGACCAAGACCCAGCGCCTGGCCGACAAGTACCTGACCGAGGCGAACTGGGCCGTGGCGGACCGGCTGCGCGATTTTGCCGAGGCGCGCGGGCATAGCCTGCTGGAGCTGGCGTTCAGTTGGCTGCTGTCCCGCACGCCGGTGTCGAGCGTGATCGCTGGGGCAACGAAGCCCGAGCAGGTCACGGCAAATGTCGCCGCAGGCGGCTGGCGCCTCTCGGACGAAGAGCTCGCAGAAGTGGACGGGATCACCGGACGGTAAACCTTATTTAAGGGGTCGACTCATCTGGCGCATGGGACCAAACTCCGGGGACAGATCGGCGGTGGCGCTCACAAGGACGTGTGGGCCAGAACCTAACGGTGATTGAGCCGTCTGTTGTACTTACCAGCAACGCGAACGGACCGGGATTATGCAGTCGAACGAACTCGTCGAGTTGATCCCCGTTATCCAGGAGAGAATTCGCGTTGAAAAGCGCGAGTTTGAGAGCGGCAAGGTCATCGTTCACAAAACTGTCGCGGAGCGTGACGAGGTGGTCGACGTTCTTTTGCGGCAGCAGGACCTGAGCGTGGAACGGGTGCCTGTCGACCGCGTTGTGCAGGAAGCGCCGCAGACTCGCCAGGAAGGTGATACGCTTATCGTGCCTATTCTGGAAGAAGTGCTGTTCGTTGAGAAACGGCTGGTGCTAAAAGAGGAGCT
>CAXSGE010000017.1:0-68581 GCA_964236715.1 uncultured Acetobacteraceae bacterium | reverse complement strand
CGCGCAGCTTGTTCTCCGGGATGTGCAGCACGAAGGCGCCCATCAGCAGCCGGATGACATGCGGGTTCTGGCTGGTGGTATAGAGCGTGAAATCGCTGGACGAGCGGTCGAACTCGCCAATCGCCGCCCGCGGTTCCATCGCGTTCGGGACCAGCCGGTTGTTGGTCAGGTCCAGCTCGACGACGTGCGCGGCGTGCGCGAAAGCCTGGTCGACGATCGCCTTGTCGCCGATATGCCAATCGAAGCAGACGTTGCCAGGCACCTCGTCATGCACCAGCGGCGCACCAGGCGCCACCGCATCGCGCACGCCCGCGATCCCGGCCAGGTCTTCGTAGTCGATCGCCAACAGCTCGGCGGCGTTCTTGGCCTCCTGCCGGCTGGCGGCGATCACCACAGCGACGGGGTCGCCGACGTGGCGGACCTTGCCGGTCGCCAGCACCGGATGCGGCGGCTCCGCCATCGGCGAGCCGTCCTTGTTGTGCACCTGCCAGCCGCATGGCACGCCACCGATGCCATCTGCCTGCATGTCGGCGCCGGTATAGACCGCGACAACGCCGGGCGCTGCCTTGGCGGCGCTGGTGTCAATGCCGAGCAGCCGCGCATGCGGACGGTCCGCCCGGCGCATCACCGCATAGAGCTGGCCTGGGCGGTTGATATCGTCGGTGTAGTTGCCGTTGCCACTGAGGAACCGATGGTCCTCTTTGCGGCGCACCGACGCGCCGATGCCTTCAAAACCCATGTCCGCCACTCCCTGCAGCCCCGGCTTGACGCCAGTTCATCTCGTTGGCCGGCCTTTCGGCCAGCGGCATGGTCATTCGGCAGCGAGCGGCAATTGCTTGCCATGCATAATGGGCCAAGCCGCCGCGATCGCCTTGACGATGTTGTGGTAGCCAGTGCAGCGGCACAAATTGCCCTCCAGCCCATGCCGGATCTGGTCTTCGGTCAGCCCCTCCGGATGCATCTGCACTAGGTCGATGGCGCTCATCACCATGCCGGGCGTGCAGAAGCCGCATTGCAGGGCGTGGTGCTCGCGGAACATGGCCTGCATCGGATGCAGCGTGCCGTCGGCCTCGGCGATGCCCTCAATCGTCGTGATTTTGGACCCGTTCGCCTGGATGGCTAGAATAGTGCAGCTTTTGACCGACTCGCCGTCCACGTGCACGACGCACGCGCCGCACTGGCTGGTGTCGCAGCCGACATGGGTGCCGGTCAGGCCCATGCCCTCCCGCAGCAGCTCGACCAGCAATGTGCGGCCCTCAACCTCGGCGGTGTGGCTGCGCCCGTTCACCGTCAGCGATACCTGCGGCATCTTGTCTTCTCCCTAAATGTAGAACTTGCGTGTGGCTCTCGTGCCATAGCACGTGACGTAGTGTGGCCGCCACGGCTGGCTAGGGTCAAGCCTGCCCCCCTTGTAGATTGCTTACGCCGCTTGGGGAAGCATCCGCAGCGCAGGCAGTTCGTCTAGGTGGCACGCCGCTTTCTGCCCCGCGTTCATGTCCCGCAGCACCGGCTCCTCCGTTCGGCAGCGGTCGAACACATAGGGGCAGCGCGTGTGGAAGCGGCAGCCGCTGGGCGGGTTGATCGGGCTCGGCACGTCGCCGGTCAAGATGATGCGGTCGCGCTTGGCCAGGGGGTCCGGCACCGGCACGGCCGACAGCAGCGCGCGTGTGTAGGGATGCCTGGGGTTCGCGAACAGCGTGCGGCGGTCGGCGATCTCGACGATCTTGCCGAGATACATGACCGCGACCCGGTGCGTCAGGTGCTCGACGATCGCCAGGTCGTGGCTGATGAACAGCAACGCCAGGCCCAGTTCATCCTGCAGGTCGGACAGCAGGTTGACGATCTGCGCCTTCACCGAGACATCGAGCGCGCTGACAGCCTCGTCGCAGATGATCAGGTCTGCGCCGGGCGCCAAGGCGCGCGCGATGCCGATGCGCTGGCGCTGCCCGCCGCTGAACTCGTGCGGATAGCGCCGCATGGCGTCGCGCGGCAGCCGCACGGTATCCATGAGCTTGGCCACGCGGTCGTCGATCTCCAATGCGCCGCTGGCCAGGCCGAAGTTGTGCAGCGGCTCGGCGATAACGTCCCGCACCCGCATGCGGGGGTTGAGGCTGCTGAACGGGTCCTGGAACACCACTTGGATGCGCTGGCGCAGCGGGCGCAACTGGCTGGCCTGGATGTTGTCGATGCGCGCGCCGTCCAGCCAGACCTCGCCGTCGGTCGGGTCGATCAGCCGCAGGATGGTTTTGCCGACCGTGCTCTTGCCGCAGCCGCTTTCGCCGACCAAGGACAGCGTTTCGCCTTTCTCGATCGAGAAGGTGACGCCATCGACGGCATAAACCTGGCCGGTGACGCCGCCGAACAGCCCGCCGCGCAGCGGGAAGTGCTTTTTCAGCGCCATGACTTCCAGCAGCGGCGGTGCGCCCGTCATGCCGCCAGCCCCTCGGGCATGGCATATTCGGCGTAGTGGCAGGCGACGTAGTGGCCGGGCCGTTTGGCTTCGACCGCCGGGGCGACGGTGCGGCAAAGGTCGGTGGCGCTCAGGCAGCGCCCGGCGAAGGCGCAGCCGACGATGGGCTTGCGCAAGGACGGCACGAGGCCGGGAATCTCCGCCAGCTTCGAGCGTCCGCCGGACGACAGCGACGACCCGAGCCGCGGCACTGCGCCGAGCAGGCCGCGGGTGTAGGGATGCTGCGGGTTGCCGAAGATCTCGATGGCCGTCGCCTCCTCGATCTTGCGCCCGGCATACATGACGACGACGCGCTGGGCCATCTCGGCCACCACGCCCAAGTCGTGCGTGATGAGCATGATCGCCGAGCCAAGCCGGGTCTTGAGGTCGCGCATCAGGTCCAGGATCTGCGCCTGGATGGTCACATCCAGCGCCGTGGTAGGCTCGTCGGCGATCAGCAGCTTCGGGTTGCACGCCAGCGCCATGGCGATCATCACCCGCTGCCGCATGCCGCCCGAGAGCTGGTGCGGATACTCCCGCACCCGGCGGCCCGGCGCGGGGATGCCAACAAGGGTCAGCATCTCGACCGCCCGCGCCTCGGCCTGCGCCGCGGACAAGCCCTGGTGCAGCCGCAGCGTCTCGCCGATCTGCCGCCCGATGGTCAGCACCGGGTTCAGGCTGGTCATCGGCTCTTGGAAGATCATGCTGATGTCGTTGCCGCGCAGCTTGCGCATCTCCGGCTCCGACAGCTTGAGCAGGTCGCGGCCCTGGAAGCGGACGCTGCCGGCAATGCGGCCCGGCGGTTCCTGGATCAGGCGCAGCAGGCTCATGCTGGTGACGGATTTGCCGCAGCCGCTTTCGCCGACAATCGCCAGGGTTTCGCCGGCGTCGATGTGGAACGACAGGCCCTCGACCGCGCGCACCACGCCATCGAGGGTGCCGAAGTGGGTCTGGAGATTCTCGACTTGTAGGAGCGGTTCACCGCTCCGCGGTGGGGGAAGGGCCATCACACCCTCTTGGCCATGCGGGGATCAAGCGCGTCGCGCAGGCCGTCGCCCAGCAGGTTGACCGCCAGGACCGTCAGCGAGAGGAACACTGCCGGGAAGAACACGATATAGGGCTTGACCTGCCACAGCGCCCTGCCCTCGGCCATGATGTTGCCCCAGGACGGCGTGATCGGCGGCGTGCCGGCGCCGATGAACGAGAGGATCGCCTCGGTGATCATCGCTGACGCGCAGATATAGGTCGCCTGCACCGTGATCGGCGCCAGGGTGTTCGGCACGATATGACGCCAGATGATCATGGGGACCCGCGTGCCGGACGCGATGGCCGCCTCGACATAGGGCTGCTCGCGCAAACTCAGCACCACGCCGCGCACCAGGCGGGAAACGCGGGGAATTTCGGCGATGGTTATGGCGGTGATGACGTTGCCCACGCTGCCGCGGGTGAGCGCCATCAGCGCGATCGCCAGCAGGATGGGCGGTATGGACATCAGCCCGTCCATCACCCGCATGATGACGCTGTCGGCCCAGCGCACGAAGCCAGATACCAGCCCGATCGCCATGCCGATCACGGAGGCCAGCGCCGCCACCGAAAAGCCGACGATCAGCGATACCCGCGCGCCATACAGCACCCGGGAATACACGTCCCGGCCCAGCATGTCGGTGCCGAACCAATACTGCATCGAAGGCTCCCGCGTGCGCTTGGCCGGCGCCAGCGCGGTCGGGTCGGTGGTCCACAGCAGCGGCGCCGCGACGGCCACGAACAGGATAATCGCCAGCAGCAGCCCGCCCGCGAAGATGGTGGGATAGCGCCGGATGAAGGTGCGGACCCGGCCGCGCGGCTTCACCGCCGGCAGCACGTCCGGCATGGCGATCGCGGGCGTCACATGCGGCGCAGATGCGGTGGCGACCGGCGCGTCGGGAAGGACGGTTGTGCTCAATACCGTATCCTCGGATCGAATGCGGTGTACATCAAGTCGACGCCCAGGTTGACGAGGACATAGACAAAGCTGAACAGCAGCACGACGCCCTGGATGACCGGGTAGTCGCGTCGCAGGATGGCGTCGACGACCAGGCGGCCCAGCCCAGGGATGGCGAACACGCTCTCGGTGACGACCGCGCCGCCGATCAGCAGCGCCACGCCGATGCCGATCACCGTCACGATCGGCACCGCTGCGTTCTTAAGCGCGTGCAGGAACAGGATGGTGCGGCTGCCGACGCCCTTGGCCTTTGCGGTGCGGATGTAGTCCTGGCTCAAGACCTCAAGCATGGTCGCGCGGGTGATGCGGGCGATCAGCGCGATATACACCCCGCCCAGCGCCACCGCGGGCAGCACGAGGTTGTTCAGCCACGGGCCAAAACCCTTCGCGATCGGCGTGTAGCCCTGCACCGGGAACCAGTCGAGCTGCAGCGCGAACACATACGCAAGGATGTAGCCCACCACGAACACCGGCACCGAGAAGCCGAACACCGCGAAGATCATGATGATGCGGTCGATCCAGGTGCCCTGGTTCCAGGCCGCCAGCACGCCCATCGGGACCGCGATGCCGATGGACAGGATCAAGGTCAGGATCATGAGCGAGACCGTCGGCTCCAGCCGCTGCTGGATCATGCGCGTGACGGGCAGGTTGGTGAAGATCGACACGCCGAGGTCGCCGTTGAGCACGTGCCATACCCACTCACCGAAGCGGATCAGGAACGGGCGGTCGAGGCCTAGCCCGGCGCGTATGCGCTCCACGTCGGCCGGCGTCGCCTGGTCGCCGGCGATGATCGCGGCCGGGTCGCCCGGCGCGATATATAGCAGGCTGAACACGAACAGCGCCACGATCGCCATCACCGGGATCGTGGACAGCACCCGCCGGGCGAGATAGCCCAGCATCAGGTTTTCTGGACGCCCCAGAACACCGGGAACGGCGCTTTGACCACGCCGCTCACGTTCTTGCGCCAGGCTTGGTAGCCCAGGAAGAAGCCGGTCGGGATGTAGGTCACGAACTCCATGGACATTTTGTTGAGATCCGCCATCGCGGCCTTCTCAGCGGCTGCGTCGGGTGCGTCGTACCAAGTGCCGATGCCCGCCTCGATCGCATCCGACTTCGGCCAGCCGAACCAAGCCTTGTCGCCGCCAGCGTCGAACGCCGTGTAGGGCGCCGGGTTGATGCAGTCGGCGCCTGCGTGCCAGGTGTGGAAAATATGCCAGCCGCCCTGCGACGGCGGGTCCTTCTTGGCCCGGCGCGCGCCCACCGTGCCCCAGTCGAGCGCCTGGTAGTCCACCTTCATGCCGATCTTCTGCAGCAGGTCGGCGGTCACGTCGCCCTCCGCCTTGGTGATCTGCACGTCGGTCGCGACGCAAAGCACGATCGTCTCGCCCTTGTAGCCCGCTTCGGCCAGCAGCTTCTTGGCCTCGTCATAGCGGCGCGGACCCGTCAGGATCTCGCCGCCCGCCTCGCTGTATGACGGGGTGCCCGGAGTGAAGAAGCTCGGCAGCGGCTTCCACAGCTCATCGTCGTTGCCGACGACGGCGCGCATGTAGTCCTCCTGGCTCAACGCCATCATCACCGCCCGGCGCACCCGCACGTCGTTGAACGGCGGATGCAGGTGGTTGATGCGGAACGAGCCGATGTTGCCCAGTGGGTCCGCGATGTCGACGTTGATGTTGCGATTGCGCTTCAGCAGCGGCACCAGGTCGGGGACCGGGTTCTCCCACCAATCGATCTCGCCGTTCTGCAGCGCCGCCGCCTTGGTCGCGTCGTCGTTCAAAATCAGCCACTCGATGCGGTCGAACATCATGCGCTTGCCGCCCGACAGCCACTCCGCCGCCTCCTGGCGCGGCTCGTAACCCGCGAACTTCTCGAACACCGCCAGCGAGCCCGGCACCCACTCGTCCTTTTTGAACACCATCGGGCCGGAGCCGACATATTCCTTGATGAGCTGGAACGGGTCGGTCTTGGCGATGCGCTCCGGCATGATCTCGGCGACGGGGGCGTTGTTCTTGCCCAGCGCGAACAGCATTTTCGGGAACGGCTTGTTCAGGCGGAAGCGCACGGTGCGGTCATCGAGCGCTTCGAGCGCATCCATCGAGGCCTTGATCCGCTGGCCCATGGTGTCCCGCACCATCCACCGGTTCAGGCTGGCGACGACATCCTTAGAAAGCACCGGCTCGCCGTCGTGGAATTTCAGGTCCGGGCGCAGGCGGATGGTCCAGGTCTTGTTGCCGTCCGTCGCCTCATACGCCTCGGCCATCTGCAGCTTCGGCACCAAATTGCTGTCGACGCCGAACAGCGTGTCCCAGATCAGCAGGCTGGCGTTGCGGACGACGTATTGCGTGCCGGCGATGGCGTCGAGGCTCGAAAGGTTAGCCTGCGGCACGAAGCGCAGCACGCGCGCGTTCTGCGCCAAAGACAGCCGCGGCATGGCCAAGCTGCTTACTGCGGCGGCAGTCCCGGCGGCCAGTAGATCACGACGCTTCATGCGAACCCTTATGTCAGACGAACCTTAACGATTTCTTGCAAGCTTTGGGCCATCATAGCCCACAGCATGGCATTAAGCGCGCTTAACATTCCAGAACAAGGCAAACCCATTCAGCACGCCCTGCAGGCTATCGCGGTAGGCGGTTGGCTGCAGGTATTGGCCCATTGGGATGTAGGGCAGGTTTTGGAACGCCTCGCGCTGGATATCCGCGCAAATGGCGGCCTGCTGCGGCACGTCCGGCGCGTCGAACCAGGCGTTGCGCAGTTGCTCGATTTTCGCATCGGTCGGCCAGCCGAACCAGGCCTGCTCACCGTTGGTGCGGAGCGACAGGTGCCCGGCCGGATTGAGATGGTCGGTGCCGGCCCAGGCGGTGCAGAACGCGCTCCAGCCGCCAGCCTCCACCGGGTCCTTCTTCGCCCGCCGGGTCACGACGCTGCCCCAGTCCGTCGCCTGGTAGTCGACGTTCATGCCCGCCCGCTGCAGCATGTCGGCGACCACGTCCGCCATGGCCTTCAGCACCGGGAAGTCGGTCGCGGCCAGCAGCACCACGCGTTCATTGTTGTAGCCGGCCGCCTTCAGGTCGCGCTTCACCTTATCCATGTCGCGCGGCCCGGCGAACACGTCGAGGCCCACCGTGCTGGCCATCGGCGTATCGGGGCAGAAAAACCCAACGCCGGTCCTCGACATCTTCTCGTCCGTGCCGACAACGGCGGTCATGACGTCTTCCTGGCTCATCGCGCCCAGCAGCGCCCGGCGGATGGCGGGGTTGTTGAACGGCGGCTGCAGGTGGTTCATGCGCAGGATGGCGATCTGGCCCGAGGGCTCCTGCACCACGACCTTCACGCCGCGGCTGCGGGCGAGCATGCCCATCAGGTCGGCGGTCGCGTAGTCCCACCAGTCCTGCTCGTTATTCATCAGCGCCTGGGCCGCAGTCGTGGGATCGGGGATCGTGGTCCACTCGACCCGGTCGAAGTTCACGACCTTCGGACCCGACGTCCAATCGACGCGGCCGCTTTCGCGCGGCTTGTATCCAACGAACTTTTCATAAACGACGCGGGCGCCGGGCACCCGTTCATCGGCTTTGAAGCGGAACGGGCCGCTGCCGATCATCTCCGTCACGGGGGTGAACGGGTCGGTTTTGGCGATGCGCTCCGGCATGATCGCCGGCATATACAGCGGCGTCTTGGCCAACGCCGCCGGCAGCAGGGCGAACGGCTTTTTCAGCCGGAACACGAAAGTGCGGTCATCCTTCGCCGCCAGCTCGTCGGTCGCCGCCATCAGCGCGCCGCCGAACGCATCCCGCTTGCCCCAGCGCTGCAGGCTGGCGACGCAGTCCCGCGCCCGTACCGGCTCGTTGTCATGGAACATCAGCCCTGGACGGAGCGTGAGCGTCCAGGTCTTGCCGTCGTTGGCGGTCGTGAAGCCCTCAAGCATCTGCGGCGACGGACGATACTCGCTGTCCTGGCCGAACAGCGTGTCGTAAACCATGAAGGCGTGGTTGCGCGTGACATAGGCCGTGGTCCACATCGGATCGAGCACGGTCAGGTCGGCCTGGGGGATAAACCGGAGGGTCCGGCTGTTTTGGGCCTGTGCAATCGCCGGCGCCGCCAGGCCCGCGGCCGACGCAGCCAAGAATGTCCGACGCTTCATCGCTGTCCCTCCAGTGCTCCAGGCAGAGCAGACCACGCCGTTGCCCGATATGCCAGCGCTGCCGCGCCAGGCCGGATAGCGTTCGATGCGAAAATCGGATAGAATGCTGCAATGCGATTTGCAACCCAAGCAGCCTCACGCTTTCAAAGCTTCATGACGCCGAATAGACGCTTGACCCTGCAGCAATTTGCCCGGTTCGGAACCGTTGGGGCCGCGGGCGCCGTCGTCGACATCACGACGGTCTATGCCACCATGGCGACGCTTGGCCTCTACGCCGCGGGTTTGGCGGCCTATTTCGCGGCGGTCACGACGACATGGGCGCTGAACCGGGCCTGGACCTTCGCCGGACGCGGCAGCGGCAGCCTCGTGCGGCAATGGATGCTGTTCGTCGCGGCCAATGGCGTGGGCTTCGTGCTGAACCGCGGGACCTTTTCATTGCTGGTTCTGACCATGCCCGCCTGCGCGCAGCACCCGATCATCGCCATCCTTGCTGGCGTGGGCGCCGGCATGTTCGCCAACTTCAACCTTTCCCGCAGCCTCGTGTTCCGCACCCAGGCCGCGCCCGAACCGGTGCCGCGCCCCGTGCCAACCCGCTGACCCCCGTCCAGTGGGAGTTTGCGGCCTATCAGCGGTCGCCGTAGCCGGCCGGATGCGCCTGCCGCCAAGCGGCTGCGCTGGCGACGATGGTGTCGAGTTGCGCAAAACGCGGCGTCCAGCCGGCCTCGCTCTGGATCAGCGCAGATGAAGCGACGAGCACGGCCGGGTCGCCGGGTCGGCGCTCGCCGAACTGCACCGGGACCGGGCGGCCCAGCACGCGTTCCACCGAGGCGATCACGTCGCGGACCGAGTGGCCGCTGCCGTTGCCGAGGTTGTAGGTGACGCTGCGGCGGTCGAGCTGCGTGAGCGCGCACAGATGCGCCTCGCCCAGGTCGGTCACGTGCACGTAGTCGCGGATGCAGGTGCCGTCCGCCGTCGGATAGTCGGTGCCGAACACCGTGAGCGCGCCACGCCGTCCGAGCGCCGCGTCGATGACCAGCGGGATCAAATGGGTTTCGGGATCATGGTCCTCGCCGAGCCGGCCATCCGGATCAGCGCCGGCAGCGTTGAAATAGCGCAGGCAAGCACTGCGCAGGCCGTGCACCTGGTCGGCCCAGCGCAAGGTGCGCTCGATCATCAGCTTGCTTTCGCCATACGGCGATGACGGGTCGATGCGGGCGGTCTCGTCGATCGGCACGCGCTCCGGCTCGCCGAACAGGTTCGCGGTCGATGACAGGATAAATTTCTTCACGCCATGCCGGACGCAGGCATCGACCAGACGCATGCCGCCGGCAGCATTTTCCAGCAGGTAACGCAGGGGCTCGCGCATGCTTTCCCCGACCAGGGAGAGCGCTGCGAAATGGAACACGGCGGACCAGGGTCCCTCGGCCAGCACGGCGTCGAGGGATTGGATGTCGGAAACGTCGGCCTCGACCAGGCGCACGCCGGGCGGGACGGCGGCGCGATGGCCCTGGCGCATGTTGTCGATGACCACGACATCGGCGCCGCGCCCCACCAGCAACGCGACGAGGTGGCTGCCGACATAGCCGGCGCCGCCGGTGACGAGGAAACGATCTTGCATTTTTCAATCCTCGTCACGGCCAAGCGCGGGGTAAACCAGCCTAGCGCATTGCAGCGATCGTAGTTGCACTATTGTGCATGCCCGCGTGTACATGCCATTGCGACGGCGCCCCGAGCACGCCGCCGGTCGCGCAGCCACTCCGAGGCAGATTGCCCTAGCACTGAATGGTGGCATGCGCTATTCTGTTGTCATTCAGAAGGTGATTGCCATGGAATATTATCGTGTCCAGATTGCTTCCAATGGCAGGATGGTGTTACCGGCCGATATACGTCAGCAACTCCACGTCGAGGGCGGAGGCTTGCTCATCATCCGGAAAGACGCAGATCGCCTCGTGCTGGAGAGCATGGATGACGCCGTTCGCCGCGCACAGGCGTTGGTGCGGCACTATGCGCCGCTAACCAACGGCGTCGCCGACGAGCTGCTGGCGGAGCGCCGGGCTGACGCCGGGCGTGAGTAGCGCAACCGCCGCCGATCCGGCGGTGCTTGACGCCTCAGCGATACTGGCGCTCCTATTCGAGGAACCCGGCGCTGAGATCGTGCGCGCCCATCTCAGGACCGGCGTCATCGGCGCTGCCAACCTGGCCGAGGTTCTCGCTAAGCTGTCCGACCACGGACTGCCTATTCAGGAAGCAGCCCGCGCCGTCGCCATCCTCGGATTGGACGTAGCGCCCATGACCGACAAGCAGGCACAAAGCTCAGCGGCAATGCGCGCATCGACACGGGCAGCCGGGCTGTCGCTCGGCGACTGCGCGTGCCTGGCCCTCGCGAGCGAACTCAATGCGCGCGCGCTGACAGCCAACCGCGACTGGGCCAAAATAGCCGAAGCGGTCGGCGTTGCCGTACAGGTCATCCGTTGAGAAACAGCCCATGCCGCACGCCGAAACCTGCAGGCTGGCCTAGGAGCGGCACTATGCCAACGCTTCTCCTGGGCCTCGCCGCCCTCTTGCTCATACCGTTCGCTGCCACCCTCGCGCAGCCCGCGCCGCGCATCGTCAGCGGCCCAGGCGGCGGCTGCATCGCGGGAGCGGCCGAGCTGCCGCCCGATGGCCCCGGCTATCAAGCCATCCGCGCCAGCCAGAGCTGGTTCTGGGGACATCCGGACACCATCGCGGCGTTGCGGACCCTGGGCATCCGCGCGCAGGCGGCGGGACTGCCCACGCTGTATATGAACGACATCTCGCGTCCGCATGGCGGCCCCATGCCCGGCATCCATGCCAGCCACCAGATCGGCCTCGACGCGGATGTCTGGCTCGACGTGCAGCCGAAACCAGCGCTAAGCCCCGCCGCCAGGGATAAGGTCGAGGTCGCGAGCCTGGTGACGCCAGATGGCCGCGGCGTCGACCCGGCGCGCTGGAGTACAGCGCACGTCACCCTGCTGCGCCTGGCGACCGGACTGCCGGGGGTGGACCGCGTCCTGGTGAATCCCGCCATAAAACAGCAGCTTTGCCAGACGCTCATGGCGGACCGCAGTTGGCTGCGGCTGGTGCGGCCGTGGTATGGGCACACGGCGCATATGCACATCCATTTCCATTGCCCGGCCAACCAGCCGGAATGCCGGGACCAGCCGCCGCCGCCGCCCGGCGACGGCTGCGACGCGAGCCTCGCCTGGTGGTTCGACCAGCTCGACGCGCCGCCGAAGCCCGCGGCCCCTCCCCGTCCGGCGCTGCCGCTGCCGGCCGCATGCACTGCGATCCTAGCCGGCCAGCCTTGACGAAAATCCGCGTGGACTCAGTTTTGACGCATGTTCGCGTGGACTCGTTTTGACGCGGGTCCGCGTCGGGGTCGCCGCCGCCGGGCTGTGCACCTTCATCAACCTGTATCCGACCCAGGCGCTGCTGCCGACCTTGGCGGAGCAGTTCGGCGCCAGCCTGCCGCGCACCGGCCTCACCGTCACCGCGCCGCTGATCGCCGTCGCCCTTGTCGCGCCGTTTGTCGGCGGCATCTCGGACGCGCTCGGACGCCGGCGGCTGATCCTGGGCGCCGCTTGCCTGCTGGTGGCGCCGACGCTGCTCGCCGCCTGGGCGCCGGGGGTCGATTGGCTGATCCTGTGCCGGTTCCTGCAGGGGCTGCTGCTGCCGTTCATCTTCGCCGTCACCATCGCCTACATCGCCGAGGAGTGCCCCGGCCCCGAGGCGGTGCGCGTCACCGGCGTCTATGCCATCGGCACCATCGTCGGCGGCTTCGGCGGGCGGTTTGTCGCAGGCTGGGCGACCGAACTCGCCAACTGGCACGTCGCCTTCGTAATCCTGGCGTTGCTGACCGGGCTTTGCGCCGGAGTGATCGCCTGGACCCTGCCGCCCGAGCAGCGGTTCCGCCCAGTGCGCGGCTGGTCCGGCCAATTGGCTGGTTTCGCCGACCAATTCGGCAACCCGCAGATCATGGCGACCTGCGCCGTCGGCTTCGCGGTGCTGTTCTCGATGGTGGCGACGTTCACCTACGCCAATTTCTACCTCGGCGCGCCGCCGTTCGGCCTGGGGCCGGCGCAGCTCGGCTCGGTGTTCGTCATCTACCTGCTGGGCGTCGTGGCGACGCCGGCAGCGACCCGGCTGGCCCTGCGGTTCGGACGCCGGCGCACCGTGTTGCTAGCCGCCGTCGCGGCGTCGGGCGGGCTGTTGCTGACCCTGGTGCCGTGGCTGCCCGCGATCCTGGTCGGCCTCGCATTCGTGGCGGCCGGGATATTCACGGAACAAGTGCTCTCCTTGGGCTATGTCGCCGCCGCCGCCCGGCAATCGCGGTCCACGGCGGTCGGGCTCTATGTCACCTGCTATTATGTCGGCGGCAGCCTGGGCGGCATCCTGCCCGCCAGCATCTGGCGTCACCTCGGCTGGACCGGCTGCGTGGCGCTGGTGCTCGTCGTGCAAGCCGCAGCCACGCTGGTCACGCAGATCGTCTGGCCACGCCACACGGGTTTACCTTCGGCCGCTGCGCCCTAACTTTAGCCCGAAGCAGCAGCGGAACTCGCCAGCATGAACGTTTATGTCGACCCAGCTTTCGAAAAATTCGCCATCGGCCAACCGGTCTCCCGCAAGGAGGACCCGACCCTGCTGCGCGGCGAGGGTCGCTACAGCGACGACCTCAACCTGCCGGGCCAGCTTCACGCCGTGATGGTACGCAGCCGCTATGCGCACGGCCACCTGCGCGGCGTGGACACGGCCGAGGCGCGCGCCATGCCCGGCGTGCTGGCCATCTACACGGCATCCGACCTGCGGGACGGCGGCATCGGCCTGATGCCGGCGTCGAAGGGCAAGAACCAAGACGGCTCCCCGACGCCGCGTCCGCCGCAAACGGCGCTGGCCGAGGCAAAGGTACGCTATGTCGGCGACCCCGTCGCGGTCGTAGTGGCGGAAACGGCGAAGCAGGCGCGGGATGCCGCCGAGGCGGTGCTGCTGGACGTCGAGCCTCTGCCGGTCGTGACGGGCGCCCGCGCCGCCGCCGAGCCGGGCGCGCCTTTGCTGCACGATGACGCGCCGGGCAACCTGGCGATGACCTACCATCATGGCGACAGCACGGCGGTGGCCGCTGCATTCGCCGCCGCCGCGCATGTCACGCGCCTGCGGATCAGCAACAGCCGGATCGTGGTCAGCGCCATGGAGCCGCGGTCGGCGATCGGCGATTATGACGCGGCGACCGGGCGCTACACGCTGCGGGTCGGCTGCCAGGGTGTGTTCGGCCTGCGCGCAGCGCTGAAAGACGTGTTGGGGACGCCGGTCGAGCACATCCGCGTGCTGACCGGCAATGTCGGCGGCTCGTTTGGGATGAAGGCGTCGGTATATCCGGAGTATCCCGCCCTGCTGCACGCCGCCCGCGCGCTGGGCCGCCCGGTGAAATGGACGGACGAGCGCTCCGAGAGCTTCCTGTCGGACAGCCACGGGCGGGACCACGAGGTCGATGCGGCGCTGGCGCTGGACGCTGACGGGCGATTCCTCGCAATACGCGTCGAGGGATTCGGCAACCTCGGCGCATACCTGAGCAATGCGACGACCATACCGCCGACGGTCAACACCATGAAGAACATGGTGGGCGTTTATGCGACGCCGCTGATCGAGGCCTCGGCGAAGTGCGTGTTCACCAACACGACGCCGGTCGGCCCGTATCGCGGCGCCGGGCGGCCAGAGGGCAACTACTACATGGAGCGCCTGGTGGACGCCGCCGCGGCCGAGATGGGCATCGACCGGGTGGAGCTGCGGCGCCGCAACCACATCCAGCCCGGCCAGATGCCTTACAATGCACCGTCCGGCATGGCCTACGACAGCGGCGACTTCCCGGCGATCCTCGAAAAGGCACTGGCGATGGCGGACTGGGACGGGTTCGCGGCGCGCCGGACCGAGAGCCGCCGCCGGGGCAAGCTGCGCGGGCGCGGCGTCGGGCAATACCTGGAAGTGACGGCGCCGCCGCAGCAGGAGATGGGCGGCATCCGCTTCGAGGCGGACGGGACGGTGACGATCATCACGGGGACGCTGGACTATGGCCAGGGCCACGCGACGCCGTTCGCCCAGGTGCTGTGCGACCGCTTGGGCATCCCGTTCGACCGGGTGCGGCTGCTGCAGGGCGACAGCGACGAGCTGATCGCCGGCGGCGGCACCGGCGGGTCCAAGAGCATGATGGCGAGCGGCGCCGCGATCGTGGAGGCCAGTGCGCTGTGCATCGAGCAAGGCCGCAAGATCGCCGCGCACGCCCTGGAGGCCGCCGTGGACGACATCGAGTTCGAACGCGGCCGGTTCGTGATCGCCGGGACCGACCGCGGCATCGGCATCATGGAATTGGCGGGCCAACTGCGCGCCGGCATGGCGCTGCCGCCGGACGTGCCGCAATCACTGGACGTGCAGCATATCCACCAGGAGGCTCCGTCGGCGTTCCCGAACGGCTGCCACGTCGCCGAGGTCGAAGTCGATCCGGAAACGGGGATCACCGCCGTGGTGCGCTACAACATGGTCAACGACTTCGGCGTGCTGATCAACCCGATGCTTGTCGAGGGGCAGGCGCATGGCGGCATCGTGCAGGGCATCGGCCAGGCGCTGATGGAGGCGACGGCGTATGACGAGGACGGCCAGCTCATGACCGGCTCGTTCATGGACTACGCCCTGCCCCACGCCAGCGATGCGCCGGAGTTCGCGTTCCAGAGCCATCCGGTCCCGGCTCGGACCAACGTGCTGGGCGCGAAGGGTTGCGGCGAGGCCGGGTGCGCGGGCGCGCTGCCGGCGGTGATGAACGCGCTGGTGGACGCTTTGGCGGAGGTTGGCGTGCGGCATATCGACATGCCAGCGACGCCGCAACGGGTTTGGGCGGCGATCCAGGCGGGCGGGGAGGCACCGCAGGCCGGCTAGCCAACGTCGGGCGACAGGGGCAGCCATCTCATGCTAGTGGCTGGCTGACCGATGTCCCCCGTCGCCCGGTTTGAACTTGTCCTGCTGCTGCTGGCCGTTGCCATCGGCCTCGAACTGGTGGCGCGGCGCCTGCGGATGCCACCGGCGGCGGCGCTGATCCTGGGCGGGATCGCGCTCGCGCTGATCCCGCGCATGCCGGACATCGAACTCGACCCCGATCTGGCCCTGGTGCTGTTCCTGCCGCCGCTGCTGCTGGGCAGCGCGTTCTTCACCTCCTGGCGGGACTTCCGCGACAACCTGAGCATCATTCTCCAGCTCGCCGTCGGCGCGGTGGCGTTCACGACGGCGGTCGTCGGCGTCGTCGCGCATTGGGTCATGCCATCCCTGCCCTGGGCCGCGTGCTTCGCGTTGGGCGCGATCATCTCGCCGCCCGACGCGGTGGCGGCAAAGGCGGTGCTGGCCCGGGTGGCGCTGCCGCGCCGGGTTGTCGTCTTGCTGGAGGGCGAGAGCTTGGTGAACGACGCCACCGGGCTTGTGCTGTTCCGCTTTGCCGTCGCGGCGGCGCTCACGGGCACGTTCGACGCCAGCCAGGCGGCGCTGTCATTCGGTGTGCTGGCGATCGGCGGCGTGGCGGCCGGCACGGCGTTCGGCTTCGCGGTGATGTTCCTGTTAGCCCGGCTGCGCGAGCCGCGGTTGGAGATCATCGGCAGCCTGCTCGCGGCCTGGGCCTCCTATATCGGTGCGGACGCCATCCACGTGTCCGGCGTGCTGGCCACCGTGGCATGCGGCCTCGTGATGGGCTGGCGGCAGCACGCCACGTTGGCGGCGACGACCCGGATGCAGGCGCAGGCGGTGTGGGAGGCCGTCGAGTTCGTTCTCGAGTCGCTGGTCTTCATCCTCATCGGCCTCTCGCTGCGTGGCGTGCTGTCACGGTTGGCCGAAGGTGGCGACACCATCGCAGGGTTGCTGCCGGCCGCGCTCGCCATCGCTGCCGCAACGGTCTTGAGCCGGTTCGCTTGGATGATCCCAGCGACCTACCTGCCGCGCTTGCTGCTGCCGTCATACCGGCGGCGCAGTCCCGGCCCGCCCCTTGCCGTGCCCGTCATCATGAGTTGGGCCGGCATGCGCGGCGTCGTGAGCCTAGCCGCCGCGCTTGCGCTTCCCGGCCAGTTTCCCGGACGCGACTTCATCCTCGCGACCACATTCCTCGTGATCCTCGTCACCGTCTTGATCCAAGGCGCAACTTTGGAGCCGCTGGTGAATGCACTGCGCTTGAGCAAATACAAGCTGGAGCAGGTCACCACACTTCCGGAAGCCGCAGCGCGTGCCCGTATGGCGGAGGCGCAGCTCGCTGCCATCCGGCGGCACTCGCTGGCCGCCGACGGCAGCTACCGCCATCCGCGCCTGGTCGAGCAATATGGCTACCGTGCCCGTGCCGCCACCCGTTTCAGCGAGGCTGGCGGCACGCTGACCGGCGAGAAGAATGCCCATTTCGACGCGGTGCTGATGGCGGTGGCGGCCGGGCGGGACGAGGCGCTGCGCCTGTACAGGGTGGGCGAGATCCACGACTCCGTCCTGCATACGCTGGAACGCGAGCTCGACCTGCAGGAAGTCGAGGCCCAGCGGCATCAATCGGATTGAACTCCTGAGTCCCTGCGTTCTTAGGTCCCCGCTCGCTAGGTCCCCGCTTGCTAGGTCATCGGCATCGCGACGTGCTGCTGATAGGCCGGGCGGCTCAGCAGGCGGTCGTACCAGGACCGCAGATGCGGCTGCGGCGGCCGGGTGATGTCGAACGAGAACCAGCGGTGGACATGCACCCCAAGCGCGATGTCCGCGAGGGTGAAAACCGGCCCGGCGACATAGGGCACCGATGACAAGATGCCGTCGAGCAAGCCCCAGACCCGGTTCAGCTCGGCGGTGGCGGCGGTGATGGCGGCCATGTCGCGCCGCTCCGGCGAAGTGCGCACCAGGCCCTGGAACACCGTCGATTGCGGCCGGTTGAGCGTGGTCTGCTGCCAATCCATCCAGCGGTCGATGCTGGCGCGCGCGTGCAGGTCGTCCGGCCACATCGCATTGCCCGGCGCATTGGCGGCGCACAAATAACGCACGACCGCGTTGCTCTCCCACAGCACTAAGTCGCCCTCGACCAGCGTGGGGACGACACCGTTCGGGTTCATCGCCCGGTACTCCGGCGTGTCGGTGCCGCCGAACGGGCCGCCCACGTCGGTGCGCTCATACGGCAGGCCGAGTTCCTCCATGACCCAGACGGCCTTCATCACATTGCTCGAATTCGCGCGTCCCAGCAGCTTACGCATAGTCTTTCCTCCCCGATTGCGTGCCGCACGGTATGGCGGGCGGGCGATTGCTCCAAGTGGCAATGCGGGCCATATCGCGGGCATGGCCCAATCCAACATGGCTTCACCGAGCGGCCGGCGCGCAGCCTGGGTCACGATCCTGGCGTCCGCTGCGGCGCTCGGGGGAGCGCTGGCGTCCGAGCGCTGGCTTGGCCTGGTGCCCTGCGCATTGTGCCTGTGGGAGCGCTGGCCCTACCGGGTGGCGATTGCGCTCGGGTTGGCGGCGCTGGCATTGCCGCGCCGGGCCGCGCGCTGGGCCTTGGCTGCGGCGGCGCTCGCGGCGCTGGCGGGCGCTGCGCTGGCGGCAACGCATGTCGGGGTCGAACAGGGCTGGTGGCCAAGCCCGCTGCCGGAGTGCGCCGCCCCGTCGCTTGGCGGCGGCAGCATCGCCGAGCGCCTGGCGCACATGCCGGCCACCGTTAGCAAGCCCTGCGACGACCCGACCTTCCTGATGCCGGGCCTGCCGGTCTCGATGGCGGCGATGAACCTGGTGCTCTCCCTAGCGCTGGCCGGGTTCCTCGCCATCTCTATCGGGAAGCAACGAGGCGCGACATGAGCGGCACTGCCAACGAGACCCGGGCGCCATTGCCCGGCGACCCCACCTTGCGCGAGACGGTTGAGCGCATCATCCGTGTCGACCACGCTGGCGAGTACGGCGCGGCCCGCATCTACGAGGGTCAGCTTGCCGTCATGGGCCGCGGCCCCAAGGGCGACCTGATCCGCCACATGAAGGAACAGGAGCAGCACCATCTCGACACCTTCTCCGGCCTGATCGGCACGCGCCGGGTGCGGCCGACGGCGCTGCTGCCGCTTTGGCACCTCGCCGGCTATGCGCTGGGGGCAATGACGGCGGCGATGGGCGACCGCGCCGCCATGGCCTGCACGGTGGCAGTCGAGGAGGCGATCGACGAGCACTACGGCGCGCAGGCCGCCTCGCTCGGCGACGAGGAGGCCCCGCTCCGCACGACGATCGAGCGGTTCCGGGCCGAGGAGCAGGAGCATCGCGACATCGGCCTGGAGCACGAGGCCGAGCAGGCCCCGGCCTATCGCCTGATGTCCGCCGTGATCAAGGCAGGCTGCAAAGTGGCGATCAAGGTGAGCGAGCGGGTGTAGCTGCCTCAGCAACTCCCCGCCAAACGCGATAGCCCTGTGATAAGATCCGCGCTCCGCCGCAGCTAATGATGCGCGCTGCGCCAAGACCCCGCCGCGATATCTGCGCCCGAAAGTAGCCAGCCGTCCGGTGCATTGATCCAGGCGATCACATCCCCGATCACCGCCCCCCGCGCGCGGTCGCGCATCAGCAGATGGTAGCCGCTGCGATACAGGCCCCGGCGCACGTCGGGCGCCATCGCCTCCCAGGCGCGTCCGGTCGCCTCGGCTGGAACCAGCGTGTCGCGCTCGCCGTACAGCGCCAGCGTGCGGGCCGGCAGGCGCCCGGCGGAGACTTGCGCCACGTCCATCAGGTCCGTCAGGCCGCGCAGCGCATCGAACCGGGTGCGCCGGATCGTCAGCGGGTCGTGCGCCAGGCGCAGCAGCGCGTCGCGGTTGTCGGTCGGTATGACATGGATCGGCACCTCCGCCCCGGTCACGCTCAATCCCGGCGCCAGGGTCGACACCAGCCAAAGCCCGCTGCTGAGCGCCACATCCATCTGTGCGCGGCCCCACACCGCCGGGGCCAGCAGAATCCAGCCGGCGACGGGCGGCGCATCGCCCGAGGCCGCGAGCGCCATCAGCACGGCCCCGCCCATGCTCTCCCCCATCGCATAAACCGGCGTGCCGGGATAGCGCGCCTGCAGGATGCGGAGCATGGCGGCGGCATCCGACACCAGGGCCGGCGCGCCGGGCCAGAAGCCGCGCCCGGGCGCCGCGCCGAAGCCGCGCTGGTCCGGGGCGAACAGCGCGATCCCGGCGGCGGCGAACTCCGGGCCGGGCAGCTCCCAAGCGTCGCGGCTGTCGTTGAAGCCGTGCAGGGCCAGCACGACGGCATGGGGCGTAGGGGATGCCGAAGTCGGTGCCGGCAGCCAGGTCCGCACCGGCAGGCGGGCGCCGTCCTGCATGACGAACACGTCGTCGGCCTGCAGCGCCGCAACGGGCAGCGGCGGCAGAACCATGTTATAGGACGGCACGCCGCCGCACCCGGCCAGCAGCAGGAACACGAGCAGGCGGCACCATGTCGCGCAATTTGAAACCACGGGCGGCAGGGGTATCATCCCGCCGCATTCCCGACCAGTAAGGATCATTCAATGCCCGGCCCCGAAATGCCCTTTGGCGCCAACACGCCCCACCCCGACGTCGGATCGCCCGAGATCCTGCATGTCGACGACCGCGTCGTGGCGTGCGACGGCGGCGACGGGCCGCTGGGCCATCCGCGGGTGTGGCTGCGCATCGTGCAGCAGCAGACCTTCTGCCCCTGGTGCTCCCGCATCTTCGTGCTGAACGAAGGCGCCGGGAACAGCGACCATTAGCGCCGCGCCAGAGCCTGTCGTCGAGGCAGCGCCCATGCACCTGATCCTGATCGACGGGTCGGGCTTCATCTTCCGCGCCTTCCATGCGCTGCCGCCGATGACGCGGGCGGATGGCACGCCCGTCAATGCGGTGTTCGGCTTCTCCAACATGCTGGGCCGCCTGCTGCAGAACCACGAGGGCACCCACATCGCCGTCGTGTTCGACGCCGGGCGCACCACGTTCCGCAACGACCTGTATGACAAGTACAAGGCGCAGCGCCCGGAACCGCCGCCCGAGCTGGTGCCGCAGTTCGCCCTCGTGCGCGACGCGACGGCCGCGTTCGGCGTGCCGGGCGTGGAGCTTGCGACATGGGAGGCGGACGACCTGATCGCGTCCTATGCCCGCGCCGCGACCGAAGCGGGCGGACGGGTCACGATCGTGTCGTCGGACAAGGACCTGATGCAGCTCGTGACCGACCGCGTGGTGATGCAGGACCCGATCAAGCAGAAGCCGATCGGCCCGGCCGAAGTCATGGAGAAGTTCGGCGTCGCGCCCAACAAGGTCGTGGAAGTGCAGGCGCTGATGGGCGACAGTGTCGACAACGTGCCCGGCGTGCCCGGCATCGGGCCGAAGAACGCGGCGCAGTTGATCCAGGAGTTCGGCGACCTCGACGGTGTACTTGCCGCCGCCGCCGGGATGAAGCCGAGCAAGCGCCGCGACATGCTGGTCCAACACGCCGACGCCGCGCGCATCAGCCGCAAGCTGGTCGAATTATGCTGCGACGTGCCGCTGCCGCTCACCCTGGAGGAGCTGCGCGCCAAGCCGCCGCATCGCGAAACCTTGGTGGCGTGGCTGCTTGCCCAGGGGTTTCGCAGCACGGTCGCCAAGCTGGGCCTGGACGGTCCGGGCGCGCCGCAGCCGGTCCCGCTGCCCGACGCGCCGCCCGCCAATACGACGGAACAGCCGCCGTTCGGACCCTATGAATGCGTGACGACGCTCGACCATTTGCGGGCATGGATCGCCGAGGCGCGCACAGCCGGGGTCGTCGGGTTCGATACCGAGACCGATAGCCTGGATGCGCTGCGGGCCGAACTGGTCGGCTTTTCGCTCGCGACGGCGCCAGGCCGGGCCTGCTACGTTCCGGTGCGGCACCGCGTGGCGCAGCCCACGGCCCAGGGAACATTGGATGGCCCGGCGCCGGAACCTGCGGCTGCCGCCGTGCAGCAGATCGCGCCGGAGGATGCCCTGGCAGCGCTGGCTCCGCTGCTGGCCGACCGGTCGGTGCTGAAGGTCATGCAGAACGCCAAGTACGACCTCATGGTGCTGCACCGGGCCGGGCTGGCCGACGTCGCGCCGATCGACGACACGATGCTGATCTCCTATTCGCAGGAGGCCGGGGCGCATGGGCATGGGCTCGACGAGCTGTCGGCTTTGCACCTGGGCCACCAGCCGATTTCGTATGACAGCGTGACCGGCACCGGCCGTGGGCGCATCCCGTTCGCGCTGGTGCCGCTCGACCGCGCCGCGCCTTATGCCGCCGAGGACGCCGACGTGGCGCTGCGCCTGTGGCGTAAGCTGCGCCCGCAACTGCGCACGACGCGTAGCCTCGCGTTGTACGAGCAGTTGGAGCGCCGGCTGGTGCCGGTGCTGATGCGCATGGAACAAGCCGGCATCAAGGTGGACGAGGCCGAGCTGCGCCGCATGTCGGCCGACTTCGCCGAGCGCATGGGGGTGATGGAGACCGAGATTCACGCCATGGCCGGCCGCCCATTCAGCCTCGGCAGCGCCAAGCAACTGGGCGAGATCCTGTTCGACGAGCAGAAGCTGCCCGGCGGCAAGCGCCTCGCCAGCGGCGCATGGGGCACCGACGTCTTCATGCTGCAAGGGCTGGCGGACCAGGGGCACGCATTGCCGGCCCGCATCATCGACTGGCGGCAGCTTTCCAAGCTGCGGTCGACCTATACGGAGGCGCTGGTGGGGCAGGTCAACCCCGAGACCGGGCGCGTCCACACGAGCTTCGCCCAGGCAATCGCCGCCACCGGGCGCCTGTCCAGCACCGACCCGAACCTGCAGAACATCCCGATTCGCACCGAGGAAGGCAGCCGCATCCGCCGTGCCTTCATCGCCGAGCCCGGCCATGTGCTGGTGAGCTGCGACTACTCGCAGATCGAGCTGCGGCTGATGGCGCATGCGGCGGACATCGCGCCGCTGAAGGAGGCGTTCGCGGCCGGCCAGGACATCCACGCGCGCACGGCGTCGGAGGTGTTCGGGGTGCCGATGGCCGGCATGGATGCGACGACGCGGCGCCGGGCGAAGGCGATCAACTTCGGCATCATCTACGGCATCAGCGCCTTCGGATTGGCGCGGCAGCTCGGCATCGAGCCCGGCGAGGCGCGGCTGTATATTCAGGCGTATTTCGAGCGTTATCCCGGCATACGCGCCTACATGGAGCGCACCAAGGAGGAGGCGCGGCAGTATGGCTACGTGCTGACCTTATCCGGCCGCCGCTGCTGGGTGCCGGGTATTTCCGACAAGCTAGCGCAGCGCCGGGCCTATGCGGAGCGGCAGGCGATCAACGCGCCGTTGCAGGGGGGCGCTGCAGACATCATCAAGCGCGCCATGGTCCGGCTGCCAGCTGCGATGCGGGAGGCTGGGCTGCACGCCCGGCTCCTGCTGCAAGTCCACGACGAGTTGCTGTTCGAGGCTGACGAAGCCGAGGCCGCCGAGACCGCCGCCGTCGCTAAGCGCGTCATGGAGGGTGCGGCGCATATTTCGGTCCCGCTCGTCGTCGAGACCGGCATGGGGCAAAGCTGGGCGGCCGCCCATTGAACGGCCGCCCGGTTTCGCTTAGCGCTCGCCACTCTCGATGTCGCGGCGTAGGGTGCTCTCGCCCCCCGTGGTGCCGCCGGTTAGCCCAGTGTCTTCGCCCCGGCGAAACGTGCTCCGCTCCGACTCCGTCGTGGAAGCGCCAGTCGTGGAGACGCCGGACGTAGAGGTATCGACGGTGCGAGCGCCGCTGCCGCCAACGACGGTGGTGTCGCCGGTTGTCGTTCCCATCACGGGCGTCGCCCCTGTCACCGGGGTAGTCGCAGTCGTTGTCGTCGTATAGGTCGTCGACGGCTGGACCGTGCCGGTTACCGTGCCTGTCGTGCTGCCTATCGTCGGCGCCGTCTTGCCCATCATTTGCTCGACCTGGGCCGCCTGGCTCTCGTCAACGCGGGCCGTGACCAGCGTGCGGCCGCTGCTCACTTCGTTGCTATAGGTTTGCGCGTCCGCCTCATTGACGCCCGCGCCGGTCAACGACCCAGCCAAGCCACCGGCCGCTGCGCCGATGCCGGCGCCAGTCAACGTCGCCACAAGCCATCCCGCTGCAACGATGGGGCCGACGCCCGGAATCGCCAGCGAGCCGAGGCCCGCCAGCAGCCCGGCGCCGCCGCCAAGAACTGTGCCGAGACTCGCGCCGGTGCCAGCGCCTGTGCTGGCCCCCTGCGCGGGATCGCCGCTGGTCATGCCAGTGCTGGTCGACCCGGCCCTGGCAGAGCCGGCGGTCTGGTCGCCGGAAACGATGCTGATATCGCTGTGCGGAATGCCTGAACTCTCAAGGGCGGTAACGACGTTCGACGCCTCCGAGTACGTGGCGTAGGTATGTGCGATCGTACGCATGGGAAAGTCTCCTGTTTTGTGCTGGCGCCCCTTACGAAGCGCCGACGTTGCCCTGATAGTCGCAATAGACCGGGACCGACGCGCCATTCCGCATGCCCGTGCCGCGCCAAATACCGTCTTGGTCCTTCTTGAGCCCGGTCACCTGCGAAAAGCCGCCAGCCTCGATTCGCCGCCGGGCCTCGTTCATCGTGAAGCTGTTGCGGCCCTTGACCGGAGCCGCCGCCGTCTTGCGGTTTGCGTTGGAAGTCGTCACCGCCGGCGGCGCGGCGGTGTCGGTATTGGCCGGGCTGCGCTGGGCTGGCGTATTCGTCGTAATGCCCGGCGCCGTGCTCCCGGTCACGCCGCCCGTCGTCCCGCCCAGCGGCACGTTGGTTCCGCCCAGCGGCGCATTGGTCCCGCCCATTGGAGCGTTGGTCGTTGGCGCCGTGCTTGGCGCAGTCGTCGTCTGCGCAATGGCAGGCGTCCCAACGACTATCGACGCCAACGCAATGGTCAAACCCCGTTGAAGCCTATTCATTATGGCCTTCCTCCTTCGATGCAGCACGCATCGAACGCCCACGCCTGGCCGTGGTTCCGGCGGTCTCAGTGCGGCGCCATCTCCCGCACGAGCCGGGACAGTGCGCTGCCATCGAATGGCTTAGGCAGTATTGCCTCACGTAGATTCTGACCCCGCCCGGCGAGCGAGGCGAGGCGTCCCGTGATGAAGATGATCGCCAGGTCGGGCCGCTGGGTGCGCAGCCGATCCGCCAGTTCCAAGCCGCTCGGCCCGGCCCCGAGGTCGACGTCGGTCACCATCACCACCGCATTCAGCCCGCTTTGCATCAGTCGCTGCGCCTCAGCCGCGGTGGATGCCTCCACCACGCTGAACCCGTCGTCTTCAAGCATGAGCGCGACCGTCGTTCGGACAAGGATGTCATCCTCGACGAGCAGCAGGCAAATGCGGGTGGGTTCATGCATAGGATCGGCCGCCACGAAGTCTTGCCTATGCAGAACGGATCACCGTCCCCTTCGTTCGATACGCATGCAGGTATTCTGCAAGAAGTGATGCCGGACGCTGCGGCGGTCACCCCAGCAGCCGCCCGATCACCCGCGCGGTGTAGTCCACGACGGGGATGATCCGGCCGTAGTTGATCCGCGTCGGCCCGATCACCCCGATGGCGCCGACGATCCGGTCGGCGCCATTGCGCGCGGGCGCCACCACCATCGACACGCCGGTCCCGCCGAACAGCCCGCTCTCGGCGCCGATATAGATGCGCACGCCGTCCGACGCCTCCGCAAGCTCCAGCAGACGCAGCATCGTCTCCTGGCGCTCCAGCCGCTCGAACAGCATCTGGATCGCAGCCAGCCCCTCGACGCCCGTGACTTCCGACAGCAGGCGCGCCTGGCCGCGGACGATCAACGCGCCGCCGCGGCCCTCGCCGGTCCAGGTCGCCAGGCCGGACTCGACGACCTGGGTGGTGAGCGCGTCCAGTTGCGTCCGGTCCTCCGCCATGTCGGCGCCGACGACGCGACGCAGTTCGGCAAGGCTGCGGCCCGACAGCCGGGCGTTGAGGTAGTTGCCCGCCTGCGTCAGCGCCGATGGCGGCAGGCCCGGCGGAATCTCGATCACCCGGTTCTCCACCTGCCCGTCCGCCGCCACCAGGATCACCAGCGCACGGCCGGGGCCGAGCGGCACGAACTCGATATGCCGCACGGCGCCGTCCGACTTCGGCGCCAGCACCAGCCCGGCAGCGCCGGCGAGCCCCGCCAGCATGGAGCTCGCCTCGACCAGCGTGTCCTCCAGGCTGCGGCCGCGGGCCTCCAGCGCCCGGCCGATCGCCTCGCGCTCGTCCTCCGCCAGGCTGCCGGTCTGCAGCAGCCCATCGACGAACAGCCGCAGCCCGCGCTCCGTCGGCAGCCGCCCGGCGCTGGTGTGCGGCGCGAACAGCAGCCCGGCCTCGGTCAGGTCCGACATGACGTTGCGGATGGTGGCCGGGGACAGCGCCATCGGCAGCCGGCGCGACAGGGTGCGGCTGCCGACCGGCTCGCCCGTCGCGACATACTGCTCCACGATCTCCCGCAGCACGGAGGCGGACCGGGGATCGAGGCCAGGGGGCGTGCGCGGCGGACGCTCGGCCATCAGCCCTCCGCGACGCCGGCCATCGGACGGCCTGCCAAGATGGCCTCCACGACCCGCTGCACGTCGAACGCCTCGGCGAGGGTGGCGAGGCGGTGCGGCTCGCCCCGCGTCATGTGCCCGACCTGTTCAAGCTGGCGGCGCAGGACCAGGGGCCTCATGCGCTCGTTCGGCAGCGCGTCTGGATCAGGCGCCCAGCTTCCGTCCGGACGCTGCCGCTCGGCGATGGACCAGTCACGCAGCCGGATATTGGCGACGCCCTGGATCGTCCAGGTGTTATGGTCGTCCTGCTCGATGGCGCCGACGCCACCGGTGAGTCGCCCTGGCAAGCCGCCCGCGTCCAGCCGCGCCGTGACGCGCCGCTCCGTGCCGCCGTCCACGCCATACTCGGCTTGGCTGGTCTTCAGGTAGAGTTGCCCCAACAGCCGGCGCGACAGGAACAGGAAATGGGACACGACCTCCCGCGTGAAGCCGCCCTCGGCGGTGCCGTCGAGCCAGGCGGCGGCGCCCTGCTGCCAAGGGCGTGGCCAAGCGGCAAAGCCGACGTCGATGGCGAAGCCGCGCGGCGCGCCGGCGACGTTGTCCTGCAGCCATCCCTGCAGGCGCTCGACCGCGAACGACGACGCAAAAGGGAAATTGACCGCGACCCGGGCGGCCCCGGCGCCCCTCACGAAAGCCTCCGCGTCGGCGAGGTCGACCGCGAGCGGCTTTTCCAGAAACACCGCGCGCCCGGACGCGATCGCCGCGCGGGCATAACCCAGATGCGTCGCAGGCGGCGTCGCCACATAGACGCATTCGCAGCCCTGGATCAGCGCCTCCGCCGACGCCGCGCGCGGCACGCCCGGCAGTTGCGCGCCAACCTGGTCGAGCGCGTCCGGCGCCTGGTCCCAGATCCCGGTCACATGCACCACGTCCCCTGCATGGTCCAGCGCCGCCCGCAGCAGCCGCTCCCCCATGATCCCCGCGCCGATGATGCCCACTCCGATCGTCATGCTGCCGTCTCAAGCTCCCTGCCGCTCGCGTCCGGGTTAGGATATAGGGGCGGCGCAACGTTCAGGACAGCACCATGCGCCCATCAGGCCGCGCCGCCGACGCCTTGCGAGAGGTTTCGTTCACCACCGGGTTCGCCCACCACGCCGAGGGGTCGTGCCTGATACGCATGGGCGGGACCGAGGTGCTGTGCACCGCGAGCGTCGAGGGCCGGGTCCCCGGCTTCCTGCGCGGCACCGGGCTGGGCTGGGTCACGGCCGAATACGGCATGCTGCCGCGCGCTACCCGTACCCGCGGGGACCGCGAGGCGGCGCGCGGCAAGCAGTCGGGCCGCACCCAGGAGATCCAGCGGCTGATCGGACGCAGCCTGCGCGCCGTCGTCGACCGCTCGGCTATGGGCGAGTGCAGCATCACGCTCGACTGCGACGTGCTGAACGCCGACGGCGGCACGCGCTGCGCCAGCATCACCGGAGCCTGGGTGGCGCTGAGCTTGGCATTCCGCCACCTGGAGCGGAACCGCGTGATTGCGAAATCGCCGATGTCCGGGCAGGTCGCGGCGGTCAGTTGCGGCTTGGTGGACGGAGCCGCGGCATTGGACCTGGATTATGCCGAGGACAGCGGCGCCGAGGCCGACGCCAACTTCGTGCTGACCGAGGGGGGCGGGATCGTCGAAATCCAGGGCACGGCGGAAAAGGCCCCGTTCTCCGAGGAGCAATTCCTGCAGCTCATGCAGTTGGCCAAGCACGGCACCGCGCAGCTTTATGAGATGCAGCGGGCGGCGCTCGGCTGATGCGGCGGCTGCCTCCGGGCGAACGCCTGGTCCTGGCCACGCATAATGCGGGCAAGATCCGCGAGCTCACCGGCCTGCTTCGGCCGCGCGGGGTGGAGGTGGTGTCGGCCGGGGCGCTCGGGCTGCCGGAGCCGGAGGAGGACGCGCCGGATTTCGCCGGCAACGCACGGCTGAAGGCACTGGCGGCGGCGCGCGGGTCTGGGCTTCCCGCGTTGGCCGACGACTCCGGCTTTGCCGCGGCGGCGCTGGGCGGAGCGCCCGGCGTGCTCTCCGCCCGCTGGGCCGGGCCGCAGAAGGACTTCGCTGGGGCGATGCAGCGGGTGCATCGGGAGATGGCCTATAGCGCCGACCGCCGCGCCTGGTTCGCCTGCGCGCTGAGCCTGGCGTGGCCCGACGGCGGGACGGCGACGTTCCTGGGCAGGGTCGAGGGCACGGTCGCCTGGCCGCCGCGCGGCGGTCGCGGCTTTGGCTACGACCCGATATTCGTGCCGCTCGGCAGCGTCGAGACCTATGGTGAGATGGAACCCGCACGTAAGCAAGAGACCAGCCATCGCGCGCGGGCCATGGCGCAGGTGCTGCTTAAATTTTTTAACGCGGCATAATGCGAACGACCGGGTCATTCCCTGAATCATGGCCGTGGCAGCACGACTATGTGGGCAATGATACTATATGGAAGGCGAGACCGCGCCGGTTCAGCATAGGGATCCGCCCATGAGCGACCAGACAATCCCAGGCACCTTGAACATCCGCGAGCAGATCGCGCGGATCGATTTGGCAATTGAGGAAGCCGCTAAGCTTCGCATCGAGGCCGGGAAGCTGAACGCCGAGCGCGACAAGCTGAATGTCGAGCGGGAGAAGCTCAGCATCGAGCGCGAGAAGCTCGGCGCCGAGCGGGACAAGATGACCGTCGAGCAGATGAAGCTGCTGCGCGACCGGGCCGTGGTGCCATGGCAGGCGATCGCTGCGGTCCTGGTTGCAGGCGGCGCCTTGGTCGGCGCCACCCTTGCTGTCCTCAAGGCGATGGGCCTGTTGCAATAAGCGCATCGATGGACCCGATCGCCCTCTACATCCACTGGCCGTTCTGCCTCGCCAAGTGCCCGTATTGCGATTTCAACAGCCACGTGCGCGAGCGCATTCCGCAGGCCCGCTTCGCCCACGCGCTGCGGACCGAACTCGCGTGGGAGGCCGCGCGCCTCGGCCGCCGCCCGCTTGCCTCGATCTTCTTCGGCGGCGGCACCCCAAGCCTCATGGACCCGGCCACCGTCGCAAGCCTGATCGCCGACGCCGCCAGCCTGTTCGACCCATTGCCTGACCTTGAGATCACCCTTGAGGCCAACCCGACCAGCGTGGAGCGCGGCAAGCTCGCGGCGTTCCGGGCCGCCGGGGTCAACCGAGCCTCGCTGGGCATCCAGAGCCTCGACGAAGGCGCGCTCCGCCTGCTCGGACGCGAGCATTCGGGACCGCAGGCCATCGAGGCGTTGGAGGCGGCGCGGGCCACCTTTCCGCGGGTGTCGTTCGACCTGATCTACGCTCGGCCCGGCCAATCCGTCGCCGCCTGGCAGGCCGAGCTGCACCAGGCGCTGGCCCTGTGCGCCGACCACTTGTCGCTGTATCAGCTCACCGTCGAGCCCGGCACCGGGTTCGAGGCGCTGCACCGCCGGGGCGAGCTGGTGCTGCCCGACGACGATCTGGCGGCGGAGCTGTATATCGCCACCGCCGAAGCCTGCGCCCGGCACGGCCTGCTGCCTTATGAGGTCTCAAACCTCGCCCGGCCCGGCGCCGAAAGCCGGCATAATTTGGCCTACTGGCGATATGCCGACTATGCCGGCATCGGGCCCGGCGCGCATGGCCGGATCACCCTTGGCAATGAACTGGTCGCCACCCGGCGGCACCGCGCGCCGGAGCCCTGGGCCGACCGGGTCGAGCGCCAGGGCCACGGCAGCACGACCGAGGAGCGGATCGGCCCGCAGGACCGCGCGCGGGAAATGCTGCTGATGGGCCTGCGCCTCACCGAGGGCATCGACGCCGCCCGCTTCGCCGCTCGCACCGGCATGGCGCTGGACGCGGCGCTCGATGGGGATGTGCTGGACCAGGCTTTAGAGGCGGGTTACCTGACCCATGCGGCGGGCCGGCTGGCCGCCACGTCCGAGGGGCGGCTGCGGCTCGACGCGCTGCTGGCGCGACTGGTAAATTAGGCTGCCGCTTGTCCGGCGGCCTGCCCTGCCCTACCTGAATATCCATGAGCACTGAACCAACCGCCATGCCCGCCGACGCCGATCCCGCACTGCAGGACGACGCCCGGGCCCACACCGCCGAGCTGCATGAGGCCGCATTGCATGGCAGCTCGGCCGACCCAGACCAAGCGGTGGAGATCGCCCAGCTCACGGCCGAGCGGGACGATATGCGCGACCGTTGGATACGCGCGGAGGCCGAGATGGCCAACGTGCGCGCCCGTGCCAAGCGCGACGTCGACGACACGCGGCAATACGCCGTGCAGAAGTTCGCCGCAGATGTGGTGGAGGTGGCCCAGAACCTCCGGCGCGGCCTCTCGAGCCTGCCGGCGCAAACGGCGGACGAGCCGGAGATCGTCACCAAGCTGCGTGATGGGTTCGAGGGAGTGGAGCGCAGCTTCGTCGCGACACTCGAACGCAACGGCATCCAGCGGATCGACCCGACCGGGCAGCCGTTCGATGCCAACCTGCACCAGGCGATGGCCGAGCAGCCTTCCGACGAACATCCAGCCGGCACGGTGATGCAGGCCTGGACCGCGGCGTGGACGCTGAACGGACGGTTGCTGCGCCCGGCGATGGTCGTCGTGGCCAAGGCGGCCGATGGGGCCGGAGGCAACCGGGCCGCGTAGGACCGCGCGCCGCACGCGCGTGCAAGACAGTTGTGCATCGCCGGGCCTTGTCCGGCAGGCACCCGCTGAATACATCCGCTTCGTTACAACCATAGGGCGGCGCCTGGTGCTTCGGGCCATACGCCGCTGCTGAGAAAGGGATATTTATGAGCAAGGTCATCGGAATCGACCTCGGGACCACCAACTCCTGCGTTGCCATCATGGAAGGCAGCACGGGCGCCGACGTTCGCGTCATTGAAAATAGCGAGGGCGCGCGCACTACTCCAAGCATGGTCGCCTTTAGCGATAGCGGCGAACGCCTGGTTGGCCAGAGCGCCAAGCGCCAGGCCGTCACCAATCCCACCAACACGCTCTATGCCGTGAAGCGCCTGATTGGCCGCCGGTATGAGGACCCGTTGGTGGAGAAGGACAAGAAGATGGTGCCGTACGGCATCGTCCGCGGCGACAACGGGGACGCTTGGGTCGAGGCGCGCAGCGAAAAGTATTCGCCGAGCCAGGTCAGCGCCTTCGTGCTCGGCAAGATGAAAGAGACCGCTGAGGCCTATCTCGGCGAGAAGGTCAGCCAGGCCGTCATTACCGTCCCTGCCTACTTCAACGACGCGCAGCGCCAGGCGACCAAGGACGCCGGCCGCATCGCCGGGCTGGAGGTGCTGCGCATCATCAACGAGCCGACGGCGGCGGCGCTCGCCTACGGCATGGACAAGAAGCAGGGCGGCACGATCGCGGTCTATGACCTCGGCGGCGGCACCTTCGACGTCTCGGTGCTGGAGATTGGCGACGGCGTGTTCGAGGTGAAATCCACCAACGGCGACACCTTCCTCGGAGGCGAGGACTTCGACATCCGAGTGATCGACTATCTCGCGGACGAGTTCAAGCGCGAGCAGGGCATTAACCTGCGGACAGACAAGCTCGCGCTGCAGAGGCTGAAGGAAGCGGCGGAGAAGGCTAAGATCGAGCTGTCATCCTCCAAAGAGACCGAGATCAACCTGCCGTTCATCACCGCCGACGCCAGCGGGCCGAAGCACCTGGTGATGAAGCTGTCCCGCGCCAAGCTGGAGAGCCTGGTCGACGACCTGATCGAGCGCACGCTGGCGCCGTGCCGCGCCGCGCTGAAGGATGCCGGCGTGACCGCGGGCGAGATCGGCGAGGTGATCCTGGTCGGCGGCATGACCCGGATGCCGAAGGTGATCGAGGTCGTGAAGCAGTTCTTCGGCCGTGAGCCGGCCCGCAACGTCAATCCGGACGAGGTTGTCGCCATCGGCGCCGCCGTGCAAGGCGCGGTGTTGAAGGGCGACGTGAAGGACGTGCTGCTGCTCGACGTGACGCCGCTGTCTCTCGGCATCGAGACGTTGGGCGGTGTGTTCACCCGACTGATCGACCGCAACACGACGATCCCGACTAAAAAGAGCCAGGTGTTCTCGACCGCCGACGATAACCAAGGGGCGGTGACGATCAAGTGCTTCCAGGGCGAGCGCGAGATGGCGGCGGACAACAAGCTGCTGGGCCAGTTCGACCTGATGGGCATCCCCCCGGCCCCGCGCGGCGTGCCGCAGATCGAGGTGACGTTCGACATCGACGCGAACGGCATCGTCTCCGTCCAGGCGAAGGACAAGGCGACCGGCAAGGAGCAGCAGATTCGCATCCAGGCCAGCGGCGGACTGTCGGACGCGGACATCCAGAAGATGGTCAAGGAAGCTGAGGCCAACGCCGACGCCGACAAGAAGCGGCGTGAGCAGGTCGAGGCGCGCAACCAGACCGAGGCCATGGTGCATCAGGTCGAGAAAACCTTGAAGGAGAACGGCGACAAGGTTCCGGCCGAGTCGAAGACCGAGGCGGAGGCGGCGGTCGCTGCGGCCAAGACGGCGCTCGAGGGCCAGGACGCGGAAGCGCTGAAGCAGGCGAACGACCGTCTGACCCAGGTGGCGATGAAGATGGGCGAGGCGATGTACAAGGCCCAGTCCGAGGCCACGGCCGCGGCTGATGCCCCACAGGCGGCGAACGCGGGCGAGAAGGTCGTGGACGCCGAGTTCGAGGAAGTGGACGAGAAGAAAAAGGCGTCGTAATCCCATACGGCGCGTAGGGTAAGGGAAGGCGTCCGCGCTCGATCGAGGCGGACGCCTTTTCCGTGTTTGACCCATTGACCTGGGTTTTCAGCGCCAAGGATGAGGGCTGAAGTGGCAGCGAAACAGGATTACTACACGACGCTCGGGGTCGGCCGGGAGGCCGGGGCGGAGGAGATGAAGAAAGCGTATCGCAAGCTCGCGATGCAGTATCACCCCGACCGCAACCCGAACGACAAGCAGGCAGAGGCCAAGTTCAAGGAGCTGAACGAGGCTTACGACGTGCTGAAGGACGACCAGAAGCGCGGCGCCTACGACCGGTTCGGCCACGCTGCATTTGAGCAGGGCGGCGGACCCGGCGCCGGCGGCTTTGGCGGCGGCTTCAATTTCCAGGATGGCGCCGGGCTGGGCGACATCTTCGACCAGATGTTCGGCGAGATGACCGGACGCCGCGGCGGCGGGCGCGCCCGTGCCGGCGCGGACCTGCGGGCCCAGGTCGAGGTCGACCTTGCCGAGGCATTCACCGGCACCAAGACGCAGCTCCGCGTGCCCACCCGGGTGCAATGCGACAACTGCAAAGGCACGGGGTCGGAGAGCAAGGAGCGCCAGGCCGACACCTGCTCGACCTGCGGCGGCAGCGGCAAGGTGCGGGCGCAGCAGGGATTTTTCCTGATCGAGCGCACCTGCCCGACCTGCGGCGGTGCGGGCCGGGTCATAAAAAATCCCTGCAAGGTTTGCGGCGGCATCGGCACGGTGCAGCGGGAGCGCACTTTGCAGGTGACGATCCCGGCAGGTGTCGAGGACGGCACGCGCATTCGCCTGACCGGCGAGGGCGAGGCTGGCGCCAATGGCGCGCCGCCGGGCGACCTTTATGTGCATATTGCGATCCGCCCGCATGAGATCTTCCAACGCGACGGCGCCAACATCTATTGCCGCGTGCCGCTGCCGATGGCGCAGGCTGCGCTGGGTGGCGACGTAGAGGTCCCGGCGATCGACGGCAGCCGCGCCAAGGTGAAAATCCCGCCGGGCACCCAGACCGGGGATCAGTTCCGGCTGCGCGCCAAAGGGTTCTCGGTGCTGCGCAGCACGTCCCGCGGCGACATGTATGTCCAGGTGGCGGTGGAAACACCGCAGCATTTGACGAAGCGCCAGCGCGAGCTGCTTGAGGAGTTCGAGGCCGAGGCCAAGGACCACGCCAAGGGCAGCCCCGAGAGCGAGGGCTTCATGGCGAAGATCGCCAAGTTCTTCGAGGGGCGGGCTTAGAGCATCGTCCAATCGATCTGCTTTTCTGATTGGACAAAGATGCTCGCTTAAACAAAGCTCTAGCGGTTACGGCCCGCCGTTTATGGTCAGCACGGTTCCGTTGGTATAGGCGGAACGCGGGCTGGCCAGGAAAGCGACGGCGGCGGCGATCTCCTCAGGCTGCGCAGGACGGCCGTAGGGCATGCCCGCGCAGAGTTCGAGCCAGCGGCCGGGGTCGCCAATTTCGGTAGCGGCCCGGTGCCGCAGCAGCCGCTCAAGCCGTGCGGTCGCGACCGGGCCGGGGTTGATGGCGACCGCGCGCAGGCCATCCTTATGCGCGCCCCGGCCCAACGCGCGGGTGAACGCCATTAGGGCAGCGTTGCCCGCCACTCCAGCGATGTAACCGGGATCGAACGTCTCTCCCGCCGCGCCGATCACGTTTACGACCACGCCCCGGCGGGATTGCAGCGTCGGATACAGCGCGCGGCACAGGCTGATGAAACCGAATACCTTCAGGTCCCAGGCGGCGCGCAACGTGGCGTCGTCCACCGCGAGCAGGTTGCCCGGCGGGATCGCGCCGGCGTTGTTCACCAGGATGTCGATGGCCCCGGCGGCAGCGGCCACGCGCTCCACTTCCATTTGCTGGGACAGGTCCGCCGCGACGGTCTCGACGCGCACTTGGCGGCGGGCGCGCACGGCTGCCGCGGCTTCGTCCAGCACCGCCGGGTCACGGGCGACGAGGACGATGTCGCAGCCTTCCTCGGCGAGCAGTTCGGCGCTGGCGCGGCCGATGCCCTTCGATCCGCCGGTCACCAACGCGCGCTTGCCGGCCAGTTTCAGGTCCATGGCTAAGCCGCCATGCTGCGTGTGCCCACAGCTCGGGCGCCCAGCACGCGGTCAAGGCTGAACGCCCCGCCGCCGAACGCCGCGAACGCCAGGAATCCGCCGGCCATGCAGACGTTCTTCATGAAGTTGATCTCCTGGCTCGGATCGGCGAAATTGGCATGGGCGAGCATTGCCGTCGCGATGCAGAACACGGCGAGCACAATGCCGAGCAGGCGCGTCTGCAAGCCCAGCAGGAACAGCACGCCGCCGCCGAGCTCGACCGCCACCGCGACCCAATAGGCGATGTCGGGCAGCGGCACGCCGATGTTGGCGAAGTGGGCCTTGGTGGCTGCCATGGCCATCAGCTTGGCCCAGCCGCCATGGATGAAGATGGCGGACGCCAAAGCCCGGCCTACCAGCACGAGCGTGTCGCTGACGCCGGCAGTTCTCACGCCGACGTTGTCGTAGGTCGTGCTCATGCAGCCCTCCTAAGCCCGCCGGCATAGGCGCGGCAGGCGTCCCCGAATGCTCGGAACAACGTCACGCTGTTCGCGTCCGCAGCATACTCCCACTCCGGATGCCATTGCACCGCCAGGGCGAACGCCGCCCCCTGCACACGGACCGCCTCGACCGTGCCGTCCGGCGCAACGGCCTCGACCGCCAGCGTGTCCGCAACGCGGTCGAGCGCCTGGCCGTGCACCGAGTTCACCGTGATGCGACCGTGGCCCAGCAGGCGGGCAAGCTCGCCCGACAGCGCCACCTCGTGCTTGGGCGCAAATTGTTGGCTGTTCGAACCGGGCCCGCCGCGATGGTCCCGCCGGCCCGGCACGAAATGCACCTGCTGATGCAGGCTGCCGCCCAGCGCCACGTTCACCTCCTGGATGCCGCGGCAGATCGCCAGCAGCGGCATGCCTCGGCGAAGCGCCGCGCGTATCAAGGGGAACGTCGTGCTATCCCGGGTCCTGTCATGGAACTCGGGCGTCTCGTCCGCTGCGCCGTAGTGGCTCGGGTCCACGTTGCTGGGGCTGCCCGACAGCAGCAGCCCGTCCAGCCGGTCAAGGATCGCGGCCGCCGCCTCGCCAATAGGCGGGATCAGCACCGGCACGGCGCCGCTGGCCCCCATGAGCGCAGCGCCGTAGCGGGCCGGGGTGGCGTGTTGCAGGTGGCCGTTGATGTCCCGCGTGCAGGCGGGAATGCCGATCAGCAAGGTCATGCGGTGGTGTCCGTGGTTTTCGGCGTTAAAACAGGTTTTGGCCGGATACGGTCGGCGATGACGACGCCCACGGCGCCGATCAGCATCAACGTCGCCATCGGACGTGCGGTGCCGTCGCTGAGCGCGCCCACCAGAACGCCGCTGAGCGCCGCGAGGCAGAACTGGATTGTGCCCATGAGCGCCGACGCGCTGCCGGCATGGGCCGCGTGGCGTGACAATGCCCCGACGGCCGAGTTCGGCATCACGAACCCCATGCTGCCCATCGCAAGCACGACTGGCAGCACGACGCCGAAAACGCCGCCGACGGACAGCACCGCGCAGGCGAGCAGGCTGAATGCGGCCACGAGGTAGGCCATGGAGGCGACGCGCAGCACGCGCAGCGCGCCGAACCGGGGCAAGATGCGGGGGTTGACCTGCGACGAGAGGATGAACGCCCCGGCGCTGGCGCCGAACAGCATGCCGTATTGCGCCGGACTGAACGCGAAGCGCTGGATCAGCACCGGGGGCGAGCCGCCGATATAGGCGAACATGCCGAACATGCCGCAGCCGCCCATGAAGGCGTAGGCCAGGAACACCCGGTCCCGCAGCACGCCGGCATAGCGGCTGATGAGATTGCCGAACCCAAGCTGCATTCGGCGGTTGGGCGGCAGCGTGTCCGGCAGGAAGCGCCAGACCAGGACGCAGCAGACCGCGCCATAGGCCGCAGTCAGCCAGAATATCGCGTGCCACGACGCAAATCCGAGCACCAGGCCGCCCAACGTTGGCGCCAATATCGGAGCGACCCCCATGACCAGCATCAGCCGGGACATCAGGTGCGCCGCCGCATGGCCGTCCGCGAGGTCGCGCACGATGGCGCGGGGTATCACCATGCTGGCCGACCCGCCGAACGCCGCGACGAAACGCAGCGCCGATAGGGTGAACAGGTCCGGGGCCAGCGCGCAGCCGGCGTTGGCCAGCGTGTAGATCGCGGTGCCGATCATCAGCGGCCCCCGGCGGCCATAGCGGTCCGCCAGCGACCCTTGGGTGATCTGCCCGATCGCCAATCCGGCGAACCAGGTCGCCAGGGTGATCTGCGCCGTGCCGGGCCGTCCGCCGAGCGAGGCCTCGATGGCCGGGAATGCGGGAAGGTACATGTCCGTGGACAGCGGCCCGACCGCGGTCAGGAAGCCGAGCAGCACCGGCAGCCATGCTGGATAATTCATTCTGTTATAATGGCAGGACTTCGCAGTGCAGCGTAGCCCGGATGACGCAGGACCGCATCCCAATTAAGGCTGGCCAACCCGGCTGCTAGTCGTCGTCGTCACGGGTCGACCGGGTCAGCACCTCGCGCTTGCCGACATGGTTCGCGGCGGTGACGATGCCCTCCTTCTCCATTTGCTCGATCAGCTTGGCGGCCCGGTTGTAGCCGATCGCCAGATGCCGCTGGATAAAGCTCGTGCTGGCCTTGCCCTCGCGCGACACCAGCGCGACCGCCTGGTCGAACAGGCCCTTTTCGCCGTCCCCTGCCGCGGCGATGCCGGACAGCCCAGGATTGGCGCCGGAGCTGCCGCCATCGTCGTCCGCACCCTCGGTGATCTCGTCGTCATAGGTCGGCTCGGCCTGGGCGCGGAGGAAGGCGACGATGTCCTCCACCTCGCGGTCGGCGACAAAGGGGCCGTGCACCCGGGCGATGCGTCCGCCGCCCTGCATGTGCAGCAGGTCGCCCTGGCCCAGCAACTGCTCGGCGCCCTGCTCGCCCAGGATGGTGCGGCTGTCGAACTTGCTGATGACCTGGAAGCTGATGCGGGTCGGGAAGTTGGCCTTGATTGTGCCGGTGATCACGTCCACCGAAGGCCGCTGCGTCGCCATGATGACGTGGATGCCGGCGGCGCGCGCCATCTGCGCCAGCCGCTGCACCGCCGCCTCGACCTCCTTGCCCGCCACCATCATCAGGTCCGCCATCTCGTCGATCACCACGACGATGTGGGGCAGCCGCTTCAGGGTCAGCGGCTGCTCCTCGAAGTTTGGGCGTCCGGTTTCGCTGTCGAAGCCGGTCTGCACGCGCCGGGTCTGGACCTCGTTCTTGGCCAGCAGCTCGTCGACGCGGTCGTTGTAGCCGCCGACGTTGCGGACGCCGAGCTGGCTCATCGAGCGGTAGCGCCGCTCCATCTCCCGCGTCGTCCATTTCAGCGCCGTCACCGCCTTGGCCGGTTCCGTCACCACCGGGGCCAGCAGATGCGGGATGCCCTCATACACCGACAATTCGAGCATCTTCGGGTCGATCATGATCAGCCGGCACTGGTCGGGTGACAGCCGGAACAGGATGGACAAGATCATGGCGTTGATCCCGACCGACTTGCCGGAGCCCGTGGTGCCCGCGATCAGCAGATGCGGCATTCGGGCCAGGTCGGCGATGACGGGGACGCCGCCGATGTCCTTGCCGAGCGCCAGCGCCAGCTTGCCCGGGTGGCTGCGCCAGTCTTCGCTGCCCAGCAGTTCCGACAGGAACACCGTTTCGCGCTTCTCGTTCGGGACCTCGATGCCGATCACGTTGCGTCCGGGGACGGTGGCGATGCGGACGGCGGTGACGCACAGGCTGCGGGCGACGTCGTCCGCAAGGCCGATCACCCGGGCGCTGCGTATGCCCGGCGCCGGCTCCAGTTCGTACAGCGTGACGACGGGGCCGGGGCGGATTTCGCGGATGGCGCCCTGCACGCCGTAGTCGCTCAGCACGGTTTCGAGCAGGCGGGCATTGGCCTGCAGCGCGTCCTGGCTGGGGCCTGATCCGGCGCGGGTCGGGGCGGGGCTGAGCAGCGAGAGCGGCGGGAACTGCCAGCCATTCTCGTTCAGCGGCAGGCTTTCTTGATGGAGTCCAGGCAGCTTGCGCCGGGCCTCGGGGATGACCGCGGCGGGACGCTCGATCGATGTGGGACGGGCGGGGATGTGGGCCGACTCCGGCGCGGGATTGGGCCGGGCCAATGGCGGATCGACCGGACGTGGCGGCGCCGGTGGCTCGGTGTCGCCGGCGGGCTGCAGCAGGCGCTGGACCGGCTTGGCGATCCGCCGGCCAGCGTCGGCGGCAAGCCTGCCCATGCGAGCCAGCACCCCGGCCGCGCGTCCGCCGCCCCGCACCGAGCCGCGCGCCGCGCCGAGCGCGCCTTGCCCTGCCGCGCGCCACTCCCCCACCGAAAGGCCAAGGCTGAGCACCACGAGGATCAGCGCCAGCGCCACCCCTGTCACCAGCACAAGCGCTGCGCCGGTTGGTCCGAGCAGCCCGTATCCCATGCGTCCGGTCTGGTCGGCCAGCAGACGGCCTACTGCCCCGCCGAGGCCGGCCGTCGTCGGCCATGCCGGCACCGGGGCCAGCGCCAGCACGGCGGCCAATATGGGCAGCGCCAGCAAAGTGCTAAAAATGCGGACCAGCGGGCGCAACGGGCGGCGGGTTGCGACTCGGAAGCCCCAGGCCAGCATCGCAATGCCGGGCAGCGCCGCCGCAGCGCCGAAGCTCTGCAGCAGCACATCCGCCGACATGGCGCCGGGCAGCCCGGCCAGGTTGGTCGGGGATCGCGACGTGGCGGTATTCAGCGATGGGTCATGCGGATTATAGGACGCAAGCGCCACCAGCAGCACCAGCGCGGCAACTGCGAACGCGATGCCGCCGAGCTGACCCAGGCGCGCCAGCACAACATTGCGGATCTCCGGAGAGGCGAATCGGCGATCCTGAGCCAGCGTTGCCATATAGTTGTCCGGTCACCTTCAAGGAAGACCGAAGCTTAGTGCACGGACGGCACGGACCGAAACAGAAAACGGGGCCGCGATAATTTCGCGGCCCCAGTGTGTCGTTCCTGGATACGGCAGCCGGATGCTTTAGCCGAGTTGCTCGCCATGCAGCACGAGATCCAGGCCCTCGCGCTCCTGGTCCTCGGAGACGCGCAAACCGATAGTCACATCGACGACCTTCAGCAGGATGAACGTCGCGACCGCGCTGTATGCCACCGTGGCCGCAACCGCGTAGAACTGCGCGAGCAGCAGCGGCGCCCCACCGATATAGATGCCCTCGGCATGGTCGGTCGTGGCCGAGAGCGGGCCATAGGCGAACACCCCGGTCAGCAGCGCGCCGATGATGCCGCCGACGCCGTGTACGCCGAAAGCGTCCAGGCTGTCGTCGTAGCCCAGCAGGTGCTTCAGCCCGGTCGCCGACCAGAAGCAGACAACGCCGGCGACAACGCCGATGAGCAGCGCCGGCCCTGGCAGCACGAAACCAGACGCCGGCGTGATGGCGACAAGGCCGGCGACCGCGCCCGAAATGACGCCGAGCACGCTTGGCTTGCCCTTCGCCACCCACTCCGCCGCGATCCAGCCAAGCGCCGCGGCCCCGGTCGCGACCTGTGTGGCCAGCATCGCCATGCCCGCGCGTCCGCCAGCGCCCAGGGCGGACCCGGCATTGAAGCCGAACCAGCCGACCCAAAGCAACGACGCGCCGATGACGGCGTAAGCGAGGTTGTAAGGGCTCATGTTGTCATGCCCGTAGCCAACCCGCTTGCCGAGCACGAGCGCGCAGATCAGCCCAGCCACGCCCGCGTTGATGTGAACCACCGTGCCGCCGGCGAAGTCCGCCGCTCCGAGCGCGTTGATCCAGCCGAGCGGACTCCAGACCCAGTGCGCCACCGGCGAATAGACCAGCAGCGACCACAACGTGATGAACACCATGAGCGCCGAGAACCTCATCCGGTCCGCGAACGCGCCGGCGATCAGCGCCGGGGTGATGATCGCGAACGTCATTTGGAACATCAGGTACACGGTCTCGGGAATCGTGTTCGCCGTTGAGTTGTCGGTGCCGGCGCCGAGGGTGAACGGCTTGTCCCAGTTCGCCGCGATGCCGTTCAGGAACAGGCGCGAGAAGTCGCCGATGTAGGCGTTGCCATTGGTGAAGGCGAGGCTGTAGCCCGCGACCATCCATACTATGGTGACCAAGGCGCAGATGCTGAACGACTGCATCAGGGTGGCGAGCACGTTCTTCTTGCGCACCATCCCGGCGTAGAACAGCGCGAGGCCCGGCACCGTCATCATCAATACCAGCGCCGTGCTGGTCAGCATCCAGGCGGTGTCGCCGCTGTCGACCTTGGCTTCCGTGACCGCGGCAGCCACGGCGGCGGCAGGCTGCTCCGCCGCCGTTGCGGCATTCTGGGCCCAGGTCGGCAGCGCGGCGAACAGCAATGGAAGCGGTGCGAGCAGTCGGGTGGTCTTCCTCATAGCGCTTCCTCGTTGGTCTCGCCGGTCCTGATCCGCACCGCGCGCTCGACATCCATGACAAAGATCTTGCCATCGCCGATCTTGCCGGTATGGGCCGACTTCATGATGGCCTCGACCACCTGCTCGGCGAGGTCGTCCGCCACTGCAATCTCGACCTTGACCTTCGGCAGGAAGTTCACGTGATACTCGGCGCCGCGGTAGATCTCCGTCTGCCCCTTTTGCCGGCCAAACCCCTTCACCTCCGATACCGTCAGCCCCTGCACACCCAACGGTGTCAAAGCCTCCCGGACGTCGTCGAGCTTGAAGGGCTTGATGACGGCTATGATCAGCTTCATCGAACCATCCTCTTTCCATTCCCGCGCCTTGCGCCACATTTGGCAGGCAGCGTTATAGGGTCACACTCAAGAACCGTGCCGGACGTTCCTATCGGTGTGCCAACGGATGGTTCGCCCGATCTGCCCGCGGCGTGGGCAGGACGTGCCCCGGAGTGTAACATCGGCGCAACGGGCTGCTGCCCAGTCTTTAGGCATTGAGGAAATCGAGGCGATGGCTGACCTGGACGTGGATGTCTGTGTCGTGGGGGCTGGGCCGGTCGGCGGCACCCTGGCCTGCCGGTTGGCAGCGGGCGGAGTGCGGGTCGCGGTGATCGACCGGGCCGCGTTGCCGCCGATGGAACACCCGGATTTCGACGGGCGGGCCTATGCCATCGCGGCCGGGTCGCGGCGGCTGCTGCAGGCGGCCGGAGTCTGGGAGGCGCTGCCGCAGGCGCCGTCGCCGATCCTCGACATCCGCGTATCCGACGGCCGCGTCGGACGGCAGGCATCCAGCCTGTTCCTGCATTTCGACCATACGGATGTTGGCGACCAGCCGTTCGGCTGGATGGTGGAGGCGCGGGCGCTGCGTGTCGCGTTGAACGCGCACATGCACGAGGCGCCCGGATTGGTTGTGCATGCACCGGCGGAGGCGACGGCCGAGCGCCGCACGGATGGCGCTGTGGTGCAGGTGTCCGCCGGCCCGCGCATCGCCTGCCGCCTGGTCGTTGCGGCCGAAGGGCGCGGCTCGCCATTGCGCGAGCAGGCCGGCATCGCTGTGACCCGGGTGCCGTATCGTCAACGCGGCATCGTCTCGGCGGTGGCGCATGAACGGCCGCACCATAACACCGCGCTTGAACACTTCCTGCCTGGCGGCCCCTTCGCGCAACTGCCGATGGGTCCGACCGAGGGCGCCCCGAACGTGTCGGCCATCGTGTGGACCGAGCGCAGCGCGGCGGCGGACCGGGTCATTGCGCTCGACGACGCTGCCTTTGGCCATGAGGTCGCGCGCCGGCTGGGCGGCCATCTCGGCGCGGTGCGTCCGATCGGGCGGCGGTGGATCTACCCGCTGTCGGCCATGCACGCGCAGCGCTACGTCGATACCCGGCTAGCGCTGGTGGGCGACGCCGCGCACGGCATCCATCCGATCGCGGGCCAGGGGCTTAATCTCGGGTTCCGCGACGTGATGGCGCTGTCGGACTTGGTCATCGCGGCTGTGCAGGCGGGGGCGGACCCAGGAGCGGCGGCGCTGCTGGCGCAATACCAGCGGCGGCGGCGGCCGGACAACCTGCTGATGCTGGCCGCGACCGATGTGCTCGACCGGCTGTTCAGCACGGACAACCCATTGCTGCGTGCGGCCCGGGACATCGGCATCGCCGGCGTGCATCGGATGCCGCGGCTGAAACGGCTGTTCATGCGCCAGGCGATGGGCGGCTAAGCTACAAGTAGCGCGCGAGATGCGCCGCGACTGCCGCATAAACCCGGCGACGATGTTCCGGCCGTATGAAGCCGTGCCCGGCGTAATCGAAAACCTCATACTGCACCGGCTTGCCACGGGCCTGCAGCGCCGCGACGATCTGCTCGCTTTCGCCGATCGCCACGCGCGGGTCGCGCGTTCCGTGCAGCACCAGCAACGGCGCCTGGATGCGGTCCACGTGGCGCAGCGGCGAGATGCGGTCGAACAGGGCACGGTGCCGCACCGGGTCGCCATACTCGTCGGCGCGGTGCGCCCGGCGCCAGGAACCCGTGCTGGCGAGCAACGTGGAGAAATCCGCGATGCCGTAGAAATCGATGGCGGCGCGCCAGAGCTCCGGGTGCTCGGTGATGGCGGCGAGCACCATGTAACCGCCGTAGGATTGGCCCATGACGGCGATGCGGGCGGGATCGATGCCGGGCTGGGCCGCGAGCCAGCGTCTGCCGGCTGCGAGGTCGTGCACGGAAAGCAGGCGGTTCTCGCGGTCGTCGCTTTCCATCGCCGCGCGGCCATAACCGGTGCTGCCGCGCACGTTCGGCATCAGCACGGCATAGCCCTGGACCAACAGCGCCTGCATGTCGGGGCGAAAGTTGGCGCGCGTCTGCGCCGCCGGGCCGCCATGGACCCAGACCACCGCTGGATGTCCGGCGGCGGGCGCTGGACCGGACGGCAGGGCCAGCCAACCGGGGACGCGCCGGCCGTCGATGCTTTCCCAATCGACCAAATGGAAATCTTGGACGGCAACCGCGCATTCCGGCCGCCATAGCGGACGCATCGCGCCATCCCGCCACAACCAAATGCCCGGCGGCTCCGTCGGCGACGCGACGGTGACGGCCAGGGCAGCGCCGTCCGGCGACCAGGCGGGATCCGACACCACGCCATGCGGCAGCCCCGCCACCACGGGACGTTCGCCATCCATTGGGCCGATCCGCAGCAGGGCATAGCCGCGGTCGTTCTCGACCGTGGCGAGCAGGCCGCCGCTGGGGGCAAGTGCCCAAGCCTCCACATCGCGGCTCGGCGGCGCAAAGACCGGCGTGGCCTCGCCGCTAGCCGGGTCGACGCGGCACAGCGCCATGTCGTCGCGCCCGGCGTCGGTCAGGCCCATGAGCGCGGCGCCGTCCGCTGTCCAGCGCAGACTGGCGTAACGCGCGGATGCGGCGCGCGGGACCGCATGAACGGCGCCGTCCACATGCAGGACCATGGGCCGCTGGTCGCCGCTGTTCTTGTCCAGCATGGCGACGAGGCGGTCGCCCGAGGGATGCCAAGCCGCCACCGTGGCCTCATGCGTGCCCTGGAACAGGCGCGTGCGTTCGCCGGTGGCGACATCCATCAGCAGAATATCGAAATGGGCCTCGTCGCGGTCGTTGGCGGCCAGGCTGATGCGGCTGCCGTCCGGGGACCAGGCGCCGAACCCGTGGATGACGGCGGGCGCGTCGGTCAATGGGCGGCTCTGCCCGTCCTCCAGCAGCCAAAGCTGCTGGCGCTCGTCGCCGCCGGCGTCGATGCCGTAGATCAGGCGGCCGTCGCCGGGCGCACGGCGCAGCAGGGCCACCTTCTCGTCGTGGAACGTGAGCTGTTGCGCCGAATCGCTGTCGAGGTCCATGGCCCATACCTGCGGCAGCCCAACGCCGCGCAGGTGGAACAGGGTGCGCCCGTCGCAGGAGAAGCTTGGGGAACTCGCGGCGTCTATCGTCGTGTAGGCAAGGGAATCAGCGGTCATGCCGCAGCTTAGACCGGCCAGTTCGGGTTGAACATTCGGCCAGGGTGCTTATTTCGGACGCGGAGAACAAACGTTCCATGGACCTGCTCAAGAAGCTCGAAATCCTGGCCGACGCCGCGAAATACGATGCCTCGTGCGCGTCGAGCGGGACGGCAACGCGCAGCTCGCTGGGTGAAAAGACCGGCGTCGGCTCGACCGAGGGCATGGGCATCTGCCACGCCTACGCGCCGGACGGACGCTGCATCTCGCTGCTGAAGATCCTGCTGACCAATAGCTGCGTTTACGATTGCCTGTATTGCATCAACCGTCGGTCCTCGAACGTGCAGCGGGCGCGGTTCACGGTCGAGGAGGTCGTGACCCTCACGCTTGGCTTCTATCGCCGCAACTGCATCGAGGGCTTGTTCCTCAGCTCCGGCATCATCCGCAGCCCCGACTACACCATGGAGCAGGTGGTCCGGGTGGCGAAGACGCTGCGGCTGGACCATGGTTTCCGCGGCTACATCCACCTGAAAACCATCCCCGACGCCTCGCCGGAGCTGTTGCTGGAGGCCGGGCTGTATGCGGACCGGCTGAGCATCAATGTCGAGATGCCGACCGAGGAGGGCCTGGCCAAGCTGGCGCCCGAAAAGGACATGCCGGGCATCCGGCGCAGCATGGGCCGCATGCGGCTGCGCATCGACGAGGCGAAGGCTGAGAAGAAAGCGCCGCGGTTCGCGCCGGCCGGGCAGAGCACGCAGATGATCATCGGCGCCGACGACAGCTCGGACCGCAAGATCCTGGCGCTCAGCACCAACCTGTATGGCAATTACGGGCTGCGCCGGGTGTATTTTTCGGCGTTCAGCCCCATTCCCGACGCGAGCGCCATCCTGCCGCCGCGCAAGGCGCCATTGCTGCGCGAGCACCGGCTGTATCAGGCCGACTGGCTGATGCGGTTCTACGATTTCAAGGCGGACGAGCTTGCCCTCGACGGCGCCGGGAACATGGACCTGTCGATGGACCCGAAGCTCGCCTGGGCTTTGCAGCACCGCGAGCAGTTCCCGGTCGACGTGAACACCGCGACGCGCGAGCAATTGTTGCGGGTGCCGGGCATGGGCGTGAAATCGGTGGACAAGCTGATCCAGGCACGGCGGCACCTGCGGCTGCGCGTGGACGACCTCGCCCGGCTGCGCATGCCGATGGCCAAGGTCGCGCCCTTCGTCGTCGCGGCCGACCACCAGCCCGGCGGCCTATTGGACAGTGCGCGCCTGGCGCAGCGCCTGGCGCCGAAGGCGGCCCAGTTGGATATGTTCGCGTGAGGTCCATCGTCCTGGCGCACGAGGTCGATTGGGGCGCATGGCGTGCCGCCGCCCGCTCGCTGGCATTGGGGGATGTCGCGCCGGAGGACGTGGTTTGGTCCGTTCGCAACGTGGAGGACCTGTTCGCCGAACCTGAAGCGGAAAACGAGGCCGCAGCGCCGACGGGCGCATTCACCGTCCCGCGCGCCCTGGTGTCGCTGGCGGAAACCGCCATCCAGGCGCGCGACCCCGAACGGTTCGCGTTGCTGTATCGCCTGATCTGGCGCGCCCACCGTGGCGAGAAGCACCTATTGGAGATGACCACCGACCCCGAAGTGCAGCGCGTGCAGCGCCTGGCCCAGGCGGTTCGCCGCGACACCCATAAGATGCAAGCCTTCGTGCGGTTCCGCGAGGTCAACGAGCCCGAGGGCACGCGCTACGTGAGCTGGTTCGAGCCCGAGCACTACATCGTCGAGGCCAACGCGGCGTTCTTCGTCCGGCGCTTCGCGACGATGGTGTGGTCGATCCTGACGCCCTACCGCAGCGCGCACTGGGACGGCGAGACGCTGCGGTTCGACGTGGGCGCGTCCCCGGCCGACGTGCCGGACGACGACCATCTGGAGGCGTACTGGCGTGCCTATTATAGCAGCATCTTCAACCCGGCCCGGCTCAAGATCGGCGCGATGCGGTCAGAGATGCCGCAGAAATACTGGCGGAACCTGCCGGAAGCCGCGGCGATTCCTGAACTGATCCGCACGGCATCGGGCCGGGCGGACACCATGGTGGAGCAGCCCGTGTTCTCAGCCCCTCGTCCCGCCCGCGTCGTCGTGTCCCCCATGGCCGAGGATGGCAATCCTTTGCAGCAAGCGGCGCGGGAGGCGGCGGATTGCCGGCGCTGCCCGCTTTGGGAGCCGGCGACGCAGGTGGTGTTCGGCGAGGGCTCGCCCGCCGCCCGCATCATGATGGTCGGCGAGCAGCCGGGCGACCAGGAGGACCTGGCCGGACGTCCATTCGTCGGGCCGGCCGGGCAGTTGCTGGACCGGGCGATGGCGGAGGCCGGGCTCGACCGGCAGACGGTTTACGTCACCAATGCCGTCAAGCACTTCAAGTTCGTGCCGCGCGGCAAGCGGCGCATCCACGAGAAGCCCGGCGCCGGCGAGATCAACGCCTGCCGCTTCTGGCTCGACCGGGAGCGCGCCGAGGTGAAGCCGGCATTGACGGTGATGCTAGGGGCGACGGCGGCACGGGCGGTGCTGGGCCGGGTGGTCACTATCTCGCGTGAGCGTGGGCAGCCGATGCCGATGCCGGACGGCATTGGCGGCAACACGACCGGGTTCATCACGGTGCATCCGTCCTACCTGCTGCGCCTGCCGGATGAGGACGCAAAGGCGCGGGAATACGCGGCGTTCGTCGAGGACCTGCGGCGCGTGGTGGCGCTGGCGGCTTAGGGCGAACGGATTGGATTTCCGCCAGGCGAGCCAAGGCTCTCATGCAAATCCGGAACAGCCTTCGCCATATCGACGAGAATCCAGCCCTCACGGAAGGGATTCGGCCGGCGACCGGTTTCGTGGAACCCGGCCTGCTGATAGATGGCGATGTTTTGCGTCATGCGGTCATTGGTATAAAGCCGTAGTTCCCGCAGGCCGGCAGCCTGGGCCATCTCTTCCGCAGATCGAATCATCCACTGGCCGATACCCTGGCCCTGGTGCGCCGGCGAAACCGCAAGGCTGTAGATCGTCAGATGGTCGGTCGCGGTCTCAATCACCATGACGGCGGCGGCCTCGCTGCCGCGCTCGGCAATCCAGACTTCGTGGCGGGCAATGCGCGCAGCATAGTCCTCATACATCGGCAGCGGCGGACCACCCAGGATGCGTTTCCAGGGCGCGTAGGCCTCGTAGGTCGTCGTGCGGACGAAGGCTAAATCCGCAAGAGTCGCTTGCCTGAGGCGCAGCACCGGCGCTAATCCGCCGCCAGTAGCGCTCCGCTCATCCGCCCGCGCACCTCGGCGCCGAACGCGGCGAAGATGTCGCGGGACACTGCATCGCTGGAAAAGTCATACTCCGGATGCCACTGCACGCCCACCGTCAAGGCGCGCGACGCCGGCAGCCAAACCGCCTCGATCGTGCCATCCGGGGCAGTTCCATCGGCCACCAGGCCAGCAGCGAGGCGGTCGATGCCCTGGTTGTGCAGCGAGTTCACGGCGATGCTGTCCGCCTTGGAGATCCGGTGCAGCCATCCGCCGGGCGCCAAGCTCAGGCTATGCGCCTTGCCGGTGCGTATCCGCGCGCTTGCATGCAGCGGGGTCGAGTGGTCGATGCGGCCGGGCAGGTCCTGCAGGCGCTGGTGCAGGGTGCCGCCCAGTGCCACATTGAGTTCCTGCAGCCCGCGGCAGATCGCCAGCACCGGCACCCCGGCGGTGATGGCAGCCCGGATCAGGCGCAGGGTCACAGCGTCGCGCTTGGTGTCCTCGGGCGTGCCCTCCGGGTGCGGCGGGCCGCCATAGAGTTCGGGATGCACGTTGGAGCGGCTGCCGGTCAGGATGATGCCGTCCAGCCGGGCGAGCAGCGTCTCGACATCGGCGGCGTCGCCATTGGCGGGCAGCAGCACCGGGACCGCGTCCACCACCTGGTCCACGGCGCGGACGTAGGTGTCGGACGCAGCATGGTTCGTCATGCCATACGGGCCGAACATTTTAGTGCAGCAGGAAATCCCAACCAGTGGCTTCATAGGGCGATCATGGCGGGTAAACGCGCTTGGATGAAGCAAAAATCAGCCCCTGTTGTTATTGTTCTCGAAAAACTTGGGGTCGACGAACTCGAACAGCTTTTGGCTGAACGTGCCGCCCAGCTCGACTTTATACAAGGTGATGCGGGTTTCCTGCCGTTGGGCATCCAGCACGGTCCATTGGCGCAACACCAGCGGCGCGTCGGCAAAGATCAGCGTCAGCGTGCCGTCAGCCGGGGACTTGGTGCGATACAGGCTGACCTGCAGTTGCCCGGGCAGCCGCGTGACCCCCGAAACCGTGACATCGCCGGATAGGCGCAGGTTGTCCTGCAGCAGCAGGCCCAGCGGCGTCGATCCCAAGGGTATGTTGCTCGTTTGCTTAAGCTGGCTGTCATGGAACACCAGCAATCCGTTGCCGCCGACCAGCAGGAAGGGACTCGGTGGATCATACTGGAACCGCAAGCGGCCGGGCCGCTGCAGCCAGACCTGGCCCTCGCTGGCGCCGCCATTCGGCGCGACCTGCATGAAGCGGGCATGGAGGGTGCGGACGCCGTTCAGGTAGGTCTCGACTCGGGCGATGTCCGCGCGGTCCTGCGGCGTCAACGCGGGCTGAGCCTGAGCTGCGGCCATTCGCGGAAGCAGCGGCGCCAGCAGCGGGGCGAACAGAAGGGTGCGACGGTTCATGGGCCAGATGTGGCACTCGCGCCGCCCCGGCAAAAGGCCATGCCCGTCATGCCGCCCCCGCGCGCAACGCTACTCGGCGGCTACCGGCAGCTTCCCGGGCGCCTGTTCCCACAGTTCCGGCTGCGATTCCTCGGGCCGGGCGAGACGGTTGTAGCCTAGAACTTCGGGATGGCCGCACGGGTGAACCGCCGACGCACGGGCGCGTTCAGATAGCAACAAGAGGAGGATTGGCCATGACTGAAACGCCGCAGGACCCCAAGGTGACCGGAACCACGGGCGCTCCCAACCCGAAAACAGGCAGCAGCGACGCGGCCCGTGGGCTGGGCGGCCATAGCAAGGACGCAAACCACGTGCCGGGCGCACCGGCGGAGTACGTGGAAGAAAACAAGCCGGTCAAGAAGGACTAATTCAGCCGGGACCGCAGTTCGTCGATCGCGGCGCGGGTGCGTAGTGCCGCGTCGCCCTGGGGCACCAGGTCCAGGAAGCGCTCATAGCAGCGCAGTGCGGCCCCGACATGCTCCAGCCGCTGATTGATCAGCGCGGCCTCGCGCCAAAGTGGGGCCGTGTCGGGGGCAATGCGCAGCATGTTCTCCGCACAGGACAATGCGCCCGGCAGGTCGCCCGCGACGAGGCGACGAGCCTTGATGTTGGTCTGCAAGCGCAGCAGCACGCTGCGGCTCGACATCGGCTGTAGCACGCCGGGGCGCAACTCGGCATCCGGTCCCTCAACGCGCTTCAGCAACGCGCGCATGTCGCGGGCGTCGAGCGGCACACCGCCGGCAAACACATCCAGCACCGTCTGCTGCTGTTCGGGCGTGCGGTTGCGGCGTGTGGTGCTTTGGCCTTCCAGCGCAATGAGGAAATGGCCGGGGAAATCAACCCCATGCGCGCCCCATCCGGCGGCCCGGGCACAATGCAGCCATAATATGCCGAGCGCGACCGGCAGGCCGCGGCGCCGCTCGATCACCTGGATCAGGTTGGCGTTGGCGGCGCTGTCATAATCCTTGGTGTCCCCGGCATAGCCGTAATGCCCGGTGATCAGCCCGGCCAGCGCCCCGGCACGAGCAGATAGGTCCGTGCTCGGCAGGTCGTTCGCCAGGCCGACGGCGGATCGCGCAAGTTCGCTCAGGTGCTGGACCGCAGCCCGCCAATCCCCGTTCGGCGCGTCGATACGGGCCAGTTGCACCGCAGCGCCGGCTAGGTCGACCTCCACGTCGGGCAACTGGCCGATCGCCTCCAACGCATCCCGCGGATCACTCATGCCAAGCCCCATCCCTCACGCAAGTCGAGGATGGGGCCTGACCCGGCGCGCCGCAACCTTTGCTGCGCGCCCTACTCGGCCGCAGGCACATATAGCGCCGCGCCGCCTTCCATGAATTCAGCGCTCTTCGCTTCCATGCCGGCCATGCGCTCGGCGTCGGCGCGGATGTCCTGGCTGATCTTCATCGAGCAGAACTTCGGCCCGCACATCGAGCAGAAGTGCGCGACCTTGTGCGCGTCCTTCGGCAGGGTCTCGTCGTGGTACTTGCGCGCGGTGTCGGGATCGAGGCCTAGGTTGAACTGGTCCTCCCAGCGGAAATCAAACCGCGCACGGCTGATGGCGTCGTCCCGCAGCTTGGCCGACGGGTGGCCCTTCGCCAAGTCGGCAGCGTGCGCGGCGATCCGGTAGGTGATCACGCCCGTCTTCACGTCGTCACGGTTGGGCAGGCCGAGATGCTCCTTCGGCGTCACGTAGCAAAGCATCGCCGTGCCGAACCAACCGATCATCGCCGCCCCAATCGCCGAAGTGATGTGGTCGTAGCCCGGCGCGATGTCGGTCGTGAGCGGACCCAGCGTGTAAAACGGCGCCTCGCCGCACTCGCGGAGCTGCTTTTCCATGTTCACCTTGATCTTGTGCATCGGCACATGGCCGGGGCCTTCGATCATCACCTGGCAACCCTTGGCCCAGGCGACCTGCGTCAATTCCCCGAGCGTCTCCAGCTCGGCGAACTGCGCGGCGTCGTTGGCGTCCGCATTGGAGCCGGGCCGCAGGCCGTCGCCCAGCGAGAAGCTCACGTCATACTTGCGCATGATGTCGCAAATCTCGCCGAACCGCTCGTACAGGAAGCTTTCCTTGTGATGCGCCAGGCACCAGCGCGCCATGATGCTGCCGCCGCGGGAGACGATGCCCGTGGTGCGCCGGGCGGTCAGCGGCACGTGCGCGAGGCGGATGCCGGCATGGATGGTGAAATAGTCCACGCCCTGCTCGGCCTGCTCGATCAGCGTGTCGCGGAACACCTCCCAATCCAGCTTGTCGGCGTCCCCGCCCACCTTCTCCAACGCCTGGTAGATCGGCACCGTGCCGATGGGCACCGGCGAGTTGCGCAGAATCCAGCCGCGGATGTTGTGGATGTTGCGCCCCGTCGACAGGTCCATGACGGTGTCGCCGCCCCAACGAATGGCCCAAACCAGTTTCTCGACCTCCTCCGCCGCGCCCGACGTTACGGCGGAGTTGCCGATGTTGGCGTTGATCTTGACCAGGAAGTTGCGACCGATGATCACCGGCTCGAGTTCGGGATGGTTGATGTTGGCGGGGATGATCGCCCGCCCGCGCGCGATCTCGCTCCGCACGAACTCGGGGGTCACGAAGGCCGGGATTTCGGCGCCGAAGCTCTCCCCGTCCGCCACGCGCGCCTCCGCCTCGGGCAGGGCGGCGGCGCGGCCCAGGTTCTCGCGGTGGGCGACGTAGATCATCTCCTCGGTGATAACGCCGGCGCGGGCGAACTCGTATTGCGTCACCATCTGGCCGTCGCGGCCCTCAAGCAGGGTCTGCGTGGCCGGGCAGGCCGGAACCAGGCGGTCGACCGGGACGAAGCCGTTGTCCTCAGGCTTCACGGCGCGGGCGCTGGCCGGCGCGAAGCCGCGCTTCGCGAGCCAGGGTGCGCGGACCCGCGGCAGGCCGGCGGCCAGGTCGATGGCAGCGTTGCCCTCGGTATAGGGGCCGGAGCAGTCATACAGCCGGACTGGCGCCTCCTTGGCCGACGGGTCCAGCACGATTTCCCGCAACGGCACCAGGATGTCCGGGCGATCCACCGGGCTCGAATAGATCTTGCGCGATCCGGTGATCGGCCCGGTTGTAACGGCGCTTGGCTTCTGCTGGTATGTCATCGTCGGCTCCCATGTAGAATGCGGGCCGGGGCGGGATAGCACGACGATCCCGTCCCTACGCCGGCATGACCCGGATCAGGTTTCTTAGGGTCACCGCGCTGCCTATTTAGGGCTTACGGTCTCTCAGCCCCATGTCGGGGCTCCCCTCGGATAGTTGAAGCTCGGCCAGACGGCTGTGCGTGTCAAGCCTTGGTCAGCATGGGGCCGAGCGGACCGCCGCCAAACAGGTGAACATGGAGGTGCGGCACCTCCTGCCCGGAGTGGAGGCCCATGTTGGACAGCACGCGGTAACCCGTCCGTTCCAGCCCTAAATCTTGGGCAACCTTGCCGACCGCGCGAAAGAAACCCGCGATCTCGGCGTCGGCAGCAGTCGCCAGGAAGTCGGCCAGCGCCACATAGCGTCCGCGAGGGATGACCAGGATGTGCACCTGCGCCTGGGGTGCCACGTCGTGGAACGCCACCGCCCACTCATCCTCATAGACCCGGCGGGACGGGATCTCATCGCGCAGAATTCGGGCGAACACGTTCTGGTCGTCATAGGGTCCATGGCCGCTCACCGGCATGCTCATCCTCCACGCAAACTGCCGCGGTCCTGCCACGTTTTGCGAGCATAACCCGATGGCGCGATAGGTGTCACGGCGGACTGGAGGGAACGTGCGATGCGGTTGGAATGGTTGACAGGGCTCGTGGCATGCGCGGCGTTGGCAGCCTGTGCTCCTGATCCAGGCAACTATTATGGCAACCTGCAGCCGCCGGCCACCGGCTACGTCCAGCCTGAATATGCTTCGCCGGGCTATGCGCCACCCGAGTATGGCGCACCCTATGTCGGGCCAAGCTATGTGCAGCCTTATGGCTATTCAGGGCCGGTGGGGCCTGGATTCGGTTATTCGCGGGAGCGGGACTTCGGGGACCGAGGGTTTCGGGAGCGGGAGTTCCACGACCGTGAGTTCCGTCAGCAACAGTTCCGCGGCGACCAGGACCGGTTCAACCGCGAGCGCTTTGATCGCAGCCGGGTGGAGGAGCAGCGCCGCCAGCCAGAGCCGCCGCGCCCCGCATTCCGGCCTCCGCCGCCAGCGCCGCCGCCGCGGGCGACGCCACCGCTGCCGGGCGGGATATTCCCTGGCGCGCCAAGGCCGCAGCCAATCCCTTAGGCAATCGCGTTGCAGGCTGCGGGATGGAAAGCATTCTGAATGGCCTAGCCTAGGAACACCCATGCATCATGAGTGGCGGTAGCCGTCTTTATGTGGTTCTCCGTGCTGTCCGAGAAGCCGATCAGCACGTGCTGTTTTGTTGCGCCGCTGTTGAGTTGATCAACCCAAAATTGTTGCCCTGTTGCGTCCGGTGCCCGGTTCAGCACATTGGCATAGAGTTGCTTGACGAAGTCCGTGGCGCTCAGCGTCCCGTAAAGCTGCTTGAACTCGTTTGAGTCCGTGAAGCCCTGAGCCACCGTTTCAGGAGCGGCTCCAGCTTGAAGCTTATTGGACCAGAAGGTTAGCCCTGCATCGTCCGGGACACGGTTCAGAGCCGCCTGATACATCCGCGCCGCCTCTGAGTCGTTCTTATCGCCGGCAATGGGCAGGATCTGGTTGCGGTTTTCCCGGCTGCCGGCAAATCCGGCCAAAACCTGGCCCTGGCTGGCGCCGGCGCCAAGATAGTTGAGCCAGATCTGCAATCCGGCTCCGTCTGGCGCCCGGTGCAAGACGTTCTGGTACATCTGCCGCACAAACCCTGCGTTGTCCGGCGACCCATAGAGCGACATGAACTCGGGCGACTTCGTGAAGCTCGCGGCCAAGGCGGCGAGCGAGACCGCGTTGGCGTCCACGAGGTCACGGTTGTGATCCAGGCCGGCAAGGTCGGGCGCACGGTTGAAAGCCGCCTGATACAGGCGTGTGACGTTCTCCAGGGTGCCGGTGGCGTCGAAGTCGCCGACGCCATCAGCAAAGAGGATATGCTGCAGGTTTGCAACGGCTTGGGTTCCATCCCTGCCACTCACGGTATCCCTGATGTATGCCTGGCCACCCGACGTCGCCGCGATGACGTACTGGCCGTGCGTCCCCGTGAGCGGAAGATCGTGCACGCCTGGGACGATGGTCTCGTTCTTTTGGATCGTGCCGCTTGCGGTGGCCTGGGTCAGGATGGTCCCAGGCGGCCCGGCCAGCTTAACGGTAAATTCTTTGTTAACCCAGATGGCCGCCGCATTGACGCTCACGACGAGCGTTGCCGTGGCCGCGCCGGCGGCGAAATTGACGACGCCTGCAGCGAGCGTGAACAGGTGCCCTTGCGCAGGGCTGCTGCCCGATCCCGCTACGTTGTAGGTGAGCGCTGTAGCCTGGGTCAGGTCGCCGCTCCGCGTGATTTCGAAACTGTATGGGGTCGTGCCCTTGAGGCCGTCCGGTTTGCTCGCGCTGAGGGCGGCGATGGCGAAAATTGACGACGTGCTCTGGTTCGCTTGGTAGCCAAGACTTTCCATCTCAAGCAGATCGATGGATGTCAATTGCTGAACAGTGCTTCCATCATAGTATTCATTGAATGGATCATTCGGCGTTCTTCCGCCGATGTTCAAGAAGTCACTTGGGTCCGATGCCTGGCCATAATCCGCCAGATCCGTCCGTCCTCCATCCAGGGAAAAATAGGATGCGCTGTTGGGCACATCACCCGCAAACAAACGTGTCCCGGGGCTTGAGAACCTGTAGAGATCAAGGATATCCGGCTGTGCGCCATAGTTGACCCGGCCCATCGCGTGGGTCAACTCGTGCAACGCCGTACCCATTAGGGAGCTCGCGGGAATATCCGCTGAGAAGCCTGCATACCCGTCCAGTCCTGCATCGTTCGATGCCACCTGACCCATGAGCTTCTCTTGTGCCCGCCATACCGCGACTTGCGACTGTCCCTGGATGCTTGACGCTTGGGGCAAGGCGGCAATGCCGGACTGCACTGCTGTGTCAGCATTGCCTGCAAGCCATGACCTGACCTGCTCGTAGCTATCGAACACACCGGTTGACGGAGCCGCAGACGCTCCACCGGGATTTTCCGGGCTTCCGTCCCCTGGATACTCGCCATACCCAACTTCTATATTAATGGAAATATTATTCTTGAACGTCGTGTCGAGCAGCTTGGCCGCAGCCTGCACAGCATCTTTAAAGTATTGTGGCGCCATCTGCGCCAGAGCATCAAAAATAACGTTGACTTGCATTGTTACAGGCCGCCTGAACTATGTTTTTTAAGCACATCAAAAAGTGAAACTAGGGTGCATAGCTTCAAGTAGATTCGACTAATCACATTTATATTCATTACATCTACGGTGATGCATTACGATTACGGACTGAGCACGGCGTAGCCTGTTCGGGCGGCTTACCCATTTGTTGGAATACCGCAACAGTCTGTCGGCACACACAGACATCAGCCGCAACATATGTCAATCCTTTATTCGATTATTACAAATTTTTAGTGTGTTGTTCGGAAAAGAAGGCTGATTTACACAGCTTAGATGTCTAATGTTTCATTAAGATGCGGTAACATTGCAGCGTTGTGCGCGACATCACGTTGCCGTTTGTTACTAGAAGCGTTATTCTACAGTGCGCCGCTTGCTGGACACCGTGCTGCAACTTCGTGCATCGAATGCCAACAGCGCCTGCCGCCACGTTCGGCTGGTTTACCTCACGGGGTTGCAGCATTCCTTACCCGAACCGCAAACGGCTGCCCGCGTCATGACCAGAAAACAGGGCCCCAGCGGGTCCGCACAACGCTTCGCCAACGGGAAGCCAGCGCGCCCGCCAGCGCGCCGCCCCGGTTCCACTCCGGCCACTGGGCTGCTAAATGTCGCTGGAACGCTTGCGAGGACGTGCCGTATGAAGCCGACCGACTACGCCCGGGTTGAAACCTATCTCCGCCGCACGCTCGGGTCCGACCGCATCCATGTCGAAGTGCCGAAACGCAAAGGCGCATCGGTCGAGGTCACGGTCGACAAGGAGTTCCTCGGCACCCTGCACCGCGACGAGGAGGACGGCGAGGTGTCGTTCTCGCTGCACATCACCATCTTGGACGAGGATCTGCCGCCGCCCGCCGCCCCGAAGCGGTAGCCGCCCGGTCAGTATCCCCGTTCCGTGTCAAACCGGTTCGGCAGCGGCAACCCGTCGCGATGCGCCCGCAGGTTCTGGAAGAAGATGTCCAGGCTGAGCGGGATGTAGGTGGCCGGGTCGTCGGCCGAAACGTGCGGCGTCATGACCAGGTTCGGCGTGGCCCACAGCCGATGACCCGGCGGAACCGGCTCCGGCGTGAATACATCCAAGACCGCGCCAGACAGGCCGCCGCCGTCCAGGGCATCGCAGAGCGCCTCCTGGTCGAGCAGCGCGCCCCGGCCGATGTTCACCACTCCGGCGCCGGGCGGCAGCAGCGCGATGCGCCGGCGGTCCAACAAACCCCGCGTGACCGGCGTCAACGGCGGGGCAAGCACCAGGAACTCCGCATCCGGCAGCACGGCATCGAGGTCATCCAGCGTCACGACCCGCTCGCACTCCGGATGCGGTTCGGCCCGGGCGCGGACGCCGGTGACCCGCATGCCGAACCGCGCCGCCTGCGCCGCCACCGCGCCGCCCAGCGACCCGAGCCCCACTACGGCCACGCGCCTGCCGGCCAGCACCGCCCCGTGCCGCGGCGTCCACCGTCCTTCCCGCTGCGCCGTCGCGAACCCGGGCATGCCGTTCGCCAGCATCAGCAACGCCATGATCCCATACTCGCCGGCCTTGGCCGCGTGGGTGCCGCGGTTGTTCAGCAACTGCACGCCGGACGGCAGCCAGTCGAACGGCGCCAGGCCGTCAAGGCCGGCGGAGGTGCAGAAGATCATCCGAAGCCGGGCCGCTGCCGCCGGGAACAACGCACGGACGGCGCGGACAGCGCCGGTCTGCGCCACCAACACCTCGGCCTCCTGCATCGCGGCCTGGAACTGCCCGGCGGTCTCGCCGAAGCTGACGGCGTGGCCGGCCGATACGTCCGGGGCACGGGCAGCGGCCTCCGCCCACTGTGCGGGAGTGATTGCGAACCGGGGGTCGTCGGGCTGGGTTTGGACATGGATGCGCATGGGGGCCTCAGGGTTAAGCGGTCTGGCTGGTCGCGAGCTGGCTGGTTCCAAGCTGATTGGTCAACGTGTGCAGCAGCACCGCGGCGGCCTGCGCGACATTCAGGCTTTGCACGGCCCCGCTGCCGGAGATGCGGATGCGGCGGCGGCAGGTTTCCAGCGCGTCGAATCCCACGCCGCGCTCCTCGTTGCCGAGCACTAGCGCCACCGGGCGGTCCCGCGGCAACGACGTCACCGGCACGGCGTCGTCCGTGAGCGTCGCGGCCACGGTACGGTAGTAAGGATCGAGCGCCAGCAGCGCCTTGCGCAGGTTGCGGGTCTTCGAGACTTCCAGGTACTCCAACCCGCCCTCGGCGACACGGTAGGCGGCGTCCGACGGCATCGCCTGCAGCGGCGTCTCGTGCAGCACCATGGCGCGCACCCCGAAGAACGCGGCGGAGCGGGCGATGGCACCCAGGTTATGCGGGTTGCCGATGCTGTCCAGCACCAGCAGCAGCGGAAAGCGCGGCGGGCGCACGAAGTCCATCATGCCCAACGGACGCGGCGTCGCGACCGCCACCACGCCGCCATGGTGCGGCGTGCCGGCGGCCCGCTCCAGCTCGTCCGGCGGCAGCAGGCGATAGGGCCGGCGCACCCGGGCCAGCTCGGCGCAGAGCGGTCCGATGCGCGTCTTGTTCTCCTCGTTGTAGAACAGGCGGATTACGTCGTCGGGGCGGCGGGCGAACAGGGCGGTGACGGCGTTCAGGCCGCAGATCCGGTCATCGGGCATGAGGGTGCTTCCGCCGCCCCCGCGCCGCTGTCAACCTGGTGGCATGATTGATAGTTGTAGCCGCCCGAGATCGAGATGCGGCGGATAAGCGGGAGGGCGTTGAATGTACTCTGTGTGTCCAATCATGGTGCAGTTTTGATGGCCTATGCCGTAAGCCTCCCGAATGGCTACGTGATCAGCGACGAACGCACACGGATCGACATGGAGTTCGTCCATGCCTCGCTCGCCGGCGCCTATTGGGCCGTCGGCCGGACGCGTGCGCTGACGGAGCGTAGCTGGGCCAACTGCCTGTGCTTCGGCATCTATGCTCCGGACGGCGCGCAGGCCGGTTTCGGCCGGCTGCTGACCGATTACGCCCTTCGCGCCCACCTCGGCGATGTCTTCATCCATCCGGCCTCACGCGGACTTGGCCTTGGCAAGGCACTGGTCACGGCCATTCTGGCGCATCCCGAGCTCGCCACTGTCTGCAACTGGACACTCAAGACGGCGGATGCGCACGGGCTTTATGCCCGGTACGGCTTCCGCCCAAGCCCGGCGGACCGCACGTGGATGACACTGGACCGGCCGCCGAATGACGAAAGCCTGGCCTGAAGCGCACGCCGCTGAAAGGCATTGCCGCATGATCCCGGTCCTGTTCCAAAGCCCGCACTTCATCGTGCTGAACAAGCCCGCCGGCCTGGCCGTGCATCCAGGACCCGGCGGCGGCCCGAGCGTCGAGGACGTGTTCCCAACCCTGTCGCGCCGCAAGGACGGACCCTGGCTCGCGCATCGCTTGGACGCCGACACCGCCGGCTGCCTGGTCGTGGCGTTGCGAAAACAGGCGCTGCTGGCGGCGCAGGCGGCGTTCCTGGCGGGCACCGTGCGGAAGACCTATTGGGCCGTGGTGCATGGCGTCCCGGCCACGGAGGCCGGCGAAGTCGTCAACCGCTTGCAGAAGCGCAATCTCCGGGCGGGATGGCGCATGGAGCCAGCGTCGGATGGCGCTCCTGCGCGTACCGCCTGGCGCCTGATCGGCCAGGCCGGCGGTCTCGCCTGGCTGGAATTGCAGCCGTTCACCGGGCGCACCCACCAAATCCGGGTGCACTGCGCCGTGCTGGGCCACCCGATCCTCGGTGACCCCATCTACGGGCGCGGCGACGGTCCGATGCACCTGCTGGCCCGCGCGATTACGCTGCCGTTGCAGCCGCCAATCAGCGCCGTGGCGCCGCCGCCGGACCACATGCGCGACGCCCTGCTCGCCTGCGGATGGCGGGGCGGCGATTAGCCGACCAAGAACCAGCAGCGGAACACCAGCGTTTCCTGCCACGTTTGGCGCAGCAACGCACAACGCTGCAATGCTGCCAAACGCTGCGCCATCCCACCCTGCAGCCCGGCCTCCACCACATCCAGCGCCGCCGCGGCGTCCGGGGACAGCAGGTCCGGCTGGTCCCGCAAGGCTGCGACGTGGCAGCGCAGCACGTTCATGAACACGCCGGGACCCCGGCGCAGCGCCGCGACCGCGCGCCGGCGCATGGAGGCCGGCGCGCCCACAGCGTTGCCGCCGTGCTGGCGATACAGCACCGTCGGCGTCGCATCCGCAACCAACTGGCCCCCATTGGCCGATACGACCAAATAGCTCCACCAGTCGTGCAGCGTGGCGGAGGGCGGATGGCTGCCGGCCACCAGCCGCGCCGCCGCCGGGTTCAGCGCGACTGTGCAGCCGGTCGCGACGTTCTGCGTCAGCGCCGCGGGGAACTGCAGCGGACGGCGCAGCGCCGCCGACAGGCCGATGCGCTGCAGCGCCTCGTCCACCAGGATCTGCCGGCTGCAATACAACGTCGGACGCGGGTCAGGGCGCAGTGCCGCGACCGCCAGCTCAAGCTTTTCCGGCAGCCAAACGTCATCCTGGTCGGCGAAGGCCACGGCGCTCAAGTCCGCGTCCGCCAACACTGCGGCCCGCAGCAGCGCCATGAAGCTGCCCGTCGGCCCCAGCCAGCCCGATGGAGCGGGGACCGCGTGGCAGCGGCCCGCGCCGGGTCCGGCCATGAAGCCCTGCATCACGGCGACGGTTCCGTCGTTCGATCCGTCATCCCGCCAATACAGCACCCAGTCCACGAAAGTCTGCCGAATGAAGCTTTCCAATTGGTCGCCGAGGAATTGCTCCCCGTTATAGGTGGAGAGCAGGATCGCGACCCGCGTCGACGGCCGGGCCGGGCTGGGATGGCTAGATGCCGGCACGTCGACCGATCATCGACCCGGCGCCGCCGCAGCCAGCAGCTCGGCGACGGTGCGCGACAAGCCGGAACGCCATTCCGGCAAGCGGACGTCGAATACCTGGGACAGCTTGGCGCAATCGAGCCGGCTGTCCGCCGGACGCCGCGCCGGCGTCGGCCAATCCGCGGTGGCGATCGGCTCCACCGTCGGCGTCGGATGGCCATACAGGGCCGCGTCCTGGAACAGCGCTTCGGCAAAGCCATGCCAGGTGGTTGATCCCGTGCCAGCCGCATGGAACACGCCGGCATAGTGGCCGTGCCAGCCCTGCCGCAGCCGCGCCACGATGGCGAGTATCGCCACTGCAAGGTCGCGCGCCGCCGTCGGGCAGCCCTGTTGGTCCGCCACCACGCGCAGCCGGTCGGTCTTCTGCGTGGCGCCGAGCATGGTGCGGACGAAATTCTTGCCGACCGCGGAATAGACCCAGGATGTCCGCAGCACGATCGCGCGCGGGCAGGCCGCCAGCACGGCTTGCTCTCCCTCCAGCTTGGTCGCGCCGTACACTCCGGTGGGGCTGGTCGGATCGGCCTCGGTGTAGGGCGCGCCCTTGGCCCCGTCGAACACGTAGTCGGTCGAGATATGGATCAGCGGAATGCCAGCGTCGGCGCATAACGCAGCGAGCGCCGCTGGGCCGTCCCGGTTGGCCCGGCCCGCCGCCTCCGGATCGGCCTCGGCCGCGTCGACCGCGGTCCAGGCGGCGGCATTGACCAAGAACTCTGGGCGCATGGCCTGGACGGCCTCGGCGATCGACGCTGGCCGGTCGAAGTCGAATAGGGGACGGCCGACGCGGCGCACGATCGCGCCGCCCTCCTGCTCCATCGCCGTTGCAAGCTGCCCGGCGCCGCCGGTGACCAGGATCGATGTCATGGCAAATAGACTAGCCTGCTTTTCGCGCGGCTAGAAGCGCCACGGCAACGCCCCCGCTCCGGATTTAACGCAACGCCACGATTTCTACCCGGCGATTAACGGGGCTGCTTGGGTTATAGGCGTCGAAGGGCTGCAGCGGGCCGAAGCCCTGCGCCCGCATCCGTTCGCGCGCCACGCCGCGGGCCGCGAGGTAGTCGACGACGGCGGTGGCGCGCAGCATCGACAGGCTGATGTTATAGCCGAGGCGGCCCGTGACGTCCGTGTGGCCGTTGATCTCGAACTGCAGCCCGCCGAGCTGCGGATCGTTCATCGCGATGGCGGCGTTGTCGAGCAGCGCATAGCTGTCGCCCCGGATACGGTAGCTGTCGAAATCGAAATTGACGGCGCTCACGATGCGTCGTTCGAACATCGGGCCGGCCCCGTAACCCATCGGCCCCGGCGGCCCCGCGACGCAGCCGGCGACGGCGCCGAGCAGCGCCAGCATTGGGATAAGCCGGATCAGCCTAATGGGGTGCGAGCGCATCGACGATCTCCCTTGGGCTGGGCGCACGGCCGCGCAGGTCGGTGGCGGGGCCACGCGGTTCGCGCAGGCCGAGCCGGCGTTCGACGCCCCGCGGGTCCGCCGGCATCTGATCGCGCAGCTCCCGGGTTTGCGGGTCGAGCGGCAGCGATTGCGCCAGCCGCTCTGCGTCGGGATTGCCGGCCCGTGCGGCGGGAGGCAGCGCCCGTGGCGCGGGCCGGGCATAGCGGGGCGAGGCATAGGGCGACGGCATCGAGGGTGACGGCATGTAGGGTGGCGACGTGTAGGCGGGCGGCGTCGTTGGCAGCAGCGGCCCGGAGTTCTTTTGCGCCCAGGCAGGAGCAGACAGCCCAGCAACGAAGCCAATCGCCGTGAAGCTTAAAGCGTTCAACCGCGTCATATTGACGCTCCCTCCAAATCCGTCCGGGCATCGTGCAAGCATAAACAACGGACAGCAAGCTAAACTTCGATACGATCAGCCTTGCAAAAGTCGTTTGTGAACCGTCATAGTCATAGAGCCACGCATATTTGGGGTTGCATACGGCGATGGCTCCACGTTTCATCGGCAAGACGTCGCTGGCCCGGCTGCATCTGGTGCGGTTGGATGGGCGGCCCGTGCTCGAATCGCATGCCCGCCTGCGCGAGCTGCTGCAATCCCGCCTTGGGCCGGACGCCGCCGCGCTCTTTGCGGAGCCGGTGGTGACGGGTCCAGGTCCCGGCAACCCCGGCAGCGTATCCTGGTATGCCGACGCGCCGGGCGACGGCGAACCGCTTGCCGCCCTGCCCGTGGACCGCCGCGCCCCGGTGGAACGGCGTCTCCGGGAGATTCTGGCGCAATTTAGCCCTTTGCTGGCTGACCCTGATGTTGGGCCTTTGCTCCACCGCGCATTGGCGCTCGGCAGCGTCGACGGGCTGCTGGCGGTGGGCGGCACGCCGGTACTGATTGATTGGGGCCTCGCGACGGACGGCGCCGGGTCGGAGGAGGAGGTTGCCGCCCGTGCCGCGGCGTGGATGGGCGCCTATGCAGACGCCTTGCCGCCGGTTCCGCTGCCGAACGGACCGACGGCCTTGCCCCCCGCCGTCCCATTCCGCCCCCTGCCCGCCCCCGCCCCCGCCGCTGCGCGGCCAGCGTGGGACTGGGCGCTCATCCCGGCTGCGGTCGTGATCGCTGCCCTGTTCGCGGGCATCGGCCTTTACGCCGGCGCGCGCATGGTGGCCGCGCGCGTCGCCGACCGGCCAAACTCGGTCGCCCTGCTGAATGAGCAGGCGACGCGGGAGGCGATGGACCGCCAGCGGGAGCAGAATGCCGCGCTCGAGCGGGATATCGAGGCACGCCGGCGTCTATTAAGTGTCAATGTGTGCACGGCCGACCCGGCGCAGGCGCCCCGCCTCGGTCCGGACCGCGCCGCGCCCGTGCTGCCCGGCGCGGTCGTGGCGCCGCCGGGCGGCCAGGCATTCCAGGGCACGCTTGCCGACCTGCTGACCCAGGCGGTCGTGCTCGTCATCGCCCCCAGCAGCGGGCCAGAGGGCGGCGCATCCAGCGGCAGCGGGTTCTTCGTCACCCCGGACCTCATCGTCACCAACCGGCACGTGATCGAGGGCGCCGACCCCGCCGCCATCGTGGTGACCAGCAAGAAGCTCGGCCGCACCACCCGGGCGCACGTCGTGGCGCAGACGCCCAATGCCGAGATCGGCAGCCCCGACATCGCATTGCTGCACATCGACGGCGTCACCGGCATCCAGCCGCTCGCCTTCAGCACCACGGCCGCGCCGTTGGACCAAGTCATCGCGGCCGGCTTCCCAGGGCTGCTGATGCAGTCGGACGAGGCATTCGACCGCCTGCTGCACGGCGACGCCGCAGCGGTGCCGGAGGTGATCCTGACCGATGGACGCATCAACGCGATCCAGTCGGCAGCGAGCGGCATGAGGATCATCCCGCACAGCGCGGCCGTGTCCGGCGGCAACAGCGGCGGGCCGCTGGTGGATGCGTGCGGACGGGTGCTGGGGATCAACACGTTCATCACGGCAAACCGCGAGCAGGTGGTCCACGCGAACTACGCCCAAAAGTCTGATGGGATCGTGGCGTTCATCCGCCAGTACGGCGTGGACATCGCCGACCTGACCGGCCCCTGCACGCCCGGCGCACCGCCTGCCGCGTCCGCTGCGCCGCCCGCTGCGCCGATCTTGCCAGCCGCCGCGCCCGCAGCGCCGCACTGACCGCAGCCGGCGCACAGGATGGCCAACCTCCGCATCGCCACGACCCGCGCCCAGGACCTGCAACCGCTGGCGGCGGCGGGCCAGGCCGGGATCGAGTCCTGGCGCGCCCTGCACACGCTGTTATTGCAGGATCTTTCGCCCGCCCACGCTGCCCTGCTGGCGGAGCCGGTCGCGAACGCGGCGCGCGGCGAGGTCGATTGGTATGCCGAGGGTGACGGCCCCGCCATCCCCTTGCAGGAGCTGCCGGAACCCGCGCGCAGCGCTTCGTCGGCGCGTCTGGATCAGCTCGTAGGCGGGATCGAGGCGCTAGCCGCCAAGCTCGGCGACAGCCGGACGAGCGCCGACCGCTTGCTTGCCGACATGCTGCGCCTGGCGTTGCGCTTGCCGGGGACCGACAGCGTCTATGTGCGCGGCGTGCAGCCGGTGCTGGTGGGTTGGGGCCATGTGCGCAGCGGCGGGCGCGGCGGCGCGGTGGTTCTCACCGGCCCCGTCATGCCGCCGCAAGCGGCGCACGCCGCGATCCTGCCGCCGCCGCCGTCGCCCTATGCCGCTGCCGCTCCGCCGCGAACGTGGCTGTGGGGTGCGCTGGCCGCGTCGCTGCTGGCGCCGTTGCTGGCACTGGGGCTGATGTGGCGGGACCCGTTCGGCTGGTTCGCGATCGACATGCTGCAATGCCGCCTCGAACCCGGCCAGCTCGCCTTGGCGCAGGGGTTGGACGACGGCTTGGCCCGCGAGGGCGTGCTCCGGGCGGAGCTGGCGCGGCTGACCGCCGACGCCGGGCAGCGCCGGCTGCTGTGCCCGCCTGTCCCGGTGCTGCAGGCCGCTGCGCCGCCGTCGCAGGATGCCGAGCGGGCGCAGCGCCAGGGCGCACAGGGCGGCAAGCTGCAGGTGATCCTGGCGTGGGATGACCGCAACGACCTGGATTTGCACGTGGTGTGCCCGGATGGAGTGGACATCAACTTCATCCGGCGCCGGGCGTGCGGCGGCACGCTGGATGTGGACGCCAACGGCGACATGCATCAACTGACGGCCGCCCCGGTGGAGAACGTCTTTTTCACCGAGCCGGCGCCGGGGCGTTACCGGGTGGTGGTGGACCCTTACGGCATGAGGGACCGCGCCGCTTCGCCGTTCCGGGTGACGATCCGGCGGGACGGCCAGCCGGACGAGGTGGTGACGGGCACGGCGCAGAATGGCCGCCGCAACCAGGCCGCGGCGGAGTTCACGGTGGCGCCGCCATGATCCGCCTGGTCGAGGCCGCCGCTGGCACGCTGCGATCCTTGCTGCCTCCAGGCCGGCTGCGGAGCAGCGCTCCCAGCGAAGGCGCGGCACTGTGGCACGCTGCGCTGGCCGCGGAGATCGCGCACCATCTTTCCCCGGCGCATGCTGAGATTCTGGCCCGGCCTGAGCCGACGACCGGCGGCATGGCGTGGCTTGCGGACGGCACGGCGCGGAGCCGCTATGCTGATCTGCCGGCGGCGGAGCGTCGCGCGCTGGATGCGGCGGCCGGCGCGATCCTGTCCGACATCCGTCGCCTCGCCGAGAGCGGCAAGGCCCCAGCCGTGTGGGAAGCATGGCCGGCGCTGATGCAAATTCCCGATATGGGTCACCTGTTTGCCGTCGATGGCCGGCCCGTGCTCGCGGCATGGGGCCATGCGGGCTCGGGCGCATCTGGGAGGCTGGCGCGGCTTGACGACGGCGTGCCTTGGCGTGCCACGCCGCGTCCGCCCTGGCGCCGGTATGCCGCGGCATCGGGCGTGCTGGCTGGGCTGGCGCTCGCCGCCGGGCTGCTGCTGCCGATGGCGTCGCATTGGTTGGTGGACCAACCGGCCGCATGCACGATCGTGCCCGGCCAGCTCGATGCGTTTCGCGGACAGATGGAGCTGGACAGCCGCGGCCAGGAGCTGCGCACGCTGTTGGCGACGCTGACGGAGGAGGTCGGCCGCGCGCAACTGCTTTGCCCGGTCGCGGTGGCTCCGTCGCCTGTATCGGTCCCGCCGCCGCGAGCCGACTTGCCGCAAGACCGCTGGGATCGGCACGACCTGGCGATGCTTGAAGGCTGCTGGAACCTCTACACCACGATTACCGTGTTCAATGAGGACGGGACCGGAGGCTCGAAGATCCGCAATTGGCGGCAGTGCTTCGATGGTCATGGCGCCGGCCGGCAAACCATCGCGCTCGAAGACGGCCGGCAGTGCGACGGAGCGCTGGCCGCGAGCTTCGACCAGGATGCAGCGTTGCGCGTGAGCGAACCCACGGCGTGTCACGGCTCCCTCCATCTATCCCGTAGCGAGCGTCTGTGCCGGCGTTTGGGCGATGCCGAGGCGGAGTGCAGCGGACACACCATCGAGGGCGGCTTGTCCGGCCACCACTACGCCGGACGATTCCGGCGATGATACGAGCCGTATCAACCATGGAGATCGCCCCATGCCGCCTCTGATCACCCTGATCCCCAACAGCGGCATCCAGTTCTGGGACGTCGACCTGGACGTGGACGCCCTGCCCCGCCAGGCCCGCACGTTCTGGGAGGAACCGTTGGGCGGCCCGCCGGACGCGAGCGGCGCCGTTCAGGCCAAGCTGCACGAATTGCAGCAGGACCCCGAGACCGGCGAACTCGTCGAGGCGCTGAGCCGCGACGCCCCGTCCCCCGAGGAGACCTATCCCGTCAGCACCCGGCAGGCGCTGGAAATGCATGGCGGACGCTGGGTGCCGCTGCCCTATTTCATGCTGCTGTCCCGCAGCAGCGCCGGGCAGGAGGCGCATGAGCGGGGGCCAAGCAATTGGGTGCGCGGACGGCTGGCGCCGCACCCGAACCCGGCGCCGGGCCGGACGCACCGGCTGACGCTCGCCTTCGACACCGTGCTGCTGCCGCTAGGCGCCGGCCCATACGTGGCGCCGTCGCCGGAGGACAGCGTCCGCCAGCAGGAATTCGTCTTCGTCGCCGACCCCGCCGCCAATGCCTGGTTCTTGAACGAGGCCTGGGTAGGCGACTGGCTGCGTGAGATGCTGGTCGAGATGCTGACGGCGGCCCGCGGCGGCCGGGCGCTGCGTCCGGACGACCTGCGCCGCGGCTGCGAGCACTATGCGCGATACCAGGTCATGCTGGCCCTGCTCGCGGCAGCAGACTCCCTGCCGCGGATACGGCTGTTGGATACAGTGTCGAGCAACCTGGGTTACTTGCCGGTCGAAGTTGACCTTGTGCTCGATCTCGGCAACGCGCGGACCTGTGGCATATTGATCGAGGAGCACCCGGGCCAGGGCATGAACCTGTCGGACAGCTATCCGCTGGCATTGCGCGACCTGTCGCGTCCGGAGTGCCTGCACGTCCGCCCGTTCGACAGCCGGGTCGAGTTCTCCCGCGCGAGCTTCGGCCGGGATGCGGTGAGCCGGCGATCCGGACGCGCGTCGGCGTTCTCCTGGCCCAGTCCGCTCCGGGTCGGGCCTGAGGCGATGCGCCTGGCGGGCGCACGGTTGGGCAATGAAGGCTCGACCGGATTGTCCTCGCCCAAACGCTATTTGTGGGACACTCGCCCGGCCACCCAGGGCTGGCGGTTTAACGGACGCGCCAGTGACGGCGTGCTGCGGAGCGGCGCTCCCGGCGTGACGACGGACCCGCCGGTGAGCGGGCCATTCATGGCGCTGGTGGCCGAAGATGGCAGCGTCTTGCGGCAGCGGCGCGGCCAGCCGGCGGTGCGGGCGCGGTTCAGCCGCAGCAGCGTGTTCACCTTCATGCTGGCCGAGATCCTGCTGCAGGCATTGGGCCAGATGAACGCGCCCGGCACGCGCGCCCAACGGCGGGACGCCGACAAGCCGCGCCATCTGCGCAGCTTGGTGATGACGATGCCGCCGGGCATGCCGGTGGCGGAGCAGCATATCCTGCGCGCCCGTGCCCAGGGCGCGGTGATGCTGGCCTGGGATATGCTGGGCTGGCAGCGGAGCGGCAGCATTCAGCCGCCGCGCGTGCTGGCGAACCTCGACGAGGCGACGGCGACGCAGATCGTCTGGCTGCACAACGAAGTGACGGAGCGCCTGCAGGGCGATGCCGGGGCATTGATGGAACTGGTCGGACGTGTGCGGCCCGAGATCGCGGCGACGCCCAGCCTGCGCGTCGCCAGCATAGACATCGGCGGCGGCACGACGGACCTGATGGTCAGCACCTACGTCATGCAGGGCGGCGAGGCGATCCTGCCGCGGCAGGAGTTCCGCGAAAGCTTCAAGATCGCCGGCGACGACGTGCTGGAGCGGATCATCAC
>CAXSGE010000016.1:0-71470 GCA_964236715.1 uncultured Acetobacteraceae bacterium | reverse complement strand
CCTCCACGGACCGTACGGAGAAGCGCGACGAGTATGCCCGCCTGCCTGGCTTGCGTCGCTACGTGCTGCTGGAACAGGGCCGGATGGCGGCAACCGTGCTTGAGCGCGTCGAAGGTGGCTGGCTGGAGGCTGGGGTATGTTCGGGGACGCTGGACTTGCCTGAGCTGGGCATCGCTCTTCCCCTCGCCACGCTCTACCGGGGTGTCGGGATCCGGTAAGGGCGTGTCCGAGGCCAGCGTGGCCTGAACCTTGGCAAGATAGCGCTGCCGAGGCGGAGGCGCTGACATCTGCCGTGCGAGCGTTCCGCAGATGCCGATGCTGACATCCTCCCGTTTGCGCCCTCATGGGCGAACGTGCCGTGACCCGGAAGGAGGGGCACATGAGCACGAAACAAGAGGAACGGCTGGCCAACCTCGAGCAGGCCGTCCACGGCATCGCGGGCACCCAGAAAAGCCATGGCGACCTGCTGCGCATGATGGTCGAGGGCCAGCAGGAGATCATCAAGCTGCTCACGCCGGAGCCGAAGGACGGCCCGAGCCTGGACGAGCTGCTGGGCCACGTCATCGGGCAGCAGACCGAGTTGCTCGGCTACGCCCGGCAGATCGTAAAGTCGCAGGCGCAGATGGAGCAGAACCTGCCGGGCGACGTCGTGCGCGCGATCGGCGCCGACACTGCCGCCAGCAAGGCCAGCAACGGAGCCGGACGGGACGGCCGCCGGCCATGATGCCGTTCCGCAAGATCTCGGCGGCCAGCAAGGGGCATCTGATCCGTAAGTACATGACGGAGAACACGCCCGAGCCGATCCACGATCCGACGCTGACGCCAGGCAAGCCGCTCGAGCCGGGCGAGCGGCTGACGGCCTACTACACCGGGCGCGACAGCCGGGCGACCTGGCGGCCGGACATGCCGTTCGCCGCCGCCCAGGCGCTCGGCATCGATCCCACCCGGATGCCGCGCGACAAGGAGATGGACCGGCTGTTCGAGGGCAAGCGCGCCGACACCGGCGAGGCCTGGTCGAAGCACGAGCGCAAGATCAGCGCCTACGACTTCACCTTCTCGCCGCACAAGTCGGTCACGCTGGCGGCCGAGTTCGCCCGCACGCCGGCGGAGAGCGCGGCCATCTGGAACGCCATCGACCGCGCGAACGACGCCGCCATGCGCTATGTCGCCCGCGAGCTGGGCTGGGCGCGCAAGGGCCATGGCGGCGAGGACGGCGCCGACCCGGGCGAGGTGGGCTGGGTCAGCTTCCGCCACCACCAGGCGCGGCCGACGCTCGCGGTGCAGGACGGGCCGGGCGGCGCCACCTACCTGGCCGACGCGCCGGTCGGCGGCGACCCGCACGCCCACATCCACAACGCCTTGTTCAACATGGTGGTAACGGAGGATGGCCGTATCGGCTCGCTCGACACCCAGCGCCTGCACTCCCGCGTGCTGGAGTTCGGCTCCTACGCCCAAGCCCGGCTGGCCGACGAGCTGCGCCGGATCGGCACGCGGGTCGCCTACGACAAGGACGAGAAGGCGATCATGCTGACCGCGATCCCGCAGCACGCCAACGATGCGTTCAGCAAGAGCAGCAAGCAGGTGCTGCGCGGCGCCAAGGCGTTCGCCGAGAGCCAGGGCCTCGACTGGGACAGCATCTCGGCCGACAAGAAGTTCGAGATCCTGCGCGAGGCCGGCGTCGCCGAGCGCCTGGCCAAGCACGCCGGCAAGGGGGACCGCGAGCTGTGGCGCGAGCAGGCGGAGGCAATCGGCTGGGCGCACGACACGGTGCTGGAGGGCATCGACCACGGACGGCTCACCGACCGCGAGCGGTTCGACCTCGCCTATGCCTTCGCTGCGCGCCATGTCGAGACCGAGTTCCACACTGCCGCGGTGATCGACCACGACCGCCTGCGCTACCACGCCGCCCGCGCGCTGATCGGCACGGGCATCAACGGTCCGGAGGACATCGGCCATGTGGTGGGGTTGCTGGAGACCCGCGGCATCGAGCTGCGGGGCGAGCACGTCGCGCTCGTGACGGGGATCACCGACGACAAGGTGCGCGTCACCAACACGGCCCAGGTCAGGATCGAGGAGAGCCTGGCCCTGGAAGCAAGGCTGGCAGCGCTCGACACCTCGGGCGCGCTGTCCACGCCGGCGATCCGAGCCGCGGTCGCCGCCTCCGGCCTCGACTTCACCAGCGATCCGGAGCACGGCAAGGCGCAGCTTGCCGCCATCTATGCCCTGGGCCGCGGCGGCGGGCTCACCCTGCTGACCGGCGTGGCCGGGTCGGGCAAGACGACGCTGCTGCAGCCGCTGGTCGCGGCCTGGCAGGCGGACACCCGCTACGACCCGGGCGGGCGGGAGGTAGTGGGGCTCGCCACCGCCTGGAAGCAGGCGCGCGAGCTCCAGGGGGCCGGCATCGAGCGGGGCTTCGCCATGACCCCTCTACTGGCGGCCATCGACATTGGCGAGTTCCAGCCCACGCGCAACACGGTGCTGGTGATCGACGAGGTGAGCCAGGTCGCGCCGCGCTCCATGCTGCGGCTGCTGGACCTGCAGGCCCGCACCGGCATGACGATCAAGGCCCTGGGCGACCGGGAGCAGGCGCAGACGATCGAGGCCGGCGACACCATCGAGATCATGCGGCGCGTGCTGCCCAAGGCGGCGATGCCGGAGCTGCTGACCACCGTGCGCCAGGAGACCGAGCGCGGACGCGCCATCGCCGGGCTGTTCCGTGGCATGGACCTCGGGCCGGATGCCACGCTGGAGGAGCGGCAGAAGCACCACCTGGCCGAGGTGGCGAGGGCGCTTGCCATGAAGCGGGAGGACGGCACGGCCACTCTGGTTGGCGGCGACCACGACCAGGTGGTCGGGCGCATCGCCGACCTCTACATGCAGCGTCGCGACCACCTGCGCGCATCGGGCTCGGGACGGCAGGTGACGGTTTCAGTGCCGACCAACGAGGACGTCGCCGACGTGAGCCGGGCCATCCGCGAGCGGCGCAAGGCGCGCGGCGAGATCGGTACGGACGAGGTGACGTACAAGGCTGTCGACCAGCGGGGCGAGACCTACAACCTGCCGATCGCGACCGGGGACCGGCTGCGGCTATTCAGGAGCACATGGGCGATGATCGACGGCCGCGGCGGCTGGATCGGCAACAACGGCAACGTCGTCGAGGTGGTGGGGCGCACGGACACCGGGCTGCGGCTGCGGGACAAGGACGACCGGGTCGGCGATGTGGAGTGGCGGCGCCTGTCCGACCCGAAGACCGGACGGCTGCTGCTGGGCTTCGGCGACGCGCTGACCATCGATGCGGCGCAAGGCATCACGTCGGGCGAGCACATCGCGGCGTTCCCGCGCGGCACCGCGGGCGTGACCGGCTTCAAGGCCTACGTGGCGGAAAGCCGCGCCAAGGGCGCCACCTGGACGATGATCGCCGAGGGTGCGCTGCACGAGGCGGTGAAGCGCAGCCGCGCCCTGGGCGACGCCTCGCCGGTCAAGGAGGGCGACCTGTGGGACCGGTCTGCGGCCGACCTGGCGCACAAGCCCTACAAGGCGCTCGGCGTCGACCTGATCCGCAAGAGCCGGGACTACCTTGCGGAAGCGGTGGACGCCTTCATCCGGCAGAGCCACCGCTTCCAGGCCATGGAGGCCGAAGGCAGGGACCCGGGCCTGGAAATTCGCAAGCAAGTCCAGACCCAGGCTGCGGACAGGGCCGTGGCCCGGAGCGGGACGGCGCTCGGCGGCATGCTTCGGCAGAACGGCGCGGCCTTGCGCGAGCTGGGGCAAGAGGCCGCGTTCCTCGAACGCGGCGGGCGCGTGCGGGCCTTCGTGCGGCAACTCGGCGAGAGGCAGCCCGGCGAGCGCAGCAGCGACGAGGTTCGACGGCTGGTTGAGGCCGAGGCAGGGCGCAGGACCATAGCCCCGCACGCCACCCAGCTCGACGCTGCGATCCAGCGCAATGCCGATGCCCTGCATGGGCTGGGTCAGGAGATCGACACGCACCTGCGCGGGACCCGGGTCGGGGCGGAAGAGGCCAGGAGCAGGGTGGAAGAAGCGGCCCGCAAGCCGTTCTCCTCGCCGTCTCCAGGACGGTAGCCGGCCTGGGCCACACCGTTCTTTGTTGGTCAGGGCTCTTCGTCAGCCCATGTGACTTCCAGCTAAATCCTGAACTGGCGTAAGCGTCTACCAGGAGCTTACGCCAAGTCGACACATTTGGACCCTGAGCTGGAAACACTTAAAAGCTAAACTGGCTGCCTTTCACACAGGTCAACAGTGAACTGGTTTTGCGTGGCCTAGCTCAATAGGTGTCCGCCGAGATACGGCAGCGGCAATGGCGCACGCCGTCAGTTCAGGGTTTAGGTGTGCAGTTCAGCATTTAGGTGGAAGTCACAATAGGCCACTCGCCCTAGCATAGCCAGCGTGTCTGCGAAGTGCATAACCACCTTTTTATATTGGGGAGCGTCGCTGCCCAGCGTCCGGCCGAAGGTGCTGGACCTTCGGCCGGCTCAGGACTGCCTCAGCCCTTGTGGCTGTTGCTGCCCTTGTCGTTCTGCTCAGCGGTCGCCGTCAACGGCTGTGCCTGCGCCTGCGGCTGGGACGCTGTCGGCTTCTGCTCAGCCTTCGTCGCGCTTGCCTCGGCGTCGAGCGTCTCGTGCAACGTCGCGAGCGCCTTTTTCTGCTGGCCGGCGTTGGTCTCGAAGCGCTCGGCCGCCTTCTGCAAGTCGGCCACCAGTTGCGCCGGCTCCGACTTGCTGACCTGCGGGAGGGCTGGGGCGGACCGCTTGGCCTGCTCGACCACGACCTCGTCGCGACGCACGGTGTCGCGCACCGTCTCGTGGCGCTCGGTCACCTCGCGGCGCAGCACAACCTCTTCGGTCACCCGCACGCTCTTCCACACGTCAGGCACCTCGTAGCTGTCGCTCATCTCGAAGGCGGCGTCGGTCAGGATGCCTTGGGTCGTGGCCGCACTCGCCGCCGTCGGCTTGCGGCGCTCGACCACCACCCGCTCCTCGCGCAGGGACACGCCTTGCTCGACGGGCGTCTCCACCACGACCCGGCGCACGCGCGTCGTCTCGCCGGCCACCAAGCGGGTGCCTACATTCAGCGTCTCTTCGCCGACCGGGATCACCTCGACGTTGCTGGTCGTGTGCTGCCCCGCGCCACGGCCGGACCGCGTGTCGTACTCAGGGCGCGGCGCATAGCCGCCCTGGGGAGCGTAGCTGGATAGGGCCTGCTGCGACGCCTTGCCGAATGAGAGCATCATGTCCCAGAACGGAAGGCCGGTGCTCACCGGAGTGTCCAAACGCAGGTTCGCGTTGCCGCGGGTCGTGTTCGTGTCATAAGCCATTTGTAGTCTCCTCAGTCGGTGTGATGTCGTGCTGTGTCAGGGACCGGCAGGACCGCGGATCGATGCCGGCTACTCCCGTTTCAGGACGCGAGCTGTGTCGCTCGCGCGCTGCTTACTCAGCCGCGGTGCGGTCGCCGCGTTGAGCCTGTTGGCGCTGCACAACCTGTGCCTCGAGCGGGTGCAGGGTCTCGTCGGCGGTGCGGCGGACGGCACGGACCAGGGTGGCCGTGCTCTGCATCACCGTGTCCATGTAGTTCCGCGCGAAGCGCTGCTGCAATTCGATGATCGCCGTCGGGTTCGTCAGGCGGAGCAGCTCCTGCGTGGCGCGCAAGTTGGTCTGCATGACGCCCTCGACCAAGCCCGCCATACCCTGCTGCAGATCGCGTAGGCCGCCCTGGGCGGCATGGGGCAGCGTTGCCAGCCGGCGCACCTCCTCGGACGTGCCCTGGGCCACCTGCGCCATCTTGTGGCTCATCTCTTGGAAGGTCTGGGTCGCCTCTTGGGCGATCTGGCGCTGACCCTCGGCCACCACCTGCGTGCTCCGGCGCAGAGTCTCGTTTGCCGTTTCACCAGCACGGCGGGTCGCTTCCATACCGGCCTGGGTGCCTTGGCGCGTCATCTCGGCGGTGGCTTCAACGCCACGACGGATCGCCTCATTCGTAACATGACCGCTCTGCTGCATGGCTGTCGCGCCCTGGCGCACGGCCCCGGCGATCTGTGCCCCGCTCCGTGCGGCAAACCCGGCGTCGGCACGGTCGTTCTGCAGCTTGCTGCCATGAAGATTGTTGTCGGTCATAGAATCGTCCTTCTTATCACTACTCGAACGCACTTAGTCTGCTATGTTGCAGTGCACAATAATGTATTGCGCCATATCGCACTCGGATGATACTCACGTGTCCGTGTATCTATCATGCAGATTAAGCATAACCGTGCGGATGGTATTTCATTTTCCTTGCATCCCATCTACACAGAGGCTGAGAGTGTCACGAAGCAGGAAATCTCGATTTACGATCTAAGACAGAGATCAAGTCACTGCTATTGAGACAATCCAGAATTTATGACGCCAGGACCATAAGATTCCGGTGTGGCAGCTCGCGCTACTTTGCTCCACACGGCGCGGATGTTGGGGGTGTAAGCCCAAACCGCCGAAAGTTCTTCTGACTACTAACTTTCCAGATTTCGATGGTTGGCGCGACTTGCAGGTCGGTCTGGAAGGGGCGTCGGGCTTGGGCTGGGTGTCACCAACTCTCCGTATTCCAACCCGAATACGGAATGTCCAAGTGTGACTTCCAGCTAAATCCTGAACTGGCGTAAGCGTCTACCAGGAGCTTACGCCAAGTCGACACATTTGGACCCTGAGCTGGAAACACTTAAAAGCTAAACTGGCTGCCTTTCACACAGGTCAACAGTGAACTGGTTTTGCGTGGCCTAGCTCAATAGGTGTCCGCCGAGATACGGCAGCGGCAATGGCGCACGCCGTCAGTTCAGGGTTTAGGTGTGCAGTTCAGCATTTAGGTGGAAGTCACAGTTTCGCAGGCAGCGCAGCGAACGCTGATGAGGACCCAGATATTGTGGCAGCGTTCAGATCAGCCGGGGCACGGGATCGCGGCCAAGTCGCCGTCGCGATAGGCCTTGAACTGCTGGCCTGTCACGATGATGCCATGCTGCGTGTCGAACGGGTTGGGTCGGCAGCGCGCGATCGTGTCCCCAAGGCCTGGCGCCAGCCTGTTTGCCCAACCCTGCATGATCCGGTGCGGCCCAGGATCCATGAGCAGGTCCTGGACGGCGTTGTTGACCGAATTGACGACAGCGCAGGCGAGGCAATCGTCCGGCCCCAGTTGATTGCTGCTCTGGTGAAACATGAGAGTGGCATGATCGTCGGGCTCGAACCGGTTACTGGAACCAAGCCCAAACAGAATACACGCGGACTGACAGGTGAAGCCCGAGGGGACAACGGTCGTGCGAGGTCCCAGCTCGTCAAGTGCAGCAGCGATCTTTTCAGCAAAGCGCTTTTCTCCTCCAACGCTGCTTAGCAGCAAGACATTGATTTTCGCATGCGGCTTACCGAGAACCTGTTGTAGTTTGGATGCAAGCTCTGGATTGATGCTACCCTGGAGTATAAGCCGATCATCTTTGATCTGGACTTGAGTATCGGCTGATACCGGTATGACAGGGCGGTTCATCAACGAGCAAACCAAGCCTGATACGATATTTGTCCCGACCAATAGGACCACGATTGCAAAAGCACCGAACCTGAGGGTAGAAAAGCGTGTCAAGACCAGGCCTCAGTTTCACACGCTATGAAGTTGGCCTACGGTCAACCAGACCGACGATGGCTAGACTTCCTATGCAAACGGGGTTGGGAAGGCAACCCTATTTGAGCATCAACCGAAGTGATGAAGTGCTGCCAGCGCTCTCGATTGGGCGTAACGTTGGGAGGCTACAACTCACGACTGAACGCCTCCGGCCAACTCAAGGCCGCGGCTCTTACCGCTGCGCGACGCGGCGGTCAGCGGTCGCCAAGGCTGGACTGCACCCCACGGGCAGCAAACACTGCCCGGCGGAGGCTGCCGCACATCCAGCGGAGCAGCGCAGCGCTGGCCATGAACGCCCCTGCAAACGTTCCAAGCACTGCCGCGGTAATCAGAAGACTTACCACGATAATCGGAAAGCTGCGGCCATCCGGGTCGACGACGGCGTCGCACAGGACGGCATCAATTGGCGTGCCGCGCTCCAGCAGGGCAATGTCGGCCTCCGGCGAAACCGGAAGCTCACGGGGCCAGTCAGCGCATGCGTTGAACAGCGCCGACATCGCGGAACGGACCGACTGAGGTTCGGCAGTCCGGGCCGTGGACACCGATCGTTTGGCAGGCGACAGGTCCGCTGTAGGCAGACCGTCGGCATAGGCTCGCATAGGAGAAAGCAGCAACTCGGCCACAAACGCGATCCGGGTCAGGGTGGTTGGCATATTGAGCTTCCTTGCTGGGCAAGGCCCAGTGTCCTTTACCGCGGCGCAAATGGGGAGCGACTGGGCTACCGGGGTGGGCGAGGCTTCCGCCCGTTCGAGACGCCGGCCACTGCAGCACCCTTGTCTTGCTGCATGTGCAGCCATCCGTGCACGATGTTCTCGGCCGGCAGGTCCTCGATGAAGCAGGACGCCTTGGTGAAGCCGCGCCGGAAGGCGCAGTAGCTGACCGTCACGCGCTGCCGCCCCCGGGTCAGCGCCACATAGGCCAGGCGGCGCTCCTCGCCCATGTCGGAGTAGTCGGCCGGGAACAGGCCGGTCTCCCACGCCGGCAGGAACACGTGGTCGAACTCCAGCCCCTTGCCCTTGTGCAGCGTCATCAGCCTGACCTGCCCATCGCCGTCGCCCGGGCGCTCGGCGCCTTGTCCGGACAGCGCCGCGTGCTCCAGCAGCGCGTCCGCGCTGTGGAACGCGCCGGCCAGCCGCAGCAGCTCCTGCAGGTTCTCCATGCGCGCCTCCGCCCCGTCCGCCCGGCTGTCCCGCAGCATCGCCCGGTAGCCGGTGCGGTCCAGCAGCACGGAGAGCTGGTCGGCCAGGCTCAGGGTGAAGTCGGCGTTGGCGTCCAGCACGGCGTCCGCGAAGGCCAGTGCCGCCTCGTGCGGCGCTGGGTTCAGCGCCGCCGTGCGGGCGGCGATCAGCAGCGAACAGCCCTTGGCCTGCGCCTCCGCCTCGATCGCCTGCATGACCTTGGCGCCGAGACCGCGGGCGGGCACGTTGGCCACCCGCCGGAAGGCGTCGTCGGACTGCGGATCCTCCGGCCGGGTGGCAAGCCGCAGCAAGGCGAGCGCGTCCCGCACTTCGGCGCGCTGGTAGAAGCTGGTATCGCCGAGGAGCTGGTAGGGCACCTGCGCCTGCAGCAGCGCCTCCTCGTAGCCGCGGGCCAGGGCGTTGCCGCGGAACAGCAGCGCCATGCCGTCCCACGGCACGCCCCCGGCATGGCGGCGCACGATCTCGGCGGCGATCCCGGCCGCCTCCTCCTGTGGCCCGCGGAAGCCCACGACCTCGATCCGCTCGCCCAGGCCCTTGCTGGTGAACAGCGTCTTGCCCAGACGCTGCGTGTCGCAGGCGATCACCGCGTTGGCGGCGGCGAGGATGTGCCCGGTCGAGCGGAAGTTCTCTTCGAGGCGGACCTGCATAGCCTCCGGGAAGTCGCGGGTGAAGTTGCGGATGAACCGAATATCACTACCTCGAAACGAGTAAACGCTCTGATCATCGTCTCCGACAACGAAGATGCGCCGGTGGTCCTGGCCGAGCAGCATGAGCCAGGCATACTGCCCATGGTTCACGTCCTGGTACTCGTCGCAGAAGATGCTGTCGAAGCGCCCGGCCCAGCGCAGGCGATACGCTTCGTCGCGCTGCATGGCGACCGTGGGGTAGAGCAGCAGGTCGCCGAAGTCGGCCAGGTTGGCCTCCTGCAGGCGGCGCTGGTATTCCACATAAACCTGCGCCGTGACCCGTGCGCCGGCGGGATCGACCGGCGTGCCGTTGCGGGCGCCCTCGGCGATCTCCGCCTCGACGTGCGCCATGGCCTGCCGGGGCAGCACCAGCGCGTCCTTCAGGCGGCCAATCGCCTTGCACAGCGACTTGGGCGAGTAGGCGCCGCCTTCGGCCCCGGGCCGGGGATCGAAGCCGAGTGCGGCCATACTGCGCTTGACCAGGCGCTTGCTGTCCTCGGCATCGAGGATGTCGAAGCCGTGGCGCAGGCCGGCGACCTCCGGCTCGTGGCGGAGTTGGCGCGCGCCGAGGCCGTGGAAGGTGCCGAGCCAGTAGGGGGCGGCCCCGCCGCCGAGCATGGCCTGCACGCGCTCGCGCATCTCGCCGGCCGCCTTGTTGGTGAAGGTGACGGCGAGGATGCGGGACGCGGGCATGCCCATGTTGGCGATGCGCCAGCCCACGGCCGCGGTCAGCGTCTTGGTCTTGCCGCTGCCCGCGCCGGCCAGCACCAGGATGGGGCCGTCATGCGTCGCGGCCGTGGCCTGGGCCGGGGTGAGCCCGTCCGTGGCGAGCGGCTGGGCTTCAAGGTGCGGGATGACCGGGACATCCTGGCCGTCTGGCGCCATGGCCGCCTAGTCCACCCAGCCGTTGGCGCGGCGGCGGCGGACCCACAAGGTGTTCACGCCACGGCCGACCACATCGGCCAACCCGAACAGCAGAACCTTTGCAACCTTGAACACCAGGGCGGCGATGCCGGCCGCCGCGGCACCCAGCGCACCGCCCTCAAGCAAGGACATTTGACCGAAGTTGTAGGGATCGAGCGCGAGCTGACAGCCCGCCACATAAGGCTGATCCACCTCAGTTGGCATGGGTGCGGGCGGCTCCGGCGCGAGCGGGGGGTCCTTGGGCCACGCCGCGCAGGCATCGTGGAACTCCGCAAACGCGCTGCGCACGGCCTCCGTTGGGCGGCCCCATGCCGGCGCCCGCTCCGGCATGGGATGCTTGAGCGCTGGCGCCGGGGCATCGTCCGATGATGCAGCCCATGCAGATGCAGGTATCGGCAGCGGTGCGACCACGAAGACGGCCAAAAGGGCGAGAGTGGGTTTGCGAGGCATGAAACGCTCCTGGGTTGGAGCGGTCATCTTCGACGCGGACGGCGCGAATGGAGACCGCGGATCAGCGTCGGCGTGGGCCTGACCAGCTTGTTGCAAGGCTGGTCAGGTCATGGCCTTGGGTGGGCGGCGCCCGTCCGCGCAGATCGCCGGCGGGCGCCGCCCACCTTGCCTGGGTTAGGCGAAGGTGATGCTTGGCTGGGAGGTGGAGGGGTAGCCGATCAGGTCGATGCTGCCCTGGTTCGCTCCGAACGTCAGCAGCGTCCCACCATGGCCGTCGGAGGCCTGCTTGAGGTTCGGCTGCAAGGCCTTGTCCACGGTGACGGCGTCGCCCTTGCTGGCCAGGAAGTCCTCGATGGTGAGCTTGCCGCCCCCGGCATGGAGGATGAAGTCGGAGCTGCCCGACCCGCCGGTGATGTCCATGGTCCCGGTGCCGGCGATGAACGTGTTGGTGCCGGAGGTCGCGGTGACAGTATCGGCTCCCGGGCCGCCGGTGATGGTCAGGTCCTGCGGGCTGGCGAACGACATGCTCTGCGTGCCCGGCCCAAAACCCAGGGTTTGCGGGGTGATGCTCGCGGTGGGTGTCGTGGCGCTTGGGGTCGTCGCCGGTGCGCTGAGGCCGATTTCCTGGCCCGGAGGTGGCACGGCGACCCCGGTGTCGATTGGAGGCGATACACCCTGGCTGTCCACACCAGGGTTGCTTGCGGTCGGGACGACCGGGGCAGGAGCGGGGGCTGGGACATCGCCCGCGGCCGGAGCGGGCTGGGTCGGCGTGGCCTCTGGCGTGGTCAGCGGGACGAATGCCGCGCTGCCGAACACGGCGGTGCTGGTGGTGCGCAGCATGACCGTGTTCTCGACCCGGCCGCCGTTATAGGTCGCACTGTCGATGTAGAGGTTGCGGTCGGTCGCGTCCGTGCCGCCCCATGCGTCGTTGACGTAGCTCACGCCGAACTGGTGCGGGCCAGGGCCGAAGTCGCCCTTGAGGGTGAAGTCCTCGGTCTGGCCCTGGCCGTGCAGGGCGGTCACGCTCTGCGCCGGGCCAACCGGCTTGCCGTCGACCGTGAGCACGAACTGCGCATCGCCCAAGTAGGCGTCCTCCGACAGCGCGAGGACCACCGTGTCCGGTCCGGCGCCGGCCGCCGGCGGGCTCGGGATGGCAACCGGGGCAGGGGTGGTGCCCGCGGACCCGGCATTGCCCGTGCCCGTGGCGGCGCCGAATGGCACGGTGCCGTCCTTTATCATCGCGACCCCGGTCAGGACCTGGGAGCCGTTGAACGCTGCGCTGTCGATGTAGAGGTTGCGGTCGGTCGCGGCGGACCCGCCCCATGCGTCGTTGACGTAGCTTACGCCAAACTGGTGCGGGCCAGGGCCGAAGTCGCCCTTGAGCGTGAAGGCCTCCGACTGGCCTTGGTTGTGCAGCGCCGTCACGCTCTGCGCCGGGCCGACCGGCTTGCCGTCGACCGTGAGGACGAACTGCGCGTCACCGTTATAGGCGTCCTCGGACAAGTGGAGGACCACTGTGTCCGGGCCGGTGCCGACCGTGGGCGGCGTGCCCACCGGGGCCGGGGACAGGATGATGCCGGCCGGGGTCGAGGGGACCATGGGCGACGCCGGCTGGGTCTGGACAGGCGGCGTCGCCGGCGTGGCGGGAACATCGGGCGTTGGGGTGGGCGCTGGCTGGGCCAGGACGGGCGGTGTCGCCGGCGCAGCGGGGGTCGGCGTGGGCGCCGGGGTGGGGGCCGGCTGGGTCTGGACGGGCGGCGTCGCCGGCGTGGTGGGAGCAGCGGGCGTCGGGGTAGGGGTTGGAGTGGGTGCGGGCGATGGCGTGGGCGGCGCAGTGGGTATCGGCGTGGGTGCCGGGGTGGGCGTCGAGGGTGGGACCGGCGGCGGCGTCGCCGTCGAGGTGGTCCCGTTCAGCTCAGTGCCGCTGTGCGGGTTCTCATCGCTGATGATCACCAGGCTGCCGGCAGCCACGGAGACGTGCGACAGGTCGGTGATCGCCGTCTTGCTGCCCTGCGGGTTGGCAGGGCTGACCTCGATCCGGTAGAGGCCGGTCGTGCCCAGCCCGTCCTTGCTGAGGTCGACCGTGTAGCCCTGCGACAGGTTGATGTCGATCAAGGCCGTCGAGAACAGCCCGTTGTCGGTCGTGGTGTAGCCGACCAGGCCCGGCGTGTCGCTCGGCATCGTCGTCTGCGCCATGGCGCCCGGCATGTAGGAGGTGAGGTCGCCGAGCGTTATGCCCACGGAGTCGATCTGGTAGTTCCCTTGCGAACCGAAGACGCTGTACGCGCTGTCGTTCTGCACGTCCCACAACGCGCCCATGGGCATGTTCGTGTTGCTGTGGATCATGCCGTAGGTGGCCGCCGCGGCCGCGATCGCCCCCACCATGTTGCCGTTGGCGGGGTCGCCGTAGTTGCCGCCGTCCACGTTGTATTCGCCGAGGAACATCGGCACGTCGTCGGGAATGCCGGCGGCCTGCATGGCCGCGCGCACGGACTGCGCGTCGGTTTGCACGCCGCTCATGGCGTCGTTCACCTCCTGCTGGCTCGACTTGCTGCTGCTGTCGCCCGTCACGTACTGGTGCCAGGAGACAAAGCCGATGTTCGGCGCGGCGATCTGGAAGAACGTCTTGAGGTCGTCGAGCCTGGCCCAGCTTTCGGTCAGGCCGCCGAGCTTGTAGCTTGGATCGACAGACTTCAGCGCCTGCGCCACAACGTTGAACGTGTTGGCCATGTCGACGACGTTCTCGTGGCCGTCGGGCTCGTTGACCAGCTCGTAGTTGTTGACCGGCTCGCCCATGGCGATGAAGTGCTGGGCGATGCCCTTCACCATGTTGGCGTAGAGCGCCTGGTCGGCGGGGTCGGCAATGTTCAGCCACGACGGGAAGCCGAGGGTGACGATCTGCGTCGCGGTTTGGTTGTTGAAGAAGTCCTTGAGGTTGCCTTGCTGGTTCAGGAAGGTGTCGATGTGCGAGTAGTCCGGCGTGGACGCTGATCCCCGGGTGGGGAACATGATGTCCATCATCGTGTTCAGTTCCCAGTTATGCCGCAGCAGGTCGATGGGATACTGGTTGGCGAGCGCCTGGAAGGTTGGATCGGCGTAGGAGGCGTAGCTCCAGTTCGGCGTGCCCATGGTGGTCGCCAGGCCGAACTCGCCGCCGGTGACCACCTGGCCGGTGATGTCGCCGAGGTTAATCTGGACGATGCCGGCCTCGGCGGCCGGGCCGGGGCTGGTGGGAGCGATGAAGGAAACGGGCAGCGTGGTCGATAGCTTGGGTGGTGCGAGGTTCGCTGAGACTGACACGTGAGAGCTCCTGGGTTGGAGCCCTCAGCCTCACACCGCGTGGCGAAAACGGAGCCAGGCTGGCGGCAACGGCATCTGGTCTGGTGCGGCCGGGCGCCGTTCCGCCGCGTGGGGCGTGCCCAGACCCTGGCCCGAATCGATCCGGATGCCGGGACGGCAGCGGATCAGGCGGCGGCTAGTCGCCCTGGATGCGGTCGTGCGTCGAGTAGAGCAGCCGGCCATCCGACAGCCGGCGGATGAAGCAGGAGCGGGTGCGGTTGTTGCGCAGGGTATCGGCCGCGCGCACCCAGACCTGGCGCCTGTCGCGGAGCACAGCCGGCAGGAAGCCCTTGACCGCGGGGCCGGTGACGGGGACGACGAGGTTGAAGGTAATCAGCCGAGGCGCATCCAGCGAAGGCGCGGCGTAGCCATAGGTGGGATGCATGGTCTCGCGGCACTCGAGGCCGGGTCCGTTGGCCCAGACCGGTTTCTGCCCGGTGAAGTCCCTGTCCTGCGCCCGGACGGGCAGGGCGATGAGGGCAGCGGCAGCGAGCAGGACAAAGGCGGTTGCAGGACGCATGGCAAGATCTCTTCGCAGGGAGGGTCAGGGTGACGATGCATCAGGGCTGACTTTAGTGTCTGCCAGGCAGTGTGATCCAGCGGGCGATCGCCGAACCCGCTAAAGCGATGGCCTGGCCTTTACTCCGCGGCCTCTTGCCAGCCATCCGGCTGCATCGGCGCCCCTGGCTGCGCCACGAGGCCAAGCGCGGCAAGCTGGGTGCCGAGGCGCTGCAGCCGCTCGTGCAGCTCGGGGGCGCGCATGGGAGGCGGCGTAGGCAGGACGATGGCGGCCAAGGCGGCATCACGCTCACCCAGCGCCGCTTTGGCGCTGGCGCGCGCCATGGGTTTTGACGCGCCGGCCGCGACCTCGATCGCGATCAGTCGGGACAGCAGGTCGGCATCGACCGGCTCCTGCGGCCGGCGGGCTGGCCCCGCGTCCAAGGGCGGGGCTGCGGCCGCGACATCGAGCATGGGCGTGAACTCCGTGACGGGCTGCCGTTCGAACTCGTCAGTCAAGGATGCGCCCGCTGCCGCGCCGTCGTCGGCGCCGTCATCCTCATTTGCCGCCACGCCGTCCGCAGGCAGGCGTCCGGTGGCAGAGGCGTAGCCTCGTGCGCGGGCTTGCGCTTCCAGGAGCTGGCCCACGGCGTCGAATGCGTCGGCGATGCAGCGCTGCGTCGCAGCCCCTGCCGCCGCCCGGCTCGCAAGCGTGGTGACCAGGGCGTCGAGCACGCCGGCGCTCGGCGCGTCCGGCGTGTCGGCGCGCAGGCCCAGCTTGATCCGCTCGCGGACCCGCGCGACACGGTCGGGCGGGGCACGCATCTGCGCCAGCTGCGGCGGCTCGAGCATGAGCGTCCGGCACAGCCGCGGGCGCCCGGTGATCTCCAGCGGGAAGTGGGCGAGCCGGGCGTAGATGCGCCGGCCGCCGAACATCACGATCGCCTCGCCCGGCAGCAGGTTCTGCAAGTCCTGCCAGTCTACCCGGTTGACCTGGCGCAAGTCGGCGGTGTGCCCCTCGCGGTAGGCGCCGTCGAGGCCGCCCTGGTAGGAGGTGGCCTGCGTCACCCAAGTCTGGCCGGCGGTCTTCTGCAGCCACTCCCAGGTCCGGCCCGCATCCTGCTGGCGCATCGCCAGGGTGAGGTTGGCGTTGCCGAGCAGGGAATACATCTTCTCGCCGAGCGTCGCGTAGAGGCCGCCCAGCTCCTGCATGGCGATGCGGAAGGCCATGTTGATGCCGCGGCCCATGGCCAGCATGCGGTCCATGCCGGCGGTCGCGTAGTAGCCGAGCTCGTCGAAGTCGACGCAGAACGCGCCGACGCCCATGCCGGGCTTGTGGGCGAAGATCTCGCGCGGGTCGCCCTCAAGCTTGGCGCCGAGCAGCTGCGCCATCATCGCCCGCATGGAGGCGACGACGATGCGCCCCAGGGCGGCAAGCGTCGCGTCCGAGCCCTGCAGCGCCGGCAGGTTCACCAGCAGCACGCGGCGGTTCATGACGATGTCGCGCATGTCGATGTCGCCGGTCTCGACCTTGAAGATATGGCCGAGGCTGACGGCGAGCTGGGTGAAGGTCTTGGTGAAGTAGAAGATGGCGAAGCCGTGCTGCTTCGAGGGCTCGTCCGACTTCTGCGCGTTGTACGGCAGGCTGGTGTCGTAGCCCGGGATCTCGCCGAGGTAGGCTTCCAAGGGGTAGATCAGGTCGGCCGGCATCTCCGGCACCTCGATCTCGCTGACCACATTGGTGTCGGGGTCGCGCACCAGGAACACCTTGTGCTTGGCCAGCATCCAGATGCTCTTCAGCTCCACCATGAAGCGGACCTTCTCGATGTTGATCGAGACGTTCCTGTGGTCGCGCATCCACACCAGCACCGGCGCCAGGGTGCCGATCAGCGCCACGGCGCGGTCGCGGAACACGCCGTTGGTGTCGTTGGCCGGCGCCTCGCCCAATTGGCTGACCAGCAGCTCGTGCAGCGCATCGGCGTTGCCGGTGGCGAACGGGTTGAAGGTGTTGGTCTGCTTGAGCGGGTTGTAGCCGTGCGCCAGCGCCTCCGCCGGCTGGCTGGCGGTGAGCAGGTTCAGCACCCGCAAGTCGTCCTCGCGGCCGAAGCTGCGGGTGAGCACGTAGGTCTGGCCAAACAGCTCGCTGTTGGCCTTGCCGTCCACCACGCAGAAGCCGCTGCCATGGGTGAGCGGGTTGGCGTTGCTGCTGATGAGGAACGCGGTCTTGCCCGCGCCGGTGGTGCCCGGGCCGGTGCCGTGCTGGCGCTGGTCCTCGTTGTTGAGCCAGATCTCCTTGCCGGTCAGCGCGCACCAGCCGATGAAGATGTCGGCCCAGGCGCGGCGCGGCTTGCGGGTCTTGGGGTCGGGGTCGCTCCAGTCGCGGCGGCGCGCGCTGCGCGGCAGGCGGATCGGCGCCCCGACCCGCGCCGTCAGCACCCAGGCGGCGTAGAGCAGCCCGGCGGCGAGCGTCGCGTCGAACACCGCGGGCGCAAGCAGCGTCGTGCCGGCCATGCCGCCGAGGACCATCCCGGATGCCTCGCTGCGCAGCCAGTGCGACAGCCGGACCGACAACGGGCGGATGTCGCGCAGCGCCTGCTCGCCCGTGCGTTCGAAGCGCTCCTGCGGGCCGGAGATCTCGCGCGGGATCATCAGTGCGGCCTTCCGGTGTTGGGGGAGGCGAACACCCAGTAGCCGACGCTGCCGTGGATGTTGCTGAAGCCCTTGCGGGCCGCCCAGTGGCTGAACCCCGGCTCGTCCGGCCACGGCACCGGGCCTTCCATGCCGGCGTCGATCCAGCGGTGGATGACGGCGGCGACCGCGGCCGCATGCGGCTCGGGACCGGTCCAGCAGCGCAGGATCTGCAGCGCCAGGCGCAGCTGCAGCACGCGGGTGCCCTGCTGGGCGGCGATGTCGCGCCAGTCGCGCTCGGGCGTCGTGTCCACGGCCCTAGTTGCCGAGGCCGAAGGGGTTGCGGCCCGGGGCAGCAAGGCTTCCAGGAGGCGGGGTCACGACTGGGGGGCGGGCAAGCTGCTGCTGCAGGGCGGGCGGAAGCTCGTTGGCCCGCTGCGGCAAGGGCGGCAGCGGTATGTCGGGCGGCATGGGCAGCGTCGCAGACGGGGGCAGGCCCGCCGCGTCCGCAACGGGCGTGGTGGCGGGATGGCGCGACCCCGCCAGGTAGCCGCCGCCGGCGAGGGCAAGGCCGACGAGGGCCAGAGCGAGCGGGAGTCGGCGAGGGTTCGCGGCAGCGTCAGCCGTCGTCGTATGGGTGGGCGCCTGCCCGAGGTGGATATGGACCTGCACGGGACCGGAGAGGTGCAGGCGTGCGGCGCCGTCCGCGACGGCGGCGGGGGCGGAAGCCGGATCGCCGCCGTGCAGCAGGCTGAGGTTGGGACCAGTCATCATTGGTGATTCCATGCAGGGGGGACATGATCGATTCGGAAAGCGGCCGCATCGCCGCAGGCGAAGGCATGCGCGAGCTGCACCAAGGCGAAGTCGTGAACCTGCGCCGAGGGATGGGTTGGCTGCTGCTCGAAGACGACGCTGCCATGATGGCCCGGCAGCAGGTCGAGGTAGGCCTGCACCGGCTCGATCAGAGCGTCCGGCATCTCCGGAACCGGTATGCGGGTGACGTTGCGGGTCACGGAGGCGCGGGCGCGGAACATCTTATGCGTGGCCAGGGTCCACAGGTTCGGTAGCTCCATGGCGAAGTGGCTCTGCTGCAGGTCGATGCGGACGCCCTTGTGGTCGCGCACCCACGCGAGGACCGGGGTAACTGCGCCGACGAGGGTGGCCGCGTAGCCGCGGGATGCGCTTTTGCCGAGAGACGGAGACCACTCGTCCAACAGGCTGAACAGCAGGGCGGAGAGCGTGTCGGCGTCGCAGGTGAACGGGTTGGCCTGGGCCGGGAACGGGAGGGTCATGGCCGGTCTTTCTTTGCGGTGGCATCGCCAGCCTCGCCGGCCGCGGCGCGAACGACGAGGGCCGCGCGCTCGACCGCCGGCAGCAGCAGCGGCTCGCCGGCGAGGCACTCCGCCGCCCAATGGTCGCGGGCGCCGACCGCCTCGACCAGCGGGTTGGGATGCGGGTGCTGGCCCAGCCCGTCGGCCGGGAAGCCGAGCGAGTGCAGGGCATACCAAAGCCTGCGGTCGACCAGCTTGAGGCTGTTGAACTGCGCCGGCGCAAGCACGCCCGAGCGGCGGCGCGACTCGGTGAGCAGGCTCATCAGCGCCGGCGCCGTGTAGCCGTGCCGGGCCGTCACCGCCTCGGCCGGGCCGGCAAGCTCGGGATCGCGCAGCTCGTCGTCGGTGAAGCGCACGAGGCCGCGCGGCAGGGCGAGCGGCTGCTCCGGCCCGCCCGGGCCTTCGCCGGGCTCGGGCGTCGCCAGCGCCTCGGCCATGTCGCCGAGCAGGGCGAGCGAGTCGCTGCGACGGCCGGCGAGGTGCAGCGCAAAGGCGGCGTAGAGCACGCGCACGTGCCCGGCCGCACAGCCGACACCCTGCCACAGCGGCCCGAGCTGGCGGGCCAGCGCTGCGTGCGCCGCCACCGCGTCGTAGCCGCCGCCCTCGGCCGTGGCGTAGCGGGCGATCCACTCGTCCGGGTGAAGCGCCGGGTCGGCGGGTCGCGGCTCGCCGTCGCGGGGCGGCACGAGGCCGAGCCGGCGCTCGACAAAGGCGGCGGTGGCGCGGAAGGTCTTGGCCTGCTCGCGCTTCAAGCCCTGCAGGTCGAGCGGACGGGTGAAGCGCGCCGGCGCCGCCCGGTAGAAGCACAGCACGCCGAGGCCGGCGAGCAGCAGCGCCACCGGCCAGCGGTAGGCGCCGCCGATGGCGTGGGCCACCTCCCACAGCTTGGCTGGCGCCATGCGTGCCGGGTCGGCGGCGAGCATCCGCGCGTCCAGCTCGTCATGCGCGGTGGTGAAGCGCTGCAGCGCCTGGATGTGCCAGTGCGCGGCCTGGACGAAGCCCGCGCTGATCTCGGCGTGGTGGCTGCTCCACAGCAGCCAGCTGAAGAACCCGAGGCCGACCGCGACCACGACGAGGCAGACTAGGGCGGTGTCGTCGTTCGACGACCAGCTGGGACGGCCTTGCTGGGCTGGGGGCATGACTTCGCTTCGTGATGCAGGTTAGCGGACGTGCGCGGCTAGCGGGCGCAGCGCGTCGTCAGCGCGGACGGGCCGTCACAGTGGATCGCTGACGCAGCAACCATTGCCAACACGAGTGCGAGCAATATCCCATGGCAAGTGGTCCGAACGGCCGGCTTTACGTCAGACGTGCAGAAGCCCCACAAACCTGCGGGAAAACCGACGAAGAACCAGGCATAGAGTGCGAGTTCGCGGTAATCGACAAGCACGAGCGTCTCCCGTTGATTTCAGGTATGTTCACTGCAACGGCACCGCCAAGGCAGAGGACGTTTGCGCTTGCAGCTGCAGGGTCGCCTTGAGCACCTGCCGCAGATAGCGCGCCTTGTAGTCGGGGTTGTGGGAATGGTAGATGCCCACCCCGCCCCAGAAGTCGCCGCGCGCTTCGTCCATGGCCTGGCGCAGGATCCAGGCGCCGCCTTCCAGGTTGGCGCACAGGTTGTCGCGCAGCGCCAGGAACGCCGTGGCCGGCGCGGCGCTCCAGTGCGCGGCGATCTTCGGCACCCAGATCGTGTTGACCTGCAGGGGGCCGATGTCCACGGTGCCGTTGCTGTTGCGGCTGACATGGCCGAGCGAGCCGCCCTCGACCTTGAGCAGGATCACCAGCACCGCCGGCGGCAGGCGGTGCGCCGCCGCGGCGGCGGTCAGGCAGTCGCGCATGCGTGTCTCGGCCGCGGCCGGCGCGTCGCCAGCATGGGCGGCCGGAGGAGCGAGACAGCACGCCAGCGCGGCAGCGCCGAGGGCCAGCACGCGGCGGATCATGGGGGGTGCGCTTCATTGGATGAGGCAGGCGACCCTCCACCCACCGGCGCAGCCGGCGAGGCTGGACGGTCGGCCCGCTCCAGCACGGCCTGCCACACCGCGCCGCAGAGCGCGTTGATCCGCAGTTGGCCCGGCTGCCCGTCCTGCGCCTGCACGACCGCCTCCATCGTGCTCAGCATCACCGTGCAGAACGTGCCGTCGCCGATGGCCTCCGCCCGGTAGCCCAGCAGGGCTGCGGGGTCGCGGCGGACGCGCAGCCCGAAGCCCTTGCCGGCCGCCTCGCGCCACACCGCCTCGCCGGCGACGAGGAACACCGGCAGCAACGCCGAGGGATCGCCGGCCAGCTTGGCGCTGATCGGCAGCACCTCGCCGGTCGCCCGGTCGCGCAGTTCCAGGACAGTGCCGGCGTCCTCGAACCATGCCTGTATGGCGCGGCCCACTGCGGGCAGGTCCACGGCGCCGCTCATGCGAGCCGCCGGCGGCGCCAGGCCGGCACGGCGGGGCGCACGCTGCCGACCAGGCGGCGGCGCAGCGCGCGGCCGAACGCCGGCACCGTGAGGCCGAAGTAGGAGATGGCGCCGAAGAACAGCGTGCCGACGACGGCGATGGCCAGCGTGGTCCAGCTCCAGTACACGACGACCGCCAGCAGCGGCAGGCAGGCACGGGCGTCGAGCATCGCCAGCTGCACCGGGTTGGCCGTGTAGCGCCACATCTCAGCTCTCCTCGCGGAGCAGCTCGGCCGCGGCCGTCTGCTCGGTGATGCGCCCCTGCTCCAGCGCGGCCTGGATGGCGGCAGGGTAGGATTGCCCGTGGCTGTCGAGCGCGCGCTGCGCCAGGTCCGGCCACTCGGACGGATCGGCTGCCTGCATCTGCCGGCGCAGCGACGCGTCGAACACCAGGAACTCGCGCAGCGCCGTGCGCTTGCCGTCGGTGGACGGCGCCAGGCGCTGGTTGATCACCAGGCGCAGCGACTGGCCGAGCGCGTTGACCAGGTTGGCCCGCTCGTCGGCCGGCAGCAGGCTGATGATCCGCTGCATGGTGAGCTTGACCGAGTTGACGTGGATGGTGGTGGTCAGCGCCGAGCCGGCCATGGCGGCGTTGACCGACGCCGCCATGGTCGGGCCGTCGCGGCACTCGCCGACGATGATGTCGGTGGGCTCGCGCCGCCAGCAGCCGCGGATGAAGGCCTCGAAGCTCGGCAGGTCGCGCGGGATCTCGGTCTGGTCGATGGACGAGCACGGGCTCCTGACCTGGCCCAGCAGGAACTCGATCGGTGCCGCCCCCTCCACGATATCGTAGTGCCCATGGGGGTCAAGCAGCTTGGCCACCGTCATGCCGGCGATCAGCGTCGACTTGCCGGAGCCGACGGAGCCGCCGACCAGCACCATGCCGTTCTTCGGGCGGTAGGCTTCGAGGATGCCGGCCTCGACATGCTGCTCGGCCAGCGGGGGCGGCATGTCGGCGATCGGGCGCAGGACGATGTTGACGCCGAAGTGGCGGCTGGTGCGGGTCGGCGTGGCGTTGAGGCGAAAGCGCAGCCGGGTGGTGCGGTCGACCGCGATCTCGTAGGCGACGTCGAAGTCCGAGCCGTTCTGCAGCCGGGCGATGCCGTCCGACCCGTAGAGGTGGTTGGTGACGTCGGCGATCTCGCCCTCGTCCAGCAGGCCATGGGTGACGAAGCGGTTGCGCCCGTGCACCCGGAGCTTCACCGCCTTGCCGGTCGAGAAGGCGATGCGCGACGCGCCGAGCTCGAACGCCCAGCGCAGCAGCCCGTCGAGGCCCGGCGCCGACTTGCGCGGCATGGCCACCCAGCGGGCGCCCTCGCCCGGCCAGCCGTCGTCGGACGATGGCAGCTGCGCGCTCTCGGGCAGCCGGGCGAAGCTATCCAGCATGGTCGCACCCGGCATTCTCGCGCGCCGCTGCCGCGGCCTGTGCGGCAATCATGCCGGGCATCGTGTTGAGGGCCTTGCTCAGCGCCCGCGCGGCGAGGTTCAGTTCGGCCCGCAGGCGCCGCCTGTCCTCCAAGCGTGTTTCGGCCTGCTGCACCAGACGCTGCAACACGGCGCGGTCTCGCTCGGCCGCGGCACCGAGCCGCTCCACGTGGGCGCGAAGCCGCTCCACCTTGCGCAGGACCTCCCCGGCGGCGCTCATCGCGCGCACGCCCCGGTGGGCGTCCAGCGGCGCGGGTTGGCCCGCAGGCCCGGCTGGTCGGTGATGCGGACGGTGGTGTCGCCGACGCGCAGCTGGTCGCGCCCGCCCTCGGTGTGGCGGACCAGGAAGGCGATGCGCGGCTGCTCGACGAGGCCGGCGCGCAGCAGCACGCGGAAGCGCGCCATGCCGACGATGTCGCGCTGCAGGCGGCCGAGATCGGAGAGGAAGATGTCGACCGCCTGCCGCTCGCCCTGGCCCCAGCCCTCGGCGACGAACTTGTTCCAGTAGGCGACCTCGGCCTTGGTGCGCGGCAGCGCCGCGTCGGCTGGCCGCGGCGGCTTGCCCCAGCTGCGCACCAGGTAGGAGCGCCAGTCCGGCGGCGCGGAGGTCAGCTCGGCGATGCGGGTGATCTGGTAGATGCACGAGGTCTCGCGCGCGACCTGGCCGCCGTCGCCGAGGGCAAACGCCATCTGCCCCTCGGTGACGACCGGCGGGCGCACCAGGGTCCGGCCCTGCCCGGCCGGCAGCACGAGCGGGCGGAAGTCGTAGGTGCTGTCCAGCTGCGGCTCGTAGCGGCGCAGCATCTCGTTGATCGCAAACGCCCGCGCCGACAGCCCGCCCTGCGCGCCATACTCGCCGCCGGACTGGCGCAGGGCCTCGGCGCGGCCCGGCTCCAGGCCGCTCTCCGGCTCGTCGCCGGGGCGCGTGGCCTGCAGCGCCTCGAGCGAGGGCGGGCGTTCGCCGCCGACGATCGCCGGCAGCTCCGATGCGCCGGTGACAGGCTGGTTGAGCGCATTGCCCAGCGCGCGGGCCGCGCCGTCATACTGCGCCCGCGACGACGCCGGCGGGAAGGGCACCTCGGTGATCGTGCCGGATGCGCGGCCGGGTGACGCGGCAGCAACGCCCACGAGGACCGTGGCGGCAGCGAGCAGGGTGCGGAACGGCGCCGGACGGGAGAAGCGGGAGAGTTGGGAAGCAGCCATGCGGCAAACCTCGATGGTGCGGGTGTCCGGGTCGATCATGAGGGTATGGCCGGGAGCCTGGCGGTTGATGCGCTGCCAAACCTCGTGCGCGGGGGCGTTCAACGCGTCGACCGACACGGCGGCCGGCAGTGCGCCCGGCGATGCCGATGCCCCAAGCGGGATGCAGCCGTAGCCAATGCAGGAGGCGAACGCCTCCGCGGCCCCGTCGAGCGGGCCGATATACGAGAGGCGGATACGGCGGAGCAGGGCGGGCGGCAGCGCGAAGGGAACCTCGGCGGCTCGGGCATGGCCCGAGGCGGCCCGGCCCTCGAAGCAGCCGAGCACGGCGGCGGTGAGCACGGCGCGGCGGCTACGCATGATACAGCACTTCCACCTGGCGCCGTGCGGGATCGACGCGCACGGTGGCATGGCTGCCGGCGGCGTCGCCGAGCGCCTGCAGGGCCTGGATGACCGTCACGGGGCCGGTGGCGATGCTGACGGGGAGCGAGACCTGGCCGAACATCGGCGGTGCGATGACGCTGACGTAGCCGATGCTGTCGGTGAGCTGGCGCACGCCGTCCTCCAGCGTGCCGTTCCAGGTGAAGACGATCACCCTCTGCAACTCGCCGGGCAGCACGGGATACACCGGGGAGGATGCAGCCTGGACCAGGGGCGTCGGCGCCGGAGCCGCAGCGGGCCGCAGAGGGGCCGGGGCGGGCGCCGGAGGCGCGGGAGGCGCCATGGCGCCGAGCTTGCCGATCTCGACGTCGACGAGGCGCATGCTCTCCCGCAGCGCGACCTCGGTGTTCGGCATCCCGGTCATCGCCACGTCGGTGCCGACGTTGGGGACGTTGGCGCAGCCCACGACCAGGCCGGCGGCGGCGAGCGGCGGGAGCAGGCGGAAGCGCCGGCGGCGCGCATCTTCCATCATCCAAGTGAGGCCCCATGAGGCCAGGCCGATGTCCAGGAGGAGGACAGCAGGAAGGAGGGTGGGCTGTTCCATGGTTGGTCTCCGTTCACGCATCGGAGGCTACGGGGCGGCGGCGCAAACGGCGCAGGCCTACTCGGCGGCCATCGGCAGCGCCGCGGCCAGGCGCGGGCCGTCGTCCCGCGGGCGGAGCACGATGCCGAGGCCCACGCCGTCCACCAGCTCGCGCGCCAGCTCGTCGACGACGCCGGCGGTGGCGCGCTCGTCGCCCTCGCCCCGGCTCAGCCGCTCCTTCTTGCGGCGCTCGATCTCCTTCTCCGCCGAGCCGGCCGGGAACACCCGCGACAGCCGCCGCAGCCCCTCGCTGAACCCAAGCAGGTCGTAGAGCCGGCCGCGCAGCGCGGTGTCGGCCGGCGTCGTGCTCAGCGCCCACAGCTCCACCGGGCCGAGCTGGTTGACCAGCTTCTGCTCCCAGCGCTCGCCGCCGGCGTCGAGGATCATCAGGAACGGCGCGCCCTCCTTGCCGGGACCGCCGAGCCCGAAGCGCACCACGTCGGCGCCGGCCGGCGACAGGTTGAAGCGGGTGATGATCTCCTCCGCCTCGTCCTGGTCGCCGGCCTTGAGCACGAAGCGCCCGGTCGCCTGGCTGGCGATGCCCTTGCTCATGTGCGCCAGCCGCTGGCTGGTGAAGCCGAGCTGGACGTTGTGCTTCGGCCCCTCCAAGACGTCGCGCTCGGCCTGCGCCTGCACCTGCGGGCTGTTCTTGGTGCGGTGCCACTCGTCGTAGTCCAGCCGCTTGACGGTCTCCTTGATCTCGGAGAAGCGGGCGAAGTGGTAGGGCCGCACGGCGTCGGGCACGTAGGCGGCGTAGTCCGGGTGCAGGAAGAAGTTGCGCGCCAGGATGTGCCGGCCGAGCATGTACATCATCTCGGTCTGCCGGTCGCTCTGCGCGGATCCAGTGGGCGCCACGGCCGCGAGGTCGATGACGATGATGCGGGCCGGGCCGAAGTCGAGCTTGGTCGGGTGGTTCAGCGTCGGGAAGCGCTTGATCAGGTCGGTGATGTAGCGGGCAAACAGCTCGGTCGCCGCCTCGCTGGTGATCTCGATCTTGAGCGAGCCGAAGGCGTCCTTGACCTGCTCGGTGCGCGCCGCCTGGATCAGGTCCTGCAGGATCGGCACGGCGTGGCGCTGCGCCATCTCGGCCAGCCGCCACTCGCCGGCGCGGCACAGGCCCGTCACCACGTCGCGCCACCAGGGCTGCTCGCCGTGCAGCTCGACCCGGTGCGCGTCGATGGCGCGGTCCACCATGGGTTCGACGCCGCGGCGGTAGCGCTTGGGCGAGCCGCCGGGCACGTCGGTGCACAGCCGGTAGGCCTCGTCGATGACGTAGCCGACCAGCTGCGACATGCCCTCGAACGGCGTGGTGGCGTCGGGCGGCAGGGTGGCGAGCGCGAGGAAGTTGCGCAGGAAGGCGTCCTCCAGCGGCAGCGGGTAGTCGCAGCCGACCTGGGTGTCGAAGATGTTGACCTCGAAGCCGCGCGCGAGCTGCAGGGGGACGTGGATGGCCTCGTGGCGGCGGGCCGGCCCGAGCGCCTCCTGGATCAGCCGCACGAAGCCCTCGGCGGTGGGGCCGATGTCGAGCTTGCCGATCAGCGGCAGCTTGGCCTCGCCCAAGCCGAGCACGGCCGAGCTGAGGCACAGGCCGAGGTTGACCGTGTTGGCCAGCACGCTCTTGCCCGAGCGCGGCGGCGCCACGAACACGTCCAGCACCTGCGGGCGCATCGCCCCGCCGGAGGGGTCATACGGCCACAGGCCGCCGTCCGGCCGGCGGAACAGCACCGAGCCCTCCTGCCAGGGCGAGGCGGTGCGGTTCCACGGCAGCATGGCCAGCGCGTCGCCGAGCGGGGCGAGGCAGGGCGTGCCGGTCGAGGCGAGCGACAGGCCGGGCACGCTGGACATCACGCCCTCCAGCGCGTCGCCGGCGAGGGTGGTGGCCTTGCAGCCGCCCCAGCCTTCCAGGCGCTGGCCGAGCAGCGAGGCCCGCCGGCGCAGGGTGCGGGTGTCGTCGGCCGGCGCCCAGGTGGCGAAGGAGGCGCGCAGGCGGACGGAGATGTGGTTGTGGGTGTCGCGCAGTTCGTGCAGGGCGGCAAAGGCCCGGCGCAGGTCGGAGTTGGTGGGAAAGATGCCGAGCAGGGACGCGGCGCCTTCCTTGAGCGACATGGCGGTCTTGCCGCCGCCCTCCAGGATCAAATGGCCACGCCAGGGGATGCGGTCGGCGGCGAGCGCCGCGGACAGCTCGATGAAGCTGCGCGGGTTCTCCGGGCCGAGGTCCATGTCGACGTGGGCGTACTCGTAGGCGCCGATCTTGACCTGGTTGCCGCTCGTGGTCTGCGCGTCGACGTTGAACAGCTGGCGCGGCAGGTTGGGCCACAGCAGCGCCGCCGCGGCCAGCGGCGCGTCCTCGGCGTCGGACGGGCGCGGCATCACCCGGTCGCCGGGCAACGTCGCCTTCCAGGGCGAGCCGGCGGTCTCGCGGTAGAACGCCTCGCGGCTCAGCTTCAGCGCCTCGTGCGGGGTGACGAGGTCGCTGGCGATGTCGCTGGAGTGCAGCGCACGCACGATGCGGCTGACGAAGGCGTCGTGCCGGGCGGCCATGATGTCGGAGCGCATGTAGAAGCGCTGGCTGTCGCCGATGCCCGGCACTTCGCGCGCCATGGCGCTGCGCTCCTCGCGGACCTGGCGCCGCTCCTCCTTGGTCAGCACCGTGCCGCGCGTCCACAGCACGAAGTGGACCGCCTCCCAGCGCATCTTGCGCGGCCACAGCGCGGCGCGCTCGTCCAGCAGGTCGTGCAGGTCGAGGCCCTGCAGCCGCGCCACCTCGCGGGTGGCGTCGAGGCTGACGCGGGCGATCTCGACGCCGGATGCGTCGGGGTCGGACACGTAGGCGGCGCAGAGCGCATGGCCCTTGCGGTCCAGCGTGCCCGAGATCTCGACGCGCAGCGCCGTGGCGATGCGGGCGACGTCGGCGCGGTCCAGCATGCGGCGGGTGCCGTCGATGCGCAGCCAGGTCACGTAGTCGCCGTGCTTGGACACCAACGCGCCGCCATGCGCGGTCTCGATGTCGCAGAACGACGGCAGCGGCTGCTTGAGCATCAGCGAAATGCTGGAGAGGGCGTTGGCGAGGAAGCCGATCATCGGCTTTGGCCCGTGCCAAACAGGTTGGCCCAAAGACGTGCCGTCCTGGCCGGCAGGTCAGCCACGAGAACGGCAACGGCTGCGGCGGCGACGCGGACATGATGAGCGGACATGCGCAACTCCTTCAGTGCGAAACGGAGGCGGGCGCTGGGTTGGATGCGGCAGCGGCAGCCCAGGTGTCGAGCACCTGCGGATAGACATCCCGCCCCTTCTGGTAGAGCCGGCCAAGCGGCAGCAGGCGCAGGCCGCGCAGCAGCAAGTCGCCCTTGGCGCGGGCCGGCGCGGGCGAGCCGAGCAGGGCGGCCGCGAAGACGAGCGGCGAGGCGGTGCCGAGCCGCTCCTTGGCCGCGTGGCTACGGCCACGCAGCGCATGGAACGCGGACCAGGCGGCGCGCAGCGCCGGCTCATCCCGCACGGGACGGCCGCGGTCCATGTGCGGCGGCTCGCCATGCGCATGCACCACCAGGTGGGCGCTGCGCGCGAGCGCCACGACGGCCGCCTGGCTCAGCTCCGGCAGCCAGATCAGCGCCGCCTCTTCATGGATGCCGGGCCGGTCGAGGTGCTGGCACAGGTGGCACAGGGGGCAGGCGGAAACGATGTTGCCGGGTGCGTTGTTGGCGTGGTCGCCGTCAAGGTGGAACGCCTCCTGCCGGCCTGCGGCGTCGAAGCCGCAGAACCGGCAGGCTGCATGCTTGGGAATGGCCTGCCCCCCGCCCCTGCCCGGGATGCCGGCCGGGTTCCAGGCGGAGGGATGCGCGGACAGGGCGAGGGGCAGGACCGTCATGCTACTGGAACTGCACAACCTTGGGCGTGCTGTTGACCGTGGCGGCAGCGCCGCTGGTCGAGACCGCCGCCTTGTTGATCCAGGCGCCGCCGCTGACGAACAGGCCGCACAGCACGAGCCCGGCGAGGCCCATGCCGACATAGCCGGTCTCGCGGCCCTGCGGCTGGCGGCTCTTCCAGAACGCCCAGACCGCGCCGACGAACACGACCAGGGCCAGCAGATACATGACCATGCCGCCAAAGGTGCCGCCGGAATCGATGGCCTCTCCCGACATCAGGTTGAGCTGGGCGCCGATGCCGCCGGCTGGCGCGGTCGCCTGCGCGAAAGCAACGCTGGATACGGCGAACGAGCCGATGCTGGCCAGGCCAGCGGCTGCGGCCAGGCGCAGGCGGCGCGGCACCGCCCGCACCGGCACCGCCTTGTTGAGTTGGTTGATGTTCACAAGAAAGCTCCATGCTGTTTGCGAGGGGTCATTCCCTCGGGGCGGAGCATGCGGCGCCACGGCGCGAACGGGTTGGGCTGGGCCATCGCCTAGGACGAGCCTGCGCCTAGACGGTGAAGATCGCGACGAGCCACTGCGCGATGGTGCGGATGTTGATCAGCGCGATCCCAAAGGCGAACTGCACGCCGCAGCCGGCGCGGCTGCGGTCGCTGCGGCCGGTGACGGAGGCGTGCCAAGCCAGCACGGCGACCAGGCAGGCCATGGCGCCGAACGCCTGGAAGAACTCGAGGAACAGCTCGACCACATTGACGATGGTCTGGCCCGGGTTGGCGCCGAGCAGGTTGCCCGTGGGCGCCGTGGGCGTGTAGCTGACCGCGTCCGACATCCGCACCACGACGGTCGAGCCGGCGGACACGTTGGCCTTGGTCAGGATGGTGGGGAAGCTCGCCAGAACGCCGCACACGAACAGCGACACGGACGGCACCCAGGGCCGGCCGCGGTAGGGGTTGTCCGGCTGCGCTTGGCGCCAGAAGCCCCAGCCCGCGAAGATGAACAGGCCGAGCGCGCCGAGGTAGCAGGCGGGCTGCAGCAGGATGGCGAAGGCCAGGCCGAGCTGGCTGGCGAAGTTGACGGCGCCCTGCATGGTTCCGCTCCTACTGGATTGCGCCGCGCTCGGTCTTCACCGTCCAGGCGACGCCCTGCTGCTGGATGGCGACGACGCGGCCGTATCCCGGCACCTGGTCGCCGACCTTGACCTGCACTTGCGAGCCATCGCCGCCGCTGCGGTCGAGCTCGGACAGCATGGCCAGGCCGGGCGAGGCCGCCTGCACCTTGTAGCGGGTGGCGCCGGCCGGGACGGCGGCCGCGGATGTGGCCGCAATGGAGGGGTGCGCCTCTGCCGCTGCGGCCGGCTGCGCCGCCGCAGCCTTGGCCCGGCGCAGCGCGCGGGCGGGCGACGTCGGCAGTGCGGCGGGCTCGGGCGGCGCGTCCATGTCCGCCATGGCGGCCTTGACGGCGACGCGGGACTCGGCCAGCGCAAGGCGGCGCTCGAAGTCGGCGACGGCAGTGTCCACCTTGTCCGAGGTCGCCTTGGTGCTGGCGCGCAGGCCGGCATTCTCCATCCGCAGGTCGCGGATCATGGTCGCGAGCTGGGCGACGACGTGCAGCACGTCGATCTGCTCGCCACGCGCCATCGGCTTGGGACGCAGCGCCATCCCGGTGGCGACCGGATCGGCCAGCGCGGGAGGCGAGGACGGCGTAGCGGGGGGCGCCACAACCGTGACGACCGCAGTGGCCGGGGCGGAGGGAGCCGGCGTGACCGACTGCGGGATGTCGGCGCTGCCCTGGTTCTGCGGCGGGGCGCCTACCGGGTCCGCCTCATCGGCGACCCGTGCCGGATCGGCCGCGGGCGGGGACAGGCGAACGGCTGGCGCGAGGGGGTTGGCCGGGACAGGGGGCGGGGCCACCGGAGCCGCCATGCCCGGCTCCATGCCCGCCAGATCGAGCCGGGGTGCAGCGGGAGCAGCGGCTGGCGCAGGCGAAGGCTGGGTGGGGAGCGTCGACACGCCGATCTCTGAGACGGCCGGGGCCACCGGGCCGGATGGCTTGGACGAGGGCGAGGGCGTGCTTCGCTCCGCTCGCCCTTCTGCCGTATCGCCCGCGCCAGCCGTGGTGGATGAGGGCTGCTTGTCCACGCCGCGCAGCCCGAGGATCTCGCGGGTTTGCGCGTCCGCATCGGCGGGCGCCACCGTGCCGCGCACGGCCGGCGCTCTCTCCTGGCGCGGCGCGCCTGCCAGCCGGGCGGCGGGCGCCACCAGCGGGGCGCGGGACGCATCCGGCGTGGCCGGTGGGCTGCCTTGCGCGGTGGGCGGGCGTGTGCTCGGCGTGCTGGGTTGTGTGCCGACTTCCGCCGGCGGCTGGCGGATGAGAGTGCCCGGGATGAGAGTGCCGATGGGAAACACGGTGTTGTAGGGCGACAGCAGGAAGGCGCCGCACGCGCCGGCCACCGTCAGCACTGCAGCGCTGGCCAGCAGCACCCGCCGCCACCGCCGCGGGCGGGCTCGGGGCGCGGCGGTGGCGGACTGGAGGTGCGGCTGCTGCTCGAAGAGGTTGAAACCGGTGCCGGTGTCCATCACGGGAGATCCAATGGTTGCCTGCGCCGCAGCATCACCCGGCATGGCGCGAACGGAGCCAGCGGCACAGCGCGCATCAGTCAGGGGCCGTCACGTCGCTCAGGAACATGACGCCGACCGAGCTGTTCGCATCGAGCTTCACCGTCGGCCCGCGCGGCGCCGCCTGGTCCAGCGCCTGGCCGATGCGCCCGCCGGCGACGCCGGCGCCGACGCCGAGCTGCTGGCCGAGGTTGAGGCGCTGGAAGGCGGTGGCGCCGCCAAGCGGGCTGGCGACCACGGTGGAGTTGCTCTGCGCGAAGGCCTGGCCCAGGCCGGCCACGAACGCCGCCCCCGCCGGCAGGGCGAAGCGGGCGACATAGTGCTGCTCGACGCTCGAGGCAGCGCCGGCCTCCATGGTCCCAGGAGCCAGGACGATCCCGTCCACGCCGACCTGCTGGCCGCCATAGGTCATCTTGGTCACCCGGATCACCAAGCGGTCGTCCTCGCGGGAGAAGCTGCCGATCAAGCGGGCATGCGCGATCGGCCCGCTGTCGGCCTCCAGCACCACGGGGCTGTTCTGGTCCGAGCTGGATGCCGTCACCGTATGGGCATAGACGCCGCGCCCGGCAGGGATCAGCACGCGCGCCCGGCTCTGGTGCGCGGAGCCTGCCGCGGCGGGCGACGCGACCGCCGCGGCAGCGTCTCCGCTGCCCTGCCCGCCGCTGCGCGGGCCGCCCCGGGAGCGGGGGTCCTCCTGCGCCTCGGCCGGGTCGGGCAGCAGGATGACTTCCGTGCGTGGGGGCCGCGACCCCCAGCCACCCATCATGCGGGTGATGGCGGCGGCATACGGATCGTTTCCCGAGGCGCCGTTGCGCGCCTGTTCCTGGCCGGCCTGCGGGGACGCGACGCGGATCGCAGCCGGGGGTGCTGTTGCGTCGCTCGTCGTCAGGGACGCCGGCACCGGTGCGGGGGCAGCCTTGGCCGGCTCTGGCGGCAGTGGCGGCGAAGTGAGCAGCGCCCGCGTCTTCTTGCCAGGCTTGTCCGTGTAGGACTGGCTTGGCGCGATCTGCGGCGTGAACGACTCCCCGGCTTCCCGCTGCCTGGCAGCGGCGTCCTGGTTGCTGCGCGCGGCCAGCGCGTCCTGGTAGGGATTGCTGTTCGGCCCGCCGGGCAGCGGGTCCGCCGCCGGCATCCGGCCGGGATGCGACACGAGGTCCGGCGTCGACTGGTGCAGGGTCACGGCAATCAGCACGGCGGCGACTGCGCCGCCGATGCCGGCCACGACCAGGATGCGGCGTGGCCCCGCGGTTCCGGTGCCGTTGAACCGGCCGCGGACGGCAGCCAGGCCATGGGGCAGACGTACGCGGGACAGCCAGGGAGGCAGGAGTTTGCGGGAGGTCGCGGACATGCGGGTTCAATCCTTGAGCGCGGCCGACATCGTGCGGCCGTTGACGGACAGCAGCACCACCGGCGTCGACGGCAGGGCGTAGATGCGCATGTCACCCTCCCCGTTCTCCGAAGCGCTCCAGGGCGGCGACATCAGCGTGTGGCGGGTGCGCAGGTAGACCTCGCTGCCCAGGCGCCACGCGCGCACCTCGTCGGGCGACACGCCCTCGACCTGCAGTGGCTTGGCGTCCGCGGGCGCGATGCCGGACAGCATGGCGGTCAGATAGGGAGCGCCGGTGATGGGGGCGCCCGGACGGGTGTCGACCTGCACCCGGGCATTGGGGCCGCGGCGGTCGACGTGCACGCTGAGATCGGCGTCGTAGCGGTCGCGCCCGGACACCACCAGGAAGGTGAGCGCCTTGGGCGCACCCTGCAGGCTGACCAGCATGCCGCCGCGCGGCAGCGCCGACATCGGCGTCACCTGCAGCACGTTGCTGCCCTTGATCGGCACGCAGACGTGAAAGCCGACCGATTCCACCGCAGGCCCGCCCGGGCCGCCGCCGCCGCTCTGCGTGTTGCAGTTGCCGGTGCTGCTGCCGCCCGCGCCGCCGCCGCCAACGGCGTTGGAATTGGTGTCCCACACGATGGGCCAGGGCTGCCCGGTGGCGTCGAAGAAGCTGACCTGGGTCGGGTAGCCCTTGACGGTTTCCACGATGCTGGTCGCCTGGCCCGGCGCGAAGCTCACCTTGACCGGCCGGCTCACCGGCGAGGCGAGCTGGGTGAAGCTCTCCTCCTCGGCGCGGCGGTTCTCCTGGAAGCGGCGGGACAGCTCCAATATCAGCTCGGGCGTCAGCGGGATCGCGTCCCGCGCCGCCCGGCGGGCTGCCTCCGGCGTCTCCGGCGCCAAGGTAGGCGGGTTGGCCTCGCCCTTTGCCTGCGCCCAGGCGAGCGCGGGCACGGCAAGGCAGGCGAGGACTAGAAGGGTGCGGCGGGCCACGCTGGGCTCCTGTGCTGGAGGGATCACTGCTCGTCGGCGATGAGCTGCTCGACGGCGAGGCCGTCCGGGTGGTCCTCGATCTCCGTGCGCACCACGAGCGCCGTCATCATCAGCCGCTTGGTGCTTTCGACCTGGGTGTTCTCGCAGGTCTGCAGCATCGGGAACTGCACGTCGTAGGACAGCCGGCCGCGCAGCACCTTGACCTCGCGGATCAGCGCCGCCCGCTGCGCCTGGGCGTAGCAGGTCAGCCGCGCCCGCTTCATCGCCTCCAAGTTTCCGGTCTCCTTGTAGGCCTTGGCGAAGCTGTTCCAGCCGTTAGCGGTGAAGCGGCGGCCGGCGGTGTTCAGCTGCTCCGGGTAGTCGTGGTAGTTCACCGCGTAGGCGGCGAGCACGGCCTTCATGGCCCACTGCAGCAGCTCGGTGTCGTCGACGATCGGGCTGTTCAGCGCCACCAGCGGCTGCGGCGGGTTGCGGCCGTCGAAGCGGAAGAACTTGCCCGCCGGCGGGTTGGTCCAGACAACGGCGTCGTGCAGCAGCGAGGCGGCCAGCAACACCGCCATGGCGACGGTCAGGCCGATGCACCACCGGACCACGGTCGCCTGGAAGTCGGGGTCGCTCAGGCGCCGTTTGACGGCGTTGTCCTGGTTCTGCATCGTGCGGCTCCAAGAGGTCAGGCCCCCATCGTCACGCGATACGGCGCGAACGGCGTGGGCAGGGTTGCCGGGTGCGGCAGCGCGGTGCCGGCGATGCCGCCCCAGGGATCCGACACGAAGGGCAGCGGCACGCTACGCGGCTTGCGGTCGCGCCGCGGCGGGGCAGCGAGCCGCTTGCGGCGCTTGCCCTCGAGCTTCTCGAACTCCTTGCTGCCGCGACAGCCGTTGCGCGCTGCCCAGAACAGAAACACCTTGCCGTCCTGGATGAACTTGTTGCACTTGCGCTCGACATAGCCGGCGGCGGCGATGTGCATTGGCACGACGCTGGGATCGAACTCCTGCACCAAGTCGTCCGGGCGCAGGAAGGCAAGCTCCGGCTGGTCGTTGAACGACGGCAGCTCCAGGCGGAAGCGCCGGCTCTGCACCGCGGAGGGCGAGATGCCCATATCGCGGGCGATCGCCTTGTAGTGCTGACGCGCCCACCAGCGCTGGGCGAGCTCCTGGTCGCGCTCGCGGGTCCAGGGCACCTGCTTGCGCTTCGGCTTCGGCGCTGGCGCCGGCTGCGCGCCGGCGGGCGCCGGCCCAAACAGGTCGAACCCAGGAAGCGTTGGGAATTGCAGGGACGTGGCTGCGTTCGGCCGCGCGTTGTCGAACGAGGCGATGATCGTGGAGTACGAATAAGAGTACTGTCCGCCGTTGGCGGCGCGCGGCTGCTCCCAGGCAGGCGTGGGTTCTGCGTCGGCGTCATCGGAATGACAGGGCGCGGTGCGGACGGCGAACCCTTGCTGTTCCGCGCCAGGCCTGGCCGCCGCCGGCTCGGGCCGGAGCCCTTGCATGATGCCGCCAGGAAAGTCCTGGCAAGGCCGGGGGGGTCGGAAAACCTGCTTGCGGTCACGCCGCGGCAGGCCGAGGTGGCGGGCCTTGTAGCGGGCGCCGCCGGCTGAGCGGCCGAAGCGCTCGCCCAGGCTCTCGACATGCCAGCCGGCCATCCACAGCACGACGAAAAAGGTGGTGTCGGCGAAGGACCAAGGATTGCGCCCACCAGGCTTGCGCAGCGGACGGTCATGCGGCGTGGGCAGGTCCAGCTCGACCAACACATCGAGCAGGGTTGTTCGCGCCAGGTCGAGATAGAGGCAGAGCGCGTCGATGCCGTGGCCGCGCGCAAGCATGCCCGGGAGAATGCGCTGGAGGAGACTGGGAATGCGCGCAGACAAGGAAGAATTGTCCGACCCAGAATGAAAACTCTGGCTATACGGACCCGTTCCGAGCAGTGGGGTCAACAGGGACATGACGCGTCTCACATGACTATGAGAAGCGCATACCAGACTGTAGTACTAAAGGTTAAGGAAAAAAATGACTATGAGGCGAATATTTTTGATATGATCTGCTAGGGGCGGCTTAATGGGCTATGTCGCTCGCAGGGTCTCAGCGTCTAGATCGCAGGGCATTGAGTTTATGCAAGAGACCTACCGATCGAGTTAAGTCATTGATTACAACGTCGAATGTCTCACCTACCTCCTTTCCTGTATTGTATTCGTCGGTGTCGGCGGGATAGTCCGGCAACAAACTGCGTATCGAGACGCCAAGCGCTTCGGCGACCTTTCGCAAACTATGAATTTGAGCGTTCTGCTGCCCATCCTCGACGAGATAAACCCACGACGGACTTGCTTCGATCTTCTCTGCAAGCTCCTTTTGCGTAAGCTTCGCTCTCACACGAGCCTGTTTGATCCGCTCTCCGATATCGTCGAGAAACTCGTCCCGATCGCCTTCTCCCGTAGTCTTCGACCGCCTCGCCATTTACCAAACCTCTGAAAGTCAAATGACACGGTCAGACCTGAAGCCAAGCACTAAACAGCCTGACGCGGCGCGAACCTAAACGTATAAGGGTTATGTCGCGTAAGACGGGGTGGCGCAATCTCCGTTTGCGCCTTCTGCCCATAGGTTCCTGCTATGGACGGAGGGTTGGATGAAATATTCTTTTGGAGTGGTGCTGCTGGGACTTGTTGCCGCCGGTGGGCCGGCGAAGGCCGATCTTCAGATGGTCCCAGCCCTGGGCGGCGGCGTGGGAAGTCTGCGCGTGGTGGCGCAGCCGATCGTGTTGTCGCCAGCCAGCCCTCGGATCATGCGCCGGGTTACGCCGCCTGCCACTCCCATCGCAAACGGCTTCGGACGGCAAGTGCCGTTGGCCTTCGCCGCACGTCAAATCGTGCCGGCCGGCGTGAAGACGACGTTCGGGTCAGACGTGGACCAATCCGAGTTGGTGGACTGGACCGGTGGCGGCCCTTGGACCCAGGTGCTGCGCAACGCAGTGCAGCCTCTCGGCCTGCACGTCACGATGCGCTGGATGGCGGTCTCCATCTCGGCGGACTGACGCCAGGCGTTCGCGCCATGCAAGGTGATGCTGCTCCCGAATCATGGAGAGTGACATGCCCTACCCCAGTGAAGACGAAGCCCCGGACAGGCCGGGGTCCGCGACGACCACAGACATGCAAGAGGCTGCCAGACTCATCGAGGCTTTGCTGAACGCAGCCTCGCGCTGCAATCCAGCGGCGGTGTCGGCCGGTCTGTGCAGCGAGCCGGTTCGGGCCGAGTTGCAGGCGATCCTGGCGCAACTTGCCCCAGCGCAGCTGTTGGAAGTCCTGCACAGCGTGGCCACCGGGTATCCATCGAACGGCCGTGAGGTGCTCGAGGCGTTGCTCGCGCCCGATCCCTCGGGCTTGGGCCAAATGCTGCATGACACGCTGCAAGCGCTGCATCGCCAGGCGCTGCTTGCCCGCATCTTCCATACGGACCGTGTGCAGGCGCTGCGCAGCGCCTGCCGGCCTCTGGTCGAGGAGCGCGCGTGATGCGTCAGACACTGTGCCCGCTCATCGCGATCATTGTTGCAGCAGCGATCACGCTGCCGCCAGCGCCGGCAATGGCTGCCGACACCGGCAGCGCCAACTGCACCCTGATCACCCAGGCCGCCGCGGACGGGATCACCGCACGTATCCAGGCAGACAACCACGACATCGCCGCCCCGCAGAGCGTCACCACGCTGTCCTGCCTCGACGGGTTCTTCAGCGGCGCGGGGCTGAACGTCATCACCGACTTCCTCAACCCCACGAACCTGATCGGCTCGGTCGAGGGCAAGATCTGCAACCTGGCGACTCAGGCCTGGAACAGCATGATCGGCTCGGTGCAGTGCGGCCTCACCGTCACCGGCTTCGACCTGGGCTTTGGCGGGTTCGGCGGCGGCGCCTTCTGCCCCAAGCTTGCCTTCGGCGGCGGCGGTCCGAGTTGGGGCACGTTCGGACTGGGCGGCAGCGCAAGCGGCGGCGGCGTCCTCGTCAACGGCGCCAGCTTGGCTCCGACCGGCTACCCCGTGCCGGCCAACAGCGGCGCTTATTAAGGAGAACACCATGCGCAAGCGCCTGCTCCGTACCACCGCAGCCGTCGTGCTCGGCGGCGTGCTGTTCAACGCCAAGCCAGCCTGGGCCGACCTGCCCACCTTCGATTTCGCAGTCGCGCAGATCATACAGACGATGCAAAGAACTCTCGACAACGCCATCACCAGCATCGGCACCCAGATCACCGGGGGGGTCAACCAGATGGAAACGTCGGTCAACCAGATGCTGCGGGACGGCTTCACCCAGAACGCCAACTACGCCAAGGCGCAGATCGGCGCGCAGGAGCAGATCACCAACGGGTCCAACATCGCCAACGCCCAGGTGCAGCGCAGCTTCCGCAACGCCGAGATCCGCGACGAGCACACCGCCAACCCGCAGTTCTGCAACGCGGCCGACAACAGCCAGAGCCCCATCGTGGCCTCCATCGCCGCAGAGAACGTGGCCGGCGGCATCCAGGGCGTGGCCGACCGCCGCAGTGAGGCAGTGCCAGGCACGCCGGCGTACTTCGGCCAGACACAGGCGGTGCAGGCCATCAACAAGCTGCACTACTCCCGCTACTGCTCGGAAACCGAGGCGCAGGCTGGGTTGTGCGTAGAGGCGGCGAACGCCAACGCCGACCAGCACGCGGCCAACCTGTTCGGCCCCGGCACCTACCCGGGGCAGGACGGGGTGAACACCGCCAACGACTTCAAGACCAACCTGCTGCAGCCGATCGTGCCTGCCGCACTGCGGGCAGACCAGCTGACATCGCTCAGCGGCCAGGACGCGCTGCCGCGGCGGCGCAGCTACAACGCCCGCATGTCGCTGGCCGGCAGCGTGATCAGCTACGCCATCGCGGTGCAATCGCCCTCGGTGCCTCTCACCGCCCAGCAACAGCAGCAGCAACGCGCCGAGGGGCTGCCGGTGGAGGCGAACGGCTCCTGGCTGACGGCGGTCAGCCTGGAGGTCAACCGGCGCATGAGCGACGCGGGCTGGCACGCCTCGCTGCAGGCCATGCCGCCTGCCTCGGTGCAGCGCGAGATCGCGGTGCAACTGGCGCTCAGCAACTACCTCGCCATGCAGAACTACCGGATCGGTCTCTACCAGGCTTCGCTCAGCGCAACCCAGGTGGCACAGGCCGAGGAGGTCAGCCTGCACGAGGCCGTGCAGATGCCGAGCCCGAACATGGCCGCGAATTAGCCGACAACAGAAAGGGACATATGACATGGCCGACGGCAGCATCGCGGGAGCGGAGCCCCGCAAGATCGAACCCACGGCATCGACCCTGCCCCCCGTGGCAGCTCCAGTGGGTTCAAAACCTACGGACCCTGCGGCAGCGGCATCAACTCCCGATGCTGGCGGCGTTTCGGCGAATACGGCAAAGGAGCCGCTACGCGATCTGGTCGACAAGCTCGGCCGGACCCAGGAGCTGGTGGCGCGCGTGGATCCCGCCCTCGCGGCGACGATCCGGGGCATCACGGACACTGTGAACGCTCCGGGCCGGCTCGAAGAGCCGATGTTCAGGACGAAGGTCGCCTATGCCCTGCAGGACACCGAGAAGCTGGTCGGGCCGATTGGCAACCTGCCGCAGGGGGTGAGGGAGGAAATGACCCGTCTCGCGGTCAGCAGCCCGGGGCTGCAGAACGAGCGAATGCAGGAGCTGATGCGCGGCACAGTCACCATGGACGACCGTGGGCTGGTCCGGGTGCTACGCCGGGAGGCCGCCGACGTCGCGCGTGCGGGCGATCAATCAACCCCTGACCTACAGAGCAAGGTGGAAGTGTTGGAGAACCGGGTGCGGTTGAGTGCGCGGGGAGAAATCGCACCGGAAGTAAGTGATCGATCCGGAATCAATGCCAGCGCTAAGACAAGTGCTACCGAAACAACAGCTCAGCGCGCAAGCCAGAACGATCCAGTCAGACAAGTTGTCGAGCAAACGGTCGGTATACCACGCAGACAAGCCAATGATACAACACAGGCCGCCGCAATCCAACAACACTTGACAACAGATCAGATCCAGCAGCGTGGAACGGGCGCCACGTTTGCCATCATGTCTGCTCTCCGCAAGCCGGAGCCGAACACTCCCGCTCCCTGGGATCAGCAGCTCACCCCGTTGAAGGACAGGGTCGCCCGCTATGGCGAGAGATCACAGGCCAACGAGGAGGAGGCCAGCTTGCGTGCGGCGGAACGGTCCGGGCAGGCGGCGGTGCAGGCACTGCGGGCCTTCGCCAACGGGCCGGGCGCCAGCATCATCAACAAAATCCAGGAAGCCAGCAAAGCCGATCCGGACGGCGCGGCCGGTGTTGCCGCCGGCATGCGCGAGGGCGGCCCCTATGCCGACTTGCGGCGCAGCTTCAACGCCGAACTGCTGAAGGAGAAAGGGCTCGCGACCGCCCTCGACCGCGCATCGGCCGCAGTCAGCCAGTATGGGGCAGACCGCACCGCCGCCGATGGCATCGCCGCAGGCCGTGCAGACGCGAGCAACATCACCGCGCGCTTTGCCAAACTCGATGCCGAGGTCGGCAAGGCGGCGTCCGAGACGCCGGGCCGCAAGGACGGCAAGAGCCAGATGGAGGAACTGGGGGAAAAGGCGGCCGAGCTCGCCAGCAAGGCCATCGAGGCGGTCAAGGCCGCCTTCAAGCGCACGCCCTCGAACGAGCAGCGTGCCTCTCCAGGACCGTCCCTGTCGTAGGCTCCGTTCGCGCCGCGGCGGCGTATCCTCGCGGGACGCCGTTCCCGCGAGGATGCCATGCGCCGTTCCGTGTTCACCTGCGTAGCCCTATTCCTCATCATACTGGTGCTGGGCGCGCTTGCCGCGCCGGCCCAGGCCGCCCCGCCCACCTACAACCTGAGCTGGGCCGCCCTCGATCCCGGCACCGACTGGTCCGCCCAGGTGATCCTCAGCCTGTTCCCGGTCAGCCCGGCTCCGGCCGGGTCGGGCGCGGTCGGCGCCGAGGCCACGGTGATCGGCACCCTGGTTGGCACGCTCACCGGCTTCGTCGCCGCGATCGCGATGACCTTCCTGTGCTACGCCACCATCATGCAGATCCATCGCGGCGCCGAGACGGCGCGCATGCTGGACCGCAAGACCAGCAGCATGTTCATGGTCCGCCTGGGTGTCGCGGCGGTGATGATGTTCCCGCTCGATACCGGCTTCAGCGCCGGGCAGAAGATCGTCGTGCAGACGGCACTCTGGGGCGCCGGCATGGCCAGGACGGTTTACGCCATCGCGGTGCAGGCGGTCGGGCCGGACAGCATGCTGGTGGCCCAGCCGATTATCCCCGGCACAAAAACGATCGTCGCCAACCTGATCCAGGACGAGCTGTGCCGGGCGCTGGTCAACGTCGCGTCGGCGCAGCCGAACTTCGTGCCCGTGCCAGCGCCGCAGCAGGTGCAGGACGTCCAGAACGGCGGCTACGTCACTTGGGCGTATGCACTGTCCGCCGGCAACGCGACGGCAGCGCCCGCCTGCGGCACCGTGACGCTGCGCAGCGCCAAACAGGGCACGACAAACATCGCCGGGGTCAGTGTCGACATGACCGGGATGCAGCGCGACGTGCTGACCCAGGTGCTCGCCAACGACATCCGCCCCACGGTCGAGGCGGTCGCCCAGCAGTTCTGGCAGACCAAGAAGATCGATGCGCTGCGGCCGCTCGCCGGCGTGCTGACCGCGGCTACGGCGGACTACACGAGCCAGCTGACACAGGCGGCGACGAACAAGACAAGCGAGCTGCGCGGGGCGCTGCAAGACGCCACCGCGGCGCGGAATGGCGGCGTCGGCCTGTCCGCAAACCAGGTGCAGCTCGCCTCGCTGGGCTGGACGGCGGCCGGCGCCTACTACCTCGAGTTCACCCGCCTGAATGGGCAAACCATGTCGCTGATGAGCGCGACGCCCACGGTGAACACGCCGAGCTACGACGGGCTCGGGCGCTCACTGTCGCGCGACCTGGCGCCGTTGGAGACCTCGGCCACTGCGTTCATGACCAAGCTGATGACCTATGTCCGCACGACCGACGGGCTCGACACGCCGGGCGGCAACGGCGACCTGTTCGAGGGCGCGACGCCGGGGGAGGACGGCGCCAGCACGATCGAGCAGGTGTTCCGCGGCATGCGGTTGAACGACCGGCTGCTCAACCTGTTCGTGGACGGCATGTCGCCCACCGCCAATATGTGGACCGACCCGTTCAGCGGCCTGATGCAGCTCGGGCACAAGATGGCGGCCATCGCGCTCACTGCCCTGGGTCTGGCGGGGCTGCTGAACTCGGCCGTTGGCGGTGCTGCGGCGACGGTGTGGGGCCTGCTCAGCGGTGGCCCGGTCGCGGCCGGGGCCGCCATGGTCGGCCACTTCGTGGTCAGCTTCCTGGCCGTGCCGATCTTTGCCCTGTGCATGGCCATCCTCGTGCCGGGGCTGACCATCGCCTTTGTGCTGCCGATGATCCCGTGGCTGATGTTCCTTGCCGGCGTGCTCGGCTGGCTCGTGCTGGTCTGCGAGGCGGTGATCGCGTTCCCGTTTTGGATGCTGGCGCACATGACCTTCGACGGCGAGGGGCTGCACGGCCGCGCCTCGGAGGGCTACTCGCTGCTGTTCAACCTCATGTTCCGGCCGACCCTGATGGTCATCGGCTTGTTCATGGGCGGCTTCATCTTCACCGCCGCGTCGTGGCTGATCCGGCAGACTTTCGGCCTCGCCGCCGGCTTCGTGCTGGCCAACGGCTGGCTGGTGACCAACGTGCTCGGCGTGGCCGTGCTGCTGACGATCTTCACGCTGACCCACGTCGTGTCAGCATTGGTGAGCTTTCGCATGATTTCGCTGATCCCGCATCACGTGCCAAGGCTGGCGGGCTTTGGATCGGCGAACCGGGTGGACATGGACCAGTTCGGGCGCGATGCCGCGTTGGTGGGCACGGTTGGGGCATTGAAGGCCATCAGGGGCGGCCTCACGCCCTCGTCGCCTGGACATCGTGACCCGGGTTCGCAATTGGGCTATAACGCCCAGCAGCTGTCAGCTCCAGCCAATGGGGGGCAGACAAGGGCCAACGCGACTGGGATGGACTCGACGTTGCGGGCTGCAACCGACGTTCCTCCGCAGGCATAGCGCGAGGAGGGATGCGGTGGATGACGACGGATACGGCAGTGGGTTGAGCGGCTGGGCCTGGCACGAGTTGGGCCGTCAATCTGAGTTGGACCATCAGGCACAGACGAGAGCAGTGTCGGCATTCGCCGCTCGGCTCCGGGGTCAAGTTCCGGTCGACGTCGGTGCGGTCATCGCCGAAAACCAGGCATTGCGGCAGCAGAACCATGCCTTATTTCACCGCATCCAGGAGCTTGAAAACTCGAATAGGATGTGGTGCGAGGATTACCAAATTTTGCGAGAAGGGGTGCTCAAGATTCAAGATGCTTTGAACGCCGTAGAAAACGGAAAGGCAAGTTAAGCTTTTCCAAGCTTGAGGGCTCGCAAGGTGTTTGCGCTATAATTAAGCATGGTGGGTCTCTCAAAACAGGGAGACTAGCATGCGCACGCTTAATGGGTTGATTCTCACATACACTATAATTGTCTTAACGGCGTGCAGCAGCGGCAACATCAAGTCTGCTCGGGACTACCACGCCCCGGCTGCCCCGCTGGTGCGCCAGCCCTATTACAATCCATATGCGCCTTATGGCGACGCCAACGCCACTTGGACGCCCCCCGTGTGGAACCGTGATGGGACAATCGTGAAGCCGGCCGATCCCGGTGTGGAGTTCGGCCGGCCCTCCTACGAGAGCGCCCCTTGGGCCACCGGAGCGTCCGGCGGCAGCGTCTTCGCTCCGCCAGGCACCTTCTGATTTAAAAGCCCGGCCAGAACGGCTCGGCCGAGCGCAGGTAGTCGCCGGCCGAGCCCAGCAGCCCTGTTCGAAGCTGCCAGTTGGCATGGGCATGCTTGAACGCAATGAGAAAGAACATGAGGCAGAACGGGGTGAACTGCAGCGCGGTCAGCAATCGCTGCCCTGTCCAGTCGAGACTGAGCAGGCGCAGCAGCCACGCACCCACGAATGCCCAGCCCAGCCCGAACGCGATGTAGGCGGTCACTGCAGTTTGCCGGCGACGCCGGGCCAAGTGCTCGGCCAGCTCACCCTCCGATAGTCCGCAGATGAACGCCATCGCTGCCGTGTCCATTCTGCCGTCCTGCCGCTGAGGCACGGCCTGCGGCGGCTTCGGCCCGCGGCGAAGGTCCGCCACGATCTCACCAAGCTGGCGTCCGTTGCGGATGATCTGACCCAGCGGGACAGCAGACAAGGGTGCGCCAAGCACGAGCTTGGCGCCGCGCCTGACCCAGCCCCGAGGTGATTGGGCCTGACTACCCTTGGCCGGGTGATCGTCCGGACGCCCTTGCCTGCTTTGCGACGAGTGGGGGCGGCCGGGAGGGTCAAGGTTTGGGAAAAGGTCCACGGCCTATCTCCCGATCGAGGCGACGAGGGCATCGACGTCGTTGGGCAGGCCATCGGCGCGTCCCTCCGTGCCGTCCGCCTTGCGCCAGACGAAGGTGGGCGTGCCTTTCAGCGCGATCGCAGCAACGGCTGCCATGTTGGCGGACAGGCGCTGGTCGGCCGCGGGGTCCGCCTGCTCGCCAAGCTTATTGCTGGTCCAGGCTGGGACCATGGCGTCCGGTGGCAGGTTCAGCATGGCCTTGGCCGCAATTGTGCTGCGGCCCTGGTCTTCGTGGTCGAGTACAGAGACAGGAATGACGGCGAGCTGCAGGCGTCCAGCCGTGACATACGGGCGCAGTTGGCCCATGGCCCGCACCGACCAGGCGCAGAGTGGGTCGATGAACATCCAAAGGCGAGGCGCGGTTGAAGATCCAGCTGTGCCATAGCTGGTCGCCTCGACCGCTTTCAGCAGAGACCCGGCGGGTGTCTGCGCCTGTGCGGTCGAGTTCGCCGCGTTGCCGATCACCACGGTCGGGATCGCACCGGGGATCAAGGCCACCTGGTCGTGGGTCAGGTTCTTGCCTTGGGCATCGAACATCGCGCCAGGGATGACGCGCTCGCCATCCGGCGTGGAGTAGAAAACCTGGAACTGACCGGCGTTGCGGACGAACATGCCTCGCAAGCCATGCGGACTGCCGAGCTCCGTCACTTGCCCAGGCGCCATGGTCAGCAGGTCTGCCGGCGATAAATCCGCCATGAGGCCAGCAACAGCGGCCTGGCCATCTGCCGACACGTACAAACGAACGAACTGCCCGTCATTTCGGGCGATCACTGTTCGCAGGCCATGCGAAATGCCGACATCGTCGACGTGGGCACCCGCGGCCACCACGTGATCGAGAATGGAAACACCAGTGCCGCTGCCTGACACAGCAGGTGCGTCAGGACCGTGCTTGGAAGCCTGCGCGACGGGTTGAGAGGGCCGGGATACACCGGTTATGACGGGTTCTGAGATCGTCGCTGTGGCTGATCGGATCAGTGGCTGCGGCAGGACGCACTGCGGATCGGCGAGAGCCAAACAGGGTGCGAGTACGATTGCAGCAAAGTACAGGTAAATTCGCATAGAAGCCTCCGGGTTGCATCCCAGCAAAGGCTAGCCTGTGGCGGCGCGAATGATCGTAACTTGAACTCCGCCCTATTGACGCCTGTCGTCACAGAGAAAGAGCGGGCTGCTCCGATATAGAAAAATCACAATCCAGCACTGTTGATTGAGGGTGGTGATTAGGTCGGGATCGTATCTTCCTCGTGTGCGCCTTTGGAAAAGGCCGTTGCGGAGGACTTTCGATGAACATGCTCAGCAACAGCTCGTCCCCGTCTGGAGGAGCTAAGTAAATTGCCAGGATTTGTGTTCGGAGCAAGGTATCGGCTGATGTCTCAGGTGTCAGCTCTGTAATCGTCGTAATAAGATCGTCACACATCCGTCTCGCAAACCGCACGGCATCGAGAGCGAGGACTGTCGCATCGTCGGTGTGATGTTGCGACATATCATCCAGGACAGCCCTACTCGCTACAAGGGCCAAGAAGTTGTCATGCAGGTCTGCGTAGGCCTGAGATAACTTGACTGTAGTGTTCATAGCCTGTGTTTGGTTTGGGCTCTCCACGGTGCCTCTCCCCGGATCTCAAGGTCCAAGAGTAGCATAACACTTAGATTAGAAAAACAAACCCAATCCCGGTAAAAATTGCATCTAAATCAGTAACTTTGTACTAATCTAACGAAAGTCTGCAATTTTAACGCTTGTTAACGCTGTCCCAGTTTTTTTGCCACGCTTGCTGCCTGCGAGGGTTCACGCAAAGCTTCGAAGATTGTTTTGATAGCGAGATTTAACGCGTCGAAACTAGCGACAGAAGACGCCAATGAGGCTCGTTGAACAGAAATGTTTTCTTGCAATGCGGCAGCGAGTTTGTTGAACGGCTGGGATGGATCGTCCCCAAGGAAGGACTCGTGGATGAGAGCTTGTGGCGAGACACCTACAACACTGGCAAGTCGAGACAACATGCCCAGGCTAATGTTCGCATCACCTCGCTCTATTATGCCGATGTAGCTCGTCGCACTGCCAATCCGCTCGGCCACTTCCGTCTGCGTCAGTCCGGACCGCCGCCGGGCCTCACGCAAGTTAGAACCTACAATTACGCGAAGTTGCTGCTCAGAGTGCTGTGAGACCTCATAACTCCTAGTAGATGGTTGCTTTACTTTGGCTGAGGGTTCCACCAGGGGCGGAGACGGCAAATTGGATGACTTAGGTCGCCTACCCATAGTAAGAATAGCCCACTAATGCCCTTTGTGCTGAACTTGAGTAAAGTGGTTTACTCATCCTACATACAGCAAGGCGGCTCAATCGTGTCATTAAGCGGTATATACACGGATGTTTGAAAGATTCGAAGGACAGAACCGATATCCTTGGTTTGTAGTAGGATCAGTCCAGAAGGTCGGTTGCCAAGGAGCGTGCGGCGTTGAGTTCGGGCAAATCCAACGAGGACATGATATCAATATATGCCACGAGGACGCCAGCCTTGGCTTTTTTGCCCGTTGCAGTGGTCGCTTGGAATGAACTGATCGAATGCAACGACTCACGGCAAAGACTGTGCATATTCGACAGCTGCATATCGAGTGCATCCAACTCCGGTCCGGGATCAAGCGTCTCGCTTGGCTTCCAGGCCATTGCGTATTCGGAAAGTTGCATCGCAAGCCTTGTGCACTCGTCGATCAATCCCGCATCAGACGTCGTGGCAGGCCGCGGTCGCAAACCGCGACGGTCAGAGCTGGGAGAGGTGCTATTGCGACGACGGAACCGTTTATCAGAAGAAGATCCAGGCATCCTGGTGAACTTTCGCTAGAGAGATCGCGGATGTTGAATTGTGAAAATGCCTTATTGTTACGTTGGTCCTCTATATTCATATTGCTCTCGGAGCTAAACATCGCTGGCTGCGGAAAGTGCTACAAAGAATTTGAATAACGAGGACTTTGTGCGAAGCGGCGCTAGTCGATTGCTATCGCCGAGACGCAAAGCTATGAAAGGGCGTCTTAGGCCTTCAGTTCAACCAAATGCAGACCAGCTAGCAGGCAAATCAGCTGCTCTTTGCGTCAAATCGGAAGAGCCGGCGTGGTGTGTCAATCAGCACCGTTTTTCGTTCGGCCTCGGAAGGTATCCAAAAGGAAAGTGCCTGATGCGCGGCATCGGTAGCCTTCGGTTCTTCAAAGGACGTATGAGGCCAGTCGCTTCCCCAAATCAGGCGCTCGGCTCCGAACTCGCCTAACAAAGCTGAGGTTGCAGCCTTTGCGATCTGCTGGCCTCGATCCGGTGAGCCATTGCGGTAAGAGCCAGAAAGCTTGACCCACACTGATCGCGTCCTGCCCAATGTGAGTAGATATTGGAACCCAGGATCGTCGATGCCCAGTGCCTCGTCCGGGCGTCCAAAATGGTCAATAACCACCGGCACACCCGCTGCGAGAAGTGGCGGCAGAACCAAAGAAAGCCGGCCGGCCTCGGCCTGCACCTCGACCTGCCAGTTTAGTTCAGCGAGCAAGCGCAGGTGTGCCTGCCATTCTGGAGCGCAGAGATCTGGAGTTGAAACGCCGATGAGGTTGAGCCTCACCCCGACGACTCCAGCATTGTCAAGCGCATGTAGCTCATCGACGTTGATGCCAGGGTTCAAGACGACAATGCCGCGCAGACGGTTGGGATATTGCCGAAGTGCTTGAAGCAAATAGCTGTTGTCAGTGCCCAGAATGCTTATTTGCACCAGGACGCCATGCGACATGCGATGATCGTCCAGCATGGTCACGAAGTCAGCGATGCTGGCGTCGTAGGCCGGAGTGTAGCGCCGGCCTTCGATGAACCCCTTGTCACGTTTAAAGACGTGGGTGTGAGTGTCGATGCCAGTGAACTCCGCTTCGAGATGTTCCAATTGCTTGTCCGGAGCACTCCTGAATGCGGCGTCGGGACCGATCACGGGATCAAATGGTGGCATCGTGAAAAGCTCCGTCAGATGATTGGGAAACCCGCCGCACGTCGTGGCGAATGTCCGGATTGCGAGTTTCTGGCAGCAACAAAACCGCAACGAGGACGAGGGAATAGCCGAGAGAGGCATCGATGCCGATCGCAGTGCCGAGCGGCATTGTCTCGCTCATCCAGCCAACCACAGCTGGAAGACCGGCCGCAAAGATCCGGCCGGCATTGTAACAGAACCCTGCACCTGCTCCCCGGATGTCCTCCGGGTAGAGCTCAGTAAACACTGTGCCCATGGAAGCGGGTATTCCGGCGGTGCAGAAACCGAGTGGGAAGCCAAGCAGCAACATCGTAGTAGGGCTAGTCGGAATCAGCAGATAGGTGATGGTGATTGCGATGCAGCCAACGGCAAACAGCGTAACAGCAAGCCGTCGCCCCAGATGATCAAGTAAATGGCCTGCAGTGACGCAGCCGCACCAATAGGCCACGATAATCACCCCAAGGTAGCTGCTCGTACCCACAACCGACAGATGACGCTCGGTCTTGAAAAACGTCGGCAGCCAGGTGAACAACGCTTGGTATCCCCCATGAGCACCAAAGCCGAATAGAACGCCAACCAAAGTGACACGAAGGGTTGCAGGCCTGAAAATGCCAAAGAGCGACTGAGCAAAGCTTGGTTTGGGAAACGCCGAAAGCGCTCGAACTGGCTCTGGCACGCTGCGGCGAACATAAAGAACAAGCAGCGCGGGCAGAAGCCCCAACGCGAACATGGCGCGCCAGGCTATGTCGGGAGGAAACACGGAATACATCGCTGCGTAGAGCAGAACCGATGCCCCCCATCCAATCGGCCAGCCACCCTGCAGCGCTCCGAGTGCCCTGCCGCGATACCCAGGCCTTATCACCTCGGCCATCAGCACAACCCCAGTTGCCCATTCAGCACCGAAACCTAGACCCTGGAGCGCTTTAATGACGAGCAGCTGAGAAAAGGATTGTGCAAACGCACTGGCAAATGTCGCTACTGCAAACCAAATAATTGTGGCTTGCAACGCCCGGACTCGACCAATGCGGTCGGCGAGCGCGCCTCCAAGCCATCCACCGAGCGCAGAACCTACGAGCGTGACGCTGCCAACTATCCCAGCTTCGGTATGGCTGACATGCCAGCTTGCAATCAGCGTAGGGATCACAAGGCTAAACATATTGACGTCAAGGGAATCGAGTGACCACCCGCCTAGGCATGCCCAAAAGGTACGCTGTTCAACCTGAGTGCCTTGGCGCAGCCAACGAAACACTAGGACCTCCCGTCCCCGTCGTTAGTAAAGCTATATGTATGGCTTTTGCTAGCGTCAAGGTTGTAAAGCGTTCTTAAAGATGGATTTCTGAGATTAACGCCACTTTATGGATGCAACCATAGGCAGGTTGACGGTCTTGACCGTTGAGGTTCGGGCTTTCTATGGGCACATTAATCAGGAACAAGGGCAGGGTCAGATGGTTCAAGGCTGATCGCCGATCTTGTTGCAAGCCGCCCACCACTGGTCGATGAAGTTGTCGCAGGAGGTGAACACGCGGTTCGACGCCTACTGGCCCTGGAAATGGCCTAATTAGAACTGAATGGCCCTGTGACTGAGCGGCAACTTCAGGGGAAGCAGACGAATGGCACCAAGGCCAGCCTCAGTGACAATGATGGGGTTCGTGAGGGCCTGATCGAGTAAATTGCCTCAAGTTCGTTGTGAAACACTGTGCCGCAGCATGAACTTAACGGAGGTCGACTTTGTAATGAAAGTCTGCCGCCGGCGAACGTGAGTAGCGAAGCTCTATTGGCTGATCGTCATAGCCCAAAGATAGCCGCTCGACGGAGACAATGGACGTTCCGATCTCAATTGCGAGTAATCTGATGTCGGTCTCATTGGCTACGTCTATGGTAATAATCTCTTCCGCGCGGGCGACAACCGCCCCACATAAGTTCTCGTAGATCGGATACAGCAGCCTTGGCTGTTCTCCAATCACTGTAAGAACCTTGTTAAAACGGGCTTCATCGAGCCATATCTCTTCATGTATCATCGAACGTTCTTCAAAAGTGCGCAGGCGGAGCAATTTGATCACTGTCGCTCCGTCTGCCAGATTAAGTGCTGAAGTGACCGTGAGTGAGCCGGGAAGCGTTTCTGCTTTGTATATGAAGCTCTGCGGAACGCGCCGGTCGCCCGCGGATCCCCACACTCGGGTAAATCGAATGAACGAAGTGTTGAAGTCCGGTCGCCGAACAAACATACCGCTGCCATTTTTGCGCTCGATCAATCCGTCAAGAACAAGGACATCAATGGCTCTTCGCACCGTGCCAACTGAAATCTGATATCTCGTTGCAAGCTCTGCCTCAGTTGAGATGGCTTCGCCAGGATGCCAAACATTCTGTGCGATTTCCGAAGCAATCTGATCGCGCAGACGCTGGTAGAGAGGACGACCGCCTTCTACTCGATCCATGATCCTAATCTCTCCTGCCCAGGCCCAGCTTATGAGATCAACGGTTATGCTTTCAAGGCAGAGCCAAGTTAGTGGATTTGACGATTGTCTTGAAACTTGTGGCCGATTTGCTGAACATCGGCCGTGATTGCAATGTCTGCCCTCTCTCATCCTCACATTTTTTAGACTGTGAACAATCCGGTGTACTCACGCGCCCTTCGACAGGACCTAGCCGAAACGCTTGATGAGCGGCGCGGGCCTATGCTTGGGCATGTTGGGGGTCGATTCATAGGACATGCAGCTCTGGTAGAAAAGCGAGTGGCTGCGGGTCTTATCGGTGTTGGAATTGAGTAGCCGGCCCATGCTCGAGCTCTCAGCAAGCGCACGCAGCAATGCAGCAACGCGGTTGCGAACGCGCTGACCAGCAGCAGGCTGTCTCGCCGAGTCGGCTCGCCGGTGCGCGTGGGTGACTCCCTCATCCCGAGAAGTAGCTCCTTGGTGTCGCGGAATGCAGGTTCGATATCCCATACAAACACCGCTGATAGATCGACACGACTCGGCGAACCCCCACAGCACAGGCTTGCCCTGCATGAGGACGTGCTCGACGAGATCCTAGAGGAGCGCGGCGATCTCTCACGGCAGGCAAGCGCCGCACGGGGTCAAGCGCAAGATGGACGACTATCCACTGCGGCCGCGCACGCCACAGCCGACCACACGCATTGACTTCAGCGCCGCCATCCGGATTGCGGAATGAACAGCATTGCATCTGGCCGCTCGTATTCAGGGCATGACTGCCAGCTATGGTGCGCGAGCATCACCGCCGGGAGAAAGCGGACCGGTGGCAGTGCACGGGCGGGCTCGATTATACCATGAGCCTATAGCCCCCGTTTGCGCCGTTGTTTGTTATCAGTTGGGCAGGCACTCCCGCCGCAACCGACGACGAAAGCTGAAACGGGCTTGAGATATTGACCCGGAACTTGCAAGCTGATCGCTACGGCCCTGAAAAGGATCGTAGTCCCGCTGTCAAACACCAGGAGGCGCGCACGACCAGACGCTAGAAACGACAAACCCGCCGGTTAAGGCGGGCATGACGCTCAGCAAGGGCTGAAGAAACTACGGGACCTCGACAATCCCAAGTTTCTTCTAAGCCCGTTCGAAAAGCAAGCCCAAACTTGCAACGGATGTGCTTTGCCAAACGCCTGGCCTTTTTGCCCGACGGGTTGCCCCCCAGCAATCACAGGAGAAGGCCATGCGCTTACATCAGCGCGAGAAAACGTTCGGGCTGCCCGCCCGCACCCTGACGGCTGCCGACCGCGGCCGCATCATGCAGCGTGCGCGCGACTACAACGATGCCAACCGCAAGCCACGCCAGCACAACGGCCCGCTGACGCACGCCTGCCTGCTCGTGCTGCAGGCGCTGCTGTTCAGTTTCCATCACCAAAGGACCGGGGAATGCTTCCCCTCCTACGAGGCCATCGCAGCGAAGTCGGGCGTTCACCGCTCGACCGTCGCAGAGGCGATCAAGGCCTTGGAGGCTGCCCGCATCCTCACCTGGTCGCACCGCATCGGGCGGGCCTGGAGGCGGGTTCGGGATGCCTTCACCGGCAAGTTGGAGTGGATGTCGATCGTGGTCAGGCGCTCCAACGGCTACGTTTTCCTCGTGCCGCCAGCCCCGGCTCAGGACACGCCTTCCCGCGCCGCACGACGCGATGCCAAGCCGACAGCCGGGGTGCAAAGCTCCAAGTCGGGAAGCGCGTCCGGACCGAATTCTAACTCATTTTATAATACAAACCCGGCACTTAACCGCCCTGCCCTGGAGATGGCAGACGGTTTGAAAGCGGCGCTGGAATCGCTTGGAAGGTGCTTTCAAGCCGAAGCGGCGCCAGGGTAGGGCAGCACGGAAGAAAGCAGGCTCAAGAGGCGCGCGGCGGGTCGGACAGCGCTGAAAACTGGCACGGTCAGCCGTGCTGATCCGGAGTCAGGCGAAGCCATGAAACAGCGACGTTCGTGGGAAAGCCCAACTGCGCCCGTTTCCCTGGCGCAGGATGGGCGAGCAGGAATAAGGCAGGCCCTGCATAAGGCCGGTAAGCAGTTTTTCCCGCCCTCTCCAATCCGTCCTGGAACTACGATTATCGGACACGACGTAAGTAGGCTACAAAGCAAGCAGGGCAAACAGGGGGCAAGGCGCAGATGACAGGCGAGCTGAGGGTTGCAGACACTCCCGCGGCACGGGACGGCTGCGCCGACGGCCGCTATCCCGCTTCCGACGCGGCGCGGCTCAATCCTGGATGACTGGCATTGCCGGGCCGCTACCATTGTCGCAGCACACTACAGGTTGGGCACGACAAGGCGACTCGATCAGTGTCGCGCATCGATCAAGGCCAGCCCGGGCGGAGGCTGGCGATCGTCGCTGCTCCGCGTTCCCGCTTCACGCCTGCCCGACAAGGCACGTCGCACGCGGCGGCTGCGGTGCCGCCGCCGCCATGTGTATGTTCGATAACAGCGCTTGTCAGTGAACCATCAGCGGTTGCTGGTGGATGCCCCACGCTCAGCACACGCCAGACCGCCGCTGGATACCATGCTTTGCCCGTGCTGGTAACGCTCCCCAGCCGGTTCAGCTCGGCGGCGATGCGCTGGAGCGAGAGCCCCTGCCCTGCCCGCGAAGGCACTGGCATGAAGCTCGGCTATGCCCGCATCTCAACCGAGGATCAGCGCCTCGATATGCAGCGCGCACGGCTGAAAGAAGAAGGCGGATGTGGCAATCTGTTCGAGGAGAAGGTCTCCGGCGCCGCCCGCGGAGGGCCTGTGCTGAAGCGGCTGCTTCAAGAGCTGCGCGACGACGATATCCTGGTCGTCACACACCTTGACTTCCTGGCACGCTCGACAGCGGAGCTGCTGCGCATCGCCGAGGTCATCGCCGAGAAGAAGGCAGAATTACAGTGGCTTGAGGAACCCTGGGCGGATACGACCACACCCGCCGGACGCATGGTGCTGACGATGTTCGCCGGCGTTGCTGAGTTCAAGCGCACCCTGATCAGGCATCGCACCGACGAGGGACGCCAAGCCGCCAAGCATCGCGGCGTGTCGTTCGGTCGACCGCAAAAGCTTCGTCCGGATCAGAAGACGCTCGCCCTATCGCTGATCGAGGAAAGACGGTCCATCAGCGAAGTCGCGAGAACCTTCAACGTCCACCCAGCGACCATCCACCGCTGCCTCAACACGGCCAAAGCCGCCAATCCGGCCTTATGACAGTACACCGTCCCGCTCAGACGCACAGGCTGTTACCTAAGCGCCAGTTTCATGTGGATCCTGCCCGCCATCGACACTGAAGTCCTCCAGTGCGGGAGCACCGTCGTGCGATTGCGCTGAGATCCAATTCCCAAAATGCAAATCGTCGTGGAAGCGGGAATAGAGCCAAGCAGCCCGCTGCTCCACCGCCTCTTGGAATGCAGCAAGTCGATCGTTAGTCCAAAGTCTGTCCAACATATTTTTTGTATTCGGGCAGGACACTCTTTTCCAGAGTGCGAGATGCACTTGTTCGGCTGGAAAGGCGAAGTCGTCCCCATCCTGTTCGTTTGGATCCGACTGGCCGTTGGACGTCCAGGAAAATTTATCCGAAATATCCGCGTCCTGATCGCTCCGATTGGTTGAGGCTTCGACCAGCCGGATATTGCCAATACCGTTGCCGACCGCATTCCTGCCGTCTCGCATCCTCTGCTGAGTCCGCAATTCGACGTCATTGGGAAAACGCTTTTTAACCGATACCCAATCGCCAAGATCGTTGTATGGGCAAATGTGGTCGAAATCATATGGAACGTCGTCCTCGTGATCTGCCAAGGGAGCGTAACCGGGGAAAGCGCGCCGAACATAGTTCCTCTGCAACCAGGGCAGCAGTTTACGACCGTCCCACCACCATTTCGCGTCGAAGGGATTTGCGACGCCGTCCACATAAAATCGCTCGGCATCGGTGCGCCAAATTGGGTCTGCTTCCTTGCATATCCTGCGCTGGTAGTCTTGGGCCGGAACCAAGGCGTATGCGCAGGAGTCTCCTGCTAAGGATCCGATAAAACGCCGGTAGAGTGCGGCCCCAGGAAAATTCATACATTCGGACCCGTTAAGCTTGATATACTGGAAGGCCCAGCTTGCAGCCTTCTCATTGTTCCAAACAAAAAGATACCAAAACAGCGCGAAGCGGACGACTTCCTCACGGCACAGCTTCAAATCGGCCGGCTCAGGATGGCTCGCTGCCCAAAACACTAGAACCTGCCAAAGTTCAGCGGGAAACGCGACTAGAAGAACATCTGGTATCCAGAAATCCCCTGCATCCTTGGCATAGGACAACAGAGCTTTGACGGCCGCAAAGCTATTGCTAAGAGGCTCCCGACCACCGTCGGCGTCGTGCGAGTTCATAGGAATTAGCAAATCTAGCTGCTGCCGAAGCTCGCTTCGGGGTACCGCAGCCATCGCCTTCGCGAAATCGACAACACTCGGCGTGCTATATTGCGGCACCTTAGTGTAAGCATTAGAGACGCGCAGTGCCGTCGCCGCGATCTTGGTGGGTGGTAGAACTCGACCAACCCTTCGATAGATCGCATCAACAGCATCACGGATTTTTGGCACGTGATATTTGTAGATCGAGTACAGTCGTTCATCGCCACTGAGGGCAGTGCCTCCGGCTCCGATCCGCTCGAAGAGCGCAAGCATATCCTGGTCACGATTCCGAAAGCTTTCGGGATCAACTTTTAAAAGGGCTACCTCCGCCCTCGCGACGTTACAGAAAGCCTCGTGCAACGCTTTCAGCACTTCCGATCTCGGCAGGTTGCCGGTCCTGCTACGAAGCGCCGCAATTCCTGCTTCCTCATTGTCCTGCGCACGTCCTTGCCAGGCGCCGAGAAGTTCGTGCAGTTGGAAGGTCTGTCCTGCATGCGCCTCAAAGGGCAGCGGAGGTTGGGTCATTGTTGTGCCCTTCCGGACACCAGGATCTTCGATCCGATACAGGGCAACACGACCGTCGAACAGATCAAGATCGTAGGCCGGCCGCTCACCCGCTTCGCCTATGCACCTGAGAGCATAATTCCCCGGCTCAATCTGCCGACGTGCGTTCCGTCGCTTATCGACGCTGAGCTTTTCCCCAGTTCTGGCGTCGTATCCAAACGGCTGGGCTTTGGAGGTCAGGTGAAGGCGTGGGCTCTGTTCAGCGCCCTCGCCGCCCAGATCAACCCAAAGACACCGCTTTTCTTCCACAAACCCATAGGCACCAATCAATAGAGCGCGCACGCGCTGCTGGCCATCCAGCAAATCGAAACCAGCGCCACTGAACTCGACTGTCTCGTTTGCAGTGAGGCGAATGACATTCCGTGGACCAATGGGTTGCTCGACAAGATAGAGCGTCCCGATTGGCAGCCCGCGCATCAGCGAGTCCCAGAGATTGACAACTTGCCTGGGCCGCCAAACCGCGCTCCGCTGAACTGGCGGCAGCGCGACGATCGGCATGCCCACAGGACCAGGCTCATTGTTCAGCACGCCACTCGATTGCCATACCCAATCGATCAGATCGAGCAACTTTATCCCGGCGACGCTCTGCCCACCGGTAAATACCGGCCATTCAGACATGGGACGCTCCCAGTCGCGCCACAACTTCTGTCATTCCAAACTGCAGCATTCTCGACCTCCCCCAATTTCACAACCACCTGATGCGTGCCTCATCGGGCGTCAACACAACATTTTTTCACCTAACAAGCATGGCCAAGCTGTCGTTGTTGCAGAGCCTGGGTAGGGCAGGCACAAGTTCGCAATCACATGCATCGTAGACGAACTATCTGCAGATTTCCTGTATTCGGAAATTAATACTAAATCTTTAACCTGATCTGCGTATTAGGATCAGGAATGTTGCGCCTCTTTACAGGTACCTTATAGAATTCTCGCTCAATTCTTCTAATCAAGAATATACATAACGTTTGAAGCAAGACTACTGTCACCGTCCTCGTAGTGTGCGGCGGCAACCGCAGTCAGTCCCGCGCCGCATTAAAAATTTGGGGTGGGTATAGGGTTTCTCATCGTTGCGCCTTGCAATTTGGCTGTTCTAGGATACTGCCGCTGCGGTGATGATCCTCAATATCCGCCGCTAATTCGTAGAGTGCCGCCTGCAATTCCGCCGGCTCCACCACCGTCACCATGCTGCCCCATGTGAACAGGTGCCAGCACATCTCCTGCATCCCGCCGGCTCGAAAACTTACAGTCAGCGCACCGTCTGGCTCGCGCGCGGCTGTCTGCGACGGGTGAAACAGCCATCCGGCAGCATCATCCGCCGCCTCCGGCGCAAACCGAAGCACCACGCCGATTGGTTCCTCCTGGAACACCCCAAAGGACTGCGCCGCGTAGGTGGACAGCGAGAAATCCTCGCGCCGCAGAAAGCCGCGGTCGAGCAGGTCGATGGAGACGATCCGGTCCAGGCGCCACAGCCGCATCTCCGGCAGGCCATCGACGTGCGCGACCAGCCAGCCGCGCCCGCCGTAGAGGATGCCGTAGGGGCAAAGGATACGGGCCGCCGGCTCCTCTGTATCACGCCCGGCGTATCGCACCACCACAAGCTGCATGCCGAGGATCGCGCGGCGCAGCGATGGCAGGACACCAGCCGCGATCACCGGCCGCGGACCCGGCCGCATCGCGATGCCCTCCGCCTCCATTAGTGCTGCGATGTCCGGCTCGGCCTGACGCAAAGCGTCCGGACGCATGACGGCGCGCAGCGTGGTGGACGCCTCCCGCAACAGGGCCGCTCGGTTTGCCTCCCCGCGCCCGTCGCACTCGCGCGCGGCCACTTCGATCGCGGCCACTGCTTCGGCCCGAAGCTCGATCACCCCGACCAACGCACTCCCCGGCAGGCGCCAGCGCCGCACCCGCTCGTCATCGTCCCACCAATCCATCTGCGGGAACATGGCGGCCAAAGTGTCGCGCAGCCGCTCGACCGTCCTGCGTCCGACATCAAGCTCCGCGGCCATCTCGTCGAGCGTGAGGCCGGTACGGGTCCCCGCCAAGTGCCGGGCCAGGCGAAACAATCGTTCAGCGGGAGCGTAGCGCACCGGGGAAGGCTGCTTCATGCCGCTCACGTGTGCAACCCGTCAGCCGCACTCGCGTGGTTGAACCCGACTGGCTGGCGGGCGCCGACCCGGCCTTCGCACTCGGCCGCGAGCAGGCCCAGCGCAGCGGCCGGATCCGCCTCGCCGCCACCCACCGCCATGCGTCGCCGCACCAGGGCGAAATCGGCCGGCGTCAGCGTCCGCAGCCCGTCCAGGGCCGCCGGCGCAGCCACGCCAAAGAACTGCCGGAACGCCAGCCGCGCTTGCGTCGTCGTCAGCCAATCGAACCGCAGCTTGACCAAAAAGCGGCGCAGGCTGGCGCGGTCCAGCCGGTCGAGCAGGTTGGTTGTGCAGGCGAACGGCAGGGCATGGCTTTCCATCCAGGTCAGCATCTCGTTGACCTGGCTGATCTCCCAGCTCCGCACGGCAGCGGCGCGCTGCAGCAACAGGCTGTCCGCCTCGTCGAACACCAGAAAGGCCTGCGCCTCCCGCGCCTCGGCAAAAGCGCCGGCGATGTTCTGCTCGGTGCCGCCCACGAACATGTTGAGCAGGTCGGACGCGCGCTTCTGCAGCACCGGCATGCCCATCCGGCCGGCCAAGTGCCGCACCCAGGCGCTCTTGCCCGCGCCCGGTGGGCCGGACAGCAGGAACGAGACGGCGCGCGTCGCACCGGGCCGGAGAAGGTCGGCCGTCAACGCTGCGAGGTCGCAATCGGCATTGACCAGCGCCGGGTCGTAGCGGGCGTCATATTCCGGCTCGGGCGCCGGCAGCTCACCACCACGCACGGCGCGCGTCACACCCTCGACGATCAGCCGTGCCGTGTCCGCCCCGCCGCCGGCCAGCCGCGTGGCCCGCAGCGCGCCTGAAGCTACGGCGGGGGCCGCCGGCACCAGGCGTGCGAGACGCGCCGCATCGGCGTCCTGCAGCGCAATCCCCTCCGCCTCGCCCATGCGGTGCCACAGCCTGGTGCGCGTCGCGAGGTTCGGCACCCGCAGCTCCAGGCACATGGTCATCCGGCGCAGCACCGCCGGGCCGAGCACGCCGATGTCGTTTGCGGTCCAGATCACCGGCACCGCCAGGCGCTCCAGCAGCCGGTGGATGAACACGCGCGAGCTGGTCACCGGCTCGTCCCAGTCCGTCCCGCGGCGGACGAACAGGTCCTCTGCCTCGTCGAACAGCAGCAGCGTGTCGCCGGGCACGGAAAGGCGTTGGGCGAGGCGCAACCCGGCCAGCCGGTCGTGACGCTGCGGCTCGTCGCCGTCATCGTCGGCCTCCGCCACCGGACGCAGCCGAACGCCGACCCGGGCGGCCAGCGTCGCGGCAAACGATGTCTTGCCCGTGCCGGGCGGCCCGTAGAGCAGGATGCTGACACCGCTCTCCCTGCCGACAAGCGCTGCCCGCAGCACGGAGGCCGCAACCTCCGCCTCTCGGCCAAGATGCGCGAACGCCTCCCAGGGCAGCGGCTCCGACTGGCTCGAGCCGAGCAGCTGATCGTAGAAGTCCGCCGCCGGCGGCACGTCCTGGCGGATCAGCGCCACCAGCCGCTCCTGCACGGACAGGCAGCCCTGCCGGTCAACCTGCAACAAACCGCTCGCCAGCAGCTTGGCGCCCGTCGTCAACCCAGCTGCGACTTCGGCCGTCGAGGCTTGCAGCAAGATCGCGAAAAGGCCTGGGTCCCGGCTCAGCCTGTGGAAGCCGCCGCGGCACTCGCTGATTGCGTCGAACAGCCGCTCGACCCGCCTGTCCAGCTTATAATGCAAGGCGAGCGCCAGGATGCGCGTGGACACCGGGTTAAGCTCCAGCGCATCGCTGATCGCCACGATCCAGCGGTTGATCGGCGCATCCGCCGGGCTCGGCAGGGCTGCCGTAGCCGAGTCCAGCGCCAGTTTGACCTTGCGCCAGTCTGCCACGGTGATGCCGCGCCGGCGTGACCGCCCGACGCCATTCCCTTCCTCGGGCAGCGCCGCATCGCTCAGGCCAAACGCCGCGGCGTTCTCGGTCAGCCACCCCGTCAGCGCGCGTGCCTCGGGCATGCGGCGATCGACCGCCGCATGGACGTTCTGCGCGCAGTCCAGCGCCAGCAGAGTGCCGCCCGTGCCGACGTCGCGCGTCGGGCCATGCCGCCTGAAAGGGGCGCTCATGTCAGTCTCTCCGCTGTCTGGATGCACAAGAGATACGCCACGTGGGCGTCAAATTTGGACGTGGGGCGCCGGACGAGCAGCGCGCCGCTTGCTGCCCACGGCGCGGCCACGACGAAACGCCGCGCAGCCGGGGGCTGGCGGAGCAATGGGCGTGGTGGGTTGTATGAGGCAGCCGGGTTCTTGCGGAGGCGGCTGTCTAGCGCTGCGGAAGGTCTCCCGTCAACGTCGATTGCCGCCTTGTAGGGACAGGACTGCTGCCCCCACTCGGCCATCAATACCGCCGCGCCGGCTGGCCACGACGAGATTGAACACGGGCCTCGGCCTTTTGGAGCTGGGCAGCGGGTATGACCCGTGCCGCCTGCCTGGGATCCCCGAGACCGAGCCCGATCTCGATGAAGCCGTTGCTTCGGACGCGTGAGCACACCGCCAGCGTCACGCCCGTGTGGACGATCTGGAAATGCGCCATCTCGATGCCCTGGCCGCGCCGCGCGATCTCGCGCCAGGCGGCGAGGGCAGCGGGGCGAAGCTGGACGCCGAGCGCGGCGCGGGCCTCGGCGGACGGCACGATGACGACGGGAGCCTGAACCTGAAACATCGCAATCTCCTCAATGAGCAGCATGGGCCAGACCGTCCGGACGGAGTCCGGGTGGGGGCTGGATGATGCTGTCGAGGAGGGCGGATCAGGTGTTCATGCGATGTCCCACTATATAGCCAGGCGGCGACGCGCTGTCACGCGCCGTCCTCGAATAAAGCGCTGCATCTACGACAGAAGCGGACGTAACGGGGGCACGCGCGCCTCGTGGATGACGAGCAGGTCTGCGGAGCCGGTCACGCCATCCATTCGATCCGCGGTGGTGAACACCATGTCGCCATCCGGCCCGAGGAAGAGCCCACGGCAATGCGTGGCGAGCCGGTCGATCTCGAGAATGAGATTGCTGCGTGTGTTCAGGTCAAGGTGCAGATGCAGATTGAGGGCGCGGGTTCCGCTCACGCCGGCGTCGCCTGCGGCGGGCAACCGGGACAGGACGCGCGCGGCATCGTCGAAGCCGGACGGGATCACATGTAGGTCCGCAGCGCTCCCCGACCTCCAGCAGGCCAGGTGGTCCGCAAGATCGACGCAGACCAGACGACCTCTGCGCGGCACGATCGTCGCCCGCAGCGGAAAGTGGTGGAGATGGTCGCCCAACGCGCCCAGACCTGCCCGCGCCACGAAGGCGCCCCGGTCCAGCAGTTCGCGCACGAGCTCGCTGGCATCCGGTGACATTCTGGCCTCGACGGTCACGATCACGGCGGTCCGGCACCCCCTCGCGTCGCGGCGCTTCCGCAGGGCGCTGACAAGGCCGAGCGCGACCGCTAGGTCGCCGGTCCCCGCACCCTGCGGAACAGCGATCGTTGCGAGTGGTACGTTCGGGAAGCGCGCCCGCGCGACGAAGGCCTCGACCTCGGCGGTGATACGGCCCTTGCTACCGGCGCTCCCGACCGGCGCGGTCCAGCGCCCGGCGGAGACGCCGCCCGCGACAGCCAAATCCTCCATCCGGGGCTCCAGCCCGGCAAACCATTCCGACCGCCCGAGGCGCGCGATCCAATCAGCACCGGCAGCACCGATCCCGAAAGCGAGACACGTCACGCCGAACCAGGGATCTGGATTGTTCGATCTCGACAACGCCGGGTGCCTGTCCGCTGACGGCCAGTACTCCGACCGGGCCGCGATCCATCCGATGTCCGGGGCCGTCATAGCAATCGATGCTGCGCCCGCATCAGGATAGGCCAAGTCATCGAGGCCAAATTCCGAAGGCTTGTGTCTGTCCAGTGCCAGCACATTTGGCCCAAGCCAAGCGTTCGCAACCACAAGGGATTCCACGTCAGCGCCCCGGCGTCGCCGAGAGCTGGCGACCTCTTTCGTCGAAGGTGTAGATGAAGCCGCCGCGCCGGATGCTGACAGTCGAGCCCGTGTAGCCCTTCAACCCGTCTTCTGGCTTGCTGCCGGCCGACAGAGCCGAAAGCTGGCGACCCTTCTCGTCGTAGACGTACACGAAGCCATTGCGTTGGACCGCGTTCCCGATTGCCATTGATGCCTCTCCAGTTGTTTGAACCAGGCCCCGCCACTCTGCCGCGACCATTATCCCCGGCACCCGTGCGCCCGCCGCACGAACTCGGAGCAGTGCGGTGCGGTGCGGGACCGAGGAATAGAAAGCACCTCACGTGCGACAAACCCGGACGTGGCGCGGCCTGGGCAAAGCATCAGGTGGTTGTGGATTGCATCGCCCGCCCGCACCATCGAGCACGATCATCTGGATACTGTCATGGCAAGCCCGCACCTTAGCAAATCCCGCTACATCGCCGGCCTGCAATGCCTGCGCCGGCTATGGCTGCTGATGCATGAGCCACGGGAGTATGAGGAGGCGCCCGCCGGCCTGCCGCTCGCGGTCGGCCACGAGATCGGCCGCCACGCACACCGGCTGTTCCCTGGCGGCGTGCTGGTGGCCGAAGAACCTTGGCAGCATGCGCAGGCGGTCGCACGCACCACGGCCCTGATGGCCGACACGACCGTGCCGGCGATCTTCGAGGCGGCGTTCGTCCATGATGACGTCCGGATCCGGGTGGACGTCCTGGAGCGCTGCTCCGACGGTTGGGGGCTGCGCGAGGTCAAGAGCAGCACCAGAGTCAAGGAGCACCACCTGGACGATGTCGCATTGCAGGCACACGTGCTTGCCCACGCCGGCGTCGTCGTCAGCTCCGCCGAGATGCTGCACGTCAACAACGCCTATGTGCGCGGCACGGGTGAGGTGGACTGGCCGGTGTACTTCGCCAGGGTGGACGTGGGCGATGCCGTCGAGCACAGGCGGGGTGGCGTTCCTAGCGGGTTGCTGGAAATGCGCGAGTGCCTGCGCGTGGACGCCCAGCCTTCCGTCGAGCCGGGCGGCCATTGCCATGCACCGTATGGCTGTGAGTTCTGGGATCGATGCACCGCGGACAAGCCCGCCGATTGGATCAACCATCTCCCGCGCCTGTCGGCAACCCAGGCGGGCGAACTCAAGACATTAGGGATCGAGGCTATCTCCGCCATTCCCACGGGATTTCCACTCACGTGGAAGCAGACGATCATCAGGGACGCGACGGCAAGCGGGCGCCCCTACGTGACGCCCGACCTTGGCCGCCTGCTGCGTGGCTTCAAGCCGCCTGCCTGCTACCTCGATTTCGAGGCCATGATGCCGCCCGTTCCGCTCCTTGCGGGCACGCGGCCCTACCAGGCCATTCCCTTTCAATGGTCGCTGCACGCGATCGACGGCGATGGCGTCCTGCACCATCAGGAGTTCCTCGCCGCGGCCGGCGAAGACCCACGGCGCCGGTTCGTCGAGACGCTCATCGCGGCTCTCGACGCATTCACCGGCCCGATCGTGGTCTACTCCGCTTACGAGCGTACCCAGTTGCGGATCCTGGCCAGCCAGTTCTCCGACCTGCAGCCGGCAATCGAGGCGATCATCGGCCGGTTGCTGGACCTGCTGCCGGTCGTACGCAGCGCCGTCTACCTACCCGAGTTCAGCTTCAGCAACTCGATCAAGTCCGTCGCCCCGGCGCTGTCTCCAGGGTTCGGCTATGACGATCTCGACGGTGTCGCCGACGGCATGGCCGCCTCATCGGCTTTCGTGCAGTTGGCCTCTGGCGCCATTTCCGATCTTGAACAGGCCGGTCAGCTCCGGGCAGGGCTGCTCGCCTACTGCAAGCGCGACACGCTTGCCATGGTCGAAGTGCACCGCGCGCTCATGCGGCTCGCCGATCAGGTTGGTACGCCGGCAAGATCGACCACGACCACATCTGACGCCTTGGTGTCGTTAGATGGCGTGCTTTCGTGGGAGCCGCCCGTTGCAATCCAGCTTACCAGCCCTTGCCAGCCTTGACGGACTGATCGTCAGCGCTCCCAGCGCCATCGGCCGCGCGTTGACCACGGCCGAGTTGCGCCGCGACAAGCCTGACCGGCACGCGTTCCGGACGCGGGCGCGCGTTCCGATCCAGGTCGTCCTCGATGGGGTGCGCCAGGGATACAACGTCGGCGCCCTGTTCCGGCTGTGCGATGCGTTCCTGTGCGAGCGCCTCGTGGTCTGTGGCCGAGATGGCACCCGAGGGACGCGCAAGCTGATCCAGGCGGCCCAGGGCACGCAAAGGTGGGTGCCCTGGGAGCAGGCGGACAGCGCCACCGAGGTTGTCCGGGCGGCCCGTGCCGGCGGCTACCAGATCGTCGCGGTCGAGCAGACCAGCGGAGCCGCAAGCCTCGACCAGTTCCGGCCTCGCTATCCCATTTGCCTGGTGCTCGGCTCGGAGCGCGCCGGCGTCTCGCAGACCGTGCTTGATCTGGCCGATGCCGCCGTGGTCATTCCGATGCAGGGCATGGCCAACTCGCTCAACGTCGCAACTGCGGCAGCAATCGTCCTGCATACGTTGGTAAGAAGATACCAAGGCGTTGCTTCGTTCACCGGAGATGATCGATGACGGCTTCAACCTCCTCCAACGAGTGGTCGAACGACTTGAAGGCGCAAACGGCAGACGCGATCGAGGGCCGCGGCTTCTTCGCCATGCGTAACGGCCGGCTCTGCCTCAAGCACATCGTGTCGGGCTTCGCTGCCATTGCCGCCGATGACCTGCAGCGCGGCGTGTTCAGGGTCGTGGACATGCGGACGAAACAGGAGACGACGTTGGCGAGCGCGGAGGAACTGATTGCCGCCGGTTGGGCGATCGATTGACCGCACCTGTGCCTTCCTCCTGGCAGTCCACGCTGCCCTGGCCGCTCACCGTTATCGATTTCGAGGCGAGCTCGCTCGATCAGGACGGCTATCCCATCGAGGTCGGCCTTGCACTCTGGCCCGGCCCTGACAACGCCATCTTTGGCTGGTCCACGCTCATCCAGCCTGCAGGGGACTGGAGCCGGCACGGCCACTGGAGCCCGAAATCGGCCAAAGTGCATGGCATCCTTGGCCGCGAGCTGCTTGCGAACGGGCAGCCGGTGGGCCGCGTCGCTGCGGCCCTCAACGAGGCGCTGGGCAGTGGCACCATCGCGTGGTGCGACGGCGATGCCTACGACGTCCATTGGATCGGCGCGCTGTTCAAGGCGGCGAACATCGCCCCGCTTTTCAGCCTCGGCGATTGGCATCGGCTCATGGCCCTGCTCAGCCCCGCGATGCGGGACCGCGGCTTGGGCTGGCTGGAACAGGCGCCCGCGCGACACCGGGCGCGTGCGGATGCCGAGCAGCTTCTGCTTGCCCTGACCCATGCGGTCGGGATCGAGACCGGTCCCGTTCAAGACCTTGCCAAACGTTGGCCCTCGCTCGCGGCATTGGCCACGTCGAGCGGTCCATCGCTTGGCTAGCCAGCCAATACGCTTAGGGCCTTGAATTTCTCTGTGATCCGTCGTGTCAGCCCGCGCAGACTCGCTGGTTCATGCTAGCCTGCCATCCGAAATATGGAGTATGGACATGGCGTTGTACACGGTTGCAGAGTTGGTCTTTAGGAAAGACAAGAACGCGATGTTGGTGCGGCAGCACTTCAGCAACAAGTATGAGGAACACTATATGCAAAAAACTCCTCGCCGTCTCGACGATGACGAAGGAGAGGACGTAGTAGTCGATGAGGACGCACCTGGCGAGCGAAAGATTGTGCAGATACTCTGCATAAGCGTAGGTTTTAGCGGCGTGCATCCCTTTCCTTCCGAGTGCAATGTCATCGTCACGGGAGGTAAGGTTTTCGTTGCGGGCTATGAGGAATATCACAAGTGCTTCACGCTCTAAATTGATTGTCGTTCACGTACCATCCAAACCACGACGCCAGCGTGAACGGTGACAAATGCACGAAGTCGGGGTGTTTGGATGCGTGGAGACACCTTCAGAGATTGCAGGCGGGACTCGATGGACAGCGCTCATCAGAACGCCGTAAACGCAACTCACGTGGGCATTGTTTGGGGCGTGCGAGACAACGCAAAGCCATTGCTGCTCGTTACTGATTGCACGCCCCTCGCCGAGGCCGAACCGTATGGCGATTTCCTGACCCACCCGCGCGGCCACTACGAGGTTTGGGAAGGCTGGCGCCGGCTCGGAGCCGCAGGCCTCGCCAAACTAGGTTTGCCAACTCTGATTGCGTGGCACGAATACGAACACTTCCCGCGCGGACGCGTCGTGTTCGACACCACCATCCAACGCTTCACCTTCTACGCTGACCGTAAGCTGCAAGCGCCAGGCGTGCTGCACGAGGTGCTGTGCGCGGAGCTGCGTCGCGCGTCCGATGGTGCCGAGGTCCGCACCAGGCTCATGCCCGGCGACACGATGGCGTTGCCAGCGTCACTCGAAGCGGCCTTGGATGAACGGCCCTGGCCCACGCATCTGCTGCTGCTGCCTTAGAGGCGGTTTTCAGAACTTGCGAGCAAAGCGGCCTACAACCAGGAACAGGCAGGCGGTCTGGAGCAGGAATTGCACGATTAACCCGAGCCGGTCGTAGCGCAGTGCCAAGCGCCTGTTTTCCAGCACCCAGGCATTGCTGCGCTCCACCGGCCAGAGACGTTGGCCCAGGCCCGACCTGCTCGGCTGCTGCCGCTTGTGGATACACGGCTCAGCCCCGAAGCGCCGGCAAAGGTCGCGGTTGCCCTCGCCGTCGCAGCCTTTGTCCGCGAACACGGTCGCGATGCCGCCGAAACGCGAAGCGTTTGCGGCTGTGGCGACAAGCATCGCGTGCACCTGCGCCAGCAGGCCCGTTCGCGCTCAGCGCTCCAAGGCACGACGCAGGGTCAATCCGCTGGCCATGTCCTCCGTCGCCCGCAGGCTGCGCCACGGCGTGCCTTCGCACAGAAACCGGCGCAAGGTCGCCAGCACGCGCACAGTCGCGGCAGGCGGATGCCCCGGCCCTGCCTCGTGCGGCCCCTCGCAGCACGCAATCACCGTCGCGATCAGGTCCAACATCCTGAAGTCCAACCCTGTCCTCCACTCCGAAAAGCCCAAAATGGGCATCAGCGGAGCGGGGCAGACAGTCAGGCCAGGACAACCCAAGGTGGTTGTGGAAACCACCTCTTAATGTGCGATGGCCTTGATGTTTTGAGGTTCTATGTTTCTTGCGCTCTTTGCCTAATTGCCTTTAGTAGATTTACCTCTAAGCAAAGAACCTTCTTTGCCCGTCGATGGGAAGGAGTCTGCCGATGGCGATCGTATCCATAGCCAGCGCGAAAGGTGGAGTGGGTAAATCCACACTCGCCATCCTGCTCGGCGCCGAGTTCGCCTTGGACGGTTACCGTGTCACGCTGCTCGATTGCGATCTCAACCAGCATGCAGCCGCGTTTGGCCTTAAGGCAAAGTTGCCCTCATTTTCAGTTGTGCCCAACGTCGGCGAGGTGGAGGTGCTAAAGGCGCTTCGAAAAGCGGAGGCGGACAGCGACGTGGTATTGGTTGATTTGCCTGGTGGATCGTCGACGCTGGCGATCAAGGCGCTCCAGCGATCACATCTGGTGCTTGTCCCAACACCGCCGTCACTCCCCGATGCCCGCGATGCGATAAAGACGGTTGCCCAGGTCGACGATGCGCAGGAGTTGGCCAAGTCGCCGATCGCCCGCGCTCTCGTTTGGACCCGGTTCTTGCACGGCTTCGAGAGCAAGGTCGCCCGGCACGTTCGGCAGAGTCTAGAGGGGGAGGAAGTGCCAATCCTGAAAACGGCATTGATGGAGCGGACGGCTTATCGAGCCATCCATCTGACCGGCACGGTTCCACGGCAGGAAGATGCGGCATCTGCGGCAGCCACGAACATTTCGGCGCTTGCCCAGGAAGTGCTGGTTTACCTTCAGGTGGGGGAGGCAGAGGCAGCATGACCGACTTTCCGTCGCTGAAGGACGAGTTCCGGCCTCGTCCCAAGCTGAAAAAGCACACCGGTGAGTCGCTCGCCGACGAGGTGATCGAGGGCAATTCCGTCCAGATCGGGCAAGCCTGGGGTGCGTCGACCAGCATGCGGGCGCCAGAACCGCCGACGGTGCCGCTGGCGAAAGTTGTCAGCATTCGTGGGTATATCCCCGATTACCTCGATGACGAGCTGACCCGCAAGGCGGCGGAGAGGCGGGTGACCAAGACTTTCCTGCTGATGGAGGCCCTGGCAAAGACCGGCTACCGCATCGATGAAATCGACTTGATTCAAGATCGCCGCAAAAAGAGTTAAAGGCAATCGTGCTTCTTTGCCTAATTGCTTGATAGCATTCTTGCTTGAGCGCGCCCCGGATCAGGCTGCAACAGCGGCCAGCAGTCGTGGCGAACCGGAGCTGTGTTTCATGGCGGCTATTTGGATGGCCTAAGGGTCAACCAAGAGGATCAGGCGCTCGCTCAATGACGCCTAGATCGGGCAATCGAGGCGGGTATAGGAACCCAGTTACCGTAGGCCTCATCATTCGCAAGCCAAGGTAGCTGGCGACCGCCGCTATGAAGGTGTCTCTGTCTCCGACGACGGCGCAGGCGTGGGCGCCCATTCATCCGTAATCAGCGCTTGGTCCTTGCTGATCTGATCGAGATCAGCCTTCGAGGGTCCCTTAGGGACGCCGGGCGGCAGGTCGGTTTCCGCTTCCGGCGGGGTGGTGGGCGTCGTCATGGTGGTCTCCTGTTGCTGCTGGCGGTAACGCGGACCGCGCCTGGTTTGTCGCATCCGCCGGTGCGGCAAGCGATGCGGTCCTCTGCGGTATGTCGTAGCTCCAGTCGGCGCCGTCCGGGTCATTCCAGAAGCCGCTTTCCCGTGCCCTCGTTTTGCGTATGGTAAAGGACGCCATCAGACGCTTGCCCTTGCCTTCTTGCGGCTGTGTGCCGCCCCGAGCGCCTGCCGTTGGCAGAAAGGCGCTGAGGAAGACAGGAGCGGGGCGGTCAGCTTTGACGGCCCACGCTGAATCCCAACAATCTGGAGGCTGAGCAATGCAGTCGGCAGAGGATGCGGACACCGAAACCACCCCTGCCTCTCAATTGGCAGCATTCGAGCGCGGTGGTGGAACCACTCCAAAGATCCTGGCCCTGTTCGACAGCTTGCCGCCGGTCTCCGTGGAGATCCTCCGCGGTCGCTGGCGCGGCTCGGGCCTGCCGAGCGAACACCCCATGGACGGCCTCCTGGAGCGCTTCGGCTGGTATGGCAAAGAGTTCAACGGGCCGGAAGACGTGCAGCCGCTGCTGTGCAAGGGACGAGGCGGCAAGATCTTCGGGCTGAACCCTGCGTTCGTGCCCATGGGCTTGGTAAGCGGGCACGTCGGCCTGTTCCACAACCCGTTCGCCGAGGCGGCGTTCGCGTTGTTCGCACGTGCGGCCGGGACGACGCGGCCGACAGCGCGCTTGAGGATGACGGAGTTCCGCGGCGTGGTGACCGCGACGATGATCTACGACCGCTTGCCCATCCAGGACGTGTTCCGCGCGGTGGCATGCGACGTGCTGGTTGGCGTCATGGACCTGCGCGGCATGGCGCAACCGTTCTTCTTCGTGCTCCGTCGCGAAAGTGGCTGAAACCTGCGTCCTGCCGTAGCAAGCGGCCAAGACGGCCTGAAGGGCCAAACGGTGACGTCTGAGCTTATGCCGATGTGCTGGTGGTCGAACACCTCCATCGACCCGTCCTTCAAACGATGATGGACGAGGTGCGCCAGCCGTTTGTAGGCATAATGCTGTGAAGCGAGCCTCACGACCTCTCGCAACGCTGTCTCAAAACCGTAATCCGAAATGGAAGGCCCTGGATTGGTCCGAGTGCAGAGGGGAAGCAAGCCGACTGTTGCTTTCTCGTCAGGACCGCAAACCGCCATCGTCCTTACCGGTCCTGGAAACCGATCGCGTGGCGCAGGGCGTGGGCGATGCGCTCCATGCGGCGCTCGAAGCCCGCGGCCGCCCCTGCCTGGCCCGCCGCCTCGGCCAGCACGATCCCGCGCAGCACCGAGCCCTCCAGGTCCGTCGCCATCGCCTCCATGGCCTCGCCGGCCGCCTTGGCGCCACCCCCGGTCACCGACGCCCGGAGTGCCGCGATCTCGCCGAAGGCGGCGGCGAGCGCCGTCTCCAACGCCACGATCTCACCCCGCAACTCGGCCAGCTCGTCCGCGCCCGCCATCTGCTTCTCCTCATCCGCCGGCAGCGCCGCGTTGCCCGGCTCGCGCCTTGTCCGCCGCGGGGCTGCATAGCATGGCTCCGGCCCCCGTCGTCCTGCCGCTCACCCCGGCAGGTAGCGCGAGCTGCTGTCGCTTGGGCGGGCATGGGCATAGCGGCTCGTAGTGGCGAGGCTGGCATGGCCGACGGTGGCCTGCACCAAGCGCACCGGCGCGCCGCGGTCGAGGGCATGGCTGACATGGGCGTGCCGCAGCCAGTGCGCCGACACGGCGTCCAACAGGCCGGCGCGTTTGGCCGCGATCTTGACGATGCGGTGCACCTGGCTGGGATCGAGCGCGCCGCCGCCTTCCCGCGAGCGGAACACCGGGGCATCCGAATCCGCAGGGCGCAGCTGGGAGTGTAAGCCCAAACCGCCGGAAATTCTGCCGATCACCAACTTTCCAGATTTCGATGGTTGGTGCGACTGTCAGCTTGGTCTGGAAAGGGCATCGAGCTTGGGCTGGGTGTCACCGACTTTCCGTATTTCAACCCAAATACGGAAAGTCCAGAGTACCACAGCCCACTTTCTTTGGCGATGCGACAACTTTCCACGCCTGGAAACGCTTGCCGGAATTTTCGGCGGTTTGGGCTTACACCCCCACGCCGGGCCATGCTCGTGGGACGACGACTGACGCGCCTCGTGATCCAGCGCCGCGACTGAGGGAGCCGCCAAGATGAAATCCTTCGAGGAGTTCGAGGACCGGGTTGATGACCTTCTTGCCCAAGTGGCCGGGCCGGCAGCCGGCATGGAGATGCTGGTGCGGGCCAAGGGCGGCGAGGTGTTCAGTGACCACTACGACGACGCCAGCCGGTGGACGGAGGAGCTGGCCTGGGACGTTGCCGGGCACATCGTCCGGCAGTCCCAGCAGGACGCCGAGTTCGTGAAGACCGCCATGGCAAGGCTGGCGATCCCCTGACACCCAGCCGGCTGGCGTTCTGCATCCTCGGCGGCTGTGCCCTGCACGTCGTTCGCAGTGTGTGCAGGTGGCGCTTCCGTTGGCTCAGGCCAGAAGAGCGTTCACGCCCCCGACGCTTCCCGGTTTGCCGCGACGCGGCCTAGCGGTGCTGTTTAAGCCTGAACAGTTCCCAGACTGCGAGGACGAGAGGGATGCCGACGATGGCGTAGAAGATCCAATCGAACATCTGTGAACCATTCTGCGGCACGTTGAAGTCCTTTCGTTCGACGGCGTCCGCAATCTACGGATTGCCACATGCCGAAGTTGCGAACTCATGTTCACGTCTGGTTTACCCGCGCGGGTCGTCGAACACAGAGCCGTCTGTCGGTTCAGGAGGCAGGACGTGTCATGGTCGTGGCGGTGCACAGGCGCGTTGACTGTCCAGAGGTCATGCCATGGAACGGGCCTCGACTTTGCCCATTCCCGCGGGGCCGAGAGGTCAGGCTTGGATCCAGAATGCCGGTTCGGCGGCGATGAATGCGAGTGCGTCGTCGAGTGGCAGGACAGCGCCGAATGGCCCGGCCGGTCCCCAGGCGCCCCGACGCCACCACAACACTTCGAGGTAGTCGTCGGATGGAAGCGGTTTGAGGCGCGCCACCGGCGCGCCCGTGCGAGCGGATATCAGGGTGTAGCCGCCCCGAACCCGACGGGACCGTCGCAAGACTGGGGGTCAGGCTGCGATCGCCATTGGCGGGTAAGGGTC
>CAXSGE010000015.1:51527-77176 GCA_964236715.1 uncultured Acetobacteraceae bacterium | reverse complement strand
TCTTGCGGTGCAGCCAGATGATCCCCGTCAGGCCGCAGAACACCTCGCGCTGGCCCCGCTCGCGCAGGACCGGAGCATCGGCACAACCCAAAGTGGCCGCTGCGCTCACGAAGTCAGGCCCATGCCCGCGGCGTGCCAGCCGTCGTCCTGGCGCCGGGCGGCCCGCAGCTTCAGCACGAACTGCCCGGCGTTGATGACATACGACGCATAGGCCGTGAGCGCGAGCAGCATCAGCGCGTGGGCGTCAAGCGCGCCTGATAGCAGGGCCATGAGGTAGGCGGTGTGCAGCGCCAGCACCAGCATGCTGACGACGTCCTCCCAGAAAAAGGCCGGGGCGAACAGGTAGCGTCCGAACACCTCCCGCTCCCAGATGCTCCCGGTGATCATGATGGCATACAGGCAGAGCGTCTTGGTCACGATCGACGCCGTCGCCGCCTGTTCGCCCAGCCCAGTGCTGAGATAGCGGGACACGAGGCAGAGGCTGACCAGGAACACGACGAACTGCGCTGGGGCGAGCACGCCCTGCACGATCGTCCATGGCGAGGCATCGCGGCGCTGGCGCTCGTCCGGCGTGTACAGCGATGGCCGCCGTACCTGGCGGAATGCTGGCCGGATGCCGCGCCCTGTCGCGCCGCCCCAGGGGCTGCAATCCAGCGAGTTTACAAGGTGTTCGATGAGATGAGTAAACATCGCTTGACAATGCCTTCCCTAGAAGGTGCGCTAGCTCGGCGCCGCTTGGAAAAACTCTTTCCGCGGTTGCCTAACTATCGCGAACATAAGCTCAACCCGTGACCTGCTTCGTTTTGGCATCCCGTGTCGGGCCGGGATTTCTGACTGAACGAACGCTAGAGCCGGCCCAGCCGGTGTGTCAAGCGCGCGTTACGTAAATCGAACTTGACACTTGAGGTCGGGACGCTTCAACTAGGGAGAAGACGCACTATGACGGGACCGATGGGACAACAGCTCGCCATGCAGGACTGCCGGACGGAGGCCGATGCCATGGGCGCTGCCAACCGTCAGCTTGTATGGTCACGGGCGACCCGGCGCGACGACTCGCAGACGACCCGGTGCGAGGACCAGGCGCGCCGCGCTATCCTGACGCGGACTGTCGAGCTGGACGTTATTCCACTGCTGCTGAAGGCGCACGCCCGGCCGGTTGCGGCCATCTCAATGCCGCTGGTCGTGACGACGGCGCATGTCGCGGACCTGGTCGGCCTGGTGCTGGCCCGCGGCGAGCTGGCGACGGTCGCCTTCGTCGAGGCCATGCACGACGGGGGCGCGGCCGCCGAGTCGCTCTATCTCGACCTGCTCGCCCCCGCCGCCCGCCGCCTGGGCGAGATGTGGGAAAACGACATTTGCGACTTCACCGAGGTCACCATTGGCCTGTGGCGGCTGCAGAACGCGATGCGCGAATTGAGCCCGTCTTTCCTGCGCTCTCCCGAAATGTGCACCAATGGCCCGCGCGTGCTCCTGGTGCCGCTGCCGGGGGAAACCCACACCTTCGGCCTGTCCATGGTCTATGAATTCTTCCGCCGGGCCGGCTGGAACGCTTGGACCGGGCCAGTCGCCGGCAGCGCCGACCTGCGCGCCATGGTGCGCCGCCAATGGGTCGAGGTGATCGGCTTCTCGCTCGCCTGCGACGACAAGCTGGACGTGGTGCGGGCCGAGATACGCTCGGTGCGGCGCGCCTCGCAGAACCCGGCCCTTGGCGTGCTCGTCGGTGGGCCAGGATTCACCGCCAACCCGCTGCTTGCGGCGCAGGTTGGCGCAGACGGCACGGCGACCGACGGGCAACAGGCGGTCCTGCACGCGCAGGCGTTGGTTGATTCCGCGGTCAAACGTCGATAACGGCCGGTCCCCCCACGCAACGGGTCCGCCGCCGCGGCTGATTTACGACCTGCAGGCCCGTTCCGGCCTGCGGCAACAAGACTGGGACTGGGGGCGGGGAACAAGGCGTGCACTGGGGGATCTCGGCACTTGTGAAAACGTTCGTATCACCGCAGACGTCGCTGGGGGACCTCGACGCTGCTTCGGCCGCCTCGCTAATCGCAGCGGCGTCCGACGTGACCCTGATCGTCGACGCGGATGGCGTGATCCGCGATACGGCATTCCAAAGCTCCGAGCTGATGGCCGACCTGGACGACAGCGCCAGTTGGGTCGGACGCGCGATCATCGCCACCGTCGCGCCGGACAGCCGGTCGAAGGTCGAGGCGCTGCTGCGCGAGGCGACCACGGCCAGCGAACCGAAGTGGCGTCACATCAACCACCTGACGACCGACGGGCGGTCCGTGCCGGTGCTGTATTGCGGCGTGCAGGTCGGCGCCGATGGCCGCATCGTGGTATTCGGCCGCGACCTGCGCGTCATGTCCGCCCTGCAGCAGCGGCTGATGAACGCGCAGCAGTCGATGGAGCGCGACTATTCCAAGCTGCGCGACGTCGAGATGCGCTACCGTCTGCTGTTCCAGCTCTCGTCCGAGGCGGTGCTGATCCTCGACCCCGCAAAGCACCGCGTGCTGGAGGCCAACCCAGCCGGCAAGGACATGTTCGGCCCCGCGTCGCAGGGCCTCGTCGGCCATATGATGGCAGAGATCTTCACCGCCGAAAGCTTGCCGGCGCTGCAGGGGCACCTGGCCGCGATCCGCAGCGGCGCCCGGTCCGAGGACATCCCGGCCCGCCTCGTGCGCGGCGACCAGGCGGTGCTGGTCAAGGTGTCGCTGTTCCGCCAGGACAACGAGACGTTGTTCCTGATGCGCATCTCCCCCGTCCAGGGCACCGTGCCCGCGGTGCCGGACGTGAAGACCAAGCTGCTGCGCGCGGTCGAAAGCGCGCCGGACGGCTTCGTCGTGACCGACCACGAGGGCACGATCATCACCGCCAACGCGGCGTTCCTCGACATGGCGCAACTGCAGCGCGAGGACCAGGCGCGCGGCCAGCCCTTGGGCCGCTGGGTGGGCACGAGCGGCGTCGACCTCGACGTGCTGACGTCGAACCTGCGCAGCCGTGGCTCGGTGCGGTTCTTTTCCACGACGATGCGCGGCGAGGCAGGCTCGGTGTCGCAGGTCGAGATCTCGGCCGTGTCGGTGCGCAACGGCGGGCACCCGTCGTTTGGCTACGCGATCCGCAACGTCGGGCCGCGTTTGCAAGTGGAGACGCGGGCGGCCCGGCAGTTGCCGCGGTCGGTCGAGCAATTGTCCGAGCTGATCGGACGCGTGTCGCTGAAGGAGCTGGTGCGCGAGGCGACCGAGGTGATCGAACGGCTGTCGATCGAGGCGGCGCTCGAACTTACCAACGACAACCGGGCGTCGGCCGCCGAGATGCTGGGGCTGAGCCGGCAGAGCCTCTATGTGAAGCTGCGCCGCTACGGCATTGGCGACCCGGCCACGGTGGAGCCGAGCTGATGGCCACCCTGTCTATAACGGCGCCGGCCCGGCCCAGCGCGGCTGCGGTGCTGGAACTGCTGAAGCCCATCACCTGGTTCGCGCCGATGTGGGCGTTCGGTTGTGGCATCGTGTCATCCGGGCAGCCTTTGGCCGGGCGCTGGGGGCTGGCGCTGGCCGGCGTCGCGCTATCGGGTCCGCTGGTGTGCGGCACCAGCCAGGCGGTGAACGACTGGTTCGACCGCCACGTCGACGCGATCAACGAGCCGGGCCGGCCCATCCCGTCCGGCCGGATACCCGGGCGCAGCGGGATCGCCATCGCGGTGGCGTGCACGGTCCTATCATTGCTGGTCGCCGCTGCCCTGGGCGGCTGGGCGTTCGGCGCTGCGGTATTCGGCATCGCGCTGGCCTGGGCCTACAGCGCGCCGCCGGTGCGGCTGAAGCAGAACGGCTGGTGGGGCAACCTCGCCTGCGCCGCCTGCTATGAGGGCCTGCCGTGGTTCACCGCCGCCGCGATCATGGCGGGCACGCTGCCCAACTGGCGCATCATCGCCGTCGCAGCGGCCTACAGCGCCGGGGCGCACGGGATCATGACGCTGAATGATTTCAAGTCGGTCGAGGGCGACCGGCAGACGGGGGTGAACTCGTTGCCGGTGCTGCTGGGCGTCCTGCCCGCGGCGCGGCTCGCCTGCGTGGTGATGGCGCTGCCGCAGATCGTCGTAATTGGGCTGCTGCTGGGCTGGGGCCACCCCGCGCACGCGGCGGCGGTGGCGATCCTGCTGCTGGTGCAGGCTGGGCTGATGGACCGGTTCATGCAGGACCCGCGGCAGCTTGCGCCTTGGTATAACGGCACCGGAACGACGCTGTATGTGGCCGGCATGCTGGTCACGGCCTTCGCGCTGCGCCCGGCTGGGTTGGCCTGATGCGCCCGCTCGGCTGGCTCGGCATCTTGCGGCTGGGCCTAGTGCAGGCCGGGCTGGGGTCGGTCGTCGTGCTGGCAACCTCCACGCTGAACCGGGTGATGGTGGTCGAGCTCGCGTTGCCGGCGCTGATCCCGGGGGCGCTGGTCGCTTTCCACTATGCATTGCAGGTGCTGCGTCCGCGGCTGGGCTACGGCTCGGACCTTGGTGGGCGGCGGACGCCGTGGATCGTGGGCGGCATGGCGGCGCTGGCGATAGGCAGCATGGGCGCGGCGGGTGCAACGGCGCTGATGGCGGCGCATTTGGCCTGGGGCGTGGCGCTCGCGGTGGCGGCGTTCGCGGCGGTGGGCGTGGGCGTCGGCTCGGCCGGGACCGCGTTGCTGACCTTGCTGGCCAAACGGGTGGACCCGCGGCGCCGGGCTGCGGCGGCGACGATCGTCTGGCTCATGATGATCGCGGGAATCGCGGTGACGGGCACGGTGGCGGGCAAGCTGCTGGACCCGTTCTCACCGGAGCGCCTGGTGGCCGTCGTATCCGTTGCGGCGGCGGCGGCCTTCATCGTGGCGGCGTTGGCGGTTTGGGGCATGGAGGGCGAGGCGAGCGCGCCCGCACCCGCCGCCGCCCATGCCGGTTTCCTGGCAACCCTGGCAGAAGTCTGGGCGGAACCGCAGGCTCGGCGCTTCGCCGTCTTCGTGTTCGTCAGCATGCTGGCCTACAGCGCCCAGGAACTCATTCTTGAGCCCTTCGCCGGCGCGGTGTTCGCGCTGACGCCGGGTCAGTCCACGGGGCTGACGGGCCTGCACCACGCTGGCGTGCTGGCCGGCATGGCATTGGTCGCGGTATGCAGCGTGCTCGCCGGCGGGTTCCGGACCCGGGCGATGCGGGTGTCGACCATTGGCGGCTGCGTCGGTTCGGCGGTGGCGATCCTGCTGCTCGCGGCGTCGGGCCTGATTGGCTTCCCATGGCCGTTGCGCGAAGGCGTGCTGCTGCTCGGCGCTGCCAACGGCGCGTTCGCGGTGTCGGCGATCGGCTCCATGATGGGCCTGGCCAGCGACGGACGCGCCGCGCGCGAGGGCACGCGTATGGGGCTATGGGGCGCGGCCCAGGCACTGGCCTTCGGCGCTGGCGGGCTGGCCGGCACGGCAGCGAGCGATCTGGCGCGCCACGTCTTCGGCTCCCCGGCCATGGCCTACGCGGCGGTGTTCGGCATGGAGGCCGTGCTGTTCCTGGCCGCCGCCGGGCTGGCGATGGGCGTGTTCACGACGCATGGCGATCATGCAGCCCGGCGCCCGACCCTGGGCGCCGGCGCCGTGCAGGCAGGATAGGGAGGCGGTGATGGACGAAATATTCGATGCGGTCGTGGTAGGCGGCGGCCCGGCGGGCGCCACGGCGGCGTCCGACCTGGCCCAGGCAGGCCGCAGCGTGCTGCTGCTGGATCGCGGGGGCCGCATCAAGCCGTGCGGCGGCGCGATCCCGCCGATCTGCGTGCGCGAGTTCGGCATACCGGACAGCCTGATCGTGGCCCGTGCGACCGGCGCGCGCATCGTCTCGCCCTCGGCCCAGGAGGCCGACATGCCCATAGGCCAAGGTGAAACGGGCGGCGGCTACGTCGGCATGGTCGACCGCGAGACCTTCGACGAATGGCTGCGCGGCCGTGCCGAGGCGGCCGGCGCAGTCCGCCGCACCGGCACGTTCGACCGCATCAGCCACGGCCCGGACGGCGTCACTGTCCTGCATTACAACGGCAAGGACGGCCCAGCGGCGGTGCGGACCCGCGCGGTGATCGGCGCGGACGGCGCACGCTCGAACGTCGCCAAGCAGTGCGTGAAGGGCTGGGAGCGGGTCAAATACGTGTTCGCGTATCACGAGATCGTCCGCGCCCCAGATCCTGCCGTCTTCGACCGGTCCCGCTGCGACGTCTATTACCAGGGCAAGCTGTCCCCCGACTTCTATGCCTGGATCTTCCCGCACGGCGACACCATGAGCGTCGGCACCGGATCGGCCCGCAAGGGGTTTGGCCTGCGCCCGGCCATCGGCGCGCTGCGCAAGACGATGGGGCTGGACGCAATGGAGACTATTCGGCGAGAGGGCGCGCCGATTCCGCTGCGCCCGATGAAGCGCTGGGACAACGGCCGCGACGTGGTGCTCGCCGGCGACGCGGCGGGCGTGGTGGCTCCAGCGTCGGGCGAAGGCATCTATTACGCGATGCTCGGCGGCAGGCTCGCGGCGGAGGCAGTCGAGGCGTTGTGCGCCACCGGCGACGTGCGCTCGCTGCGGCTGGCGCGCAAGCGGTTCATGGCGGCGCATGGGCGGGTGTTCTGGATACTCGGGATGATGCAGTGGTTCTGGTACTCGAGCGACAGCCGCCGCGAGAAGTTCGTGAAGATGTGCCGGGACCCGGACGTCCAGCGCCTGACCTGGGAGGCATACATGAACAAGAAGCTCGTGCGCCGCGACCTGATGGCGCACGTGCGGATCTTCGTGAAGGACATGGCGCAACTGCTCGGGGTCGCGCGCGCATGACGGTTGGGCGGCCCGGACGGCGCTGGCGTCCGATCGCCGTCGCGGCGCTGGCGGCCATGGTGGTGGCGGGGCTGGGCGCGTCGGCGACTGATATCGGGCCATGGTACCTCAGCCTGCGGAAGCCGTCGTGGCAGCCGCCGGACTGGCTGTTCGGCCCGGCCTGGACGCTGATCTATGCGTTGATCGCCATGTCCGGCGTGGTGGCCTGGAACGCCGCCCGCAACCGCGTGCAGGGCCTGCGCATCGTCGGCGTGTTCGCGCTGAACGCGCTGCTGAACGTTGGGTGGAGCGAGCTGTTCTTCCATTTCCAACGGCCGGACTGGGCGCTGTTCGAGGTCGTCGTGTTCTGGCTGTCGATCGTGCTGCTGATCGTGGCGGCGTCGTCCGTCTCGCAGTCGGCAGGATGGCTGCTGGTCCCGTACCTGGCGTGGGTGACGTTCGCAGGGGTGCTGAACCTCGCTGTCGTCCGCCTCAATGCGCCATTCGCATGACCATTAACCGGCGCCAACGCGCCCAACATGACAACGCGCCGGCATCGATGGGCGTAGGGGAGTGACGATGGACCTTCTGATCGACGACGCGCACATCAACCTGCAAGGCGAGCCGCCGGAGGCCTGCCTGCGCGCCCGCGCCGCTGTGACGGCACGGGCGAGGGTCATCCCCAAGGTCAAGCCGCACCACCACGGCCTGCCGCTGCGCGTCGGCACCCGCGCCTCGCCGCTTGCTTTGGTGCAGACCCGGGCGTTCCTGACCCTGCTCAGCCAGTTCTGCCCGGTGCTGCGCGGCATGGACGTGTTCCAGGAGCACGCGATCCGCACCACCGGCGACGCGACCCAGAGCACGGGCGAGCGCCTGGCCGACATCGGCGGCAAGGGCCTGTTCAGCAAGGAGATCCACGAGGCGCTGCTGGACCGCCGCATCGACTTCGCGGTTCATAGTTTGAAGGACCTTGAGACGGAGCTGCCGCCGGGCATCGTGCTGGCGTGCGTGCTGAAGCGCGAGGACCCCCGCGATGCGTTGATCCTGGGCGTCGATTGCGAAATTCCCGAAAGCGGCGACCCTTACGCCGCCCTGCCGCACGGCGCGGTCGTGGGGTCGAGCAGCGTGCGCCGCGCCGCCCAGTTGCTGCATGCGCGGCCCGACCTGCGCATCGAGAACATCCGCGGCAACGTGCACGGGCGGCTTGACAAGGTGAAGCGCGGCGACTTCACCGCGTCGCTGCTGGCGCTGGCCGGCATGCGGCGGCTGGGGCTGGAGGACGAGGCGTCGGTCGTGATCGACCCCGAGGTTATGGTGCCCTCCGCCTGCCAAGGCATCGTGGGCATTACGGTCCGGGCCGGCGACGCCGAGCTGCAGGACTTGCTGGGCGCGATCGAGGACGTGGACGCACGCTGCATGGCCAACGGCGAGCGGGCGCTGCTGGCTTCGCTCGACGGGTCGTGCCGCACGCCGATCGGCGGCCATGCGCGGCTGCTGCCGGATGGCCGGGTGAACCTCACGGGGCTGGTGGCGCGCACGGATGGCAGCTTCATGCTGAAGCGCAGCCTGGAGTGCCTGCGCACCGACGTGGCCCGGGCCGCGGCCGAGCTTGGCGATAGCCTGCGCGCCGACTCCCCACGGGATGTGTTCGTATGATATGACATTGCGATGCCGTTCCCATCCCCTGCTTCGGCGCGAACCGAACTGCGCCTTGCGACGGCGGCGGTGCACGAACGGCTTCACCATGTCCCGGTCTTCGCGGCCTTGGCGGCGGGCCAGCTTGACCGCGACGCGTATGGCGGCTTGCTGGCCCGGCTGCATGGCTTCCATGATCCATTCGAGGCGGCGGTCGCCCAGGCAGCGCCGCCCGGCTTGCAGCCCGCGCAGTGGCGCCGGGCGCATCTGCTGCGGTCCGACATGGCGGCGCTGGGCCGATCCGATGCGGCCATTGCGGAGTTGCCGCGGCATCCGGCCCCGGGCATCCCTTGGTCGCCGGCGCACGCAATGGGCAGTCTTTATGTGATGGAGGGTTCGACCCTCGGCGGGCGGCAGCTTGCCCGGCGGCTCGACCACCTGCTGCCAGCGTCCGATACGGCAGGCCGGACGTTCCTGCTGGCCGGCACTGGCACGGACCATGTGCGCTGGCGCGACTTCTGCGCGGCCCTTGACGCTTGCGGGGCAGACCCAGCGCCTCGGGCCGAAATGGTGGCAGGCGCGATTGCCACGTTCTCTTGCCTTGAGGCGTGGTTCGCTTAGATACCAGGGAGTCGGAGGCACGCACGTAGCCCTCGCGTTCATGGTGCTATGCCGCAGGGGTTACATCGTTTATGTCAGGCGTGAACTTTGCCCAACCCGATGTCACCCTGGTGCTCGACAGTGCGGGCGTGATCCAAAAGGCCACGCTGTCGAACTCGGTGTCCGAGGAGGGCGTAGGCGCCTGGCTTGGCCGTCCGTGGACGGAAACGGTGGGACCTGGCACCAACGAGGTCGAGCGGATCGTCGAGGATGCCCGGGCGCGCGGCATATCGGCCTTCCGGCATGTGCTGCAGCGCTTCCCGAGCGGGCTCGAGCTGCCGATGGAATACACGACAATCCGCATGGGCGGGACGAACGGCGGCCTGCTCGCCATGGGCAAGAACCTCAAGGCCGTGGCCGAATTGCAGACGCGGCTGATCGCGGCGCAGCAGGCGACCGAGCAGGAATACTGGAAGCTGCGCGACGTCGAGACGCGCTATCGGCTGCTGTTCGATGCCTCGACCGAGGCCGTGCTGATGATCAGCGCCGCCGACTTCCGCATCGTCGAGGCGAACCCGGCGGCGGTGCGGTCGCTGCATCTGGCGCCGGGTTGGGATTTCCTGGAGGGCCTGGCCGCACCGGAGCGGGAGGTGTTCCTGGCCATGCTGCGGCAGGTGCGCGAGCAGGGCCGTGCGCCGGGCATCTTGATGCGCCTGGGTCCGCAGCGCGAGGCTTGCACGGTCCGCGCGACGCTGATGGCCTTCGAGCCGGGGCAGCGCTATTTGCTGCATATCGCCCCGGTCGGCGTTCCAGCCGCGGCCATGGCCCCGAAGGCCGCGCTGTCGATCGATACGCTGGTCGACCGCCTGCCGGACGCCTTTGTCGCGCTGAACGGCAATGGCGTGGTGCTGCGCGCCAACCGCGCCTTCCTCGACCTGATCCAGGTCGCGGCCGAGGGCGCGGCGGTGGGCGAGGACCTTGGCCGCTGGCTGGGGGAGCCTCATTGCGATGCGGCAGCGCTGCTTGCAATGTTGCAGCGCAACCGTTCGGTCCGGCTGCTTCCCATGGCCATCACCGGCGACCTGGGCACAGTGACTCAAATCGAGGTTTCCGCCGCCGGCAACACGGACATCAACCCGGCCTATTATGGCGTGGCATTGCGCGACGTGAGCCGCCGCGAGCCTCATTTGGCAGGTGACCACCTCGCGGACCTGCTGGAGGCCGTCACCCAGAAGGTCGGCCGCACGCCGCTGCTGCAGGTGGTGCGGGAAACGTCGGACGCGGTTGAGCGCCACTGCATCACGGAAGCGCTGCGGCAAGTGGATGGCAATCGCACCGCGGCGGCCGAGCTTCTGGGCCTCAGCCGGCAAAGCCTGCATACGAAACTCAACCGCTATGCGTTGGAGACTGGCGCCGATCAAGGTGCCGCCCTCGCCGGCTGACACGGGGAGACCAAGCGTTTGCCACCCCAGCGCGCCGCCTCCCCCGCCTTTGGCCAGGCGGACCTGTCGAATTGCGAGCAGGAGCAGATACATCTTGCCGGCTCGATCCAGCCGCATGGCGCGCTGCTCGTGCTGCGCGAGCCCAGCCACACCATCGTCCAGGCCAGCGCCAACGCCGCATCATTCCTGGGCCTGACGCATGACCTGATCGGCCTTCCAGTGGACGCCATCGAGGGCAACCTTGCTAGCTGCATCGGCCCCCAGGCCGACGTGCCGATGCTGGGCACCCTGCCTCTCGCCATGCGCTGCGCCGTCGGTCCGGCGCGCGGTGCGTTCGATGTCGTGCTGCACCGCCCGCCGCATGGCGGCCTGGTCGTCGAACTGGAGCGTGCCGGCCCGACGGCGGACCGTTCGCGCCAGGTCGAGGACGGGCTGCGGCGGATTCTGCAATCGTCCTCGCTGCGCACGCTGTGCGACGAGACCGCCCGCATCTTCCGCGACCTAACCGGCTACGACCGCGTGATGGTCTATCGCTTCGATGAGGAGGGCCACGGGGAGGTGCTCGCCGAGGAGCGTGAACTGGCGCTGGAGCCATACCTCGGCAATCGCTATCCCGCGACCGACATCCCGCAAATCGCCCGGCGGCTCTATGAGCGGAACCGGGTGCGCGTGCTGGTCGACATCAACTATACTCCCATTCCGCTCATGCCCCCGGTGCTGCCGGATACCGGGCAGCCGCTCGACATGTCGATGTGCTCGCTGCGCAGCGTATCGCCAATTCATGTGCAATATCTTAAGAACATGGGCGTGGACGCCACTTTGGTCGTGTCCTTGATGGTTGGCGGCCGGCTCTGGGGCCTGATTTCGTGCCATCATTATGCACCCCGCGTCCTGCCGTTCGAGACGCGGGCAGTGTGCGAACTGCTGGCCGAGGCCGTCGGCACCCGCATCGCGGCGCTGGCGAGCTTCGCGCGCGGCCAGGCGGAGATCGCGGTGCGCCGCCTGGAGCAGCGGCTGATCGAGGCGATCCCGCGCGAGGGCAACTGGCGGAGCGCCCTGTTCGACCATCCGCAATCCCTGCTGCAGCCGCTCAATGCGACTGGCGTCGCGCTGCTGTTCGAGGGCCAGGTTCTCACCGCCGGGGAGGTGCCCGGGACGCTGGAGCTGCGCCGGATCGGCGAGTGGCTGGATGCGAAGGCCGCCATGCCAGGAAGCGCGCCCGTGATCGCCACCATGTCGCTCGGTCTGGATGAGCCCGAGTTCATGGCCTTGAGCCCGGTGGCGAGCGGGATGGTCGCGGTCCCGCTTTCGGCCGCTGGCGGCGAATGCCTGGTGTGGTTCCGCCCGGAACGCGTGCGTACCGTGACCTGGGGCGGCGACCCGGCCAAGGCCTTCGTGGCCGGGGCGACTCCCTTCGACTTGTCACCGCGCCGGTCGTTCGCGCAATGGCATCAACTGGTGGAGCGCACCTCCGAAGCCTGGTCCGAGGCCGACTTGGCCGCTGCCCAATTGATCGGCGACACGGTGAAGGACGTTATCCTGCAGTTCCGCTCCGTGGGCCTGCTGATCGCGAAGGACCAGCTCGACCGCGTGCAGGGCCAGGTGCGGGCGTCCGGGTCGCCGGTCGTGGTCGCGGATGCAGCAGGCCGCATCCTGCTGGTCAACGACGCATTCCAGCGCCTGTTGGCTGGCATCGCTCCGGCGCCCGGAACCCTTGCTGGCCTGCCCGCACTGTTCGCCGACGCGACTATGGCCCGACGGATGCTATGGGACCTGATGGACCGCAGCACGACTTGGCGCGGCGAGGCTGTGCTGGGCGGCCGTCCGGTCCAGGTGCGCGCGGACCCGGTGTTCTCCTCGCCGGGCCGGGTGACCGGGTTCGTGCTGCTATTCACCGACCTTACTGAGCAGAAGGTCGCCGAGGCCTCCCGGCAGCGCTTCCAGGAGCGGATCTTTGAGCGTGGCCACCCGCCATCCAACCGGCTCGATGCCAAGGGTGACCTGTTGTTCAAGGAGCTGCTTTCCCATGTGGTCGAAAATGCGCAGCTTGCGGCGCTGGAGATCACCGATGGCGGGGAAACGGCGAGGATGCCGGAAATGCTCGAAAGCGTGCGCGCGTCGGTCAACCGCACGCGCCGGGTGTTGGAGCACCTGATCTGGCACTCGACGTCGGGGCAGGGCGCGCAATGAGCTGGACACCATGACCTGGACAATCATCGTGGCCGCCCTGTTGGCCATCGCGCTGGCCGGGGCCGGCGGGCTCGCGACCGAGATCGGGCCGTGGTACCGCGCGTTGCGCAAGCCCAGTTGGCAGCCGCCTGATTGGGCGTTCGGCCCGGCCTGGACGCTGATCCTCGGCATGGCGGCTTGGTCGGGTGCACTGGCGTGGGAGGCGGCGCCCGATACGGCGGGCCGCATACGTGTCGTCGTGCTGTTCGCGCTGAACGGCTTGTTCCATTTCCTCTGGAGCCCGCTGTTTTTCCGCCTCAAGCGCCCGGACTGGGCGTTGTTCGAGGTGATTTTCCTATGGGCCTCGTGCCTCGCGCTCATCATCGGCCTGGCCGAGTTCTCGACGGCCGCCAGCTTGTTGATCGTGCCATACCTGCTGTGGGTCAGTTTCGCATCCTGGCTCAACCTGGCGATCGTCCGGCTCAACGGCCCCTTCCGCTAGCGGCACGCGCCCGAAGCAGGGGCGACCTGGGCACGGCCAGATTTTGCAAGGTGGCCGTTGCTCCAATCCATTCCGAGAGTGGATTGATACGCGAACTCGATGCTCTGGGCGCGATAGGTTTGTTGCGTTGCACCAATATCGCGTTGCCGGAGCGTGAACCTTTACGGGCGCGTCACGGGTTGAGTGACAGGCCCGCTATTTCCCCACGCGTTCGTTCCAACCAGTATTAATAGAGAGTTAAAAATCATAATCAACCTTCGGTAGAATTGACGAGATCGTGAAGTCCTGAGTAGTGTGTCCAGGTCGGATGTTGATCGAACAGTCCCGGCCCAGGCGGCAACAGGAGTACGAAATGGCGACGATACCCGGAGGCAGTTTTATCGTTGATACGGCAAACCATGCCATGTTAACCGGCAGTGGTGCAGACGACCAATTCTTCCTAACACATAATTTCGATCATGCTTCAGGCGGAAACGGCGACGATTTCTTTAATATCTTGGGAAATCATAACTCAATCGATGGCGGGGCGGGACACGACGTTATCTTCGACAGCGGAGACCACAACCTGCTCGATGGCGGCGGCGGCAACAATGTGATCGAGACCTCCGGCGCTGGGCACGACACGTTGATGGGCGGCGCTGGCAACGACACACTGATCGCAGGCGCCAGCCACAACCTGCTCAGCGGCGGCGCCGGCAACGACTACCTGCAGGGCGGCAGCGGCCACGACACGCTGATCGGCGGCGCCGGCCAAGACACCATGCATGCCGGCAGCGGCAATGAGGTGCTCATCGGCGGCAGCGGCAGCACGGTCATGCTGGCGGGCCATGGCGACGACACCATGATCGGCGGCACCGGCCACGACACCTTCGTGTTCAACAGCAACGGCGGCCAGAACGTCGTGATGGGCCTCAACGACGGCGACATTCTACAGATCCAGCATAACATCAATGGGTTGTCGATTGCCACCGCCGCGGATGTCGCCTCGCACGTGCAGGACCATGGCGGCAACGCCGTCATCAGCCTCGGCAACGAGTCGATTACCCTGATCGGCGTCAAGGCCGAGGACATCCACAACAACCCGTCAGGCTATTTCACGGTCCACTAACCCGGCGACGGACTAACCAGGGGCTGCCCGGCGGGCGGTCCCTGGCGCTTTCCTGCCTGACCGCCCGGGGACCACGACAATGCTGCTTCGCGACCTGACGCATGACATACTCCCGCCGCGTGCCGTCCTGCTTTCGGACGACGTCGTGCTGATGGTTGTGCCTGATGGCGGAGGCGGCGCGATGGCCGGGCATCCCGGCCTTGTTCCGCCCTACGGCACCGTTGCCGTCCAAGGCGCATCAGGCCCACACCACATTGCCGCGATGCGCCTGCCCGCCGGGGCAGACGGCGCCCCGCTGTTGGGTGCCACGGCGCGGGGTGGATTTCCCGTGGCCATGGGCGCCGATGCGGTCGACCTGGCGGAGGAGCTCGACCCGGCGTCGTGCCGCCGGCTGCTCGGGTTCCTGCTGGGTTTCTGCCGCACAGCGTTCGGCCTGGCCGCCGATGCCGGGTTCACCGACGCCTGCGTCCGGCTCGCGCGCCTATGCGCCCGGGACGCCGGCGCCGCCGAGCCGATTGCCTATGCCACCCCGGCTTGGATGGTGCTGAGCGGCGTGCGCGTGCCGCCGGACGCCACGCTTTATGTCCTGGGCGCGGACCGGGTGCGGCACAGCGGCGCACCGGCGATGGGCGGCCAGTCCGCGGCGCATCTGTCCGGACTCCAGATGATCGAGCCGGTCCGCGACGGCGACCTGCTGCTCGCCTTGTGCGACCGTCCGCTGCTATGGACCGTGCAGGCTGCGGCCAAGACGCTGCCCGATGTCCTGCAAGGCCATGGGGGCGGTCACGGGAGCGGTTCGGCGGGCGGCGCGCTGCGGACGGCCTGCCTGCGTGCCTTGGCGCCTGCCGGCGGCCCGGCGGCGGCGCTGCTCCGCGAAATGCAAGTGCTGGCGCCGGCTGCCCCGCGCCGCCACGATGATCCCGCCCGCCCGCTCGGCGCCGCACTTGAGATCGTGCTGCCGGACGGAGCGGGCGGGATATTCCTCCGCGGATGGCTGCGCGACCCATTGCAACTGGTCGCTGGCGCCGAGCTGCACACGCCGGCCGCCACCGCCTTCATCGCGCCTGGGCAACTGCACCGGTTCCGCCGGCCCGACGTCGCCAGCCGCTATGCCAAGGCCGCCTTCCCGACCCAACAGCAGGCCGGCTTCGTGGCCCACGTGCCCGACCCCTCGGGCGGCCTATGCGCGCAGCCCAGCCTGGCGCTGCGCCTGCATTCGGGCAACGCCATCGAGGTGACGGCGCCGCTCCGCCAGTTGCCGCCCGGCGCCGCACGGGATGTCGTGCTGTCCTGCGTGCCGCCCGAACTGGTGACGCCGGCGATGCTCGATGCCTGCCTTGCCCCGGCCGCCGCCGCCTTGCACCGCCAGGCCATGGCGGTCCGCGGGGCCGTCGACGTCGTGCAGATCGGAACGCCGGTGCGCCAGCCGACGGTGACGGTGCTGGTTCCGCTGTATCGCAACCTCGACTTCCTGCGCTTCCAAGTCGCGGCGCTGGCGCTGGACCCCGAGTGCCGGCGGGCGGAGCTGGTTTATGTCCTGGACAGCCCGGAACAGCGGGTCGAGCTTGAGTTCCTGCTGCGCGGCCTGCACAGCCTGCACGGGCTGGCGTTCACGATGGCGGTCATGCCGTGCAATGCGGGCTTTGCCTCCGCTAACAACGCCGGGGCGGCCCTGGCCCGCGCGCCGGCCCTGCTGCTGCTGAATTCGGATGTCGTGCCGGCGGGGCCGGGCTGGCTCGGTGCGATGCGGGCGGCGCTCGCGGTGTCGGGCATTGGCGCGGTCGGGCCAAAGCTGCTGTTCGACGACGGCTCCATCCAGCACGCCGGCCTGTTCTTCGAGCGCGACGCCGACGGGATGTGGTACAACGCGCACTACTATAAGGGCATGCCGCGCTTTTGGCCCGCGGCGCAGCGCCGCCGCCGGGTGCCGGGCGTGACGGGCGCCGCCATGCTGGTCCGACGCGCGCTGTTCGAGGCGGTGGGCGGCCTGTCCGAAGACTACGTCATCGGCGATTTCGAGGACTCCGACCTGTGCCTGCGGCTGCGCGCGGCCGGGGCCGGCATCGCCTATGTGCCGGAGGCGGAGCTGTTCCACTTCGAGCGCCGCTCCATACGGCTGCACGCCGGCTACTCCGATACGCTGGCGTCGCTGTATAACCGCCGCCTGCACCACCGCCGCTGGGACGGCGTCATCGCGGCGTTGATGGCGCGGCGTACGCACCGGGCCGCGGCATGACCGAGATCGCGACGCTACGCCGCCATCTGGCCGCCAACCGCTTCATGCCGGCGCCGCCACCGGACCTGATGTTCTGCGGCGACGGCGACTTCCGCGCCATCGGGGCGGAGTTCCTGGAGCGCCTGGTGCGCGACGCCGATTTAACGCCGGGCGAACGCATGCTGGACATCGGCTGCGGCATCGGCCGCCTGGCGCTGCCGCTGACGCAATACCTCGACGAGGCCGGCAGCTATGAAGGGGTCGACCCGGTTGCGGCGGGCATCGCCTGGTGCGCGGCGGCCATCACGCCATCGTATCCCCGGGTGCGCTTCCAGCATCTCGACCTGCACCATCCGCTATATAATCCGCACGGTGCGCTGCCGACCGCCGGGACGCGGCTGCCGTTCCCGGACGCCTCGTTCGACCTGGTCTGCCTCGTCTCGGTGCTGACCCACTTGGATGCGCCGGAGGCCCTGCACTACGCCCATGAGGCCGCGCGGCTGCTGGCGCCGGGCGGACGCTGTTTCGCCACTGCGTTCCTGATGAACCCGCCTGCCCGGGCGGCGCTCGCGGCCAAGCCGGGCCGCCTTGCCTTCGACCCCGCCGGCCCCGGCCCGGTCTATCAGGCTGAGCCCGGCGCGCCGCTCACCGCCGTCGCGTTCGACGAGGACGTGCTGCTGGAGATGTTCCTGCGGCACGGCCTGCGCCGCCGCAGCCCGATGCAATACGGCCACTGGAGCGGGCGCGACACGCCGAGCTTCCAGGACATCTGCATATTCGAGAAGGGCTAGCCCCGATGCGCATCCTGTTCCTGCTGCACGCCCATCCAGGCCTGCAGGCCGGCGGCACCGAGATCTTCGCCCACGACCTGTTCCGCACACTGCGCCATGAGGGCGGCGTCGAGGGGCTGTTCCTGGCCGGCACCGCGCAGCATCAACGTCCGCAAAGCCCCGGCACCCCGTTCCAGGCCGTCGGCGCCGAGCCTGACGAGCTGCTGATGTGGACCGGACGGTTCGACCCGTTCAACATGTCGCAGCTCGACCTGCACGGCGTTTCCCTGCCGTTGGCCACGCTTTTGGCCGAGCTGCAGCCGGACATCGTGCACATCCACCATCTGATGACGCTCGGCGTGGAGATGGTCGGCGTGGTGCGCCGCGTGCTGCCCGGCGTGCCGGTCGTGATGACGCTGCACGACTATTATAGCATCTGCGCCAATGACGGGCAGATGGTCACCACGGCGGGGGCGCTGTGCCACGCGGCCACGCCCGATGCCTGCCGCCGGTGCTTCCCCGACCGTGGCCTGACCGATTTCCGGCTGCGGGAGCTGCACATCGGCGGAGCGCTCGCCCAGGTGGACCATTTTGTCGCGCCCAGCCGGTTCCTGCGCGACCGCTACGTCGCTTGGGGGCTGCCGGCCGGACGCATCTCCGTCTTGCCGAACGGCCTGCCAGCCGTCGACGCGGCGCCGGCCCGGACGACAATGCGGCGGGACCGGTTCGCCTTTTTCGGCCACATCAACCGCTTCAAGGGGGCGACGGTGGCGCTCGACGCCTCGGCCCGGCTGTCGCGCGACGGCGTGGCGCACCGGCTGGCGCTGAATGGCGGCACGGAGCACCAGGCGCCGGAAACGCTGGCCCGGTTCGACCGCGCCCGCGACGCCGCGCCTGACGCGCGCTATTTCGGCGCATACCGCCGGGCCGACATGCCGCGGCTGATCGCCGACGCGGATTGGGCTGTGTTCCCATCGGAGTGGTGGGAGAACGCGCCGCTGGTGATCAACGAGGCGTTCCAGCACCGCCGTCCCGTCATCTGCAGCAACATCGGCGGTGCGGCCGAGCTGGTGCAGGACGGCGTGAACGGCCTGCATTTCGCGGTCGGCGACGCGGCCGGCCTGGCGGCTGCGATGCGCCGGGCGATCGAGGAACCGGGCCTGTGGGAGCGCCTGGTGGACGGCATCGAACCCCCGGTCGGGATCAGCGAGTCCGCGGTCCGGCACCGCGCCTTGTATGACGAGCTCGCCATCGCCGCCACCCAGCGGAGGGCAGCATGACCGTCGCCAACGCCCGCCTCCGCGACGCGCCTGGCAAGGACGCCACGGCCGAACCCGGATTGCACGCCCTGGCGATGTGGCGGGTGCAGCCCGGCGCGCTCATGCTGCTGGGCCTGACGCGCGGCGCGATCCCGGCGTCCGGCGCGGCGCAGATTCAGCTCACCCCAGCGTCGCGCGGCGCGTTCCGCGGCCTGTCCTGGCCGATTGTGCACAGGGAGCCTGCGACGCGGGAGGAGCCGGGCGGGCACGCATTCCTGATGGCCATTCGCCTGCCGGACCGGACCGACCCGCCGGACGGCGCGGCGCTTGCCCTGCGTGGCATCGGTGGCGAGCGGCTGACGCTGCGGCTGCCCTCCACGCCATCGGAGGCGGTCAACGGCCTGGCCTTCGGACAGCAGGTGGCCCGTTTGGCCGGGCAGCACGGCGCCGGCGTCGCCCGCTTCATGCTGGAAACGCTGCGCCCGCGTGCGGACCGCGACGTGGCCGGGGTCGCGACGATGCTGCGGGCGTTCCTGTCGCAGGCGGCGCACCCCGACGGCACGATCGAGATCATGGCCGCGGTGCCCGGCGGCTGCGTGCTGCTGCAGGGCTGGGGGCCGCGCGTCGCCGGCCCAGTGCAGGTCGTGCTGGCCGGCGCGGCCCTGCCATGCTTCGCCGGGCACGCCGGAGAGTTTGCCCGCACGGACACGCCGGCCCCGGCCACCGGCGTCGTGCTGGCGCTGCCGCCGGCCGCGATCGGGGCGCTGGCCGGCATCGACCGCGTGTTCATCGTCTCGGACCAGGGCCTGCACAGCCGCAGCCTGGTGGAGCACCGGCTGCTCGACCCCGCGGCGAGCGCCGGCCATATCCGCGACATGCTGCCCGCCCTGCGCTGCGCCGCGCCGATGCAGGCGCTGCTGCGGGAGGCGCTGCGGCCCCGTTATGAAGGCCGGGACACTCTGTGCAACAACACGCACCCGGTCCGGGCCGCGATCGACTTCGCCGCCGCCGCGCCGGGCGTAGGCACCTACCTGTCGGGCTGGGTGTTCGACCCGATCCGGCTGATTGCCGAGCTGCATCTGTGCGGGACCCACGGGTTCGCCACGCGCATCGACGCGGACTGGACGCGGTCGCAGCGCCAGGACGTGGCGGACGCGTTCCGGGTCACGCCGGGCTTTCCGCCGCCATCGGGCAACAGTGCTCCCAACGGGTTCGCCGTGTCCACCGCGTCCGGTCCGGCGGTCAACGAGGCGCTGTTCCTGCAGTTCACCTTCACCGACGGCAACCGCGCCTTCCTGCCGGTCCCGGCCGTCGACCCGAACGAGCCTGCGGTCCGCGCCCGCCTTCTGGCCAGCGTGGACCTGTTCAAGCCGTCGGGCGTCACGATCCTGGAGCGGCAGGTTGCCCCCTTGATGTCCCGGCTGCGCCCGATCGCCCAGCCGCCTGCCCGGATGCTGATCCAGGGGCCGACGGGGCGGGAGCACGCCGTCGTCGTGCCGTTGGGGGCGTCCAGCCTGCCGCGCGGTTTCCTGTCCAGCTTCCTGCAGGACCCGCCCGGCGACACGGAGCAGCTCGTGCTGGTCTGCGGGCCGGAATGGGACCAGTCCGCGCTTGACACGCTATGCAGCCTGGTCCGCTTCTACGGCCTGCCCGCCAGCGTAATGGCCGCGGCGGACGCGGCTGGGCCGGCGACGGCGCTGCGTGAGGCGGCGCGGTCCACGGCGGCGGCCGTGTTCCTTTTGGCCGGGGCCGGCGTTTGCGGCCGCACCGTTGGCTGGCGGCAAGCGCTGTTCCGGGCCGCATCCGGACGCGACGGCGCGGCCTTCGCCTGCCCGACGCTCCTGTATGAGGATTGGTCCATCCGCTACGCCGGGTCGGCGGACTTGGATTTCCGGGATATCGCGCCGTTCACCCAGCCGCATGCGCTAGTGGCGGGAATGCCGGCCCCCCTGCGTGCCGATCAGGCAGCGGTCCCCGCGGTGATGGGCACGCTGGAGTGCTGCGCGGTCCGGCGCACCGCCTTGGTGGCGCTGGAGGGGGCGGGCGTGCTCTCGACCGACGCCGGGCGGGAGGCGGATTTCTTCCTGCGCCTGCGCGCGGCTGGGCAGACCGGGGTATGGGCGCCGTCGGTGCAGGCCTATGCGCCCGAGGACGCCGTCGATGCCGGCCCGGCCGGACGCATGGTGGACGGCTGGATGCTGCGTGAGGCCTGGCGCGGCGCGGGCTCTCAAAACGTTGGGCGGGAGTAGGGCGATGCGCGTGTTGGTCATCTCGCACGGGCATCCGGCGTTCTCGATCGGCGGGGCCGAGGTCGCATCCCACGCCATGTTCCGCGCCATCCAGGCGACCGGCGTCAACGAGGCGTTCTACTTGGCCCGCGCCGCGCCGCCCATGCGCCGCCACGCCGCCACGCCGCTGCTCAGCCTGCGCCAAGGCGAGCGGGAGGTGTTCCTGCATACCGACGCATGGGACGAGTTCTGGCTGTCGAACGGCGGCCTGGCCGACCTCAACGGCGCATTCGCCGCGTATTTGGCGCAGGTCCGGCCGGACGTGGTGCACTTCCATCATGTGATCGGCCTCGGCGTCGAGGCGATCGCCCTGGTGCGGCGGCAGCTTCCGGCGGCGCGCATCGTGCTGACGTTCCACGAATACCTGCCGATCTGCCCGAACCACGGCCAAATGGTGAAGACCCGGCGCCGCACCCTCTGCCACGAGGCCTCCCCCGCCGCCTGCAACGGCTGTTTTCCGGAGCGCAGCACAGCCGAGCTGTTCGGGCGCGAGCAGCATTTGAAGAACCACCTGCTGCTGGCCGACGCGTTCGTCTCGCCGAGCCAGTTCCTGGTCGACCGTTACCGCGCCTGGGGCCTGCCCGCGGAGCGGTTCCGGGTGATCGAGAACGGGCTGGACAGCCGCGCCGTGCCGCCCCGGACGCTGCCGCCGGGCGGACGCCGCGACCGTTTCGCGTTCTTCGGCCAGGTCACGGAGTTCAAAGGCCCGCAAGTGCTGCTGGAGGCGGTGCTGCGGGTGCCGGACGACGTATGGGGCGACGCGACGCTGAATGTGTTCGGCGGCAACCTCGAGTTCCAGCCCGAGGCGTTCCGCACCCAGTTCGCCCAGCTCGTCGAGCGGGCCGGACGGCGCGCCCGCTTCCATGGCAGTTACCGGCCCGAGGACCTGCCGCGCCTCATGGCCGGCGTGGACTGGGTGGTGATGCCGTCGATCTGGTGGGAGAATTCGCCGGTGGTGATCCAGGAGGCTTTCCTGCACCGCCGCCCGCTGATCGTGAGCGACATCGGCGGCATGGCGGAAAAGGTGCATGACGGGATCGACGGGCTGCATTTCCAGGTCGGCAGCCCCGAGGCTTTGGCGGACCAACTCGGCCGCGCGTTGCAGGAACCGGATTTGTGGGCACGCCTGGCCGCGGCGGCGCCGGTCCCGCCCGACCTCGCGGCGTTCGCGCAGCAGCACCTCGACCTTTACCGCAGCCTGGAGCCCGTGCCAGCCGCCGTCCCCGTTGTCCGCCCGCGCCCTGCGCGCCGGGCCGCGGCGTAACCACAACAATAAGGAGGCACACGCCATGAAGAAGATCCTGGTCATCAGCCCGTCCGGCGAAGTGTACGACCACGATTGCGTCCGTTGGTATGCCAGCATGAGCTTCGCCAAGGCCCCCGACCATTACCACAATATCGGCGACGCCTTCGTCTATGACAGCTCGTTGAAACTGCTGCGTTACTCCAACCTGTTCGGCATCAACATACGCAACCCGACCGACCGCGAGATCGACCGCTACAACGCCGAATACGACTACGTCTTCCTGCGCGGCTCCAACTACCTGCACCCGGCCATGGACTGGGAGAACGCGCCGGCGATCCTGGAGAAGCTGCGCCTGCCGATCATCGCCTTCGGCATCGGCGCGCAGGCGCCGTCGAAGGGCACCCTGGTCTTGAACGAGGCGACGCGCCGGCTGCTGGCCATCATCGCCGAACGCTCGGTGTCGCTGGGCGTGCGGGGGGCCTACACCGCGGACGTGCTGTGGTCGCAGGGCATACGCAACGCCCGCATCATCGGTTGCCCCACGGTGTTCCGCAACAACGACCCCAACCTGCGCATCGAGCTGCCGCCGCTCGAGAGCGTGCGCGAGGTCGCCTACACGCTGCGGCGCGAGGTGGACGTCACCTACGCCAAGAACCTCGCGCGTTACTTGGACCTGCAGCGGGACAGCATCCTGGACCTGGCGGGCCGGTTCAACCTGGACATCCTGGCGCAGGGCGAGGTCGAGGAGAAGAACATCCTTTGGGGCGACACAGCGCAGCGCGGGCGGGCCATCGCCAAGCTGCGCGAGGAGGGCTGGCTGCGCGGCGAGGACGACCCGCTGGAAAAGCTTTACAACACCAACTTGTTCTATGCGGACTCGGTGGCCGAGTTTGAGCAGAAGCTGCGCTCCAAGCAGCTCGTGCTGGGCTACCGGCTGCACGGCAACCTTTTGGGCCTCGCGAATGGCGTGCCGTCGGTTTATTTCACCTACGACAGCCGCACGGCGGAGTTCGCCGAGACGCTGCAGATCCCGAGCTTCGACGTGTTCTCCGGCAAGGCTTTCCGGCTCGAGGACTTCTGGGACCAGGGGCTGTTCGAGAAGTTCAACCGCGCATATTACCAGCATTACCGGGAGATGCGGCTGTTCCTCGACGAAAACGGCGTGGCGCATAAGATGGTGGACGAGACCGCCATCGGACGGCTGTCAAACCAAGCCGCCCTGCAGGACCGCGCGGCGTGACGGCGGCGCTCGCAGCGGCCCCGCGCTCGGCCGTCGCCGGCTATGTCGAGGCGATCACCGCGACGTCGGCCATGGGCTGGGCCTGGGTTCCCGGGCAGGCCGAACCGCTTCCGGTCGAGCTGCGCCTGGGCGCGCAAGTGGTGGCCGAGGCGCTGGCAGATGGTCCGCGCCCGGATCTCGCCCGCAGCGGCATCGGCGACGGCAAGCACGCCTTCACGCTGCTTGTGCCGGAGGCGCTGCGGCCGCGTCTGGCCGAGCTGCGTGTGTTCGCGCGCACGGCGGACGGCGCGGCGGTGCCGCTCGGCAGCGTGCCGGCGGAGGACGGGGTGGCCGAGCGGCTGCTGCAACTGAGCCGCGGGATGGAGATGCTGATCGGCTCCCAGCGCGTGCTGCACCGCAACGTCCAGGCCGTGCTGCTGGCCGGGGGCCAAGCCGAGGCGCCGGCGGGAGCCACGCCTGTCGCCGCGACGCAGGCGGCGCTGGCGGACGGGATCGCCACGCTGGAGCTGTTCGTGACCCGGCTGGAACAGGGCATGGCCGGCCTGGCGGCGCAGCAAAAGCCGGCAACGCAGCCACGCTGGGCGCTTGCGGGTGTCGCCGGGGTCGCAGGAACTGCGCTTATTCTGTCGCTATGGGCGCTGATCCACGTCATGCCGGCCTGATCCGGTGGCCAGCCGCCAAGCCGAGCCGGACGGGCAGGCCGCCACCGCGCTGACCCGGCGCATCGCCATACGCGGAGTGCTGGGCATCGCGGCGCTCAGCCTGGTGTGCAACATCGGCGCGCTCGCCGTGCCGCTGTTCAACATGCAGGTGTTCAACCGCGTGCTCGCCACACGGGACGTCGACACCCTGGGCGTGCTGGTGGTGGGCCTGGTCCTGTGCCTGCTGGTCTTCACGCTGCTCGACGCGCTGCGCGCCTTGGCGCTGGAGGCGCTGGCGGGAAAGGTGACGCGCCGCCTCGCCTTGCCGCTGGTGCGCGCCGTCGCTGCGGGCGGGCGCGGCGCGGGTGCGGCGTCCGAAGCGCTGAACGACCTCGAAACCCTGCGCAGCTTCGTCGCCAGCCCGGCCTGCACCGCGCCGTTCGACGCCATGTGGACGCCCGTCATGCTGCTGGCGCTGATCGGGCTGCAGTGGGGGTTCGCGGTGCTGGGAGCATTGTCCTGCATCGTGCTCCTGGTGATGAACCTGCTGGGTGACAGCGTGTCGCGCCGGCAGATGCTGGCGGCGAACGAGGCGGCGGCCACGGCGTTGCGCCGTGCGGCCGATGCGGTGGGCGCGGCGGAGGTGGTGCTGGCGCTCGGAATGCTGCCGACCCTGACCCGGCGTTGGGAGGCCGGGCAGCGCCGCGCTGCCGGGCTGGTGCACCGCGCCATGCTGCGGGCGCGCGCGGTCTCGGCCGTGACGAACGCGCTGCGCATGGGCATGACGGCCGCGATGGTCGGGCTTGGCCTGGTGCTGGCGCTGTCCGGGCTGGCGAGCGGCGGCAGCATGGTCGCCTCCAACATGATCCTGGCCCGGCTGCTGCTGCCGTTCCAGCAGGTGGCGGCGACACGGCGGCGCTGGATCGACGCGCTGGCCGCCTGGCGCCGGGTGCGCACGGCGCTCGATTCCGCGGCGGCGTCGCGCTATGCCTACCCAATGCCGGCGCCCGCGCCACGGCTGGTGGTCGAGCAGATGGTTTACCTGCCGCAGGGTGGCGGACGCGCGCTGCTGCGCGGCGTGTCGTTCACGGCCGAGCCCGGCGAGAGCGTCGGCATCATCGGCCCGTCTTCCGCCGGCAAGTCGACGCTGATCCGGCTGATCATGGGGATGCTGCCGCCGACAGCCGGGGGCGCTTACCTGGACGGCACCAGCACCTTCCTTTGGGAACGCGAGGATTTTGCCCGCCATGTCGGCTACGTGCCGCAGGGGGTGACGCTGTTGGATGAAACGGTGGCCGCCAATATCGCCCGGATGGGCGCGCCGGACATGGCGGCGGTGCTGGACGCTGCCAAGCGGGCCGGCGCGCACCGCGTCATCGCCGCTCTGCCGCAAGGCTATGCCACGCGGATCGCCGGCGGCCGGCTTTCCACCGGGCAGCGGCAGCGGGTGGCGCTGGCCCGCGCGTTATACAGCCGTCCGGGCCTGCTGGTATTGGACGAGCCCAGCGCGTTCCTCGACGGCGCGGGCGAGGCGGACGTGCTGGCCCTGCTCGCCTCGCTGCGGGCCGCCGGGACCACGGTGCTGCTGGTGACGCACCGCCCGGCGCTGCTGGCGACGATGGACAAGCTGCTGGTGCTGACGGACGGCACGGTGTCGCAGTTCGGCCCGCGCGCGGCGGTGCTGCGGGACATGGCGGCGCCACGGGTCCGCCTGGTGTCGGCCGCAACACTTGGC
>CAXSGE010000015.1:0-51427 GCA_964236715.1 uncultured Acetobacteraceae bacterium | reverse complement strand
GCGGCCCCGGCCGCAACACTTGGCGCGGCCCCGGCCGCAACACTTGGCGCGGCCCCGGCCGCAACACTTGGCGCGGCCCGTGCGACGCCCGAGCGGGCGCCGGCCTTGGAGGCGGCATCATGACGCCCCGGCGCCAAGTGCGGCGCATCCTGGGGTTCGGCTTGGGCCTCGGCCTACTGCTCACGGCATTCCTGAACATCGCCGTGCTCGTGGTGCCGATCTACGACATGCAGCTCTATGACCGGGTGCTGCAAAGCCGCAACATGGACACCCTGGCGGTGCTCTCCGTCGCCTGCGTGGCTGGGCTGGCGCTATACGCGGTGCTCGAATACCTCCGCAGCGCCTGCCTTGTCGCCATCGGCGAGGCGATGGGCCGCCACCTGAACGGCGCAGTGCTGCACGAGGGCGTGCGCCGTGCCGCGGCCGGGGACAGCCGGGCCGGGCCGGAGCTGGTGCGGGACCTGAACGAGCTGCAGGGCTTCCTCGCATCCGGCGCGGTGGCGGTGCCGCTCGATGCGCTGTGCACCCCCTTGCTGCTGGCGGTGCTGTTCATGCTGCATCCGGCCTTTGGCTTCCTGGGCATCATCGGCGTCTCGACCCTGGTGCTGACCGGCCTGCTGGCGGAGTGGCGGGTCCGCCCGGCGCTGCTGGCGGCACAGGAGCGGCGGAGCGCGGCCGGGCAAATTCTGGCGCGCAGCCTGTCCGACGCCGACCTCGCCGATGGGCTCGGCATGCTGCCCGCCATCGGACGCCACTGGGCCGCCCGGCACGGCCGCGCGCTGGCCGGGCTGAACCGGGCAAGCGGGCAGGCGCAGGCGGTGGCCGGGCTGGCGCGCCTGCTGCGGCTGATGCTGCAGGCGTCTGTGATGATGCTGGGCGCGCTGCTGGTCCTGGCGGGCGCGACGACGCCGGGCAGCCTGATGGGAGTGAACCTGCTGATGGGCCGGCTGCTGTCGCCATTCGACCAGCTCGTCGGCAGTTGGCGGCATTGGGTGCTGGCCTTCGCCGCCTGGGGCCGGATCGACCGCCTGTTGGCCGCCGAGGCCGTGACGCTTCCGTCCGCGCCGGCGTCGATGGCATGGGCCGGGTTGCTGGTCGAGGACGCGTCGCTGTGCGCGGCGGACGGGGAGGTCCTGCTGCATGGCATCGACCTCCGCGTCCCGCCCGGCACGCTGCTGGCCGTCACCGGCCCGAACGGCGCCGGCAAGACCAGCCTGCTGCGGCTGCTGGCCGGACTGGCCCCGCCGGCGTCGGGCGCGGTGCTGCTGGACGGCGTGCCGGTGCATGGCGGGGCGGGCGTCGGCTTCCTGCCGCAATCGGTTTCCTTGCTGGACGGCAGCGTGGCCGAGAACATCGGGCGTTTCCAGGACGACGGCCTTCATGCGGCGGTCGTAGCGGCACGCGGCGCCGAGGTGCACGACCTCATTGGCCGCATGGCCCGGGGATATGACACCGCGCTGGTGCAGAACGGCGCGGCGCTGTCGGGCGGCCTGCGCCAACGCGTCGGCCTGGCCCGCGCGTTGTGCGGGTCGCCCCGGCTGCTGGTGCTGGACGAGCCGGACGCGAGCTTGGACGCCGAGGGCGGCGCTGCCCTGCTGCGCGCGCTGCGGGCGTGCTGCGACGACGGCGCGATCGCGGTCGTCACCAGCCACCGCCCGGCCTTGCGTGACGCGGCCGACCTGGTGGTGACGATCCGGGACGGCAAGATCACCGCCGCCCCGGCGCTCCGCGCTGCGCCGCCCGAACGCATCCACCTCGCGACTGCCTGACCGGAGAGCGCCCATGGCCCAACCCCCCGCAATCGTCGCCGACGCTCCCTGGCTTACCGAGGCGGAGGCGTCGCTGCCCCAGGGCTCGCTCCGGCGCATCGCCGTGCTGAGCCTGGTCACCATCCTGGCCGGCTTCGGCGGCCTGACGGCTTGGGCCAGTTTCGCGCGGGTCGAGAGCGCGGTGCCGGCCGCGGGCATGATCGTCGCGAGCGGCAAGCGCAAGACCGTGTCGCTGGCGGACAGCGGCATCCTGAAGGAACTGCTGGTGCAGGAGGGCGACAAGGTGGCCGCCGGCCAGGTGCTGCTGCGGCTCGATGACGCGCAGCCCCGCGCGGCGCGCTTCCAGGCCAGCGTGCTGTATTGGTCCGCCGTGGCCCGCGCCGCGCGCCTCGCGGCCGAGGCGGCGGACCGGCGCGAGCTGCCGGTTTCCGCCTCGCTGCAGGAAGCCGCCGCCGCCGACCCGGCCGTTGCCGCGGCAGTGGGCGCAGAGGCCTATCAATTCCAGAGCCGCTGGGGCGCGCTCGACGCCAACACCCGCGTGGAAGAACGTAAGATCGCCCAGCAAGAGGCGCAGCTCACCGCGTTGCGGGCGCAGATTGCCTCGGCTGGCATACGCATGGGGCTGATGCAGGAGGAGCTGCGCGGCGTCGATTTCCTGCTGGCGAAGGGCCTGTCGACCAAGCCGCGCCAGCTTGAGCTGCGCCGCAACGAGGCGGAGATGCGCGGCGCGATCGGGCAGTTCGGCGGCCAGTACACCGAGGCGATGCAGGTCATCGCGCAGGTCGAGTCGGGGATCGTCAACACGGCCGAGGCCCGCAGGTCCGACATCGCGCGTGAACGGGCGGAGACGCAGGCCGCCCAGGCCGACGCCGAGCAGCGGCTGAGTGCCGCCAACGACCTGTTGCAGAAGCGCGAGATCACCGCGCCGGAGGCCGGCACCGTCACGGATTTCAAGTATTTCACGCCGGGCAGCAGCATCGTGGCGGGACAGCCGGTGATGGACCTGGTGCCGGACAGCCAGCGCCTGCTGGTCGAGGGCACCGTCGCGCCGTTCGAGGTGGAGCACCTCGCCATCGGCCAGCGCGTCAACGTGCGGCTGACGGCCTATAAGGCGCATCGCGTGCCGGTCGTCTCCGGCCACCTGACCTATGTCGGCGCCGACCGCCAGATGGACCCGAGCAACCTGCCGGTGTTCCTGGTGCGCGCGGAACTCGACCCCGGCGCGTTGCTGAACAAGCCCGGCGTCGTGCTGATGCCCGGGATGCCCGCCGACATCCTGATCATCAACGGCGCGCGGTCCGTGCTCGACTTCCTCATCAGCCCGATCACCGACAGCATCGGACGCGCGATGAAAGAGGAGTAGCCGCGCCGCTTCGCCATCATTTCCGGGCCGCAGTTCCCAAGGGTTCCATGCCGCTCTCGGCAATGGCGCCGGCGGCGGCGGGCGAGGCGAGGAACTGGATCAGCGCTTCGGCCGCCTCCGGCTCGCGGCTGTTGGACAGCACGCCGGCGGAGAACACCGTGATCTGCTGCACGGCGGGCGGCAGCGGGCCGACCAGGTCGATGCCCTTGATGGGCCGCAGCTCGCTGATCTGCTGGAAGCCGATCTCGGCGTCGCCGCGCGCCACCACGGCGCCGACCGGCTCGGCGGGGATCATGCGCGCCTTGCCCGCCACCTGGTCGGCGATGCCCATGCGCTTGAACATCTCGTTCTGAATATAGACGCCGCTGGCGCTGTCCGAATAGGCGATCGACTTGGCCGCGAGCAGCGTGCGCTGCAATGCATCGACGGTGCCGATGTCCGGTCGGGGCGCGCCGGCCCGCACGACGACGCCGATGCCCGACTGCGCCAGGTCGACCCGGCTGGCCGCCACCACCTTGCCCTGGTCGACCAACTGACGCAGCGCGTAGCCGACCATGATCAGCACGTCGACGGGCTCGTTGCGCGCGAGCCGGGCGGGCACGGCATCGACCGTCTGGCCCATCGACGGTCCCCAGCCGACGACGAGGGTGTTGCCGGTTTCCCGCTCGAACTCGGGGGCGAGCGCGCGGTAGGCGGCGGCGAACCCGCCGGAGCTGACGACATGGATTTCGGCCGCCTGGACCGCGCCGGCCAGGAAGGCACAGGCCATGAAGCCGAGCGCGATGGCCCAGACCATGAATGGACGTCGTTGCATCGCCACCCTCCCTCCTTGGGACGAGCGTTAAGGCTAGGCCGACGCGCCCTCGGCCACGGCGACCCGGGTGCTGCCCTCGCGGTAGATCAGCAGGGTCGCCATCAGGCCGCACGCGCCGCCGAACGCCATCCAGAACGCCGGCGCGGCGCGGTTGCCGGTGGCCTCGATCAGCCAGGTGGACACCAGCGGCGTGAAACCCCCGAACAGTGCGGTCGCGAGCGAGTAGGCCAGCGAGAATCCGGCCGTACGCACGCTGGCTGGCACGATCTCGGTCAGCGCCACCACCATTGCGCCGTTATAGGCGCCATAGAGGAACGACAGCCACAGCAGCGTGATCAGCATATTGACGAATGAGGCGTTGTTCACGAGCCAGGCGAGCGCCGGGTAAGCGGTAAGTAAGGTGAGTGCGGAGAATAGCAGCAACAGGGGCCGGCGCCCGACCCGGTCCGACAATGCGCCCATCACCGGCAGCCAGATGAAGTTGGACAGGCCGACGCAGAAGGTGACGACGAGGCTGTCGGTCTCCGAAAGCTTCAGCACGTTCTTGCCGAAGGTCGGGGTGTAAACCGTGATGGTGTAGAACGAGATCGTGGTCATCGCCACCAGCAGCATTCCGAGGCCCACGATCCGCCAGTTGCGTCCGAGCGAGGCAAAGGTCTCGGTAAGGCTGGGCCGGTGCTTGCGGGCGAGGAACTCCGGCGTTTCTTCGAGCGAGCGGCGGATGTAGAACAGGAACGGGATGATCATGCAGCCGATGAAGAACGGGATGCGCCAGCCCCAGGCCGACACCTCGGCGGGCATCAGGAAGCGGTTGACGAAGAAGCCGATGATCGCCGCGAACATGATGGCGACCTGCTGGCTGCCGGACTGCCAGGAGACCCAGAACCCCTTATGGCCCGGCGTCGCCATCTCGGACAGATAGACCGAGACGCCGCCCAGCTCGACACCGGCGGAGAAGCCCTGCAGCAGCCGTCCGATCAGCACGAGGACGGGCGCCAGCAGGCCAATGGTCTCATAGCCCGGCACGAAGGCGATCAGGATGGTGCCGCAGGCCATGATCGAGAGCGTGGTGATCAGCCCCTTGCGGCGGCCGATGCGGTCGACATAGGCGCCGAGGAACACCGCGCCCAACGGACGCATCAGGAACCCGGCGCCGAAGGTCATGAAGGTGAACATGAGGGAGGCGAAGTCGCTGCCAGCCGGGAAGAACGCCTTGGCGATGTAGGTAGCGTAGAACCCGAACAGGAAGAAGTCGAACATTTCGAGGAAGTTGCCGCTCGTCACCCGGAGCACCGTGGCGACCTTGGAACGCGGGGCTACGCTTGGCATGGCGTCGGGCACGTTTCCCTCCTGCATGGAGTCTTTTTTGATGGTTTCGGCAGCCTGCACCGGAACGGGCGGACATGGGAAGCTGCGTTGGTGTCCGCGGCGGGATTCGAACCCACGGCCCCAGGATTCATCCCACTTCGGCTTTCGCCGCCGCCCCAAGCCCAGGGCGTTCGTGGTCTGGACTGTCCCTTCGCCATAGGACCTTCCGGTCCCTTAGGCGCCGCCCATCCAGTCTCTACACCGTCCGTGGCTTTCGCCATGGCTTGGCTCGGGATCGGCATGGCGCAAGTGGCCGAAGCGTTCCCCGACTTTGAGCGGATCCACGACGCCGTTTCCAAGCGCCGCGCCCAATTTCACAACCAGGAATCCTGTGCTCTATCCTGCTGAGCTACGCGGACACACAAACACGGCATACACCAGCCTGGCCGTGGCCGACAAGCCTAGCGGCGGGGCGGCGGGCGGTGCAACATCATCGTAACACCATCAAGGGGAGAAGAGCCATGCCAGGCAAAGTCATCATAAGCTGCGCCATCACCGGCGCCATCCATACCCCGAGCATGTCGGACGCGCTGCCGATCACGCCGGAACAGATCGCCCAAAGCTCCATCGAAGCCGCCGAGGCCGGGGCCGCGATCATCCACCTGCACGCCCGCAACCCGGAAACCGGCGAGCCGACGCCTGACCCGGCCGTGTTCATGCGCTTCCTGCCCACCATCAAGCAGTCGACCGACGCCGTGCTGAACATCACCACGGGCGGCGGCCTGCAGATGTCGCTGGAGGAGCGGCTGGCGGCGCCGATGCAGGCGAAGCCCGAGATGTGCAGCCTGAACATGGGTTCGATGAACTTCAACATCTCGCGCGCTGCGGACAAGATCACGGAGTGGAAGCATCCGTGGGAGAAGCCCTACCTCGCCGGCACCGACAACCACATCTTCCGTAATACATTCCGCGATATCGAGGGCATTGTCGGCACGCTGGGCAAGGGGCACGGCACCCGCTTCGAGTTCGAGTGCTACGACATCGGGCACCTGTACAACCTGGCCTATATGCTGGAGCGCAAGGTCGTCGAGCCGCCGCTGTTCGTGCAGACCATTTTCGGCATCCTGGGCGGCATCGGGGCGGACCACCGCAACCTGGTGTTCATGAAGGACACGGCGGACCGGCTGTTCGGCAAGGACTACGTATGGTCGGTGCTGGCGGCCGGGCGGCACCAGATGGCGTTCACCACCATGGCCGGCATCCTGGGCGGCAACGTCCGCGTGGGCCTGGAGGACAGCCTGTATATCGGCAGGGGCAAGATGGCGACATCCAACGCCCAGCAGGTGGCGAAGATCAAGCATATCCTGGAGGAACTGAGCCTGGAGATCGCAACGCCGTCGGAAGCGCGGGCGATCCTGCATCTGAAGGGCGGGGACCGCGTGGGGTTCTGAGCATGATGGACTCGGCCGAACTGCACGCGACGCTGCTGGCGATCGACACGCATATCGACATCCCCTGGCCGGCCGGCCCGGACTTCTTCGCCGACAGCCCGCGCGACCAGGCCGGACGCCGGGTGGATGCGCCGAAGATGCGGGCGGGCGGGCTGAAGGCCGGGTGCTTCGCCGCCTATGTGCCGCAGGGGCCGCGCACGCCGAAGGGATGGCAGGCCGCCAGCAGCCGGGCGCTGGATATGCTGGACGCGATCAACGGCCTGGCGCGCGAGGAGGGCGACATCCGGGTCCGCATCGCCACCACGGCCGACGCGGTCGAGGCGGCGCAGCGGGACGGGGCCATCGCCATCATCCCCGCGGTCGAGAACGGCCATGCGATCGGCGAGGACCTTGGGACGCTGAAGACGTTCCGGGCCAAGGGGGCGCGCTACCTGACGCTGACGCATAACGGGCACAATGCGCTGGCCGACAGCAGCAATCCGCGCAAGGACCTGGGCGACGGCGAGACGCTGCATGGCGGCTTGAGCGAGCTGGGGCGTGCGGCGGTGCTGGAGCTGAACCGGCTGGGGATGCTGGTCGACATCTCGCACGTGTCGGCGCAGGGGGCGATGCAGGCGGCGATGCTGTCGCGCACGCCGGTGCTGGCGACGCATTCCTGCGTGCGGGCGCTGTGCGACGTGCCGCGCAATGTCGACGACCTGATGCTGGACGCGCTGCGGGACTGCGGGGGGATGGTGAACATCACCGCCATGCCGAGTTTCCTGCGGCCCGGCGGGCGCGCGGACGGAGTGACGGTGTCCGATTTCGTCGATCACATCGACTATGTGGTGAAGCGGTGCGGCCTGGCGCATGTCGGCATCAGTTCGGACTTCGACGGCGGCGGCGCGTTCTCCGGATGGCGCGATGCTTCAGAGAGCGGGAACTTGACGGCGGAGCTGGTGCGCCGCGGGTATGACGCGGCCGAGATCGGGGCGCTGTGGGGCGGCAACTTTCTACGCCTGCTGCGCCGCGCGGAGGAGGTTGCCGATGCCTGACGCCCCATCTTTGGAGACGATGCCGCGGCTGGGCCAGGGCACCTGGCGCATGGGTGAAGGGCTGCTCCCGCGCTCGCAGGAAGTGGCGGCGCTGCGGCTGGGCATCGAGCTTGGCATGACCTTGGTCGACACTGCGGAAATGTATGGCGAGGGCGCGGCCGAGGAGGTGGTGGCCGAGGCCATCGCGGGCCAGCGTGACCGGGTGTTCCTGGTGTCGAAGGTGTATCCGCACAACGCTAGCCGCGCCGGGGTGGCGGCTGCCTGTGCGCGCAGCTTGCGGCGGCTGCGCACCGATTGCGTGGACCTTTACTTGCTGCATTGGCGCGGGGGCACGCCGCTGGCCGAGACCGTGGCCGGGTTCGAGGCGTTGCGTGAGGCCGGGCACATCCGTGCTTGGGGCGTTTCCAATTTCGACGTGGACGACATGGCGGAGCTGCCGCCGGGCTGCAGCGCGAACCAGGTGCTGTATAATGTTAGCGCGCGCGGGATAGAGTTCGATCTGCTGCCCTGGTCGCAGGCGCAGGGCATGCCGGTGATGGCCTACTCGCCGGTGGGCCAGGGCGGGGCGTTGCTGCGGTCGAAGGCGCTGGCGGACATCGCCCGGCGGCACGAGGCGACGCCGGCACAGGTCGCGATTGCCTGGACCCTGGCGCAACCCGGCGTGGTCTCGATCCCGAAAGCCTCCGACCCCGTCCATGTCGGGCAGAACGCGGCGGCTGCGACGCTGCGTTTGACGCAGCGGGACATGGCGGAGATCGATGCTGCCTTCCCGCCGCCCCGGCGTAAGGTGGCGCTTGAAATGCTTTAGCCCGCCGCTGGGGCGTGGCGGTCCATGCTTTTGACGGTTGCCCGGGGCTTGTATATGGCCCGGTCCAAGGTGGGCCGGCAGTTTCAATCGTGGAGGAAAAAACAATGGACAATGGCAGGCGGGGTTTTCTGGGCACCGCGGCGCTCGGCGCCGGTGGATTGCTGGCGCTGACCAACGCGGCGGCCGCAGAGGGCGCGACGGATCACGGCAAGCCAGGCGAGGGCGGCTTCGGGCGGCAGTCCGTGCAACTGCCGACGGGCGCCACCGTCGCCTACCACGACGCGAAGGACGTGGGCGAGATGCCTGAGTTCACCCGTTCGCTCGATGGGTCGCAGCCGAAGATCACGTCCGGCGGGTGGGCCAAAGAGTCGACGGAGCACCAGTTGCCGATCATGAAGGGCCTCGCCGGGGTGCACATGTTCCTCAATCCCGGTGCGTCGCGTGAACTGCACTGGCACGCGATTGCGGCCGAGTGGGCCTACGTTATCGCCGGGCGCTGCCAGACGGTGGTGCTCGACCCATCGGGGCAGACCGAGGTCAACAACTACGTTCCCGGCGATTTGTGGTTTTTTCCCAAGGGTCACGGCCACTCGATCCAGACGGTTGGCAACGAGCCTTGCCACTTCATCCTGTCGTTCAACAACGGCGCCTTTTCCGAGCACGGCACCTTCTCCATTACCGATTGGATCGACCTGACGCCGAAGGGGATGCTGGCGGAGAACTTTGGCCTCACCAAGGACCTTTTCGACGCTTTCCCCAAGGGCGAGACGTATATCCAGGCCGGTCCGGTGCTGCCGGCGTCGCAGGCCATCGACGCCCCGTGGCCGAAGGAGTCGACGCATAAGTTCAGCCTGCTGAAGGATGTGCGGGCACGCCGCGATTTCGATGGCGGCAGCTTCAATGTCGCGACCGTCGACGAGTGGCCGATCTCGACGACGATGTCGGGCGGCCTGATGGTCATAAAGCCCGGCCAGATGAAGGAACTGCACTGGAACCCGAACGCCAACGAGTTTCACTACTACCTCAGCGGAAAGGGACAGGTGGCGATGTTCGGCTCGGGCGGACGCGGCAAGGTGGCCGAGGTCAAATCTGGCGACTCCGCCTACATACCGGCCGGTTATGGGCATGGGATACTCAACACCGGCAATGAGAACCTGGAGATCGTCCAGACTTGGGACGCCGGCAAGTTCGAGGAGATCACCCTCAAGCATTGGGTGGAAACCGCGCCGAAGTACCTGTTGTCGAACAACATGGCCGGCGTGCCCGCCAGCACGCTGGACAAGATGCAGCAGGCCTGATGGCTTTGCCCCTGGTCCCGCGGCAAGCTTGCTGCCCTGGAGTCCGGTGAAGGCCCTCGCTATAAGGCGCCGGTGAACTGCGCGCGGCCTAAGCTTCTTGCAACAGCGCGGTTTCCCGAGTGAATCCAATGCGTCTCGACCGCCTCATGATCCTTGCCCTCGTGCTTGCGGCGTTGCCCGCCAAGGCAGCGCCGCAGGCTACGCCCGCCGGCCGCTGGTTGACGCAAAACAAGGAGGCGGTGATCGCCATCGAGCCCTGCGGCGCCGGGCTATGCGGCCGCATCGTCGGCGTCACGCTCGACCATCCCGACGACCCCTTTCCAACCGACAACCAAGGCCGCAGCCAATGCGGCCTCACGATCATCCGCATCGCTGCCCCGGACCGGGACATGAGCTGGAGCGCCCGGATCACCGATCCCCGTGATGGCAAAATCTACCAGGCGCGCCTGCGGCTTGACGATCAGCACCGGTTGCGCGTGCGCGGCTATATCGGCATTCCCCTGCTCGGGCGCACCGAGGTCTGGACGCCGTTCCACGCCGAAATCGGGGAAAACTGCCGGATGCCCGCCTCGTGACGCCGGGCGGTTAGGCCGACCCGGGCGGGATCGCCGCCCGCCGTCATCACGGGCCGGCTTCGGCGCGCATCCAAACCGCGGTGTCGTGGAATACCGCGCCGCCGTTCGGCGCGGCCGGCGCGTCGCTGGTCAACGCATTGATCCCGACGCCGCCGCCGAAATCGGCGTTGGGCCATACGCTCTCGACCACGACGACGCCGGGCTGCATGCCGCTGGCCACGCGCGCATGCACCATGACCGCCCCCCGTCCGTTGCCGAGCGTGACCCGGCTGCCCTCGTTGATGCCCAGCCGCGCCGCGTCGTCCGGATGCACCAGGGCGGTCGGTCGGCCTTCGCGCTTTCGGCTGCCCGGGGTCTCGGTGAAGCTCGTGTTGAGGAAGTTGCGGGCCGGGGCGGCGACCAGGCGGAACGGATGCTCCGGCGTGGCTTCGTCGGTGGCGGCCCAATGGTCCGGCAATGCGGGCATGCCGGCGTGGTTCGGGCCTACGGCGGCCCAATCGGGCGCAAAGCGGAACCGGCCATCCGGAAAGCCAAACCCGGTCAGGAAATGGCTGCGCTCGAACCCCTCGTCGGCGTCGATCCAGCGGCGGGCGATCACCTCGGCGGCGCCGGGCCAGCCGGAGGCGCGCAAGGTCGCGTCCACGATTTGCATCGCCGACATCTCGAACCCCGGATGCTGTGCGCCCAGGCGCTGGGCCAAGCCCTGCAGCACCTCGTGGTTCGACCGGCATTCGCCCGGCGGGTCAATCAGCTTCGGCCCCACCTGCAGATGCGTATGGCCGCCGGCGCCATACAGGTCGTCGTGCTCCAGGAACATCGTGGCCGGCAACACCACGTCGGCCAGCGCCGCGGTCTCGGTCATGAACTGCTCGTGCACGCAGACAAACAGGTCGTCGCGCAGGAAGCCTTGACGGACGCGGTTGCTGTCGGGCGCGACGACGACGGGGTTGGTGTTCTGGATGAACAGGGCATGCACCGGGGGACCGTCGCCGAGTTCGGTGCGGTCGCCGGTCAGCACGGCGCCGATCCGGCTCATGTCCAGCTTGCGGATGCCAGGGTCGCGCGCGTCCAGGCCCTCGATCAGGGTCTTGTCCCAATGATAGATGCCGGTGCCGCGGTTGTTCCAGAACGCGCCGCCGCCGGGGTGCCGCCACTTGCCGGTGACGGTCGGCAGGCAGGTGACGGCGTGCAGGCTGGCGGCGCCGTTGCGGCTGCGGGCAAAGCCGTAGCCGATGCGCAGGAACGCCCGGTCGGTGCGGCCATAGAGCGCCGCGAAGTCTTCGATTTCCGCCACCGTCAGCCCGGTGATGTCAGCCGCCCAGGCCGGGCCGCGGCTGCGTAGATGCGTCTCCAGCCGGTCCGGGCAGTCGGCATACTGCGCCATGTAGGGCCGGTCCGCGTAGCCGTCGCGGAACATGATGTGCATCACTGCGCAGGCCAGCGCGCCGTCCGTGCCGGGGCGCGGCGCCAAATGGACGTCGGCGCTGGCGGCGCTCGGGGTGCGATAGGGGTCAACCACCACGAACTTCGCGCCGCGCTGCTTCCGCGCGCGGGTCACGTGGGTCATGACGTTCACCTGGGTGGACACCGGGTTGCCGCCCCACATGACGATCAGGTCGGATTGGGCCATCTCCCGCGGGTCCGGCCCGCCATAACGGCCGACGCCGGCGACCCAGCCGCTCTCGCACACGGTCGAGCAGATGGTGTTGTGCTGCCGGGAATAGCGCATGACGTGGCGCAGCCGGTTGATGCCGTCCCGCTGCACGAGGCCCATGGTGCCGGCGAAGTAGTAGGGCCACACCGCCTCCGGCCCGTGCTTCGCCGCGACGTCGATCAGCGCTGCGGCCACGCGGTCCAGCGCCTCGTCCCAGCTCGCCTCGCGGAATGCCCCGCCTTTTGCACAATCGCCTTTTGCGCCGGTGCGGATCAACGGGCGGGTCAGGCGGCCCGGGTGATGCACCCGCTCGGCGTAGCGCGCCACCTTCGCGCAGATCACCCCGGCGGTGTAGCTGTTGTCGGCGGCGCCACGCACCGCGCCGATGCGGGTGCGGTCCAGCACCTCGACCTCCAGTGCGCAGGTGCTGGGGCAGTCATGCGGGCAGACGGTGCTGCGGAATGCGCCGGCCATCTTCTCTCAGTCCTGGAACATCAGCGTCACGCCGCAGGCGTCGCTCGCGGCAACGGTGATGCCCCCGCTGTCCTGCGTGGCCGCGATGCCGCCCTCGTGCAACGCCCGGGCCGCCCGGTCCAGCGACAGCGTGCGCAGGGTGAGCGCGGCCATGAACTGGTCGCGGCCCTCTGTTGCGGGGGCGGCAGCGCCGAACTCGGCATTGAGCGCCGCGGGAGTAATAACGTCGATGCGGGCCAACGCGGCGGCCAAGGTGCACCCGTCTGCCGTCGGCCGCACGCTGTCGGCGCCGAACATGCGGGCGAACAGGCTGCCGAGCGCGTCCGGGTCGGTGGCGCATATGACGGCGCGCCCGATGCCAAGCGCCCCGTTCGGATGCCGGCGCCAGGCGTCGTGCCACACGAGCTCGGGCGTTAGATGGTGGCAAAAGAACACGCGGCCGGCCGGGACCGCATCGCGTTCCAGCCGCACGGTGCGGAAGGCGGCGTCGCGTGGGCCGCCGGGCATCTCGACTGGGCGGGAGAATTCCTGTGGCGGCAGCACGGGCAGGCCGGCGCCCTGCAGGGCGGCAAACGTCGCGTCGCTGTCGAACGTCTTGAACACCAGGCCATTCAGGCCCGCCGGCCAGTCCAGCACATCGGTCCGGTTGCCCACGCCGGGGACGACGCCCAGCAGCTCGATGTAGTCGGTGCTGAGGACCGCCAGGTTGTTGCTCGATCCCAGCGTATGGTGCCCGCGCGGCGTCAATGCAAATCCCAGGCGCCCATAGGTCGCGGCGGCTTCGTCCAGCCGGTCACGGGCGTTGATCACGACGTGGTCGATGGCTGGCGTTGGATGCGGGGTCATGCGCTGGTACTTCCACAATACGGCGTCGCCATCAATGTCCGGCGCCATTGCACCAGGGCAATCGCTTGAACGCTTCGGGGACTCTGGTGCGGGCTGAAGTCTGGTTCATGGGAGACCTCTGTTTGAGGAGGTTTCTCGATGCCCGGCCCATCGCTGATCGACCACTTTGCCGCGCTGGAGGACCCGCGTCAGTCCTGGAAGGTGTTGTTTCCGTTGCCCGAGGTCCTGTTGGTCGTGCTCTGTGGCACGCTGGCCGGGGCAGAAGACTTCGTAGGGATCAGGCGCTGGGGCCAGATGCACCAGGAGTTCCTGCGTCGCTTGCTGCCCTACAAGGCGGGCGTTCCCAGCCACGACACCCTCAACGATGTCGTCAACGCCATCGAAGGCGCGCTGTTCGCGCAATGCTTCACTGCCTGGGTCGAGGGCTTGCGTGAGCCGGCCCCGGGGTGTCCGCCGCGCCTGAGGTCGTCGCCATCGACGGCAAGACCTCCCGGCGCACCCACGACCGCAGCAAGAACCGCGGGCCGCTGCACGTGGTGTCCGCGTGGGCGAAGTTGGTCAAGGTCCCGCTCGCGCAGCGAAACTCTGCTCCGGCAATCACCGTAACCGTCCTTCAAGCGATCGCCCTGATCTTTCAGGATCTTGTTTTGACTCGCCGCGAGTTCGCGTCATGCATGTGCAGCGCACGTTTTGAATGCTCAACAGTTGGCAAGGCGCACTCGATCGGCTGCACGTTTTGGGAATGCCGGAGCGGCTTCGGCATCAACGGCGGATCCAGCCGTGGCTGAGGCAACGGCCGAGTGGCCGGCAGCGCGCTCGTGCCGTGTCAGTCCAGCAGCGTCCCGAACAAGCAATTATGGCGGATCTATGCGGCCTCATCCTCACACGGCAACGCTGCTGATCGAGCTAAGGGCCGTGCGGTTCTCCCTATCTAGTCATCTAGCCGCCTAACTTATTCTAATAATTGTTGATATTGGACTTTATAGCCGAGCGCTAATTGAAATTAGGACATCATTGTAGTATGCTTTCGCCGGATGCCGGGCCAATCCGTGAACCATTTGATCTGGTTCTATTCGGATGCGCGGTCCGTGTCATCTGGCCCACGACGGACAGGGTGCGCATAGATAGGTTCTCGGTGCGTGAGCAAAATGGAACGATGAAGTAGATGTCGAATACCTCAAGCGCTGCAGCCGGCAGCCTGGCCTCTCTTGGGAGCGGCCGGGACGCCGCCGGGCTACGCGCTCCCCAGACTGAGGCCGGACGCCCTTGGGACGTGACACGCACGGAGACGGTGGGCATCCCGGTCCACGCCCTCCGTACGGCTAGGTCCGGACAGGCAGCCGCAGCCGCGCTGGAACTGGTTGCCAGCACGCCGAAAGACATCGTGCTGACGACGTTCGTGAACCCTGGCGTGGTTTCGATTGCGCGCCGTTCGGCTGCCTTTCGCCAATCGCTGAACGAATTCGACTACGTCTTGCCTGACGGGGTCGGGATGTGCCTTGCGGTGCGATGGCTGCACGGCCTGCTGGTCGAACGGGTCAGCTTCGACACGACATCCCTGGCGCCCGCCGTGTTCGATTGGGCCTGCTCCCGCAATCTCCGGATCGTCCTCGTTGGCGGTGCCCCCGGCGTGGCGGACACCGCTCGCGCCCGCATCAGCGAGAGCTTTCCCGGAATCCAGATCGCAGGAAGCTTCGATGGCTTTGGCAATATGGAGACAAAGGCCCGCACGGTTCTGGAACTCAAGCCCGACATCGTCATCTGCGGCATGGGAAGCGGCCGCCAGGAGGCGTTCCTGCTCGAGTTGAAATCGCAGGGCTGGCGAGGCTGGGGCTTCACCTGCGGCGGCTACCTGGACCAGCTCAGCCGGGGGATGGCCTATTATCCCGCCTGGGTGGACGCTTCCAACCTTCGTTGGGCCTATCGCCTGGCCCGGGAGCCCGGTCGGCTGTGGAAACGCTATCTGGTGGATTACAGCCATTTCGGCCTGCTTGTCTGCGCCGCCTGGTTCAGCAGGCGAAAACGCGCATACGCATGATCCGGGACCTGCGCGACGTCATCTCACGAAGCCGCAAGCGATCGCGGCCTGACTTAGGGGCTGCTCCGCCGGAGCTGCCCGGCTGCCACAAAGTTTGGAGGATAACAGCTTGAACGTCGTGATTGACGCGGCATTGGACGAATGGAATGCGGACCCGCGTTCCTCCTCCAGCAGGTCTTACGACCCCCAGGCCACTGGTGAGAGCGCATCGACATGGGACCTCAAGGGATGCCTGAAGCGCCGCAAGCGCCGCATCCTGGGTGTGGCGGCGCTGGCGATGGCGGTTGCGACCGCGGTCATCTTCGCGATTCCCAAGACATACGTCGCCACCAGTGCGGTCATCTTTCAAGGGGACCGTCCCGAGGTCATCCGGCTCGGCGATGCGCAGAACAGCGCCCCGTTCGGCCCGGACACCCTGGCGAGCGAGGTCGAGTTGCTCACGTCCGAGGAGCTGCTCGGGACCGTGGTCAAGAAGCTTAACCTCGTCGCCGATCCGGAATTCAACCGGGCCGCCGCTCCTGAGACCAGCTTCGCACTGCCGAAAGGCTTGGCGGATTTCGTGGCGCCCGTGCTGAACCCGGTCATGCAGGAGGGGCAGCAGCTACTCGCGCTCATCCAGCCTAAGGATCAGGCCCAGCCAGCCGTTGCGACGACGCAAAAGGAGTTCAGCGCGACGGTCATGGCGCTGAAGGCCCGACTTGGCGTCTATCCCGTTGGCGTCTCCCGGGTGATCCGCATCACCTTCTCCTCACGTCGCGCGGAGATGGCGTCGCTGGTCGCCAACACGGTCGCCAACGTTTACGTGGACACGCTGCTCACGAACAAGTCGAGCGCAACGCAGGAAGCCCATAGCTGGATCGACCAGCGGCTGAACGAATTGCGGCAGCGCGCATCGAAGTCCGCCCAGGCCTATGAGAAGTTCCGTTTCGATAGCGGCCTTGCCCGGGGCAAGGACAGCACGATCACCCAGGAACAGATCACCCAGGTCAGCACCGAGCTGACCCAGGCGCGCCAGCGCAACGCGGAGGCGCAGGCCATTCTTGCCCAGACGCGCAACGGCGGGGCGGTCGACCTCGACATGCTGGCGAGCGCGACCGGCTCACAACTGCTTCCCAAGCTGCGGGAGCAACTCGCCACCGCGACCGCCGTGCAGGCTGAGGGCGAGGCCCGTGACGGCGCTGCCCTGCCGAGGAACGTCGCGGCCCGGGCGCGGGTCGCCGACATCAACCGTTCGATCGCGCAGGAGCGGGACCGGATCAGGCAGACCATCCAAAGCCGGGCGACCATCGCCAAGCTCGCGGAGGACCGGCTTGCCAAGACGCTCGACGAACTTACCGCCCGCATCGGTCAATCCGACGGCGACGTGGCGCGCATGCAGGCGCTGGAGCGTGACGCCAACGCGGACCGTGAGCTTTATACGAGCTTTATCAACCGCGCCCGGCAGACCGATCCGGAGGTCAACTACCAGGCGGCGAACGCCCGGGTGCTGTCGCATGCCTCGGTGCCGCTGGAGGCGGCTTCCCCGAACAAGAAACTGCTGCTGCCGGTGTCGCTCGCATTGTCACTGGGCCTGGGCATGGTTGCTGCCATCGCCAAAGAGAACGGACGCCGGGGCTTCACGAGCATGAGCGTGGTCGAGCGGAAGATGGGCGTGACGCCGATTGGGCTGATCCCGCTGGTCGCCCGGCGGAACCGCTTCTCGGCGCGGGCCTTCGAGGACGCGGTCGCCTTCACGCTGGCGCGGGTGACGATGCCGTCCAAGGGAGTCGTGCCACGCAGCCTGTTGGTAACGTCCGCGCTGCCGCAGGAGGGCAAGACGAAGACCTCGATCGCGCTTGCCGCCGCGGCCAGCGCGCGCGGGATGAAGGTGCTGCTCGTCGACGCCGACCTGCGTTCCCGGTCATTGTCCGCCGCTGCTGGGCTTGACCGGAGCGACCGGACGCTCATCCAGGTGCTGCGGCGTGAGGTCACGCTTGAGGAGGCTATCCACGACAACGCCGCCTGGGGCTTCCCAGTCCTGCCCGCCGGAGCCTTGGAGGCCAGCCCGATGGGCTTGCTGGCCACAGGGGAGTGGGAAGGCATCCTTCGGAGGCTCGAGCAGATCTACGACCTGGTTGTGATCGACTCGCCGCCGGTTCTGGTGGCTGGCGACACGTGGCTGCTGGCGCGGCACGCGGACAAGACGGTGGTCCTCTCGCGCTGGGGGTCGACGCCCATGCCGACCGTGGAACTCGCAATCAACCAGCTGGTCACCGCGCAAGCCAATGTCGCCGGGCTGGTGCTGACGATGGTGCCGCCGCGCGAGCATTCCACGTATGATAGCGGGGACTCGGTGGTGTTCTCGCCCAAGATGACGCGCTACTACTCTGGCAATCGCCGCCTGTCGTGACCGGGGTGCTTGGATGACGCAATGAACGGCGGTGCGGCTGCGGCGTTGAGCATAGTGCCTCAAGCTTTGCGTTCCCCTGGTTCGGGCGTAGACAGCACCGGCGTTCCCCATTCAGCCTACTGGGCTTAAGCAAGCTCCGGACATGATCAGATGAGCATTATGAGGGTTGCGGTCGCAAAGGCGACATTTTGGGCTGCGTTGGAGACTGGGGGCGCCCAGCTTTCCACGTTCCTTTTCTTTGTCGTATTTGCACGCATTCTTACGCCTGACGAATTCGGCGTCTATGCGCTTGCCCTCGCTATCGTCGGCACGGTCAACATGGTCCTGTTCCAGGGCTTTGGCGACGCACTGATCCAGGTCGAGAAGCTGGACGAGAATTATACCTCGACCGTGTTCTGGACCAACATGATGCTCGCCGTGGGCATGGTCTTGGTGCTCCAGGTGATTGCGCTGCTGGGGCCGAGTCTGTTTTCCGAGCCTTTGATCCGACCGGTCATCGCATGGCTGTCGCTGCTGTGCATACCGCGGGCGATGGTCAGCGTGCATTCCGCGCTGTTCCGGCGGCAGTTGGACCTGCGGATTTTCGCGATCCGGACGATCCTTGGCTATATCGTCGGCGGCACCGTGGGCTTGATGCTGGCATTCAACGGCTGGGGCGTCTGGTCTCTGGTCATATCGCAGTTTGTCCAGGCCATCGTCATCGTGCTTGTGATGTGGCGGTCGAGCGACTGGCGCCCGCAACTGCTGTTTTCCAGGTCGGCGTTCCAGGAATTGCTGCATTTCAGCAAGCATTTCATGGCCGCCAGCGTGATTCGGTCCTGCATCGACGACTTTGGCAGCGTGCTGATCGGCCTCAGCCTCGACGTCACCGCGGTCGGATACTACGCGCTGGCGCTTCGTGTGATCCGTGCCGTCATCACTGTCACCATGACGCCGCTGCAACTGGTGATGATGCCGGTGCTGAGCCGGATCACCAACAATCGCGAGAGGTTTGGCGCCGCCTATACGGATATGGTCGTGATGGCCAGCACGGTTTGGGTTCCTGCTGTCGCCGGCCTCGGGCTGCTGGCGCCCAATCTGGTGCCTATGGTGTTCGGCGCGCATTGGGAAAGTGCCACATCAATCCTACAAGCCATGTGCTTCGCCTCCGTGACAATGCCGCTCTGGGCCTTTTCCGGGCAGGCGTTGTCGGCTTTTGGCCGCCCCGATGCTTTCGCGCGGCTCGCCTATTGGCAGCTCGGCCTTTATTGCCTTGTATTCCCTGCCGCGTCGCATTTCGGCGTGTTCGCCGTGGGCTGGGCGTGGTCGGCGCTCTCCGCTGCCATGGTGCCTGTCGCTTTGCTGATCCTGCGCCGTTCATTCGGGCTCGCCGTCGGGATCCTGCTCATGAAGACCGCCCGGATCGTACTCGCCGGGGCGGTGATGACCGGGGCATTGTTGCTCGCCAGGACCGTCCTTCCGACAGGCTCTTGGGCCATCGCGGGTGAAGTCGTCGTTGGATGCGTCATCTATGCTGCGGCGCTGGAGAGTTTTTTCCTGCCGGGGCACTTGGCCCGCATTGTCGTGCTGGTGCGCGGCTCCATGCCGGCGCTCGGTTCTTGATTGAGGTAAGCAGTCCATGATCCCCAAGCATATACACTACGTATGGGTGGGCGGCCCGTTGCCGGCCACGCAGCTCGCCTATATCGACACTTGGCGGGAGACGAATCCCGGCTACCAGTTCACCTTGTGGAACGAGAGCAATATCGACTTTTCGATAGACCTGCTTAGGCGGGCTTACGACGAGCGCAAATGGGCGAAGGTCGCGGACATCGCGCGGCTCGTTGCGATCCTGCGCCATGGCGGCGTCTATCTCGACACTGACATCCGTCTCTGTAAGTCATTGGACCCGTTGCTGCATCATAAGTGTTTCTTCGGCTTCCAAAGTGAACAGCCATCGCGGGACTGGGTGGCGAATGGCGTGATCGGCGCGGAGCAGGGGCATTGGTTCATCGCCCACGCGCTCGCGAGCCTGTTGAGCATCAGGTCGCTGCCCGGCGGCATGGAGCGTCCAACGAAGTTCGGTCCTAAGCTGATCACCCGGCTGCTGCTGTCAGAGGGTTTGCAGGCCTATTCGCCAACAGGCGTGCAAGTGAAAGACGTTTTCGTGTGCCCGACCGAGTACTTCTTTCCCTATCCGTTTGGGGCGGAATTCGACCAGTCCTGCATCACGCCCGAAACTTATGGCGTGCATTTTTGGGAACGGTCGTGGGAGAAGACCGTGCCAGCCTGGATCCGGTTTGCGAAAGCGGTACGCGACCGTGCGTTGCACCTAACCAACCAAGCAGCGTGACCATTCCGGCGGACACCGATATCCCCGTCGCGCTAGTTTCATCTGACATTCCATGCATTGCAGTTCCGCCCGTTCCGGATAGCAGGCGATCAGCCATCGTTCTACGCGGCATCTCCGCCGGTTCACCATTGGGTGGGATCGTCTCGGCCGCGCTGACCGGGCTTGCCGATGTGGCGTTCGACTGCGGCCCGCCTCCGGAATTGAGGCGGTGGCGGCGGGCGGTGGGCGGAACCGCGCTACAGTGGTGGTCCAAACCTGCCCTTGATCCCGTTCATGCCGTCGCTAACGCCTTTGACATCCACGTTGACCTCCACCAGCAAGCGACCGGAGGAGCCGGCTGCACTTGGTGCATCGTCGACGCTGCAGGGGTTCCGCTGTTCCATCCGTTCCAGGCGTTGGAGGTCTGCCATTCAGCGCCGTATGTCGCGGCAGTCAATCTGATCGAGAGCCGGGACAGCGGCGACACATGGCAGCTTGTCGCTGCGGCGCACGTCTCGAGCGTCATAAGTTATCGGGCCCTTTTAGATATTCTGGGCCGTACTAGCGCGCGGTTGCTGCAAACCGCGCTACGCACCCGCGGCGCTGCTCCGCGGCGTCCATGGCAACCTGGCCCTCTAGCTTCCCACCGCCCAGGGTCGCTGTTGCGCGCCCATTTCGCAAGCGGCCTTGCTTGGCTTCGTGCCCGCGTCAGTGGCGAGGTCTATGGAATTGCGATCCTGGACCAGTCGCCGGCCGAGTTTACGCGGGACCGGATATTCAAGGTTGCGCAGTGGCTGCAGATACCGGCGTCAGAGGGTTTCATAGCTGACCCGTTCTTCTGGCCTGGGCGGCCAGATCTGATCCTGTGCGAGACGTACTTTCATCGCACGGGCCTTGGCGAACTCACCGTCTTGTCGATCGACGCCGGCGCGATCACCGGGGCGGAGCCGATGCCGCTCGGGGTGCACAGCCATCTTTCCTATCCGTCGACATGGCAGGAGGATAGGCGCGTTTTCTGCCTGCCCGAGATGGCGGTGTCGCGACGCCAAGTGCTTTACGAGTTGCGGGCCGGAATGCCTCCCGAGCCGCTATGCGTGATCAACGAGGGCATGGGCATGGCCGACCCGACCTTGATGAGGGTGAACGGCCTGTATTGGATTGCATACACCGACACCGATGTCGGGACATACGACAACCTTTGCCTGCTCTATGCCGAGCGCCTGGAAGGTCCATGGCAGCCGCACCTGCATAACCCGGTCAAGATCGACGCGCGGTCGTGCCGCCCCGGCGGAACACCATTCTGGGTCGATGGCCGCCTATATCGCCCGGCCCAGGACTGCTCGCGGGAGTATGGCGGAGCTCTCGTCGTCAACCGGGTCGAGGTCTGCACTCCAGACGATTACCGGGAGGAACCGGTGGCCATATTGCTGCCTGATCCAAGCGGCCCGTTTCCCGACGGCTTGCACACGCTTTCGTTCGGGAATGGCCGCGCCGTCATTGATGGGAAACGCATTTCGTATCACCCATTCATCTTGCTCCATAAGATACTGCGCCGGTTGAAAAGCCGGTAAAGGCGGAGCGGTCGAGGCGCGCCATAATTTAAACAAGCTTAGCTCGCTACTCGGCTCGGTGTGGACGCGCAAAGTCGCGGAAGACGCACGCACCGGATGCGTGGGGGTGAGGGCGGCATGAGCACTGTGTTGTACAAGCATCAGTTCTATGCTAATAGTTAACCGTGCCTTGACGGGGCATGGTTGGGCGGATACGCCGTGCGAGAGATCCAATGTTGGATATCGAGTATCTGGGCAATGGTTTGAGTTGCACGTCGCCGAAATGCGTATCGTACGATATCGCACCCAAAATAACAATTTTGCGATTTAGGTCTTTCTTGTGCGTAAGAGCCTTGCTTCTTCAACCCGCAGTAAAGAGAATGTTAACAAATTTTAAGAGGGTAGCATGGTCATCCTATTTATTAGCCATGTGCATTTCCTCCGGGAAGCCATGGTGGCAATCCTGCGAGGGGACGACGGCTTTCAAGCCGTTGGAGCTTCCTCTCACGAAACAGCCAGCGCAGCCGCGCTGGAGTTTAAGCCTGACATAGTCGTTATTGATGCGTCGCATCCCGACGGAACCGCCCTAGTGGCAGCTGTCCGCACGCATGTTTCAAAGGTGAGCGTCGTCGTTCTCGCGATGCGTGAGCAGGACGAAGACTTCCTTGCTTGGGCTGACATCGGAATTTCCGGGTATCTGGGACCAGATACGTCGGCTCGTGATCTGATCAGCACAGTTCGCCGCGCGGGAGCCGGGGAGGTTGTTTGCCCACCGAGGCTGACGGCGCTCCTGCTTAATCGGTTTGCCGATCGCTCAAACGATCGGGCGACTCGCGCTGGCATTCACGCCCTGACCCCTCGTGAGCGGGAAATCGTGGAGCTGCTTGCGGACGGCCTGCCGAACAAGCTCATAGCACGCCGCCTGCGCGTCGCCTTGCCGACCGTAAAAAATCATGTCCACAGCATTCTCGATAAGTGGGACGTCCGAAGCCGTGGCGAGGCTGCTGCTCGATATCGTCGCAAAATCCAGGAAGGTGAACCGAACGGCGGGAAGATCAATGGTCTCCGCGCGACGCATATTCCTCCACATGGGGTAGCCTCCTTGCGAAACAGCGATATACGGATAGCACTTCCAGCACCCACGGGACGTGGGATTGAGTAGATGGGATCGTCGCATGGCGCGCAACGATCAGAGTAAAGCTGCTAACGCCTGGCCCCAGCGTGTTTCTTGCTCCTTACTATACGTACGGTAAGGCACTTTCCGCAAAACTGCATAGAGGTAAATTCAGGCTGAATTGATACAATCAGTATTATACTATAAAGGCCTAAGTGGGAATTTTGTCTAAACCCAGGAAAATTTCGGAAATGCCGAAGTAGAAAAGCTTAGAATAGAGACAGTGCTCAAGGCCACTTTAGTATCCTAAAAACCTAAATCGTTCAAGGCCAGAAGTCGTTAGGGTCACGCTGCCAGGTTTATTCGGTAAATTGACTCAACTACCAACTGACATCGAACTCGACCCGTTAATAGACGTCCCGATCAAAGACTAGTGACAAGGCAGTCAACAGGATTATTCTCAAGTCCATCATGACTGACCACTTGTCAATATAGACAAGATCAAGCTCGACACGCCGCTGCATTTTGTCGAGCGTGTCGGTCTCGCCCCGGAACCCGTTCACCTGTGCCCAGCCAGTAATGCCCGGCTGCACACGGTGACGCCCTAGGTAGTCGTCGATCAACGCCGCATACTGGTGGTTGTGAGCTACCGCGTGCGGACGCGGGCCGACCAGCGACATGTCCCCTTTGAGGACGTTGAACAGTTGCGGCAACTCGTCCAGGCTTGACCGGCGCAAGAAACGGCCAACCCTCGTCACCCGCTTGTCGCCACGCTGCGCCTGGGGGACGCCGTCCTCCTCCTGAGCCGGCTGGTGCTTCATGGTCCGGAATTTATACACGACCATGACGTTGTTGTTGAAGCCGAGCCGTTGCTGCCTGAAAAGCGCCGGACCGGGGCTATCGAGCTTCACGACCGCAGCGACGAGCAGCAGGATAGGAGTCAGAAGCACCGTCATGATCGTGCCGAGCACGATGTCCTCGGTCCGTTTCACGACACGGTTCCAGCTCGTGAATGGCCGGCGGTAGATGGTCAGGACAGCACTATGCATAAAGAAGCCGATGTCGCGGACCGGCAGCCCCAATTCGGCAACCCAGGGGCAAACCCGCACGTTCGTCGGAATGGTGCCGAGCCGCCGCAAAGCGTTGGATAGCTCGGCGCCTCCCTGGCCGGAAACGGTTACCAGGACTTCATCGATCCGGAATAATTGGGCGAGGGCGATGAGATCTTGGATGCCGTTCCGCTGGGCGCCTGACTGCCCTTCCGAGAACAGGCCGACGAGGTGGAACTCCCCCGGCTGGGAAGCTTGCAGGCGCCGCACCAACTCCCGGCCGCCACCTTCGCCACCCAGTTCGACAACCGCCACGGTGCGGGTCAGGCGGCCCTGCCGCTTCCATCGCCGCGTCTGCGATATGCTCCAAGCCCGCGTTGCCGCAAAGCCGCAGAGTGCCACGCCATACCAGGAGACGACCCAGATCCGCGAATAACTGTCTGACGTTTTGGTGAGGTATCCAAGCACCATGAGGACGGCGAAGACAAGCGACCAGGCACGGACGGCTTTCGCGACTTGCGCGGCAAATCCCTTGTTCAGAGCTCCGGCATAGGCGCCAGAGATTTGCATGGCATTCACTGTCAGGACTGCTGCAAGCAGCACGGTCGAGTAAACCTCGAGCGAGGTGGGCGTGAGTTCCCGGACCACAAGGTTCGCGACCGCCGCTGAAGCGAGCACGATCAGTGCGTCGGCAACCCACAAGCCGTCTGCGAGGAGTCGCATAGGATCGGCGCCTGACGAAAGGGCCCGAGCACCCGCCTTTGCCTGGCTCCAAGCCTGGGTAGCGAGGGGCAACGCCCGCTGTTGGCCGGGCACGGTGCCAGAACGATTCAACTCTTTAATTCCTAAGTTCAAGGTGCAAATCCCAGCGCGGCAAGGTCGAGCGGCAGCTCGGATGCATCAATCCGCATGGCGCGCCGCAGCCGTTCATGCAGTCCGGGCAGGGGCTGCCGGAACCGCATGGCGGCGGAAGCCCGCATGTGCTCCAATTCATGGGGCAACGTACTCAACGCAAGATCGACGGCGCTGTTCATGGCGCCGGCCTCAAAGGGGTCGAATACCCATCCAGTGACACCATCGGTGACCAGCTCTGCGACCGCACGGGATCGATTGCTGCCGAGCACGGGGAGCTGCGCCGCCAAGGCTTCCAAGACCACGTCGGTCCAAGAGTCGGACAACGCAGGAACCGCGAGCAGGTCGCAGTCGGAGAACATGGCCGCGAGTTCCTCACGCGACACCTTGCCAGGGAAGCGTTGAACAACGTTCGTGGGCACCGGCTGGGCTTCCAGCACACCACGCAGGCAACCTTCGCCGGACCACCATATCTCGACATGGCGGTCCGGGTTACGATCGGCCCAGGCCACGACGCAGGGCAGCAGTTCGGCGACGCCCGCTTCAGGCTCGAGATCGCCGACATAGACGATCCGGTATGCGTCGCGGCTGCTAGGAGTTCGCAATGGCTTGTTGAACAAGGCGAGATCGCCGGGGTCGCATAACGATACGATCCTGGGAGCTGGCACGCCCAGCTCCATGACGGCGCGCGCCAGCGTGTCGGTTTCGACCAATATGGCATCTACCCCGGCCAGGATGAAACGATGCACTCCGCGCAGGTTTGGCGGAAACTGCTTTATACACAGAAGGATGCGGATTTGGGAGTTGAGGGACCGACGCAGCACCGTGCTTACCGTGTCGGGACTGAAATCGCGGCAGATGGTGAGCCTGGGCCGGCGTCCCCGGAGCACTGGGCCGGCCTTGTGCGCGAACACGCCATTGAGCGCAGCAACCATGTCATGCCGGTTCCGTGATTGATCATTCATGGGCTTCCCGCCACGAGCAGCGGTGTCCGCAAAACTTACGGTAGCCGGGGCGTAGCCTCGGACCGTCGTCTCGTGGCCTGAAATCAAGGCCACAAGCTGCTTTAAACTCATCATTGCATGGCCACCTAAGACTTGCGGAGCGTTGTTTCCCAATGGAAACTCGTCACTCCGGCAATACGAGATTATGAACCTAGCGGATGTGCTGATATAAAATCTTGAGCCGCACGGTCTAGGTCAGGTTCACAATCGGTCTAGTTCCATCGGCCTCTACCGCCGTGGCTCAGCCTTATATACTTCTCGCTATCGTTACGTTTTTGTGGGACGGAGCTTATGACAGGTTTGATAACGGCTGGGTACAGCGCCGTGATGCACAAGCTCACCGGGCCAGCCCTCCTCGCGGTCGGGCTGCTTTTGCTCACGATTGTCATTTCGGCCGTTGTCGTGTTTATCCGGTCAGGAGAGCCGCGCACGCCGCTGGGTTGCATGCGCTTCATGTTCCCAATGGACGTTCTGACCCATGCTTCGGCGCGGGCGGACTTCTCGTTTTGGTTCGTGCGCAAGCTGACCAACCCACTGATCGCTTTTCCCGCGGGCGCATCCGTCACTGCGGCGGTCGGCTATGCCTGCCATGCTGGGCTCGTGGCCGTGTTCGGCGATGCTGGCCCGGTCACCGAACATCCTTCGATCGTCACGCTTGTGCTGTTCACCGGCTCCATGCTTCTTGCCTACGACATTTCATACTATTGGTATCATAACCTCCAGCATCGCTTTCCGATCCTCTGGGAATTGCACAAAGTGCATCATTCCGCAGAAGTGATGGTGGGCACGACCAAGGATCGCGTTCACCCGCTTGACGACATCATGAACCGCGTGTGGGACGGGTTGATTACCGGGCCGGTTTACGGGTTCTGGTTGTTCTTCGCCTATGATCCGATCGAGCTCACGATTCTGGGCCTCAATGTTTATGTTCTGCGCAACATCATCATGATGGATTTCGTCAGGCATACCCATCTCAAGATATCATTCGGCAAAGCGGTCAACGCGGTCATCCTTTGCCCACACTACCATCAGTTGCATCACAGTACGAACCCCAAGCATTACGACAAGAATTTCGGGCTGATGCTTTCCATATGGGACCGGGTGTTCGGAACTCTATTCGTGCCGGAGCCGGAGGAGAGCTTCTCGTTTGGGCTGGGCCGCGAAGGGGACGAGTACCAGTCGACGACCGGCCTGCTCATTCTGCCTTTGCGCAAGATGGGCCGACGGCTAGGGATAGGGCGTCCGAAGGTGCGCTCCGAGACACTGCCTCCCGCGACTCGACTGGGTATGGAAATCCAGCAGGACTCAGTCGCGTGATTATGCGAACGGAAGTTGTCAGAACCCCAGGCCGGATGGCCGAGGTGGGGCCTGCTTGGGATGCCCTGTGGGAACGCGGCGAACGGAGTGTGTTCCAAAGCTATGGCTGGATTGACGCATGGTGGCACTCACGCCCGCGCAGTGACAAGTCGCGGCTCTGCGTAGGGCTTTGCTGGGCGGATGACGAGCTGGTCGCGGTGATGCCCTTCGCGACCCGGTGGCATCGCGGCGTCCGCGTGCTGGAATGGGCGGCCAAGGACTGCAGCGACTATTGCGATGCGCTCGTTGATGCGGATTTTAGCGATGGTGCGCGGGCTCTTGGAAGTATCTGGGCCGCGGTGGCAGCTTCTGGCGGTTTCGACGTTGCCTATCTCAGCCACGTGCGCCCTGACGCCGTGCTGCGTGAATTGCTTGGCGGGCAGCAACAGGGGGTCAGGCTAAAGCCGGGTCACCGGTCGGCTCGAAGCCTGCAGGTCCAGGGCTACCAAATGGACGGGCAGTCATGGTTTCGCGGCCTCAGCAAGAAGGCCCGCAACAACCATACCCGGGGCATGCGTATCATTGGCGAAACCGGGCCGGTCACAGTGAAAGTGTCTGAGCCGGATGATGCCGTCGACACAATTGTTGAACGCATGATCGAACTTAAGCAGCAATGGCTTATTAACACCGGGCAGAGCAACCAGATCTTGAGCAATGATGCTGCTACCCTGCGTGCGCTGGTCAAGGAACTTGTGCGTCAGCGGGCCCTTCGGGTTTTCAGCATATATTGTGGTGACCTGCTGGCCGCGGGATCGCTCAATATTGTCTCGGGCACGCGTATGCAGGCGTTCTTTGCTGCCTATGATCCGCACTTCGACCGTGCCTCGCCAGGGACGCTCGTCATGGTTGAATACTTGATGTGGGCGTTCGACAAGGGAATCTGGGAAGTCGACTTCTTGTGCGGCGAGGAGGAGTACAAATTCAAGTTCGCGAATAAGCAGGTTGATTTGTTCTCTTATGTCGGCGCCAGGACCATTCTGGGCAATCTCGCGCTGACAATCAGCGAGCGGCTTGATCAAAGGCGGGTGGCCGAGGTTCGAACCGAGATCGCTCAGCTCGGTAGAGTGGTCGAGGCATAGGCGACGCTCCTGGTCAATAAGGCAGCATGGCTGGACGTGCTTCCGGAGTGTCTCCGTATGCAATTTCAGCCGCCGTCCCGGGCCAGCAAGAAGACTCCAACCAAGCCGGCAATCCAACTAACGGGAACGCAGGTCCGGGTGCACAATGCGCTGGTTGCCGCGTTGCTCGGGCCGTCCGCACTTATCGTCCTGACCGGGGCAGCGGCGTTGGGGAAAACGAGCGTTCTATCGGCGGCATTAGCAAGCATCGCTGGTCCGTCGCTGGAGATCGTCCAATTTGACGGTGTTGGGTCCGGAATGGACCAATCCTTCGAAGCGCTGTTTGCGGCCGCGCGCCTTGAAACGCTGCAGCCGGGCTTGCCAGAGCGGCGGCCAGAACGTCGGATAGTTTTGGTCGTGGACCAGGCCGAGACCCTGCCACCGGGTGGCTTCACCTATCTGGAACTCCTTACCAGGATGCCCGGCAAAGATGCGTCGGTGCAACTGATCATAGTCGGACGTCCTGAAATCGAGTACGGTATCGAGGGCTCAGCAACTGACCTGTTCCAGGACGCAGCCCCAGTCCATCTCGTCTTGCCGCCGTTGACGGAACAAGACGCCTGGGATTTATTCCGTCGCCGTGTCGGTTCGATTTATGCCCAGCAATCAATACGGCGCGTGGTCATGATGCTGCTGGAGCGGTGCGGCGGAATGCCGGGCCGCTTCGACGAGGCGTTGAGGGCGGCGGTCGCTGGCGGATTGCTGGAGGGTGTCCCAGGCTGACCCATTTGGCCGAGGGAAGCCGATCACGCCGCATCCCGCTTTTAACTTCTGGATGCAGGACTTGGACCAAGACTGGCTAAATCGCGCACCGGGGGTGTGCGGCGGCCACGATGGTGAGGTCGCAAAAGCTTGCTCATACGGCTGGAAAGTCCAGCGCCGACCGAGAAAACGGCGAACGGTTGGGCCATTCCGGATACATAGGCCATTTCGCGCAACGGCCTAGATCATTTAGCTCAAGACGCGTGCAGGAACGGCTCTTACGGTTTCGTTATAAGGTTGATTAATTTAGGCGATGTAGAACAAGGCCAGCAATCCACAACGACTAATGGAAACAGGCTGTCCCGAGATTGATACTTAGAGCGTTTGGCTATCATGTCGCGTCATCGCCAACTAGGAGTGTTTTGTGGTCGACATCGTTATGATCGGCGTCGGCCCGTATGGTTTGTCAATCGCGGCCCATTTCCGCCAAATGCTGCTCGCATTTCGGGTATTTGGAAAGCCAGTGACGTCGTGGCGAGCCAGTATGCCCAAAGGGATGCTTTTGAGGTCGGAGGGGTTCGCGACCAACCTCGCGGCTCCTGGAGTTGGCTTTACACCCGATGGCTTCTATCGTGACGCTGGGCGCGCGGACTACTCGGACATGGGTCTGCGGGTCCCGGTGGGCACGCTGGTCGAGTATGGCGTGGGGTCTCAGCGCCGGTGCGTCGGCGGCGGCAGGCTATCTGCTTTGGAAGTAGCGGCTTTACAACGCGTTCGGCGTCCAAATTTTGGGCTTGGCTCAGGTTGGAAAACGTGGTTCTGGTCTGAGGCGCCCGGCGTGTTCCGGTATCTGCCGACGCGAGTACGCAATGTCAGAGCCTATTCGACCCTAGGCGCGGGTGGACCGGCTTGGTTGGGGCATCGCGTCGACCGTGTCATCCCGGTCGCGTATGGGCAGATAATGGAGGCGAGCGAACGTGGAGGGGAAACAGTTTTGAACGTGCGAGGGTCCGATAGCCATGCCGCTATTGTGGCAGACCATATCGTTGCAGCAACCGAATATGAAACCGACGTTCGCCGCCTCGCATTCCTTGAAGGGCTGTTCGGCGACATCCGCACCATTGGCGGCGTTGCGGCGCTCAATCATCGATTTAAGTCGAGCGTCGCCGGGTTGCTGTTCGCAGAGTTTGCCAGTGCGCCCGGTTTTGGCGCCTTCATGCGGTTCGTCTACGACGCCCGGTTCGCGGCGGCCCGGATAGCGCGTTCGTTATCGCGTATTGTCGCCAAGGACGCGTTCGTTGGCGGCCTCACCATTCACGGAACGATCTAAGAACATGCAAACGCTCCCGACCAAGCAGTTCCGTGAGGACCGCTCTATCGCCGCGGATGGCAGTCTGGCCTCGCCAATCTTAGGCAGGCGTCCATTCGGAGTGCCAACCGTGCCGCAATCGCGCCGGAAAGGACGCCTCAACGTCGTCCTGATCTGCCATTTCGGCCGGACCGGCTACAATATTCTGCGTTCGCTCAGGAGCGTGAATGCGCGGGTGCACCTCGTGCATGACAACCGCTCGGCGTCGCTCCGGTTCTCACGTTATTGCAATGTGTTATATGGAACCGAGGATTATACTACGATCAGTCCCGATATCGTGCTGGACGCCATCAACAACCTGCATCTCAAGGTCGGCGTGGACAGCGTTATTGCGAGCGATGTCGATGCCTTGACGTTCCTGGCGCAGATCAAGGATCGCTTGCTTGCGCCGGTGTTCCCAATGGCCGAGGCCGATACGCTCGCGATGCTCAATGATAAATGGCGGTTCCACCAGTTGTGCGAGGCCGCTGGGGTCGAACTGCCGAAAACATTGTTTTTCGAGAGCAAGGCCGAGATTGACCCCGAACGCATCGAGCGGGAACTGACTTTTCCGGTCATCGTCAAGCCTGTGAACTCCTACGGCCAGCGCGGTATTATCGTCTGGCAAAACAAAGCCCAAATTGTGGAGTGGCTGCAGACCGTTGGTGACTTCAACCACCAGGCAACGATCGTACAGGAGTTCATCGAGGGCAGGGACTGGGCGCTGAGTGTCTTCGCTACCAATGGCGTGATCAAGCACTGGGTATCCTGGGTCTGCCCGGGACAACTCGACGCCGGATATGGCATCGGCCGCTTCCTCGCGACCCAGTTCAGCCCACGTGAAGACCTGCTGGCGATGGGCCAAAAGATTGTCTCAGCGATCGAGTTTTCGGGCGTGGCGAATTTCGACGCGCGTTTCGACGATCGGACAGGCTCGATGAAGATGTTCGAGTGCAACCCCCGCTTCTTTAACCGCATGTCGGCGGCCCGGCTCAGCGGCGTGGATTTCGTGCGCCCGGGCCTGCCGATCGGCAACAGCCAACCGACAAACCTCGGCGATATCAGCTACTACCCTTGGCAGGAGCTGTTTTCGAAGCGTGGGATACAGCGGCTATTTAGGGCAGAGTGGCGGCTCAAGCCGCTTATGCATGATATCTACGAAATGGGTACCGATCCGCTGCCGTTGCTTGCGCGGAAATGGGCGAACGAAGACAAACGGGCCTGATTAACAGCATGGCATGGAATAAGTACCAGGGTCGGATCGACCCTGGTACCCGCGATTCGCCGTCGTAGGCTGCCTCAGCCGTCCTCCGCCTCTAAGCTCACGATAATGGCTCCGTCCGGATCAACCCGCGCTGGATAGGTCCGCAGACTGCACTCTGTGTTCAGCCCAGCGCCGGTGCGCAGGTCATAGGTGCGGTCGTGCAGCGGGCAGATCACCGCGCCCTGGTCAATCAACCCGTCGGCCAACGGCCCACCCAGATGCGGGCAGCGCTCCTGCGTTGCGAAAACCTGGTCGGCATGAGTGCGGAACACCGCCAGCCGCACCGGACCGGCCGCGAAGACCCGCCCTTCGCCGCGCGGCACGGCGTCGAGCGGGCCGACCCTGTATTCCAGCGTCGCCTCAGTCATCGCCGACCGCCCCCGCCATCTCGACCATATCGGCGAACTGGTTTGCAGTGCGGGGCGTCGCGGATTCCTTCTTCCACGGGTCATAAGCTGCGTCGGTCGAGACCGCCATCGCCTCGTCCAGTGCTGCGGCCGTCCCATCGGCGTCGTCAACGACGATTGCCCGGATGCGCTCGAGGCCGATCCGCGGCACGAAGGTGTAGGTGCGCTCCTTCCACTTCGCATTCTCGCGGTAGTACTGCATGAACCGCCCGGCGAGGCGCATTGCCGCCTCCTCACCCTCGACCACGCACATCAGGTCGCCCTTGCGGATATGCGCCCCGGCGGCGCCGCCAATGTAGATCTCCCATTTGTTGTCGCCGATCGCCACGAGGCCGACGTCCTTCACCAGCGCCTCCGAGCAGTTGCGCGGACAGCCGGCGGTGGCAAGCTTCATCTTGGCCGGGCTGTCGATGCCGCGGAACCGGCGCTCGATCTTGATCGCCAGGCCCATGCTGTCGCCGAGGCCGAACCGGCAGAACTCGGTACCGATACAGCTTTTGCAGGTGCGGTAGCTTTTGCCCCAGGCCGTGCCGGCCGGCATGTCGAGGTCCTGCCAGACGCCGGGCAGGTCGGCCTTGGCGACGCCCACCAGGTCGATCCGCTGCCCGCCCGTCATCTTCACCAAGGGCACGTTGTACTTAACCGCCACTTGCGCGATCCGCATCAGTTCTGCGGGGGTGCAAACGCCGCCGGCCATCTCGGGCACGACGGAGAAGGTGCCATCCTTCTGGATGTTGGCGTGCACCCGGTCGTTGATGAAGCGGGCGTCGCGCTCGTCCTCGTACTCGCCGGCCCAAATGGTCGCCAACAGGCTAGCGAGCGGCGGCTTGCTGGCTGCGTCCTCGCCGGTTGGAGACAGTGCCGCGAACACGGCGCTGACCGAGCGCAGGCCCTGTTCGCGGATTTTGGCGACCAACTCCGGCTTGGCCAGCGGAATGGCGGGCACGTAGTAGTGGATGCTCGGGTCCTCTTCGACCTGGCCGCCGCAGAACCAGTCGACCAGTTCGCCCACCAGGCTTTTGCAGGATCCGCAGCCCATGCCGGCGCGGGTCGCCTTCATGACGGCGCTGCTGCTGCGTGCGCCGCCCGTGACGCAGGCGCCGATTGCGGCCTTGCTCACGCCATTGCAGTTGCAGACCTGCGCGTCGGCCGGCATTTCGTCGAGCGTCACCGCCTGCGCAGGGGCGCCGAGGTCGAACAGCAGTTCCAACCGCTCGTCTGGCAGGCGGCTGTCGCGGTCGAACGCCTGCATCAGATAGGCGGCCTTGCTGATGTCGCCCATCAGGATGCCGCCAACCAGCCGGCCATCGCGTACAATCAGCTTCTTGTAGGTGCCGCGCTTCGGTTCGCTGAACTGGATTACCTCATCCTCGTCGCTGGCTGGCTCGGTGATGCCCATGCTCGCCAACTCGACGCCCATCACCTTCAGCTTGGTGGCGAGCTTGCTGCCAAGATACTCGGCCTTTGAATTCACGCCGGTCACTTGGTCGGCAAACACCTTGGCCTGGTCCCACAACGGCGCCACCAGGCCATAGACCTTGCCGCGATGCTGCACGCACTCGCCGACCGCATACACGTGCGGGTCATCAGGACTGCGCATGGTGTTATCCACCACGATCGCCCGCTCCACCGTCAGCCCGGACCGGCTGCCGATCTCGGCGTTCGGACGGATGCCGGCGGACACGACGACCATGTCGCAGGCCAGCTCGGTCCCATCCTTAAAACGCAGGCCGACTACCTTCTCGCCGTCCAGCAGCACGGTGGTCGTCAGCTTGCCGAGGTGCACCTGGGCGCCCATGCCCTCCATCGCCTTGCGCAGCATGGCGCCGCCAGTGGTGTCGAGCTGCATCTCCATCAGATGCTGGGCCAAATGGATCACGTGGACCTCGCAGCCATGGTTCAGCAGGCCGCGCGCGGCTTCAAGCCCCAGCAGGCCGCCGCCGATCACGACGGCGCGCTTGCTCTGGGCGGCCTGGGCGACAATGGCGGTGCAATCGTCGATGGTGCGGAAGGCGAAAATGCCAGGGCGCAGCTTGCCATCGGCGGTCCAGATGCCCTCCATCGGCGGAATGAAAGCGCGGCTGCCGGTGGCGATCAGCAGGACGTCATATTCTTCCTGAACGCCATTATCGGCGGTGACGATGCGGGCCGCGCGGTCGATATGGGTCACGCGCGCGCCGCTGTGCAGGCGGATGTTGTTCTCCTTGTACCAGCTTAGCGGGTTGATGTAGATCTCGCTGGCGTCCTGCTGGCCGCTCAGGATGTTCGACAGCAAGATGCGGTTGTAGTTGCCGTAGGGCTCGTCGCCGAACATGGTGATGCTGAACTGCTCCGCGCCGCCGCGGGCCAGAACCTCCTCTACGGCGCGGGCGCCTGCCATCCCGTTGCCGATCACCACCAGCTTCTGCACGGTGCTGCCGAATGTCATGCCGTCCATGGCTGCCTCCTTAAATCTCGACCAGGCCCATATCGAGCGCGAGCATGCCGCTCGTGCCCGCAGGGGCCGCTACCAGCAAGTCCAGCCGTGTCTCGGGCGGGAGGTCCTCGACGACCACGAGCGGGATGTGCACCGCGCCCTTGGCGCCAATCGGGAACAGGCGCATCGGCTCGCCATCGCGCGTCAGCACGAGCGTGACCATTTCGGCCGCACTATTGCCGGCGCGGACATAGAGCGTCTGCGCGCGCCGGTCGGCGGGGACGCTGTAGGACACCCCGATCGACACCGGCGAACCATAGCCTTCGCCGGCGAAGGCGTGCATCCCAGTCAGGATGCGGGGGGTGCTCTCTCTCATGCTTGGTCTCCTGTAAGGGATGCCGCGCGGTCCAGGCGGACGGCGCAGGCCTTGTATTCGGGAATCCGCGACACCGGGTCGAGTGCCGCGATGGTGAGTTGGTTGGCGTTGCCCTCGCCGCCCCAATGGAACGGCATGAAGATCGTGTCGCGCCGGATATCGCGCGTCAGCCGAGCCGGCACGCGGGCGCTGCCGCGCCGGGTGGTGAGTTGGACGGCGTCCCCGGCCTGGATGCCGTGCTGGCGCGCGGTGTCAGGGTGCATCTCGGCGAAAGCGCCGGGTTCCGCGGCGGCGAGCTCCGGCACGCGCCGGGTTTGGGTGCCCGTTTGATATTGACCCATCACCCGCCCGGTGGTCAGGATCAATGGATATTCGGCGCAGGGCAGTTCGGCGGAGCCGCGGTACTCGATGGGATGGAAGCGGGCGAGGCCGTCGGGATGGGCGAACCGCTCGTTGAACAGCCGGGGCGTGCCGGGATGCGCCGTGTCCGGGCAGGGCCAGAACAAGCCGGCCTCGTCCTGTATGCGGTCCCACGTGGCACCCGCATAGTCCGCCGGGCCGCCGGACGTGGCACGGCGGAACTCGGCCCCAGTCGTCGCCTCGTCGCCGGAGAAATGCGCCCCGGCACCGAGCCGCTCGGCCAGGGCGGCGATCACCTGCAGGTCGGTCCAAACGCCCGGTGGCGGCTCCTTTGCTTTGCGGCGCAGCAGCACGCGGCCCTCGAGGTTGGTCATCGTGCCGTCCTCCTCCGCCCACTGCGCCACCGGCAGCACGACGTCGGCGATGGCGGCGGTCTCGGACAAGAACGGGTCGGCCACGACAAGAAGGTCCATCGCGCCCAGCCGCGTGCGCAGCGCAGCCGCATCGGGCGCTGACAGCAGCAGGTTGCACGCGAACACCAACAGGCCGCGCACCTGTGCCCCGGCCCCGCCAGTAACCGCCAGCATCTCGCAGGCCGACAGGCCCGGCTGCGGCAGGCTTTCGGGCGACACGCCCCACACGGCCGCAACCTCCGCCCGATGGGCCGGGTTCGCCAGCAGGCGATAGCCCGGAAGCTGGTCGGCTTTCTGGCCGTGCTCGCGTCCGCCCTGGCCGTTGCCCTGGCCGGTCATGCAGCCCCAGCCGCTGCCGGGCCGGCCCGGCAGGCCGAGCGCCAGTGCCAGGTTGATGAACGCCAGCCCGTTGTCGACGCCGCGGCTTTGCTGCTCCGTGCCGCGCCCCGACAGAATAAGCGCCTTGGCGGCCTCCCCGAGCAGGACGGCAGCGCGTTCGACATCGCGCGCCGGGACGCCGGTGATGCGCTCGACCCGGTCCGGCCAATAGCTGGCGACCGCGCGGCGCACCTGGTCCCATCCGGTCGTGCGGGCCTCGATGTAATCGAGGTCGATCAGGCGCCGGGCCACGGCGACATGCAGCAGGCCGTTGGCCAATGCGGCGTCGGTGCCCGGGGTGAGCGGCAGGTGCAGCGTTGCGGCGCGGGCAGTCACGGTGCGGCGCGGGTCGGAGACGATAAGCTGCGCGCCACGGGCACGGCCCTGGTCGAACCACTGCATGATCGGCGGCATGGTCTCGGCCGGGTTGCCGCCAGTGAGCAGCACGCAGTCGGCGCCGGCAATGTCGGCGAGCGGGAACGGCATCCCGCGGTCGATCCCAAAGGCGCGCAGCCCGGCGGCGGCGCTGGAAGCCATGCAGAATCGGCCGTTATAGTCGATGTTGGCCGTGCTCAGTGCGACCCGGGCGAACTTGCCGAGGGCATAGGCCTTCTCATTCGTCAGCCCGCCGCCGCCGAACACCGCCACCGCGTCCGGCCCGGCGGCACCCTGGATTGCCTGGATGCCGGCAGCGACGCGGTCCAGCGCCTCGTTCCAACTCGCCGGGCGGAGCGGCGCGTCCTTGCTGTCGCGCAGCAACGGGCCGAGCAGCCGGTCGGACTTGTTGAGCAGCGTGGCCGCGGTCCAGCCCTTGCGGCACAGCCCGCCGCGGTTGGTGGGGAAGTCCCGTGCCTCGATGCCCCAGCCGGTCCCGTCATAGACGACGTTCATGCCGCATTGCAGCGCGCAATACGGGCAGTGCGTGGCCGTGGATGTCGTGGTTGCGGTATTGCTGTCCATCAGCCCTGCAGGTGCATCCGCATCATAAAAGACGTCATGCATGTCAATCAGACCATTAACGGGCAGATGGGCGTTGGCCAAGTAGGAAACATATTGAGGCTGCTCACAAACGTGTTCGTTGAAATAAAGCTGCACAAAGGATGAGCATATCCCAAAGCACAAGCGCAAGACTTAGGCATTCAAAAGATGCTGCCGTGTCAGAAGGCCCAGAGGCTGGCGCGGTCGCACTCCCGCAGCCAGCCTGGAGCAACCGTTTAGGACGCCGCCGCCATGCCCGACCCTGTGCCCACGCCCATGCGCTGAGCCAACGCTTGGTCATAAAGCTGCTGCTCCGCCTGCTTATGCGTGGCCGAGAACCGCACCGCGGCGGCGCAGAGCGCGCTGCACAAGACGGTCCAGCCCAGGATATACAACGCCTGCGGCAGGCTGCCCGACGCTTTCAGCAGGAACCCGGCCGCCACCGCGCCAACGTTGCCACCGGCACCGATGATGCCGGCGACACCGCCCAGCGCCTTGCGGTCGATGAACGGCACCAGCGCGTAGGTCGAGCCGCAAGCCATATGGGTGAACATGCCGAAGGTCAGCATGGCGATGATCGCCGGCACCACGGCGTCCATGGTGGAGAACGCCAGCAGGCCCACGCCCTCGCCGACCATCAGCAGGCACAGCAGCATCGTGCGGCCATCGAGCCCAAAGTTGCGGGCAACGCGGTCGGACGCGATGCCGCCCAGCGCGCGGGCGAACAGCGCCAGCAGGCCGAAGCTGCCGGCCGCGAGCCCGGCCGATGTCAACGTCAAACCGAAGCGGTCCACATAGTAGCTGGCAGCGACGGCATGGATGAAGATCTCGACGCCGAAGCAGGCGCCATAGGTGATCGCCAGCATCCAAACCCGGTAGTTCACCATCGCCTGCTTGAACACGGCGAGGCCGCCCTTCTTGCCGGAGTCGACCTCGATGCCGCGGGCGCGGAGCTCCAGCATGTTGCCCTCAGGCGTGTCCTGCGTGCAGCGCCAGTACAGCACCGCCACGATCAGCATCATGACGCCCGGCACGAACATCGCCATGCGCCAGCCCATCGACTGCTGCACGCCGAGGCTGACGATCGCGGCCAGGATCAGCGGCATCACGCTCTGGGTCACGCCGCCGCCGGCATTGCCCCAGCCGCCGACGGTCGCGTTGGCCGTGCCGACCACGTTGGGCGCGAACATGACGGAGGTGTGGAACTGGGTGATGACGAAGCTCGCGCCGATCGCGCCGATGGCGAGGCGGAAGATCAGGAAGCTTTCATACGAGGTGGCGAAGGCGATGCCCATCACCGGGATGGCGCCGAGCACCAATAGCGCCGTGTAGGTGATGCGCGGCCCCCACTTGTCGCACATGGGTCCGATGGCCATGCGCACCAGGATGGTGACGCCGACTGCGGCGATGTTGATGTTGGCGATCTGGTCGGCAGTCAGATGAAACTCGCCCTTGATGACGGGCATCAGCGGTGCGACCGCAAACCAGGCGAAGAAGCAGACGAAGAACGCCATCCAGGACAAATGGAAGGCGCGCATCTGCGGAGTGGAAAAACTGAACAGGTCGATCTTCGTGGCTTTTTGCGAAATCATGGAGCGGTTCCGGAACAGGTGTGGGGCACAAGGGACTGCCCCGGCAGGCTGGCTGCCGGGGCAGGGTGGAGCAGGGCCGGAAAGGCTAGGCCGCGATGGCTAGCTTGGCTGCGATGGCCAGCGGCAGCTCATGCTTCGACCGCATCATGTCCGCATTAGCTGCAGCAGGGCGTTATTCGTCTCGAACGTAGCGGTCTCGGTCATATCGACCTCCTTGAAGCTGCCCCGGGCATACCGGAGCGGGAGGCACAAGCTGCCCACGCCAATGTGGACACGACGCGCAGTGCGTTCGCGTTAGTCAGGACACGTCAGTGCGCCCTGCGGCGTCTCATGCAGGCGCCGTGCCAACTCGCCGGGATGGTGCGGAACTTGCGTCTTGCTGTTCCGCCAACCCTCAAGAGGTCGCGGTTAATGACGTCTGCCCTGCTATCGTCGAGCGCCGGGCCAGGTGCGCCGCCGCTTGCCGAAGATCTCGATGCGGTCGGAATCGAAGTGCTTGCGGTTTCCGAATGCACAAATCTTTTGCAGGACGTGGTAAAAAATTCGCCCGAATTGGTCGTGATCTACGAAAGCAACCCGACCGCTGCCCTGTTCAAGAGCATTGCTGCCATCAAGGCCGCCGCGCCTTGCCCAGTGGCGATGTTCACCAGCGACCCCGACGCCGGGAACATCGCCCTCGCCACCCAGTCGGGCGTCCACGCCTACGTCGTGAACGGCTACAGCCAGAACCGGCTCCGTTCGGTGCTGCACCTGGCGCAGGCACGTTTCAGCCATGACGAGCTGATCCGGGCGGAATTGACCGAGGTGAACCAACGCTTCACTGAGCGGAAGCTGGTCGACCGTGCCAAGGGCATCCTGATGGGCGCACGCCAGCTCCGCGAGGAGGAGGCTTACCGGGCGCTGCGCAGCGCCGCGATGCACCGGATGCAGCGCATCGGCCAAGTGTCGCAGCAGGTCATCGACTCCGCCCGCTATGCCGAGGCGATCAACCGCGCGGGCCAACTGCGGATGCTGTCGCAACGGCTGGTGAAGCTCTATGCGCTGACCTGCGCAGGAATTCGCGCCGATGAGACCAAAGGGCTGTTCACGGACTCCATCGGCCTGGTCGACGGCAACCTGGCCATCCTCGCGCGCAGCCTGTCGAAGCCGACCTTCGGCGACCTGCTGGATGCTGTGCTGGCGCCCTGGAAGCCGCTGCGGACCGCCCTCGAAGCGCCGGCGCTGGCAAGCCGCCTGCAAGAAGTCGACCGGCTGGCGGAACGGATGCTGCTGCGGGCCGAGCAGTTGACCGCCAACCTGGAGATCGTCGGATTGGCCGCCGCGCTGCACGTCATCAACGTTGCGGGACGCCAGCGCATGCTGTCGCAACGCCTGGCCAAGGCGGCGCTGATGAGCACGCTGCTGAGTGGCAAAGCCACGGCCAACGCGGCGGGCGTCATGGCTGCGGCCACGGGCGAGCTGGTCGAGGGCTTCGCCTACCTGAGTCATCTGCCGCTCAGCAATGCCGAGATCGGCGGCGAGCTCGCTCAAGCGGCGCAGGCCTGGGACCGGTTCCAGGCGGCCCTGATGCAGCTTGGCACGAAAACCGGCCAGGAAGGCATCGCGGTGCTGAGCGAAGCCCTGCTCGCCCATCTTGACCGCCTGACCGACCACATCGAACGCGGGATGCAGGCGCTGGTCCGCTGACCGCCTAGTTGGACCGTCAATTTGGATAACGGCTGTCTTGCACGACGACCCCAGGATGTGCGGACATGCGGGCGGAGGAGCGCGCATGAAAACGACGCTCCATTGATGGGAGGGACGACCTTGCGACGAGTTCTGTTTGCCACTTGCGGATGGCTGCTGCTGGCTTCCCCGGTGTTCGCTGCCGACCTGCCCACGGCAGTGCCGGCCGAGGTGGGCGTCGGCCGGCTCGACCGGATCACCAGTTTTTTCAAGGCCGACACGGCTGCGCAGCGCCTGCCCGGCGCCGTCGTCATGATCGCGCGCAACGGCCGCGTGGTCTATCACGAGGCATTCGGCGTGCGTGACCCGGAGACCGGGGCGCCCATGCAGAAGGACAGCATTTTCCGCATGTATTCGATGACCAAGCCTATCACCGGCGTGGCGGTGCTGATGCTGATGGAGGAGGGCAAGCTCCGGCTGAGCGATCCGGTGTCGAAATACCTGCCGGCGCTGAAGAACCCGAAGGTGATGGTCGAGACCGTCGACGGGCAGGGCAGGCGGGTCGCGTCCACGGTCCCAGCCAACCGCGAGATCACCATCCAGGACCTGATGCGCCATACCTCGGGCATCACCTACGGCGCCGGCAGTTCGGCCGCCGAGCAGGCGATGACCAAGGCGGGGATCGGCCTCCAACTGGGCGCGGCCGGTCAGAAGCCGCTTTCGGCCCGGCTTACCGACCAGCAAGTCGTGGAAGAAATCGGCAAGCTGCCGCTGATGTTCCAGCCCGGCGCGAGCTGGGAATACGGACGCTCGATCGACGTGCTGCTGGCGTTGGTCGAAGTGGTGTCCGGACAGCGCGCCGACGCCTTCATGGACGAACGGATCTTCAAGCCGCTCGGCATGACCGACACGTTTTTCAATGTGCCGAAGGACAAGCTCGACCGCGTGGCGCAGCCGGGTCCCGATCCCGACACCAAGGAGACGGCGCAGCTTACCGATGTCACGCAGCCGCGCATCTTCCTCGGCGGCGGCGAGGGGCTGCTGTCGACGGCGTCGGACTACATGCGGTTCGCGCTGATGCTGGCGAACGGCGGCGAGGGAAACGGAGTGCGTCTGCTGTCGCGCAAGACGGTCGAGCTGATGACTTCCGACCATCTGGGGCCGGCGCTGTCGCAGGGGCCGAACTTCGCGCCGGGTCCGGGCTATGGTTTTGGGCTTACCGTCGCGGTGCGGACGCAGCCGGGCATGGCCTCCTATCCCGGCAGCGTCGGCGAGTTCAACTGGGGCGGCGCGGCGGGGACCGCGTTCTGGGTCGACCCGAAGGAGAAGCTGGTGCCGATCATGCTGATCCAGGCGCCGGGGCAACGGCTGTATTACCGGTTCGCGTTCCGGGATTTGGTCTATCAGTCGCTTGTCGATTGACGCGGGGAGAAATCGTTGCATGGGCCGGGGCGGCGGGACTAGGCTCGGCTAAAACCGGAGGGCACGACGATGGCGAAGTGGACGCCTGACCCGACTTTCTATCCCTCGCCGCGCATGGCCATGAAAGCGCCCCCGGAAACGCTGGCCTACGTCGCAAGCTTCGACCCGACGCGCCAGGTCCCGGACGCCATCACCGTGGTCGACGTGGCGCCGGGTTCGGCCACCTACTCGCAGGTGGTGGGGACCGTGGCGATGCCGAACACCGGCGACGAGCTGCACCATTTCGGCTGGAACGCCTGCAGCGCCTGCCTGTGCCCGAACGCGCCGCATCCGCACTCCGAGCGGCGCTGCCTGGTCGTGCCCGGCCTGCGCTCCTCGCGCATCCACATCCTCGACGTGAAGGCCAACCCGCGCCAGCCGCCCATCATCCGCGTGCTGGAACCGGCGGAGGTGGCGGAGCGGTCCGGCTACACGCGCCCGCACACCATCCATTGCGGCCCCGAGGGCATCTACGTCGCCGCCCTCGGCAACGCGCAGGGCGAGGCGCCCGGCGGCGTGTTCCTGATGGACCACGAAACGTTCGACATACGCGGCCAGTGGGAGATCGACCGCGGGCCGCAGCGCCTGGCCTACGACGTATGGTGGCATCTCGGCCATGACACGATGGTCACCAGCGAATGGGGTCTGCCCGCGACCTTCGAGAACGGCCTGGTGCCGGAAATCCTGCTCGGCGGCAAATACGGCCACAAGCTGCATTTCTGGGACCTGCACTCACGCAAGCACAAGCAGGAGATCGACTTCGGGGCCGAGAACCAGCTCGTGTTCGAGCTGCGCCCGGCGCATGACCCGACGAAGGCTTACGGCTTCGTCAACTCGGTGATCAGCCTGAAGGACCTTTCGTCGTCGATCTGGACCTGGTATCGCGAGAACGGCGCATGGGCGGTCCGCAAGATTATCGAGATCCCTGCCGAACCGGCCGACCCCGCCGTGCTGCCGGACATGCTGAAGGGCTTCGGCGCGGTGCCGCCGCTCGTGACCGACATCGACCTCTCGATGGATGACCGCTTCCTCTATGTCGCGTGCTGGGGCACCGGCGACCTGCGGCAATACGACGTGTCCGACCCATTTGCGCCAAAGCTCGTCGGCACCGTCCGGATCGGCGGCATCGCGTCCGGCGCAACCCACCCGAAAGCCAAGAACGGCAAGCTCAACGGCGGGCCGCAGATGGTGGAGGTCAGCCGCGACGGCAAGCGGGTCTATTTCACCAACTCGCTGTATGGGGCGATTGACGACCAGTTCTATCCCGAAGGGATCGACGGCTGGATGGTGAAGCTCGACGCGAGACCCGAAGGGGGCATCGCCTTCGACCCCGATTTCTTCATCGAATGGCCGAAGACGCACCGGCCGCACCAGATCCGCCTGGAGGGCGGCGACTGCTCCTCGGACTCGTACTGCTACCCGTAGCAGCGCCCGCAGCCGTGCGATGGGCGTAGGCGCCGCCTGGCCCTGGCTCGCCGTTGCCGGCCTCGGCGCCTTCCATGGGCTCAACCCGGCCATGGGCTGGCTGTTCGCCGTGGCGCTCGGCATGCACCGCCATAGCCGCCGGGCCGTGCTGATGTCGCTGCCGCCCATGGCGCTCGGACATGCGCTGTCGATCTGGCTGGTCGCCGCGTCCGTGCTGGCGATGGGAGCCGTCATCGATGCGCGTGCCGTTCGGGTGGTTGCGGGCGTGGTCCTGCTGCTCTGGGCGGCGTATCACGGGCTGTATGGCCATCGGCACCGCGTCCGCGTCGGCATGACGACCGGGCTTGCGGGCCTGGCGCTGTGGTCGTTCCTCATGGCGACCGCGCATGGGGCCGGGCTGATGCTGCTGCCGGCGCTCATTCCGTTGTGCACGGGGATGCCGGCCCTCGGCAAAGCATCGCTGCTGATCTCGCTTGCGGCTGTCGGCCTGCACACGCTGGCGACCCTGGTTGTGACAGGGCTGGCCGCGCTGGTCGTCTATGACTGGCTCGGCCTCGGCATCCTGCGGCGGGGCTGGATCAACTTCGACCTGCTGTGGAGCGGCGCGCTGGTGCTGACCGGCTTTATCCTGATCGCGACGGGTATAGGCTAGCAGACGGAATGGGCGCCGCCTGCCAATCGCGCGCACGGGCCAGCTTGATGAACGCGTCGGCCGCGCGCGTGAACGGGCGTCCGGCGACTGCGGCAAGCAGGACGTCATGCGCCAGGCGCTCGGCCAACGGCCGGGACACAAGGCCCGCGGGCACCGGCGCACCCTCCATCAGCAGCGCCACCCCGAACCCGGCGCGCGCCAAGTCCGTCGCCTGCTCGGACGTGTCGCCGCGATGCCGGACGGCCGGGCCGCCCCCAGGCCGGTGCGAAACCTGCTCCAGCAATCCAGCCGCCGCAGAGCCAGGAGCGCGGCCGATCATGGATGCAGACGTCAAGGCTGCGGCCGGCACCACGTCCAGTGCGGCCAGCGGATGGGTGGGCGGCATCACGGCAACCGCCGCATCGGCGAACAGCACCCAACGGTTCAGCCGGTCCGGCAACGCCGTGTCCCCGGCGACGACGGCCGCATCCAGGGCGCCCTGCAGCAACGCTTCCCCGAGCTCGGCGTTGCCGCCCATCTGGAGCGCCACCTCGAGCCCGGCCAGCCGTGCCGCAAGCTCGGTGAACAGCGGCATGAAGCGCGCGGCCGGCACCTCCGGCGCGAACCCGATCCGCAGCGGCGACGCCGACTGCCGCTTCAGCCCGGCCGCATGTTCCTTGGCGCGCCCGGCGGCGTCATAGGCCTGCTCCAACAGGGGCAGCGTCGTGCGGCCAAGCTCGGTCAGTTGCGTCAGCGACCGTTCGCGCAGCAGCAGCGGGCCGCCAAGCTCGTGCTCCAGGCGCTGGATGCTTTTCGTAAGCGCCGGCTGGGTGACGTTGCATGCCTCCGCGGCCCGGGTGAAGTTCAGCGTCCGCGCGAGGGCAAGGAAGTAGCGGATTTGTACGAGGTCCATGCGGCGCCCAAACGCTAGGAGGCCGGATCGGCAGCGAGCGGGACCGGCCGCCGATCCGTCGCCGACCGTAGCGCCGCCAGGATCACCGCCGGCTCCGTGCGGCTTGTGAAGTCGGTGTCCACCCAGGCCTGCAGCACCTGGCCGTCCTGGCCGACCAAGTAGGTCGCCGGCACGGGAATGAACCACCCGGCGTTGCCGTGGCTCTCCGTCAAGTCGACGCCGGCCTGCCGCAGCAGGCTGCGATAGCTCTCCGGCAGGCTGACCACGATGCCGAACTGCATCGCCACCGCGTTGTCCACGTCCGACAGCACCTCGTAGTGCAGGCCGTGCCGCAGCTTGGCCCGCAGCGCCCGTCCACCCGTGTCCGGCGTCATCGCGACCAGGGTGGCGCCGAGCGCATGGATGTCCGGCAGCGCCTCCTCGAGCGCGCTCAGGGCCAGGATGCAGTAGGGGCACCAGTCCCCGCGGAAAAAGGTGACGACGAGCGGTCCGGCCGCCAGCAGGTCCGCCGATGCGACAAGCCCGCCCTCGGCGTTGGGAAGCAGGAACTCCGGCATCGCCTCGCCGGCCTTGAGCGCATGCGCGGCGACCTCCGCATGGTCCATCATCGCCATGAAATCCTCATAGCCGGCCCGGACCCGGCCGGACATCCGGGCCTGTTTCAGGGCCGCAAGCCGTTCGCTCAAACTCATCGTCGCTCCTTGGCGCATCGCGGCCGTTGTGCCCCGGCCATGCCCGTGATGTCCAAGGCTGGACGGGCATGGTGTCCATGTCCTGCCGTTATTGCACGAATGCCGCCGGCGCCTGCTGATAGGGCGCCCGCGGGCAAACCGTGGGCCATCGAATCCATAACGGATGGGCATTGGCAACGGGAACGCAGCCGCTCGAAGTTCGCATCCTCACGAAAACCAGCGGACGAAAGGAAGCAGGATGACGAACGTGCCGATCACAGCGGCAAGGACGCAACGGCCGCCTTTGGTCCGCCTGCATCCGCTCACGGTCCGCCTGACCCATTGGCTGAGCGCACTGGCCATCCTGGTCATGGTGGGCAGCGGCTGGCGCATCTACGACTGGGACCCGATCTTCGGCTGGCTGTATTTCCCATTTTGGATGACGCTGGGCGGGGTGCGCGAGCTCTCGCAGGCGGTGCACAACGAGGAGGGGCTTGCCGGCGCCCTGCAATGGCATTTCACCGGCCTGTGGCTGCTGCTCATCAGCTTCATCGTCGCAGCGTTCTACGGCGTCGTCTCCGGCCATTACCGCCGCCATTACTTGCCCGTGACCGTCACCGAGGTCAGGAGCGACCTGAAAGCGGCGCTGAGCGGCCACCTGGAGCACCGGCTCGGCGTGCGCAACGCCGTGCAGCGGCTGCTGTATATCATCGTCACCCTGCTGATCCCCCTGATGCTGCTGAGCGGTTTCGCGATCTGGAAGCCGGTGCAGCTCTACCCGCTCACCTGGCTGTTCGGCGGCTATGACAGCGCGCGGTTGGTGCATTTCTTTGGCATGGCAGCGATTGTCGGCTTCGTGGCCGTGCATGTCGCCCTGGTCGTGTTGGTGCCAAAGGTGCTGCCGCCCATGATCACCGGCTATGGCCGGGTCGAGCCTGAAACCAACGCAACCCCTGCCGAATAGGGACCGCCATGTCCAAGACCCCGCTCTCCCGCAGCGATGCGCAGGCGTTGCTCCAATCCCCCGAGGCGCGCGCCATCGAGCGCCGGCTGCTGCTGCGCCGCGGCCTCAGCCTCGGGGCGCTGACCCTGCTCACCGGCTGCGACATCACGGACGGCAACGCCGTGCAGGCGGCGCTCGTCGCCATGTCCCGGTTCAACGACCGCGTGCAGGCGCTGCTGTTCAACCCGAACACCCTGGCCCGCGAGTACGCCGAAGCGGACGTGCGCCGTCCATGGCGCTACAACGCATTCTACCCGGCCGAGGACACCCCGGTGGTGGACCCCGCCGCCTACCGCCTGCAGCTTTCTGGCGCGATCGGGCGCAAGGACCCCTGGACGGTGGAGCAGTTGCAAGCCCTGCCGCAGGTCAGCCAGATCACCCGGCACGTCTGCGTCGAGGGCTGGAGCGCCGTCGGCAAATGGACCGGCATCCCGTTCCGCGATTTCCTGCGCCGCGTGGATGCGGATCTTTCGGCGAGGTACGTGTTTTTCGAGTGCGCGGACAAATACACCTGCGGCATCGACATGCCGAGCGCCCTGCATCCGCAGACCCTGCTGTCGACCAAGGTGAACGACGAGGTCCTGCTGCCCAAGTATGGTTTCCCGTTGAAGCTGCGCGTGGCGACCAAGCTCGGGTTCAAGAACCCCAAGCTGATCACCTCCATCTGGGTCGGCGACGAAAACCGCGGCGGATATTGGGACGACCCGCGCGGACGGGGAACCAGCAGCGGATACAACTGGTTCAGCGGGTCTTAGCGCGCCGGGCGGCAGCTACGGCGGGGTGTCCGCAAGCTCGGCGTCGAGCGCGGACGCCAGGTCGAAGAAGCGCCTGCGAACCGCTTGGGAATATGGGTTGGAGCGTTCGATCGCCTGGAAGACGGCGGGCGCGTCGTGGCGGACCATGCCCACGGCCTGCATGAGCAGGTCGAAGCTCCGCGTGGTCATGCGCGTCGGCAGCGGCTCCATCTCGACAAGCACCTTGGCGATCAGGTGGGTCAAGCCCTGGACCGTCGCAGCCTCGCGGTCGTGAGCTTCGGGCGTGGTCATGATTACCTGGAGGCCCAAGGCCCTGCGCAGGAACGCGGCCACCTGGCGGCCACGCGTGCCCCGGACCGGGCAGACGGCGATCTTCAGCCCTTTGATGCCGCCGCTTGCGCTCTGCGGCCCGAACAGCGGGTGCGTCGCGACGATGTCGACGTATTCGGGGAGGCCCTGCGCCAGGATCGCTGCCGGCATCACCTTGACCGAACCCACGTCGAGCACGAGCGTGCCCGGACGTAGATGCGGCCCGATCGCCCCGACCGCTTCAGCCAGGCGGTTGACCGGCATCGCAAGGACGACGACCGGACAGCTTGCCGCGTCCGGCAGGCCGGTGAGCATGACGCCGCGCATTTCGGCGCATGGGCCGGGGGGCAAGGCGGGGTCATAGGCGCACGGGCGGAAATGCTGCCGAAGGTGCTGCGCCATCAAGCGTCCGAAGGCGCCGAAGCCGATGATGCCGATAAAAGGCTGAAAATTGAGTTCGTTGTCGTTCGACACGGCTTGGCCCCTGCTGGGCTGCATGGCCAACGGCGCCGTATGGACAATCAACCGCTGGCGATGCAGCGGTTGAAAGATGACGAAGCACCCCGCCGCTAATGGAGCGGGGCGTAAGGCAGTTCGAAGCTGAATGGGATCGTGGTCACACGGGGATAAAAGACCACGGCGGCGGCTGCGTCAACGCGGGCCTGCCAGCGGCATCACCGGGCCGAACATGCGAATGGATGGCGGGCCGTTGGCGACCGTGTAGTCTGGCGCCAATGAGCGCGATCCTGGTTCGCGCCGCATCAGTTCAAGTAAGGGCCCACGATGGAACGACTGCTCGCCACGGCGCTGGTTGCGCTCCTGTCCACAAGCGCCGCCCGCGCGGCCGACATCACGCCCGCGATCGTCTTCTCCATGGGCGGCAAGCTGGACAAATCGTTCAACGAGGGCGTCCACGACGGCGCCGAGGCGTTCACCAAAGCCAGCGGCATACCGGTGCGGGAGTTCGAGCCGCAAACCGACACCCAGCGCGAGCAGGCGATCCGCAACTTCGCCCGGCGCGGCCAGGACCCCATCATCGCCGTCGGCTTCAGCCAGGCGAGCGCGGTGAAGGCCGTGGCGTCCGAGTATCCCGCGCTGCACTTCGTCATCATCGACGCCGTCGCCGAGGCGCCCAACGTGCAGTCCATCCTGTTCCGCGAGGAGCAGGGCAGCTACCTCGCCGGCATGCTCGCGGCCATGCGCAGCCGCACCGGCAAGATCGGCTTCGTCGGCGGCATGGACATCCCCTTGATACGCAAGTTCGCCTGCGGCTACTCGCAGGGCGCCCATGCCGTGAACCCGCGCATCGAGGTGCTGGAGAACATGACGGGCTCCACCCCGGCCGCCTGGGCCGACCCGGTGCGCGGCGCGGAGCTGGCCCGGTCGCAGATCGAGCGCGGCGCCGACGTGGTGTTCCATGCCGCCGGGGCGACGGGCGTCGGCGTGCTGCAGGCGGCGGCGGACGCGGGCAAGTTCGGCATCGGCGTCGACTCCAACCAGAACTACCTGCATCCCGGCCACGTGCTGACCAGCATGGTGAAGCAGGTCGACATCGCCACCCGCTCTGCGCTGGAAACCGCCCGCGCCGGCAACTGGCGTCCGGGAACGCAGGTGCTGGGCCTGGCGGAGGACGGCGTGGGCCTGGCCTTCGACACGGACAACGCGGGCATCGTCACCGCCGAGATGCGCGGGCGCGTCGACCAGGCGAAGGCCGACATCATCGCCGGCCGCACAACGGTGCACGACTACATGAGCGACAACGCCTGCCCGAACTGACCTTGGAGTTGGAGGCGGCCCTTCCCGCAGCGCAGCCGGAGGCGGCCCTTCCCGCAATCGAGCTGCGTGGGATCGGGAAGCGGTTCGGGGCGGTGCACGCCTGCCGCGGCGTGGACCTGGTTGTCCGCCGCGGCACGATACACGGCATCGTCGGCGAGAACGGCGCCGGCAAGTCGACGCTGATGGCGATCCTGCATGGCTTCTATCAAGCCGACGCGGGCGAAATCCTGGTGCATGGGCGCCCGGCCGTCATCCGCGACAGCCGCGACGCCATCCGCCTCGGCATCGACATGGTGCATCAGCACTTCATGCTGGTGGAGCGGTTCACCGTGCTGGAGAACGTCCTGTTGGGCGCGGAGGGCGGCGCACGGTTGGCAGCCGGGGCGGCGCGCGCCCGCGCCGCCTTGGCCCGGCTCGGCGATGCCTATGGCCTGCGTGCCGACCCCGATGCGCGCGTCGAGGACCTGCCGGTGGGCGCGCAGCAGCGGGTCGAAATCCTCAAGGCGCTGTATCGCGGCGCGGAGGTCCTGATCCTCGACGAGCCAACCGGGGTGCTGACGCCGCAGGAGGCGGACGACCTGTTCCGCGTGCTGCGCGCGTTGCGCAGCCAGGGCCGGACCGTGCTGCTGATCACCCACAAGCTGCGCGAGGTCATGGCCGTCACCGACCGGGTCTCGGTGATGCGCGCCGGGCAAATGGTGGCGCATCGCGACACCGCCGCCACCTCGGCCGCCGAACTGGGCGAGCTGATGATCGGACGCCGGCTGGCGACGCCCGCCCCCCGCCCGGCGCCGCATCCCGGCCCCGCATTGCTGGAGGCGCGCGGCTTGGCCGTGCGGGACGCGGCCGGCGTGCACCGGGTGAGGGGCGTCGACCTGGTGCTGCGCGGCGGCGAGATCGTCGGCATTGCGGGGGTCGCCGGCAATGGCCAGGGCGAGCTGCTGGAAGCCCTGGCGGGCATGCGCCATCCCAGCGCCGGAGAGGTTTTCTTGCGCGGCCGTCCGGTTTTTCCTGGACCCAGCTTTAACCCGGCCACGCTGCGCCGCCAGGGGCTGGCCCATGTGCCCGAGGACCGCCTGCGCAGCGGCCTGCTGCGCCAGGCCAGCGCCGGCAGTTCGGCCATCCTCGGCTACCAGAGCGACCTGGCCTATCGCGGGCGTCTTGGCCTGCTCTCGCCGGGGAAAATCACCGCTCACGGCCGGCGGCTGATGCAGGACTACGACGTGCGTCCGGGCGACCCGGCGCTGCGTTCGGCGCTGCTGTCGGGCGGCAACCAGCAGAAGCTCATCCTGGGGCGCGAGATCGAGCGCGAGCCGTCGGTGCTGCTGGTCGGGCAGCCGACCCGCGGCGTCGACATCGGCGGCATCGACGCCATCCACCAACGCCTGCTGGCCTGCCGCGCCGCGGGCAAGGCAGTCCTGGTGGTCTCGGTGGAACTGGAGGAGATCCTTGCCCTGGCCGACCGCATCCTGGTGATGTCCCATGGGCGGATCGTGGGCGAACTCAAATCCGCTGACGCCACCGAGCAGCGCCTCGGCCTGCTGATGGCCGGCGTCGGCCAGGAGCATGCGGCTTGAACATCCTGCCGCGCTGGGCGGAGCTGGCGCTGCTGCCTTTGCTGAACCTGCTGCTGGCGCTCGGCATCACGGCGCTGCTGGTGCTGGCCACCGGCAACGACCCGGCGGTGGCGCTGAACGCGCTGGCATCCGGCAGCCTCGGGTCCACTGATGCCATCGGCTACACGCTGTATTATGCCACCAACATGGCCTTCACCGGGCTTGCGGTGGCGGTGGCGTTCCAGGGCGGGCTGTTCAACATCGGCGCCGAGGGCCAGGCGGCGATGGCCGGGCTATGCGTGGCGCTGGCGGCGCTGAACCTGGAGGCGCTGCCGGCTTTTCTCCTGGTGCCCGCCGCGATCGCCGGCGGCGCTGCTGTGGGCGCCGCGTGGGCCGCCATCCCCGGCTGGCTGCAGGCGCGGCGGGGCAGCCACATCGTCATCACGACCATCATGTTCAACTTCCTCGCGGCCTCGCTCACGGTCTATTTGGTCGTCAACGTGCTGATCGCGCCGGGCTCCATGTCGCCGGAGACCCGGACGTTCGCCCCGGCGGCGACGCTGCCGCTGCTGTCTTCCTTCGGCTTTCCCAGTTTGGCGCCCGTCAACCTCGCCTTGCCGCTGGCGCTGCTGGCGGCCGGGGCGGTGTGGCTGCTGGTCTGGCGCACCCCCTGGGGCTACGCGCTTCGAGTCATGGGCGAAAGCCCGGAGGTCGCCCGCTACGCCGGCATCGACCAGGCGCGGACGACGATCCTGGTCATGGCGCTATCGGGCGCGCTGGCCAGCGGCGTCGCGGTGAACGAGCTGCTGGGCGCGCAGCACCGGCTGCTGCTGGGCTTCACCGGCGGCTACGG
>CAXSGE010000014.1:0-78096 GCA_964236715.1 uncultured Acetobacteraceae bacterium | reverse complement strand
AGCTACACGACATCTAACCAGCACCCGGCTGAAAATGAGTTTTCGCACGGCCTCGGTCGAGAGCAGAAATGTGCGCCATGGCAGGATTCTACCCGCTCCGTCGCCGCACCGGAATCCACCCGGCCGAGTTTTCACACGATCTGTATACCTTTCGCGACGAGACCCCGAAAATCGCAGCCAGGTAAACGAAGCCGACAGGGCTGGCGACGTAGGTCAGGTCCAATAGGGAGGCTGCTTGATCCAAGGTTCTTGAGGGTCAGCCAGGGCCACAACAGCCCGGCAGGATCACGGTGCGTTGCAGCTCGGCTGGACGCGCAGGGACCTGCCCCCAGGCTGGAGCACCGGCAAGGCACAGCAGCATGAGCGCGAGTTGGGCGGCGCGGCTGCGCCTGACGATGTCGGCCACGGTGTTCTTGCTCAGCCCCACCTCACGCCCGACCAGGCGGTAGCTGCGGCCCTGTGCGACGAGGGCCAGCACCTTGGGCGCCAGCCGATCCGACTTTGGCCGCTGTCCGGGCTGGCGGCCCAGCCGCTTGCCGCGGGCCTTGGCTGCGGCGATGCCGGATCGTATGCGTTCCTGGGTCAGCTCGCGCTCGAACTCAGCGATGCCGGCCAGCAGGGTCGCCATCATGCGCCCGTGCGGGGTGGTTAAGTCGAAGGCCATGCCGTTCAGCGCCACCAGCGACACGCGCCGAGCTTCCAGCTCCTTGAGCGTCGCCAGCAGGTCCGTCGTGCTGCGGCCCCAGCGCGACAACTCCGTCACCAGCACAGCGTCGATCTCGCGCCGCTGCACGAGGGCCAGCACCTTGCGCCGCTCGGCCCGATCCAGCCTCACGCCCGAGGCGGTCTCCTTGTAGGTGCCGACCACCTCGTAGCCAGCCCGCTCGGCAAAGGCGGCGAGGTCGCGCTCCTGCCGCGCGCAGGACTGGTCGGCCGTGGACACCCGGCAGTAGAGCGCGGCGCGTAGCGGTGACTGGCCACTCTGTCCTAGTTGAACTCTCCTCGCTTGGCGGCCTGCAAGCCCCTGTTCCTGCAAGGGTCTGGGTCGTAGCAGGCAGCCTACAGTTCAACTGGGATGCGAGACCGGCGCATGGGCTGGAGCCTGCGTTGTCTCCCGCTCTCAGTGGCTTACGTTCTAAGCGTGAGTCCAGCACCCGTCCTGTGTCGTGGCCCCGTCTTGGTTGAGCTTGAACGGCAAGAAAGGCACCCAGCGATCATAGGAGGAGCAAACCTCCTATCGCGGCCCTGCCTGCAACGCCACCAGCCCGGTCCATGCAACAGCGCCTCGTCTGCTGCTTGACCAGCAAGGAGCGGGCCGAATGCAGGGCCAGGATGCCCTGCTGCTCCAGGCTCTTGATAAGCACAAACCTCATGCTCGGCCGGGATGCGGCCTCGCAGATCGCCGCGGCATCGGCCGCGTCGTTCTTCTTGCCTTTCTTGACGAACGGCCTGACCGCCTCGGGCGCGATCAGCTTCACGTCGTGTCCGAGACCGGCCAGGGCGCGTGCCCAATGATGCGGCGCGCCGCACGCCTCCATGACAACCGTGCAGGCTTCCTGCTTCTCAAAAAATGCGATCAGCTCGCTCCTTTGCAGCTTGCGCCTGATTGCCACCTTTCCGGTCTCGTCCACCGCGTGGATTTGGAAGACGGACTTGGCGGTATCGAGGCCGATCATGGTGATGCTCATTGCGGGCTGCTCCCTTTCTGCCGGTTTTCACAGCCCGCACTTTGGCACACCAAGCCGCCGAGGACCGTCCACCCCATCTCCAGGGTATTGATGTGGACCTCGCAAAATCCGTCCCCGTCCTCGTCGCGGGCGTATTCGCCAGGCCCGTGGCAGACCATCTTGTGCCCGTAGCCCCAGGCTGGCAGGCAGGCATAGATGCTGTACTTGTCCGTGTGGACGAGGGTGCCCGGGGCGACCGCGGCTGTGATGACCGGCTTGATCGTGGCCTGTCGCACGTTGGCCAGCATGCGCGGCACCACCTGGCCGCCGCGCTGGATCAGGCCAAGGAGCGGTGGCTTGTCCTTCTCCAGCGTGCCGCGGCCCGGCGCGCCTGCCAGCTTGCGGCACCGTCCGAGCCGCCCCTTTTGGCCACTTCTTCCGATTGACCAGGTCGGATACAGCCATGACGTAAGCTCCTCGCACGAGCCGGTCAGCTACTCCCGCTCCCGCCCTCGCACCAGCCGTCCTCAGCCCCGCGCCACGGTCCCGACCTCACCACCCCGGAACCCAGCAAGAGCCTCACGGAATTCACTTTACCGCCCAAACTCAGTTGAACTCTTGCTGGCATTCTTATTAGTCGCGGGCCTGCAACGTTTCCTTAATGGCCCCACGATGGTGCCCGGCGGTGCCGCGCTACCCACGCAGGCGCGGGAACAGGTCGAGCGCGTTGTCGTGCAGCACACGGCGGCGCGTTGCCGCGTCGAACAGCGGCGTTTCCTCGATCTGGCCGGCCACCCGGGTCACGATGGGCAGCGGCGTGAACGGCCAGTCGCTGCCGTAGAAGATGCGGCCGGGGTCGGCAATCTCCAGCAGGGCAGGCGCAAGCCGCGGCAGCGGATACCCTGCTAAATCGTAGTGCAGGCGGCGCAGGGTTGCGAACAACTGGTCGGGGTTAACCGGGTTGGGCAGGTTCAGGGCCGGCGACAGCCCAACGATGCGATCCGCCAGCACGGGAACTGCAGCCCCGGCGTGCGGCACGATCAACCGGATGTCTGGGAAACGGTCGAGCGTGCCAGTAAGAAGCAGGTTCGTCACCGCCCGGGTGGTCTCGAACATGAACTCGATCAGCGGACGCGGGTAGCCCAGCGACAGGGCCTGGCAGCACGGACAGTTTGGCGAGGTCGGATGCATGAACACCACCGCGCGCCGGCGGTTCAGCTCGGCGAACAGCGGGTCGAGCCGCGGGTCACCCATGTACATGCCGTGGTGGTTGGTTTCGACGGCCACGCCGTCCGCGTGCAGGGTGTCGAAAGCGTAGGCGGTCTCGGCCAGTGCGCCGTCGATGTCGGGCACCGGCAGGGCGGCAAACAGGCCGAAGCGGCCCGGGTTGTCGGCGGCGGCCTTGGCGCCTTCCTCGTTCACGGCCCGCGCTAGTGAGCGGGCGGCAGCGTCGTCGCCGAAATGGACGCCGGGCGAGGAGATGGACAGCATCGCGGTCCGGATGTTCAGCCCCTCCATCATGGCAAGTGCCCGTCCCGTGTCCCACAGCGGCAGGCCCGGCGTGCCATCCGGGTGCTCATGGCCCGCAGCCGCAGCTTCGCGCCGGTAGCGGGCCGGCAGGAAATGCGCGTGCACGTCGATACGCGGCTGGAACGCAGGGGCGCTCACGGGCTGCGCCCGCACGCCGGTGCAGGAGAGGGCAGCGGCGCCGAACAGGCCGCCCAGAGCGGCGCGACGGCCAAGCTGGTTGCGCGGGAACATGGCATCTGAACTCCGGGTATACATGCAGGAACGCTAGAGGGCTGTGGCGCCGCGCTACGGCGCCGCTCTGCTCATGCGGGCGATAACAGGTCGCCGCCGGGCTTCAGTTGTGACGCGGCTTGTTCGCGAGACGCAGCCCCGTTTGCTGTGAACGACGGCTCTCCTGCCAGCGCCGCCAGCAGCCTGTCGACCTCTCCTGACGTCCGGGCTGCGCCGAAGATGTAGAAGTCCGGCCGCGTGATCAGGGCGACGATGCCATGCTCATCGAAGTAACGACGATACACTCCGTCGTTGTCAATAACCGCTTCACCAAGAGAAGCATCTAGGTCGAACCGGATGATGCGAGCGCCGAGCCGCTCAAGGGTCTTGCCATGGCTTGCGCTGATTCGAGCGGAGATTTCTGGGTCAGAGGTGATGATGAACCACCTCCGGCCGACGACATCGTCGAACCGGCCGCTCTCGCCTTTCCAGGCGACGGGTCCTTGCGGGCCGAGTTCTCCCGCCAGGCAACCCAACGCACCGCCTTCATCGCAAAACAGGATGCCTGCGGTGAGTGTCGGGAACGGCGGCGGCGGCGGCACGTCCCCAGCCAACAACGCGGCGTCCCGCGCCGCGGCCTGTGCGGGGTCACTGATGCACACCACCTTCCCGAGCTCGACGGCCTGGTCGATGATCGCGCGTACATGCGGCTTCCGCTCTTCCACGTAGCTGTCGAGCAGGGTCTCGGCCGCATGTCCCGAGAGAACGAGGTCGAGCTTCCATGCGAGGTTGATAGCGTCGCGGAAGCCCGATCCCATGCCTTGGCCCAGGAAGGGCGGCATGAGGTGGGCCGCGTCGCCGACCAGAAAGATACGGCCCTGGCGCCACTGCTCGGCCAGCCCGGACCGGAACGTGTAGACCGCATGACGGACCAAAGTGCCATCTGTCGGTTTGACCCAGCGTGACAAGAGCTCCTAAATCCGCTCCGGCCGCTCGATCTCTTCCCGGGTCTCTCCCGGGAGCAGCATGAACTCCCAGCGGCAATGCTTATGCCCGATGCGGCGGAACATCGAAACCGGGCGGTTCGGGTCGCAGAGCTGTGCTGCGATCGGGATATCGATCTCCGCATCCGGATCATGAGGCCGGTAGTCGACAACGAGCCAATCATCGTGAAAGCCGAGATCTATCCAGGGAATGTTCACGTATCGTCGCACAAAGCTGTTGGCTCCGTCCGCGGCGATCAGGTAGCGCGCGGACACCTGCTTGGCCTCTTCGGAGCCGCGGCGGGCGAGTTGCAGGCAGACGCCCTGCTCATCCTGCGTTATCGCAGTCGCTTCCCAGCCCCGGCTGACCTGGACGTTGGGCTGGGTTTCGACCGCTGCCGCCAGGACCTCGTCGAGATTGGGCTGGTAGAACAAGTAATGGGGGTGCCAGCCCGTGACCTCGGGACGGGACCAATCGAAATGGATGAGCACGTCGCCAGCCGCATTGACCTAGTCGTAGGTTGGGCAGACGGCGGCTTCTTTCTCAAAAGCTTCGGCGGCGCCCACAGCCTGGACGATCCGCATGATCTCGTGATCGAGGTGACCGATCCTCGGCAAGGGGTAGAGCGAAATCTGGCGATCGAAGACGGCAACCCGGTGTCCGGCGCGCCCAAGGAGAGCCGCCATAACGTGGCCAACCGGGCCGTATCCGACGATGGCCACGTCAAAATCCGTTTGCACGATTTGCTCCTATCCCTGGTGTCCAGCAATGCCTAAACCTAATCTCGCCGGACGCCTTGACGATGATGGCATTGTTCGCGAGCCCTGGTTGCCATGACAGGCGCGCGGTCGGCGTCGTCGTCCCACTGCCGAGTAATAAGCCCGCGACGATGGTCATTGGCGCGCCGTGCCACGGGCCATAATCGGCATCCGCTCGCCTGGTGTCTGGACGGGAGCATCGGCCTGCAACGTCCTAACCTTGGAAGATGTCGGCTGGTGCGCCGGCAGTCGATAGCAGTGCGCCGCGGCGCTTCAACACCGCAGGCGCGGTCTCTTGCAAGCCAAGTCCGATGAGTACGCCAAAGGCCATGGCGACGATGGCGAGATACAGGGTATATTCGATGCCGAACCAGCCGGCGACGTGGCCGGCGATTACCGGGGCGATGCCGCCGCCGAATACCTCGCCCACACCTATGACGACGCCCGACGCCGTCGCCATCAGCTTGACGGGCACCGACTCCGCGCTGATCGGACCGACGGTGAGCGCGATATTGGCGAAGTTGAAGAATTGTAGGGCGAACAGCACGGCGAACAGCGTGCCGGGGTCAGCGCCGATCCGGGTGAGCAGGACGAGCGAGGCGAGCGTCGCCAAGGCGGAGCCGACCACCACCGGCTTGCGGCCGAAGCGATCCGAGAGCCACGGCATGATCAACGTCCCCGCGGCCGCGCCGAACCCTATGGCGGACAGCACGAAGCCCATCTGGCCGACGCTGAGGTGCAGGTAGTCGATCAGGTAGCTGGGCAGCATCGCAGATGTGACGACCAGGCAAGTGAGCCAGCACAGCATGCCGCCCATGTTGAGCACGATATTCCTCTACTGGAACACGTCGGTCCAGGCGTGTTCGGAGGTGTCGTGGGTTGCGGTGTGGACCGCATCGAGTTCGGCCGACGGCGTGCGCAGGGTCCGGTAGAGCAGGTAGCTCACGACGAGGCCGGGCAGAGTCACGGTTGTGAAGATCAGGCGCCAATCGACGATCTGCAGCATCTGGGTGACGAAGATCGGACCCAGGCCCAGGCCGAACAACGGCAGCGCCATCTGCTGGATGCCCAGGTTGCGGCCGTGGCGGCTGGGCTCGGACGCCTCGATCGTAGCGATGATGCTGGGCGGCGTGTAGGCGCCGTCGGCCAGGCCCATCAAGGCTCGGATCGCGAGCAGTGAGAACAGGCCACCAGCCAGGCCGCTCACCCCGACCAGCAGCGAGAACGCGACCATGGCGGCCACAACGACCTTGCGCCGCCCGATGCGGTCCGATAGCCGCCCCATGAAGAACTGTTTGGTCGACCAGCAAACGTGCTCCCAATCCCACCACCTTGCTCTCCCGTCAGCTGAGTGCGGGTTCGCGAGCGAGACTATCGGCAGGAGTGCCTTTCCAATCGTGTGCCTGGAGACTGCTCAGCAGCGAGTCTACCAGCCCGGGTAGATCTTCACGCTTTCTGACACCGCCGAACACGTAGAAATCTGGGCGGATGATCATCGCGCGAATGCCATTATCGAGCATGAACGGCAGGTATTTCGCGTCCAGGTCAACGGCCGCCTCCGGATCGAGCCCACGGATTGGCCGGACGCGGACGATCTTGGCGCCGAGCCGGTCGAGAGCCTCAATCTGATCGTCCCGGAGCGCGTGCCGGGGGTCCGCATCGATTGAGATCAGGGCGAAGCCCAGGCCCATGAGGTCGTCCCAACGGCCTTCCCTGCCGTGATAGGCGATGGTGCCGTGCGGTCCCAGCAAGCCGGCGGGAAGCAGCGGCTCGTTGTCTGCACCGCGATGCAGAAGGCCATCGGTCAAATGCGGGAAGGGCGGCGGCGGTTCTGCCGTGCCTTCGAAAAAGGCGCGATCCCGGGCGGCCGCATCCGCCGGGTCCGGCACGCAGATGATCTTGCCCAGGTGAATGGACAGGTCCACGACCTGCCTGACGTGCGGACGGCGCTCTGACTTATAGGTGTCGAGAAAACTGGGACCGATCTTGCCCTCCAGCACCATGTTCAGCTTCCAGGCCAGGTTCCAGTCGTCGCGCAGGCCCGCGCACATGCCCTGGCCCATGAACGGCGGCATGAGGTGGGCCGCGTCGCCCACGAGCAGCATGCGCCCATGGCGCCAGTCGTCCGCGATCAAGCCGCGGAACGTGTAGATTGCGTGCCGGATGAGCGTCGCCTGGTCCGCACGCACCCACCGGTTCAGCAGCGACCAGACGAACTCCGTGCTCTCCAGGTCCTTTCGGCTCTCATTCGGCAGGCGCATGAACTCCCAGCGCCGGCAGACACGGCCCTCGTTGATGCCGCCAGGGACGATCGTGGTCGGGCGCTCCGGGTTGCAGTATTGTCCGCAAGCGGGGATGTCGAGCGTCACCCCCGGGTTCAGCTCCATGTCGACGACCAGCCAGTCGGCCTCGAAGTGGCGGTCCTCGCGGCTGATGCCGGCAGCCTGGCGCACCATGCTGTTCGCGCCGTCCGCGCCCACCAGGTAGCGGCCGCGAGCGACGCGCGTCTCGCCGGTCTCCATGTGCTTCAAGGTCAGCGCGACGTGGTCGGCATGCTCCTCGACGCTCACGCCTTCCCAGCCAAGATTGAGCTCTACCGTCGGTTGCGAGCGTGCAACACGGTCCATCGCCGCTTCGAGGCTGGGCTGATGGACGAAATTGACCTCGGAGCCTCCGGAGACGGCCTCCGCGGTCCAGTTGATGCACAGCAACTCATCCCAGTCAGCGTTGAACCATTGATAGCGCGGCGCCGGACGCGCGACCTGCCTCAAGTCCTCTGCAAAGCCAATGGCGGACAAGACGCGATAAAGTTCGTGATCGATGCAGACCGCCCGTGGCAGCGGATAGATTTCGGGCCAGCGCTCGTAGATCGCGACCGACCGGCCCGATCGGCCGAGCATGGTTGCGAGCGTCTTGCCGACCGGGCCGTAGCCCAGGATCAGGACATCGGAAATGATGTCGGTCATCGAAGGTCCATTCCAGTCTTGCACACAGTGACAGTGTGCGTTGTTGCTGCTGGTCCTCCCGCAGGAGGCATTGCGCATCCCGATGGGCTGCACGCGTGGAGGGCGAGGTCAGTTCATGATGCCGCCGGGCAGCTGCGGTTCGGACGATGCCTCGTGGTTGAAGGCGAAGTCCTCCGGCGGCTTCGGACCCCACAGATAGAAGCTGTTCTCCATGGGGTGGGACTCGCCGCGCCAGTCCATCTCGACCGGAATGTAGTCGATGTCGGAAGAATACTCCGCGTAGCTGCCCCAGGGGTCACGCACGTAGTGGAAGTAGTTGGAGCCGAGCACGTGACGGCCAAGGCCCCATCCCTTGGAGTAGCCGCTGTCGGCCATGTGCATCGCGCCGAGGCCGATGTCCTGGATCGACGGCACGTCCCAACTGCAGTGGTGCAGGCCCGGCGCGTCGGACTTGGCGAAAGCGACCATGTGGTGGTCGCTGCCGTGCACGCCGTGCATGAAGGCGATGACGCCGCCGGACTCGTCGGACAGCCGCATCCCGAGCACCTGGCTGTAGAACTTGATCGATTCTGGAACGTCGCGCACGAAGACTAGGATGTGCGCCAGGCGCCGGGGACGCACGGCGGGCGTGGTGCCCCGGATCGGCGCCCCGCGCTGGCCCGCCGCGGCGATCAGGTGCTCAACGGAGGACTTCGCGTTTGGCGAGGACTTCTCGGCCACTCGCAGCTCGAGCAGCAAGCCATTGCAGTCCTTGAACCAGATCCCGTTGCTCTCAAAGCCGGGCGGCGGATCGAGCCGCTCGATGCCAGCCTGCTGCAGGCGGTCGCGGAACCGCTGGACGTCGTCCTCGAAGATGCCGAACGAGAGATGGCCGAGCGCCTTCCGAGACCCTTCGCTGAGCCGCCCCCACCGGTGCGGATGACCAAAGGTATAGAGGCCGAGGCCGGCGCCCTCCTCGCGGACGTCGAGGCCGAACTTGGTGTAGAACTGCCTTGCCTGCTCAAGATCAGGCACGGCCATGTTGAACGTGTCCATCGAGTGGACGCCGATGGCATTAGGCTTACGCGTGGGCAGAACGAACCCTTTGATCTGGGTCATCGCTTCTTTCTCCCTTAGCCGGTTCCCGGCTTTTTCTTTCGAAGGTCAAAAACAAATCTGGCCGGGTGTTACTCCGCCGCTTTGGCCTGAGCCGCTGCCTGATCCGTGATCGGGTTGCTCAATATCCCGAGCCCTTCGAGCTCCACCTCGCAGACGTCGCCGGGCTTCATCCACAGCGGCGGCTTGCGCGCGAGACCGACGCCCGAGGGCGTGCCGGTGACGATGATGTCGCCGGCTTGCAGGGTGAACGCCACGCTGAGCAGGGACACGAGCGTGGCGACGTCGAAGACGAGGCTGTCGGTCGAGGCGTCCTGCACGACCTCGCGGTTCAGCCGGGTTTGCAGCCGCAGCCCCTGGCAGCCCGGTGGCAACGCATCGGCGGTCACCAGCCATGGCCCAAAGGCGCCGGTGTCGTCGAAGTTCTTGCCCACCGTCCATTGCGGCGCCTTGAACTGGTAGTCGCGGATCGAGGCGTCGTTGAACAAAGAATACGCGATGACGTGGTCGAGTGCCTGCGCTTTCGGGATGTCGCGCCCGCCCTGGCCGATGACGGCGACGAACTCGCCCTCGTAGTCGAGCTGCTCGGACACGCGGGGGCGGACGATGGGCGCGCCGTGGCCGATCAGGCTGGAGGCGAAGCGGCCGAAGATGGTGGGGTAGCTCGGCACCTCGAAGCCGCTTTCGGCCGAATGGTCGGCGTAGTTTAGGCCGACGCAGAGGATTTTGGGCGGGTTCGGCAATGGCGGCAGCAGCTCGACCGCGCCAAGGTCGATCGTTGGGCCGGCGAGCAAGGCGCGGCCCGCTCCGGCGAGGCGCTCGCGGCCGCCCGCGACGAGGACCGCGAGGTCGCCGGGGTATTTGCTGTCCGTGGCAGCATAGCCGCGGAAAAAGCCGTTGCCCTCGGCGGCGGCCAAGCCCATGACGCCGTTCTGCCGGTATGCCGCAAAGCGCATGCGTGTCTCCCGTTGCTGTGTTTTCTCGCCGTTTGTGGCGACGGACCCGACGCCTAGATGCTGGGGCTATCGCTCGCAGTCAACAAAAAACTATTTTTCTGTTTAGAGTACTTGTTTATGCCTCAACACGCTAACTATGCGCTATGCCCCGCATCGCTCGCGCCAGCACCAGCCTCACCCATGACGTTTACGAACGCCTCCGCGCCGACCTGCTGGCCGCGCGGCTGCAGCCCGGGGCGCGGCTGAAGATCAACGAGCTGTGCGACGCGCTCTCGGTCAGCCTGAACGCCGTGCGGGAAGCGCTGTCCCGGCTCACGTCCGAAGGGCTGGTCGTCGCCGAACCGCAGCGCGGCTTCCGCGTCGCGCCGATCTCGGCCGCCGAGCTGCGCGACCTCACGCGGGTGCGCGTGCAGATCGAGGGGCTGTGCCTGGGCCGCGCCATCGCCGTCGGCGACGTCGGCTGGGAAGCGCAGCTCGTCGCCGCCTTCCATGGCCTGTCCCGCACGCCTGAGCGTGAGCCGGGCGACCCGGCGCGCATGAACGAAGCGTGGTCCGCGGCGCATGCAGCCTACCACCGCGCCTTGGCCGGCGCGTGCGACAGCCCGTGGCTGCTGCGGATTCGCGAAACGCTGTATGCCCAAAGCGAGCGCTACCGGCGCCTTTCGGTCCCGCTCGCCGGGTTCGGGCGCGACCTGAACCGCGAGCACCAGGACCTCATGCAAGCCGCCCTGGCCCGAAACGCTGAACGCGCCACGGTGCTTATGACGCAGCACCTCGAACTCACCACCCAAGCGCTGCTGGAACAGCCATGGCTAACAGATACGCCGTCCGGCCTCGTCCCGCGCGGCATCCGCCCGCGTCAGATCGTCGCCTAACGCGAGGCCGCGGGACGCCTCCATGCCTCAGGCGTAGGCCGCACGGCCGAGCGGAGCCGTGAGCGCGCAACGATCGCCGCGCCCGCGCAAAGCGCCGGGACCGTGCCGGCGAGGAAGATTTGCTGCAGATTCCACTCCAGCGACAGCATCACACCGCCCAGGACCGGTCCAATGATCGAGCCGATCCGGCCGACGGCGAGCGCCCAGCCCACCCCTGTCGAACGGATCGCCGTCGGGTAAAAGTCTGCGACGAGGGCGTTCAGCCCGGCCTGGGCGCCCTGCACCGCGATGCCCAGAATGAACGCCACCCCCATGATCAGCCCGAACGAAGCCGGCAGGACGGCCAGCGAGCCGATCAACAGCACCGAGGCAAGGAACTCCGAGGCCAGCAGGCGGCTGGCGCCAAGCCTCGCCATCGTCACGCCCTGAACCAGCGACCCCAGGATGCCGCCCAGGCTGAACAACGAGATCGCGGTCACGCCGGCGGCAACCGGCATGTGCGCCTGCCGCAGCACGGCCGGCAGCCAGCTTATGACGAAGTAGATGATCAGCAGGTTCATGAAATAGGGCACCCAGAGCAGGACCGTGCCGAGCGCCCGCCCGTCGGTGAACAAGTGCTTGACCGAGAACCCCTTGGGAGCCGCCGCACCCGGCACGAAGCGCACCGGGCCAGCGCCAGCTAAACCCGGCGCGACCCGCGCCATGATGGCGGCCACGCGCGCAGTGTCCCGGTTGCGCGCAATGAGGAACCGCACGGATTCCGGCAGCTTTCCTATAAGGATCAGGGCCATGGCGAGGGGCAGCAATCCGCCGACATAGAACACCGACTGCCAACCCCAGACTGGCAGCAAAGCCGACGCGACCAGTCCGCCCAGCACTGCGCCTAGCGGCATGCCGGTGAACAGCAGCGACACGAAGATGGCCTGCAGCCGCTTCGGCGAGTACTCCGCTGTCAGCGCCACCACATTCGGCATCGCGCCGCCAAGGCCGATTCCGGTGACGAAACGGAATATCAGCAGCTCGTTGAACGACGTGGCATAGGCGGTCAGGAACGAAAACAGGCCGAACGCCAGCGTCGAAAGCACGACCGTCCACTTCCGTCCCCAGCGGTCGGCCACCGGGCCAAGGATGCTCGCCCCGCACATCAGGCCGAGCAGTCCCGCAACAAACACCGGGGCGAAGGATTTGAGCGGCACGTCCAGGGACTCTGCGATGGACGGCGCTAGGAAGCCGATGCTCTGCGTGTCGAAGCCGTCCAGGACGGCCACGAAGCCGCACATGGCGATGACGCCGATCTGGAACCGGCTTGGCGGCTGGCTGTCGACCACTTCGCTGACGGTCGTCTCCCGCACGGTCGCGCTCATCGGCCCCTCCCAGGGTTTGTTGCTTTGTTTGATCGTAACGCTTTGGTCAGGCTGCTTTCTGGTCCTGGCCCAACGACGCAGCCCGGTCCGCACCGGCCCAAGTCGCCGCGAGCAGGGCTGCGGCCGCCCGGCTCATGCCGTCGACATCGTTGAGCGGGATTGCCGCCGCGACGTAGTGGTCAGGCCGCAACAACAGCGCATGACCGTGATAATTGGCCAACGCCGTATCGAGCGCGTCGTTGGCTTCGGCCGCCATCTCCACACCGTCCACAGCCGCGACCGGGGAGCCCGCCGGGAGCAGAGCCACCCGCGCCACGCCGAGCGCGTCCCAGACCGGCTGGCTAAACCGGGCAAAGTCCTCCGCTGGCCGCCGGGTGCGCAGCAGCAGCACGAAGCGGGTGCCCAGCACCTCGTCCAGCAGCACCTCACGTCCCTCGACCGTGCGGACCATGGGCTGCGGCAGCAGGCAGCCGACCAGCGTCCGGCGATCCTTGCCGTCGGGGATCAAGAAACCTGCGTTGAAGCGCGGCGGCGGCTTGTACTTCATCTGCGCCACATAATCGCGCGCCGGCGGCCAAACGTTCAGGGCGAGGAAGCCGGACTGGGTCAGGAAGCCACGCAGCCAACTGCTGGGCGACATCACCCGGCCCATGCGCAATGCCAGATGGACCATCTGCCAGATATGGTCCTTGCGCTCCTGCTCGTAGGTTTTGAGCAGCCCGGGGCCGGTTCGCCGGTCGAGCACGGCAGCGAGCTTCCAGGCGAGGTTGTGCACGTCCCGGATGCCGCTGTTCATGCCCTGCCCGGCGAAGGGCGGCGTCAAATGCGCCGCGTCCCCGGCGAAAAACACGCGGCCAACCGACCAACGCGGCGCCACGCGGGCATGGAAGCGATAGACCACCTTGCGCCGGAGCGTCGCGTCCGGGTCGGCGCCATGCATGCGCAGCAGGCGCTCGACCACGGCCGGGTCCAGCAAATCCTCGTCCTTCTCGCCCGGCAGCAGCTTGAATTCGAACCGCCGCGTGCGATCGGGTCCGGGCAAGGTGATGCAGGGGCGGCGCTTGTCGCAGAAGACGGCAGTGTGCTTGGTCGTGTTCTCGTTGTTTTCGAGGTCGACGATCAGCCAGCGTTCGTCAAAGGTGGTGCCCTCGAGCTTGATGCCCTGTTGTTCCCGCACCCGGCTCGCCGCGCCGTCGCAGCCCACCAGGTAGTCGCAGGCGACCTGCCGCTTTTCGTCCGCCGGGCCGATCAGGTTGAGCGTGACCCGGTCCGGGGACTGCTCATAATAACCCAGCCGCCAGCCATACAGCGTGTCCACCCCGTCGAACCGGGCGAGCGCGTCCTTGAGTTGCCGTTCCAGGATTGGCTGGCGGAAGGCGTTGCGCCGCGGATAGCCATAAGGTCGGCCCGTGGGCTCGACCTTGGCGAAACAGACGCGGTTGGGCGAGTAGTAGTGCGATCCGTAGCCCGGCACGACGAATTTCAGCACCTCGTCCGCCACGCCGGCCGCCTGCATGGTGCGCAGCGATTCGTCGTCGATGGAGACGGCCCGCGGTTCCTGCACGGTGGTGGCGTTCCGCTCGACGATCAGCGTCCGCACGCCCTGGACGCCCAACAGGTTCGCGAGCGTCAGCCCGATCGGCCCGCTGCCGATGACGATGACGGGATAATGCGTCGGCGAAGGCTCCATCGGCTCGGGTCCCCTTCCCGCGGATCGTTCGCGGTCAGCCCGGCTGCTCGTCGGCGACGCCGTTGCGGAGCAGGCCGACCTTGTCGATCTCCACCTCGACGGTATCGCCGGGCTTGAGCCACAGCGGCGGCTCGCGCTTGGCGCCGACGCCTCCGGGCGTGCCGGTGGCGATGACGTCGCCGGGCTCAAGGCGGGTGAACGTGGAGCAGTATTCGATCTGCCGGGGAATATCGAAGATCATCTGGCCGAGCTTTGCATCCTGCACCACCTGCCCATTGACGCGGGTCTGCAGGCGCAGCGGGCCGAGGTCGCCCAACTCGTCCGGCGTCACCATCCAGGGGCCGAATGCGCCGGTGCCGGGGAAGTTCTTGCCCGGCGTGAACTGGTGCGTGTGGCGCTGGAAATCACGGACGCTGCCGTCGTTGTAGCAGGCGTAGCCGGCGACGTGGCTGAACGCGTCGGCCTTCGAGATATAGCGGCCAGGCGTGCCGATGATGACCGCGAGTTCGCCCTCGAAGTCGAGGTCGGACGAAACCCGCGGGCGGATGATGTCGGCGCCGTGGCCGGTCTGGCTGTTGGCATAGCGCGCGAAGATCGTGGGGTTCTCGACTTCGGTGCGGCCGGTTTCCTTGCGGTGGGTCTCGTAGTTCAAGCCGACGCAGAGGATTTTATCCGGATTGGGGATCACCGGCAGCCATTCGATGGCCGAGAGCGGGTAGCGCTGGGCCTGCGCCGCATGCGCGCCGAGGCCGGGGAGCGCGCCGGCGGCGATGGCGGATTTCAGGTCCGGAAGGCGTCCGCGCAGGACGGCGCCGATGTCGATCGCCTCCTCGCCCTCGATGATGCCCCAGCTTGTGGAGCCAGAGATGCGGAATGTTGCCAGTTTCATGGCTTGATCCTCGTGGTTGTTGCGCTGGTTGGCGCCGGGCTAATCAGGAAGCGGGAAGCTGGCGGTCCCCCTCGCCCGGCTCCTGGATGCGCATGATCGCGCGGCCCCAGGAGTTCAGCGTGCGGGGCTCATGCTTCCAATCCTTTGACGGACGGTCGTAGATCACCTCAAGCTCCGCCGAGATCTCGATCCAATTGCCGTCCGGGTCCTCGACGAAAATAAAAATGTTGTTGCCCGGCCCGTGGCGTCCGGGTCCCCACATGATCGGGATATGCCGGTCGCCCATGCGGTCGCACCAGTCCTTGATGACCGACCAGTCGCCGGCCTCATAGCTGTGGTGGTCCACGCCCTGCCGGTCCTGGCGGAAGCAGGCCAGCGAGTGGTGCTCGTGGTTCGACCGCGTGAACAAGGTATTCACCGTCCCGTCCGTGGCCACCACCCGGTCGGACGTCAGGAAGCCCAGCTTGCCGACATAGAAGCGCTCGATCGCGGCCGGGTCCTTGGTCGCCAGCGTCAGATGCTGCAGCGGGCCGCGGAGACCCTTGCGCGGCTCCTCCTGCTGGCCGAGGCCGAACACCACCGTGTTGCCGTCGGGATCGCGCACGGCGAAGGCGTCCGGACCAAACAGCGGGGTTGGGAAAGGCAGGAGATCAACGCCCTCCCTCTCGGCACGCTCGCGCAACGCGGCCAAGCCCTCGGCATCGCGGCAGCCGAAGGCGCCGAAGCCCAGCTTCCGGTTCTCGCCGGGGGTAAAGAGCACGCGACGCAACGGACCCTGGCAAATCCAGTCGCCGCCATCGAGCCGCTGCGCGGTCATGTCCATCGCGTCGGCGTAGAACTTAGCCAGCCGTGCCGGATCGCTGCTTTGGAGCTGGATGTGATGCAGGTACGTGCCTGCGCCGACAGCCGTGGACATTGCGGAAGCCCTCCCTTTCGTTGGCCTGCTCATAATACCGGCTGCCGAGCAGCGCTATCTCGGTCAGCGCGGCAAAGTAGCGCGAGGCGCTGCTTGGGGGAACTGTCCGGCTTCCGAATATGCCGGGGAGGCCCGTGCAATGGCCCCGAAAGCAATGCTTGACCGAGGCCGGCCAGACCACGAAAGATCGTTTCATACGATCGGGAGCGGCCTATGGCAGGGTTCAAGTGGATGCGCGGCGGCTTGGCGGCAGCGCTGCTGGTTGGTGCGGCGCTGGTGCATCCGGCGTGGGCGCAGACGGCGATCCCGGTGCCGGGTCCGACAGTCGACGCCATCAAGAAACGCGGGACGCTCGCCTGCGGCGTCGACTCCGGCATCCCCGGCTTTGCCTTCCAGGACAGCTCCGGCGCATGGAAAGGCTTCGATGTCGGCTATTGCCGCGCCATCGCCGCCGCCGTGCTCGGCGACCCGGCCAAGGTGCGCTACGTGCCGACCACCACGCCCACGCGCTTCACCATCCTGCAGGCTGGCGAGATCGACGTGCTGATCCGCGACAGCACCTTGACCTTCACCCGCAGCGCGCAACTGCACCTGGACGAGGTCGCGATCAACTTCTTCGCCGGCCAGGGTTTCCTGGTGTCAAAGAAGCTCGGCGTATCCAAGATCACCGAGCTGAACGGCGCCACGATCTGCACGCTGACCGGCGCGACGCTGGAGCTCAACATCGCCGATTTCGCCCGGAGCAACGGCACCAAGATCGGCACCCTGCTGTTCGAGAAGTCGGATGAGGCGATCGCTGCGATGGAGGCCGGGCGCTGCGATGGCTACACCGACGACACCGGCAGCCTGGCCGCCGTGCGCTCCACTTTGAAGACGCCGGCGGATTGGGTGGTGCTGGAGGGCGTGATCAGCAGGGAGCCGCTTGGCATGCACATCCGGTCCGGCGACGTGACCTGGCGCAACATCCTGTTTTGGATCGACGCGTCGCTGAAGATTGCGGAGGACCTGGGCGTCACCAAGGCCAATGCCGACCAAATGCGCGCCAGTTCGGGCGACCCGGCGGTGAAGCGCCTGCTGGGCGCCGAGGGCGGCTTCGGCGCGCTGCTCGGCCTGGACGACGACTGGACGTTGCGGGCGATCAAGGCGGCGGGCAACTACGGGGAGCTGTATGACGAGTTTTTCGGCCCCAAGGCGCTCGACCTTGCCCGCGGGCAGAACAAGCTGTGGAACCAAGGCGGGCTGCAATACCCGCTGCCGTTCCGTTAGGCCGCCCGGAGTCCATGGCCGAACCGGGCCTCCGGCTGCCTCCGCCAGCACGCGGCCCCTCGATCAAGGGCCTGGCGCTGCAGGGATTGGCGCTCCTGGCCGTGATCGCCGGCTGCGCATGGGCCGGGCATAACGCGGCGGAGAACCTGGCGCGGCGCAATATCGACGTCGATTTCGGTTTCCTGCTGAAGCCGACCGGGTTTGATATTCCGTTCCACCTCCTTGCCTGGTCCACCGCCGACACCTATGGCCGCGCCTTGCTGGTGTCCGGGCTCAACACCCTGCTGGCCAGCGCGCTCGCCATCATGCTGGCCACCGCGCTCGGCCTGGCCCTGGCGCTCATGCGGCTGTCGGTGAACCCGCTCGCATCGTGGACGGCGCGGGCGTTGGTCGAACTGGTCCGCAACACCCCGCAACTGCTGCAGATCGTGTTCTGGTATATCGCGGTGCTGCAGGTGCTGCCGAACCCGCGGGCCAGCGTGTCTCTGGGCAGTGCAGTGTTCCTCAACGTGCGCGGGCTGTTCATGCCGGCCCCGCTGTCACCTGGTTTCGGCTGGCTGCTCGTGGCGGGGATCGCAGTGGCGATGCTGCTGCCCCGCACCCTGCCCCGGCTGCCGCTGCTGCTGACGGCGCTCGGGCCGCTCGCGCTGGCTGCCGGGGCCGCCGTCGCCACCACCGAGTGGGATCTGCCGGAGCTGCGCGGCTTCAACTTTGCCGGCGGCTGGCGGCTGCCGCCCGAGCTCCTGGCGCTCACGGCCGGCATCGGCATCTACACCGCCGCCTTCATCTCGGAGAACATACGCGCCTCGATCGGTGCCGTGGGGCATGGCCAGCGGGAGGCGGCCCGGAGCCTGGGCCTGTCCGCTGGGCGCACGATGCGCCTGGTGGTGCTGCCCCAAGCGCTCCGCACCCTGATCCCGCCGATGACCAGCCACTACCTGAACATCATCAAGTCCACGACCCTGGGCGCCGCCATCGCCTATCCCGAAATCCTGCAGATTTTCGCCCGCACCGTGTTGAACCAGTCGGGCCGGGCGATCGAGGTGATGACCCTCGTGCTGGGGGTGTTCCTGGCCGTGAACCTCACGGTCTCGGCATTGATGAGTCGCTGGGACCGGCGCCTGGCGCTGCAGAGCCGTTGAAGCTCCGCACCCTGTTCGGCTCGCCGGGGACGGCGGCGCTCACCGTCGGGATCGCGGCTTTGCTGGGCTGGGCGCTTCCCCCGCTATGGAACTGGGGCATTGCAGGCGCGACCTGGATCGCCGGCAACCGTCGTGGCTGCCCGCCGGGCGGGGCGTGCTGGGCGTTCATCAAGGCCCGGCTCGGCCTGTTCTTCTACGGCGGATACCCTGTCGGTCAGCAATGGCGGGTGGACCTCGCCGCCGTCCTGATGCTGGGCGCGCTGCTGGGATGCCTGTTCGCGCGCCGACGCCGGACGTTGTGGTTCGTGCTGCTGCTCGGCGTCGTGCCGGCCACGGCGAGTGTGCTGCTGGCGGGCGGACTGGCCGGGCTCTCGCCGGTGCCAACCGCTGACTGGGGCGGCCTGATGCTGAACGCCGTGCTGTGCTTCGTCGCCATCGCCGGCGCGGTCCCGCTCGGCACGGCGCTCGCCTTTGGACGCCGGTCGCGCCTGCCGTTCGTGCGCGGCCTGTGCACGGTCATGATCGAGTTCTGGCGCGGCGTGCCGCTGTTGGGCGTATTGTTCATGGGATTGGTGCTGCTGCCCATGGTGCTGCCAAACGGCGTCACGGTCGACAACCTCGTGCGCGCACTGGTTGTGCTGACGCTGTTCACCTCCGCCTACATGGCCGAGATCGTGCGCGGCGGCTTGCAAGGCGTGCCGCATGGGCAACGCGAGGCCGCGGCGGCGTTGGGCCTGCATCCCTTGCAGGCCAATATGGCCGTCGTGCTCCCCCAGGCAATGCGGGTGGCACTGCCTGGGATCGTGAACGTCGTCGTGGACCTGTTCAAGGACACCACGCTCGTCTCGGTTGTCGGCTTGTTCGACTTGATGGGCGTGGTCAACCAGTCGCTTAAGGACCAGTCCTGGCTCGGCCTGGCGAACGAAGGCTATGCCTTCGCCGCCTTGCTGTTCTTCGGCTGCTGCCTGTTGCTGTCGCTCGCGGGATCGATGCTGGAGCGGCGATTGCGGGTAGGCTAACCGAGCCGGAATTCTTGCCGGTAGCGCCGGAAGCAGGCCGCGCCGCATTCCAGCCGCATCAGCGCGCCCTCGGCGATCGCCGGGGCGAAATCCGGGTTCTGCGCCACCAGCGGATGCAGCGCCTCGCTGTTCCAGGCAGCCGAATGCTTCACGTCCAGCACCGAGTGCAGGTCGAAGTAGTGCCGGTCGCTCGCCGGCACGCCCAGCCGCTTCAGGCCCTTGGCCGTCAGCGCCGCACGGCCCGGCGCCGTCTGTTCGATCACCCCCAACGCGCCCATCGATTGATACGCATAGCGGCGGTTGGCGGCGAGGCCGGCCATGGTGTTGGCAAGCGCCAGGCTTTCCCAAACCGTCGTCTCGATGTCCGGGTTCAGGCCCAAGCGGTGCGCCAGCATCTCAAGCATCGGCCCGTGCATGCCTTTCGGGTTGCCCCGGCCCATCTCGTCCCAGTAGTTCCGGGCGACTTCCAGCTTGGCCTGCTGCGGCATGCGGACCTGGGTCAGGGCCGCCAAGTCCTCGAACCCGGCCTCGCCGGCGACCTCCTGGGTCAGGAACCAGCGCATCTCCTCGCGTGTGGCCGTCTCGGCCAGCCAGGGGAACAGCGGGTCATTCTGGCCGGGTCCGGTCCGTTCCAGCTCCTCGAACCACGCCACGAAGCCATCGGGGTCGCGCGGGGCCTGTGCCGCACGCTCGGCGACGGCAGCGCGGCTGGACTCCAGCCAGGCGCCCTCCTCGACCAGCAACGCCGCATCTTCGGCGAGGCTGTCTCTCCAGTCGGGGCTTGGCAGGGCCGGCGAAAAACGTTTGCCGTTGAACACGGCCAGTCGGCGGTGCCAGTGTTCGTTCGATGCAAGCGTAGGGTGTAGGCTGCCGTCAGGCATGTCGTTTCATTCCCGTTTTGTGACTGTCAGGAGCACGGCGGCGATGCGGTCTGCGTTGACATAGGCTCCGCGTTCCAATTCCTCGCCGAACACGTCCGGGTCGAGTTCCTCATACGTCCAACTCGTTCCGGTCCCCTCAAGTCGGGCGGCGGCTGCCTCCTTGAAGGGGTCCGCTCCGTTCACGATGGCGGCACCGGTATAGAGCAGCAGCGTGCCGCCAAGCGCCAACCGGTCGAGCGCCGTATCCAGGATCGCCAGTGAAAGGCCCGCGCCCAATGGCCCGCCGCCATGCCGGTAGGCGCGTGCGCCGGGGTCCACGAGATAGGGCGGGTTGGAGACGATCAGGTCGAACCGTCCGGGGACGGATGCCAGCAGGTCGCTCTCCACGGCGGATACGCGCACCCCCGCAAGCGCCGCATTGACCTCGGTCATCTGCAGGGCCGCCGGGTTGATGTCGGCGGCGAAGACCTCGGCGCCGGAATGCGCGCGGGCGGCCAGGATCGCGCCAGGGCCTGCACCGCAGCCGATGTCCACGGCGCGGCGGATTGGCGGGCCATCCTTGATGTGGGCCAGGATCGCCCGTGCGAACCGATAGGTGTCGGGACCGAAGAACACGGCGTCCGCCGCCGCCGTGGGAAAGGCGGAATGCAGGAACAGCAACCCATCCAGGCTGGAAAGCCGGACTGCGCTGCGCATGCCGGCATCGGTCTCGATCAACACGCCGGCGGCCTGCATTGACGCCAGGATGCCCGGCTCGACAACGCCTTCGCGAAACGGGCGGCTCCATCCGAACACGTCGCGGAGAGTGTTCGCCCATTGCGCGTCCGCCCGCGCATTCACCCTCGCATGGGTGGCCGGTGTTGGAGTTGTAAACGCGTAGCCGGCAGCCTGCACGGCCCGGGCCATCTGGAGCAGCGCGGTTCCCGTCCCGGTGGGATTATGCTTGTTCATTGGCCGAAAAACGCCGGTTCCCCGGCAAAGTTGCCCGGCTACCGCGGCCCGAGCAATGGCCCCAGCACGTCCACGACGCCGGTGATCAGCATCTGCACGCCGATGCAGAACAGGATGAACGCCGAAAGCCGGGTCACGGTGTTGCTGCCGGTGCGGCCCAACAGGTCGGACAGCCGGTCGGCATAAGCGTAGGTCAGCCAGATCGCCCCGGCCATCGCGACGGCCGCGAGGCTGATGCCGGCATAGAACCCGGCCCATGCCTGCCCCAGCACGGGATGCCCGGCGCCGAGCGCCACAGCCACCGCGAGCGTGCCCGGCCCCGTGGTGAACGGCAGCGTCAATGGGAAAAAGGCCACGTCGTCAACGACGCCCTCGCCGGCATTGGCCGCCTGCTCCTGCTTGCGGCCTTCGCGCTTTTCCGGGGCGCCCAGCAGCTCCCACGCGAACAGCGCCAGCACGATGCCGCCAGCGATCCGCAGCGCCGCGAGGCTGATGCCGAACACCGCCAGCACATACGACCCCGCCCAGAGCGCCACGAGCATCACCAGCAATGAATAGATGCCCACCCGGCGCGCCAAGGCCAGGCGCTCGTTATGCGTGCGGTCGGCGGTGGCTTCGCGGAAGATGAACGCGCCGGCGACCGGGTTCACGATGCTGAACAGCGCCGGGAACGCCAGCAGGAACTCCGCCAACATGCCGCTACGTGCGTAGCTTGCGGCGGATTGGCAGATTGGTGCGATACACCACGCGCTTCAAAGCGAATGCGCTCTCGACGCCGCGTATGCCGGGGATGCGGGTCAGCCGAGTGCGCAGGAACTCCTCATAGGCGCCGAGGTCGGGGGCGACGACCCGCAGCAGGTAGTCGCTGGCGCCGGACATGACGTAGCACTCCATGATTTCCGGCAGGTCGGCGATGGCCTTCTCGAACGCGGCGAGGTGGTCGTCGGTCTGGGCGGAAAGCTTGACCGACACGAACACATTGACCGGCAGCCCTACGCGGTCCTGGTCCAGGATCGCCACGTAGCGATGGATGATGCCGCCCTCCTCCAGCAGCTTTTGCCGGCGGTGGGCCGGGCTGGGCGACAGCCCGGCGGTGTCGGCGATCTCGTTGCTGGTCGCGCGCCCGTCGCGCTGCAGGTGGTCCAGGATGGCGAGGTCGATCCGGTCGAGGCGCATGTCGGTGAACAATCCTGCTGTATCGCAGTGCAACATTAGCAGGACTTGCCAATTGCGCCGCCAGGCTACCGCAACTATGGCAGCACCCGCTACCCATTCTTGGAGTATGCTTACGCAGCAGGGTTCTCAGCCAAACAGAGGCGCATCCATGGACATCGGTTTTGCAGCCACGACGACGCTGGACAGCCGCTATGTCGAGCTGGACCAGCCGGTGCTGATGACGGGAACGCAGGCGCTGGTGCGCGTGCTGCTGGAGCAGGCGCGGCTGGACCGTGCGGCTGGATTGCGAACGGGCGGCCTGGTCTCGGGCTATCGCGGGTCGCCGCTGGGGGGCCTGGACCAGGAGCTGTGGCGGCGGGAAAAGCTGCTGGTCGCCCAAGGCGTGCGGTTCCAGCCCGGCCTGAACGAGGACCTCGCCGCGACGATGGTGTGGGGCACGCAGCAGATCGACACCTTTCCCGGCAAGCGCGTCGATGGCGTGTTCGCGATGTGGTATGGCAAAGGACCCGGCGTCGACCGCAGCGCCGACGCGCTCCGTTGCGCCAACATGATCGGGACCTCGCGGCTGGGCGGCGTGCTGGCGGTGTCGGGGGACGATCACGCGGCGCATTCCTCGGTGTTCCCGCACCAAACGGACGGCATCTTCGAGAGCGTGCAGATCCCCGTGCTGCAACCCGCCGACGTCGGTGAGATCCTGGAATACGGCCTGGTGGGCATCGCCATGTCGCGCTACGCCGGGCTTTGGGTGGCGCTGAAGACCATCGCGGAAACGGCGGAGCAGTCCGCGGTCGTGACGGTCCCGAGCATACGGGCATTCGTGACACCTGACTGCGCTCTCCCGGCGCATGGCCTCAACCTTGATCCCCATCTTCCTTGGCCCGCCGAGCGCGCCGAGCTTGAGCGGCGCATGACGGATGAGCGGCTGCCGGCGGCACGGGCCTGGGTGCGGGCTAACCGGCTGGACCGGCTGACGCATGGCCGGCCCGGCGCGTCGATCGGCATCGTGACGGTCGGCAAGGCGCATCACGACGCCATGCACGCCTTGCGCCGCATGGGCCTGGACGCGCATCCGGACATCGCGGTCTATAAGGTGGCGCTGTCCTGGCCGCTGGAGACCGAGGGCGTGCGGGAGTTCGCGCAGGGCAAGCGGGCCATCCTGGTGTTCGAGGAGAAGCGGGCGAACGTCGAGGCGCAGCTCCGTTCGGCACTTTACAACCTTGCGGACCGGCCCACCGTTGAAGGCAAGCTCGACCAGCAGGGCGCGCCGCTGCTGCCCGGCACGATGGAGCTGTCGCCGGAGCTGGCGATGGCAGCGCTGGGCCGCTTCCTCCACGGCTGCGGCATCGAGGTTGGCGAGCAGGCTGCGGCCGTTGCCCCGGTCCGCAGCCCGGGCCTGCTCACCCGCGCGCCGACCTTCTGCGCCGGCTGTCCGCACGGCACCAGCACCCGCCTGCCGGACGGCAGCTTCGCGATGGCCGGCATCGGCTGCCACACGATGGCGCTGACCACCTCCGACGGGACCAAGACATTCAGCCAGATGGGCGGCGAGGGCGTGCCCTGGGTCGGGCTGTCGTCCTTCACCGACACGCCGCACATGTTCGCCAACATGGGCGACGGCACCTATCAGCACTCCGGCCTATTGGCGATACGCCAGGCCGTGGCGGCCGGCGCGCCGATGACCTACAAGATCCTGTTCAACGACGCGGTCGCCATGACCGGCGGCCAGCCGGCGGAGGGTGGGCCGACGGTCCTGGGCATCGCCCGGCAGTTGGCGGCGGAGGGCGTCGGCCTGATTGCCGTCGTGGCCGATGACCCGGCCCGGCTGCCTTCCGCCGTCGAACTGCCGCCGGGCACGCTGCGCCATGGGCGCGACGACCTGGATGCCGTGCAGCGCCGGATGCGCGAGCACCCCGGCGTCACCGCGATCATCTACGACCAGGTCTGCGCCACCGAGAAGCGCCGGCGCCGCAAGCGGGGCAAGCTCGCCGCCGCCGAAACCCGCGTGGTGATCAACGAGCGCGTCTGCGAGAACTGCGGCGACTGCACGGCGCAGTCGAACTGCATCGCGATCGAGCCGGTCGAGACCGACCACGGCCGCAAGCGCCGCATCAGCCCGACGAGCTGCAACACCGACCTGTCATGCCTCAAGGGTTTCTGCCCGAGCTTCGTCACCACGAAATCCGACGCGCCCTTGGCCGCGAACGCAGTCGATCCGGTTGCCGAGTGGGCCGCGCGCGAGGCCGGACTGGCCGCCAGCCTGCCTGAACCGGCGCTGGCGGATGTTGGGTCACCCTGGCGCGGGCTGTTCGCCGGCATCGGCGGCGGCGGGATCGTGACCTGCGGCGCCATAGTGGCGATGGCGGCGCACCTTGAGGGGCGCCAGGTCAGCACGCTCGACTTCACCGGGCTGGCACAGAAGAACGGCGCCGTGGTGTCGCATGTGCAGATTGCGGAAACTGGACTCGACGTCGTGCGAATTCCGCGTGGGACCGCGAACCTGCTGCTGGCTGCGGACCTGGCGGTGGGGTCCGGGCCGGACGTGCTGGGGCGCTGCTCGACCCAGGCGGCGGTGATCGGCAACCTCGACCTGCAAGCGGGATCGGGCTTCATGCGGGACCGCGACCTGCGGGTGGACGCCGGGCTGCACCGCCGGGCGATCGGCCGGGCGACATCGGTTGAGCGGTCGCGCTTCCTGCACGGCAGCGCGTTGTCGGAGCGGCTGTTCGGCAACGCGCAGGCGATGAACACGCTGCTGCTGGGCATCGCGTGGCAGCAGGGATTGCTGCCGGTGGGCAGCGGCGCGCTGATGCGGGCCATGGAGCTTAACGGCACGGCGGTCGCGCTCAACCGGCGGGCGTTCCTGTGGGGCCGCATCCTGGCGGTGCATCCGGCGATGGCCGACACCATCATGGCGGACATCGCCCCGGCGCCCGATACGCTGGATGCGGTCATCGCCCGGCGCGAAGCCGAGCTTGTCGATTATCAAGGCCCGGCGCTGGCGGCCCGTTTCCGTTCCCTGGTGGATGCGGCGCGGGCGCGCGAGGCGGCGCTGGCGGGTGCGGCAGGCGCGCTGACCCGTGCGGTGGCCGAGGGCTTCTTCCGCGTGCTCGCCTACAAGGACGAATACGAGGTCGCCCGCCTGCACGCCGCTGCTACCTATGGCGACACGCCCGTGTTCCATATGGCGCCGCCGCTGCTCAGCCGTCCTGACCCGGCGACTGGACGACGCCGCAAGGTGAAAATCCCTGGACGGATCGCGCTGCCGCTGTTCCGTGCCCTGCGCCATGGCAAGGCCCTGCGCGGGACCGTGTTCGACCCGTTCGGCTGGCAGGCTGACCGCCGGATGGAGCGCAACTTGGCTGCCGAATACGAGCGCGACGTGCGCCATGCGCTGGACCGGCTTCGCCCGGATACCCTCGACGCCGCAACCGAGCTTGCAGCCTTGCCGCGGGATATACGCGGTTTCGGCCCAGTGAAGGCAGCAAGCCTCGACGCTGCTCGGCCGCGGTGGAAGGCGTTGCTGGATCACCTGGATGCTCCCACGCTCAATCCGGCCAAGGTTGGCGTAGCAGCCGAATAGGCATTGCCCTAGGCTCGCGGGAACCAAGAGGAAGGAACGCCTGATGCTGGACCATACCGATCCCAGCGCCCTGATCGTCGAAGCCGCCCGCCGGTTCGCCCAGGAGCGCCTTGCGCCGCATGCCGCCGCGCGTGAGCAGGCGTGCCGGATCGAGCCAGAGATCATCCGCGAACTCGGCGAGATGGGTTTCCTCGGCGCGACCAACAGCGCCGACTGGGGCGGCAGCGAGATCGGCTACGAGGCGTATGCCCAGGTTGTCGAGGAGATCGCGGCGGGTGATGGCTCGGTCTCCACGCTCGTGAGCGTGCACAACGCGCCAACCTGCGAGATTTTGGAGAAGTTCGGCACCGCGGAACAGAAGGAGCGCTGGCTGCGGCCGATGGCGAGCGGCGAGGCGGTGGGCAGCTTCGCATTGACGGAGCCGGCGGCCGGGTCGGACGCGTCGGGGATACGCACCCGGGCGGTGCGGACCAATAGCGGCTATGTCATCAACGGGTCGAAGCAGTTCATCTCGAACGCATCGTATGGGAAGACCACCATCCTGTTCGCCGTCACGGACCCGGCTGCCGGCAAGAAAGGCATCTCCGCCTTCGTGGTGGCCAATGACACGCCGGGCTTCTCGGTGTCGCGGGTGGAGCATAAGCTGGGCCAGAAGGCATCCGATAGCTGCGCGCTATCGTTCGACGACATGCAGGTGAACGACGATCAGCGCATTGGCGAGGAGGGCCAAGGGTTGAAGATCGCGCTGAGCACGCTGGAAAGCGGGCGCATCGGCATCGCGGCGCAGAGCGTCGGCATGGCACGGTCGGCGCTCGACTATGCGATCGGCTACGCGAAGGAGCGCAAGCAGTTCGGACGGCCGATCATTGAGCACCAAGCGGTGGGGTTCCGCCTCGTGGAAGCCAAGACCAAGCTCGCCGCAGCACGGGAGCTGACGCTGCGCGCCGCCCGGTTGAAGGACGCCGGGCAGCCGGCGCTGGAGGCCGCGGCGATGGCTAAGCTGTTTGCGTCCGAGGCTGCGGAAAGCATCTGCTCGGCTGCGATCCAGACCCTAGGCGGCTACGGTTACCTGGCAGACTACCCGGTCGAGCGCATCTATCGCGACGTCCGCGTCTGCCAGATTTACGAGGGCACGTCCGACGTGCAGAAGATCATCCTGCAACGCATGTTGTAAGTCGCGCCGGGGGCGCTCAAGCCGACTTGGCCATTTGAAATTCCGGCACGGCAGGCCGGACGCTGGTTTCTTCAACCGGCCACCTGAACTCTGGCCGCCGTTGCGCCGGGCGCTCGGGCGCACGCATCCAGTAGCCGGACCCGCGGATGCTTTGGATCAGCACGCCGCCATCTTCATCAACCGGGAGTTTTTGCCGCAGGTTGAATACGAGCTGGTCCACGCTGCGATCTTCGGCGCGCCAGGGACGGCGAAGCGCCGCCTCCGACAGCCGGTCGCGCGACACCGGCTTGCCCTCGGCGCGGGCGAGGGTCTCAAGCGCAGTGTATTCCGCCGAGGTGAGGCTGAGCCGCCGTCCGTCAGGGGTATGCACGCTGCGATGCTGCAGATTGATCCGGATCGGTCCGACAGCCAAAGGAGCTTCGGCGTTGCTTCGGGCGGGCGAAGCATTGCGGACGTTCACGCGGCGGTGCACCGACCGCACCCGTGCGATCATGTCCCGCAATGAGGGCGGCTTTGCCAGGTAGTCGTCGGCTCCGAGCTCGAGGCAAGCTATCCGCGCCGCCTCGTCCTCACGGGACGACAGCACGATGACGCCGCTGTTGCGTGGCTCGACGAGCTGGCCGACCAAGGTGACGCTGTTTACGTCCGGTAGGCCGAGGCCAACAAGCAGGATGTCAGGCAGCAGCCGCGCCCTGAGTGCGAGGCCGGTCTCTCCGTCCCGGGCCCAGGTGACCTGTATGCCTGCCTGTTCCAGGCCGCCGATGAAAGCACGAACTGTCGCGACGTCCGACTCGATGAGCAGAACCTTAGGGTCTACCAAAGTGCCTTCTGTGGTCATTGCCGACACATCCACGATAATCTCCGATCCTGAACTAAACCAGACGTTATCACAAATCCGTGTGCTAGCAAGCGAATACTAACGAATAAATCGTTAACGCCCAAACATTCTTCAACCTCAAGTTATGCCGACGTGGGGGGGAAGGGACAGGATATCGCAGGAGCGCGGCGTTAGCGGCGGCGCGGGAATTGCACCATACGGCCTTGTTCTTCGTCGAACAGCGCGTAGCTCGGCGCCATCAGCGCTTCCCGCAGGGTGAGCACGCGCGCAGTGCCAAACAGCTCCTCACAGGCCTCATGGCAGGCGCGCAGCCGGTAGTTCGGCACTCGGGGCACCAGGTGATGCACGTGGTGGTAGCCTATGTTGCCGCTGAACCAACGCAGCACTGCCGGCAGCTTGAGGAACGAGCTGCCGCGAATGGCCGCGGTAATGGCGCTCCAATCGGTGCCGCGGGCCCAATGGGCCTCCTCGAAGCGGTGCTGGATGCTGAACAGCCAAACGCCGATGATCGCCGCGACGGCTACGACCGGCACCTGGATCAGCAGCACGGGCCAGACGCCGAGCGCCAGCACCATTCCGAGCACGGCGATGCCGATCAGCACGTTGGTCAGATAAACGGCCTGCCGCTCGCGCACCCAGGCGCGCGGCGTTTCGAACGGCACCCGGTAGAGCACCAGGAACACCACCGGCGGAACGATGAAATGGGCGATGAGCGGGTGCCGTACCGTGCGGGCGAACCAGCGCCGGGCGGGCGGCATGGCCTCGTATTCCTTGACGGTGAGGCACGTGGAATAGATGTCCGTCGTCATGTCGCGCTGGTCGAGGTTGTTCCACATCGAATGGTGCTGCGCGTGATGGCGGCGCCAGTTGGTGAACGGCGTCAGCGTCGCCAGGCTGCAGAGCATGCCGACGACCAGGTTGGCGCGGCGCGAACGGAAGAACGCGCCATGCCCGCAATCGTGCTGGATGATGAACAGGCGCACCACGATCCCGGCGGTCGGCAGCACCAAGGCGAGGCTGAGCCAGACCGAGATGTGATACGCGACATACATGAGCGTCAGGAGGGCGGCGTAGGCTGCGCCTGTCGAGGCGAACTGCCAAACGCTGTGGGCCAGGACCGGAGCCTGGAACGCCGCGGCCTTGCGCAGCAATGAGCGGCCCGGAACCCTGGAACTTCTACCCTCGGAGGCGGTGTCGGCAGCAACCGCCGCAGCGGGCGTCGAGGAGTGCGGCGCCGAATGAGACGCAGATGACATGATCGATTCCTACAGGAGCAGAGAATAAGGTGAGCATGCAGTAGGACGACCGCAGGCCGGTGCATCGCTATAATTTGCACATAGCATCAAACTGTGGCGCGGCTTAGGGAATTCCAGCCTTCAAGCCAGGTTAATCAGCAGCGACTTCAGATAGGCGCTCTCGGGTAAACTGGGATGGACCGGGTGATCGGGTCCGGCCCCACCGGCATGGACGATGCGCGCCTCGCGCTTTGCCCGGGCGAGCGCCGCGGTGACCTGAGCCGTGAACAGTTCGACCGGAGCGTGGTGGCTGCATGACGCCACGAACAGGAAGCCGCCGGGCCGGACCAGGGGCGCTGCCAGCCGGGTCATGCGGTGATAGGCACGCAGGCCGGCATCCTGGTCCTTCCGCGACTTGGCGAATGCTGGCGGGTCGCAAATGACGATGTCGAAGCGCTCGTCGGCGTCTGCCATCGCGCTCATGGTTTCGAACGCATCGCCGCGCCGGGCCGAAACGCGGTCCTGCAGTCCGTTCGCGGCGGCCGCCCTGAGCGCATGGTCCAGCGCGGGCTGGCTGCTGTCCACCAGCACGACAGTTTCGGCGCCGGCGGCGGCGGCCCGCAAGCCGAAGGCGCCCGTGTGGCAGAACACGTCGAGCACGCGGGCGCCCCGGGCAATAGCCGCAACCTGGGTCCGGTTGGGCCGCTGGTCGAAAAAGAATCCGGTCTTCTGGCCCGACAGCGGGTCGACGGGAAAGCGCACCCCGCCCTCCTCTGCCACCGCTTCGGCGTCCGTCCCGTGCAGCAGGCCCACAGTTTGCGGTAGCCCTTCCTGCAGGCGCGCCGCGCTGTCATTGCGGGCCACGATGGCGCGGAGCGGCAGCAGCTCCAGCAACGCCGCGGTGATCTCGGGCAGCAGGCGGTCCATGCCGGCGGTGTTGGCCTGCAGCACGGCAACGTCGCCGAAGCGGTCGACGATCAAGCCGGGCAGGCGGTCGGCCTCGGCATGGACCAGGCGGTGATGCGTGCCGGGAGTGACCCGCGCGCGAAGCTCCATCGCACTCCGAATCCGCGCCCGAACCCAATCGATGCCGATCAAGGCGCCTGGATCGCGGTCGAGCATGCGGGCGGCGATCAAGCTGTGCGGGTTGAACATGAAGGCGCCATAGCGCCAGCCGTCGTCGCCCTCGATCCGCACCGGCGCACCGGCGGGCCAGGTCCGATGCTCCGGCCGCATCGCGATCTCGTTGCTGAATGCCCAGGGGTGGCCCGCCTTCAGCCGGCGATCCTGTTTGGGCAACAAGCGAAGCAAGGGGTGCGTCATCGCCGCCGGGTTAGCAGCCGCGTCACCGGACGTAAACGCGGACCTCGCGCCCAGCGAGCCCCGCCTCTGGCCGAGCGAACAGGTGCACGCGGCTCGTCGGCACGCCTTGGGCCGCGATGGCGCGGGCGACAGCGGCGGCATCGGAGCTGGATGCGGCGGCCTGCTCGTCGCCCGGCACAATGGCGACAACGTCGAAGACCACGTCAGCCTTCCGGTTGCGGGCAGCGGTGACGGCTTGCCGCACTGCCTCCTGTGACGGCTGGCCCGGATGTACCGTGAACAACGGCGGCGGACCCGGAGGCGTCGCCGGCACTGCGGCTGCGACGGGTGCTGGCGGAATGACCGGCACAGCCCCGGCAGTTGGATTAAAGGTGTTCTGGTCGATTAGCGTGCAGCCGGCCAGCGTGCAGCCGAACAGCACGCAGCCCGGCCACGCCGCCAGCAGGAATAGGAAGCGGCGGATCAATTCCGGTAGTCCGGGGCCTCGCGGTCGAGCGTGCGCTTGATGCTTTCGAGGTGGAGACGGGCCGGCTCGTCCCCGGCCTCCCGCATCTGCCGTGCGGTTGCCGCGGCAACGGCGGCCGGCACCGGCTTCAGCGGGCAGCCGGTGGATAGCGCCAGGCGCTGCGCCTCGCATGCGCGCTCCAGGTAATAGAGGTCGTCCCACGCCTCGGCGATGCTGCGGCCCAGCACCATGATCCCGTGGTTGCGCATGAACGCGACGTCGGCATCGCCCATGCTGGCGGCGATGCGGTCGCCCTCGGCCTCGTCCAACGCCAGGCCGTTGTAGTTGTCGTCGACGACGGTGCGCCCATAAAACTTCAGCGCGGACTGCCCGGCAAAGTCCAGCGGCTCCCCGTCCAGCATCGCGAGCGCCGTGGCGTTCGGCATGTGGGTGTGGAACGCCGCTTTGGCGCGCGGCAGGCGGAGGTGGATGCGGGCGTGGATGTAGAACGCGGTGGCCTCCGGCGTGCCGACGCCCTGCACGACATTGCCGTTGAAGTCGCACACCAGCAGACGCGACGCCGTGACCTCGTTGAAACCCCAGCCATAGGGGTTCACCAGGAACAGCTCATCCGACCCTGGAACCATGGCGGACAGGTGGTTGCAGATGCCCTCGTGCAGGCCCATCCGGCTGGCGGCGCGGAAGCACGCGGCAAGATCCACCCGCGCCTGCCACACGGCCTCGCGGTCGAGGACCGTATTGCGCAGGATGGCGGGGGCGGTCGGCAAGGCTTGCGCCATAGGGTCTCCAGGGCTTGCAGGCGGTCGGTTGCGGCGCATGATGGCCGCAATTGGTTAACACGACAACAATGACAGGCAAGCTATGAGCGCGACCAACCAGCGTATCGACGGCAAGCGGCTATGGGACAGCCTGATGGCGATGGCCGAGATCGGCGCAACCGCGAAGGGCGGCGTGCGGCGGCTGGCGCTGAGCGACGTGGACCGTGCCGGGCGCGACCGGTTCCGGGCGGAATGCGAGCAGGCCGGCCTGGCCGTGCGGGTCGACGCGATGGGCAACATGTTCGCGCGCCGCGCCGGGCAGGACCCGGGCCGCCTGCCCGTGCTGTTCGGCAGCCACCTCGACAGCCAGCCGTCCGGCGGCAAGTTCGACGGCGCGTTGGGGGTGTTGGCCGGATTGGAGGTCATGCGCAGCCTCAACGACCTTGGCATCACGACGGAGGCGCCGGTCGAGCTGGTGAACTGGACCGACGAGGAGGGCAGCCGCTTCGGCCACAGCCTGATGGGCTCGGGCGTATGGGCCGGCGTCTATGAGCAATCGGCGATGGAAGCGCTGAAGGACGGCCAGGGCACGACGGTCGGCGCGGCGCTGGACAGCATCGGCTACCGCGGCCCCGAGCCCGCCCGCCCGTTCCCGGCGGACGCCTATTTCGAGCTGCACATCGAGCAAGGGCCGGTGCTGGAGCGCGAGGGCAAGCAGATCGGCATCGTCACCGGCGGGCAGGCGCAGGTCTGGTACGACGCGGTCGCCACCGGGCAGGACAGCCACGCCGGCACGACGCCACCCAGCACGCGGCGGGACGCGCTGGTCTGCGCCGCCAGGGTCATCGACCTCGTGGACCGCATGATGCGGGCGCGCGGCGAGGACGGGCGCGGCACGGTCGGGCAACTGCAGGTCATGCCGAACAGCCGCAACGTGGTGCCCGGCGAGGTCCGGTTCAGCGTCGAGTTCCGCCACCCCGACGGCGGCGAGGTCGGTCGCCTGGCCGCGCAGTTCCCGCGCGAAGCCGGGTTCATCGCACGGGATTGCGGCGTGACGCTTGGTCTGCAGGAGCTGTTCCGCATTCCCGCCCAGCCATTCGACCCGGCCTGCGTCGACCTGGTGCGCCAGGCAGCCGCGCGCCTGGGGTTCTCTGCGCGGGAGATCGTGTCCGGCGCCGGGCACGACGCGGTGTATGTGGCGCGGCATGTGCCGTCCGCGATGATCTTCACGCCCTGTAAAGACGGGCTGAGCCATAATGAGGCGGAGAGCATCGAACCCAATGAGGCCGAGGCAGGCTGCCAGGTGCTGTTCGAGGCGGTGGTGGCGCGGGCGAACCGGATGTTGGACCGGGTGTAGCGCATATCCGCCGGGCTTGCCCGCGCGCTGCCCTGCCCGTATAGCGGCGTGCCCCGCGGCGCCTGCGCCGTGGCAGCGGAGGTTTGATGGAAGGCACGCGCGCAGCAGAAACACTGGCCTCGGACCCAACCGGCCAGGATACCCCAGCGCTTTGGGCCCAAGCCGCCATTCTTGCCCGGCCTGCCACGGTCGAGCGGCGGATGGCCGACGCGATTCGGGCGCTGGCGATCGATGCGGTCGAAGCGGCTGGGTCTGGACACCCGGGGATGCCGATGGGCATGGCGGACGTCGCCACGGCGCTGTGGACACGCCTGCTGCGCTTCGACGCCGCCGACCCGCGCTGGCCGGACCGCGACCGCTTTGTGCTGTCCGCCGGGCATGGGTCCATGCTGCTTTATGCGTTGCTGCACCTTACCGGACATGCCGGGATGCGGCTCGACGACCTCGCTCGTTTCCGGCAATTGGACAGCCCGGCGGCCGGCCACCCCGAGCACGGCGAGCATCCGGGCATCGAGGCCACTACTGGCCCGCTCGGGCAGGGTTTTGCCACCGCGGTCGGCATGGCGCTCGCTGAACGCATGATGGCGGCGCGGTTCGGCAAGAGCCTTGTGGACCACCGTACCTGGGTAATCGCCTCCAACGGCGACCTGATGGAGGGCATCAGCCACGAGGCAGCCGGCCTGGCCGGGCATCTGCGGCTCGAGAAGCTGACGGTATTGTGGGACGACAACAGCGTCTCGCTGGACGGGCCGGCGGCGCTGGCGTCGTCGGATGACCAGTTGAAGCGATTCGGCGCGCTCGGCTGGGCGACGAAGCGGGTGGATGGCCATGATCCCGCCCAGGTGTTTGCGGCGCTGTCGCTGGCGCTGCGGTCGAAGAAGCCGACGCTGATCGCCTGCCGCACCATCATCGGCTTCGCCGCGCCAAATAAGGCGGGCACCGCCGCCTGCAGCGGCAGCCCATTGGGTCAAACGGAGTCCGAAGCGGCGAAGCAGGCACTGGACTGGCAGCATCCGCCGTTCACCGTCCCGCGTGACCTGGCCGAGCGCTGGGCGGCGGCTGGCAACCGTGGGACGGCCGCGCGCCGGGCGTGGCTGAAGCGGCTCGCCAAGCATCCGCTGCGTGCCGAGTTCGACCGCGTGGTCGCTGGCCGGCTGCCGGAGGCATGGCATGAGGCGATGGCGGCGCTGAAGGCTGATTTCGCCGATACCCGCCCGGCGTTCGCCACTCGCCAGGCCAGCCAGCGGACGCTCGCGGCTCTGGCGCCGGCGATCCCGGAGCTGGTGGGCGGGTCGGCGGACCTGACGGACTCGAACCTCACCAAGGTGCGCGGCATGGTGGGGGTCACGCCGGGCAGCTATGGCGGGCGCTATGTGCATTACGGCGTCCGCGAGCACGGCATGGCCGCCTGCATGAACGGCCTCGCGCTGCATGGCGGGCTGCTGCCGTATGCCGGCACCTTCCTCGCATTCAGCGACTATATGCGCCCGGCGATCCGCCTTGCCGCGCTCATGCGCCAACGCGTCATCCATGTCTTGACCCATGACAGCATCGGCCTGGGCGAGGACGGGCCGACGCACCAGCCGGTCGAGCAGCTCGCCTCGCTCCGCGCCATGCCCGGCCTGCACGTGATGCGCCCGGCCGACGCGATGGAGACGGCCGAGTGCTGGGAGCTGGCGATCCGCCGCGCGGATGGGCCTAGCCTGCTGGTGCTGTCCCGCCAAGCCGTGCCGGCGTTGCGCACGCATGCCGCCGAGAACTGCAGCTCGCGCGGCGGCTATGTGCTGGCCGAGGCCGACGGGGCGCGGCAGGCGACGCTGATCGCGACCGGGTCCGAGGTCTCCATCGCAGTCGAGGCCCGGCGCATGCTGGCCGAGGACGGCATCCCGGTCGCTGTCGTATCGCTGCCCTGCTGGGAGCTGTTCGCGCAACAGGTCGAGAGCTACCGCGCCGCCGTGCTGGGCAGCGCGCCGCGGTTCGGCATCGAGGCCGCCTGCGGCTTTGGCTGGGAGCGCTGGCTTGGCGCCGATGGGATGTTCATCGGCATGACCGGGTTCGGCGCCAGCGCACCGGCCGACACGCTGTTCCGTCATTTCGGCATCACGCCGGAGTGCGTCGCTATTGCCGTGAAAAAGCGCCTATTAGTAGAATAGAGGGAGTTTGAGCATATGGCCGTGAAGGTCGCCATCAACGGGTTCGGGCGTATCGGTCGCCTGGTGCTGCGCGCCATCGTGGAGGGCGGACGGGACGAGATCGTGCCGGTCGCCATCAACGACTTGGGCAGCGTAGAGGCCAACGCCCACCTGTTCCGCTATGACAGCGTCCACGGCCGCTTTCCCGGCGAGGTGCAGGTCGAGGGCGACGCCATCACCCTCCGCTACCAGGGCAGGACGTTTGGCCCGATCAAGGTCTCGGCCGAGCGCGACCCGGCCAAGGTGCCGTACCAGGGCGTCGACGTGGCGCTGGAGTGCACCGGGCGGTTCACCAGCAAGGAGGCAGCGAGCGCGCTGATCCACGGCTCCGGCGCCCGCAAGGTGCTGATCAGCGCCCCGGCCGATGGTGTGGACGCAACGGTGGTTTACGGCGTGAACCACGGGGTCATCACGCCGAATATGACGGTCATCAGCAATGCGTCGTGCACCACCAACTGCCTGGCGCCGATGGCGAAGGTGCTGCACGACAGCTTCGGCATCCTGCGCGGCTACATGGTGACCATCCACGCCTACACCGGCGACCAGAACACGGTGGACACGTTGCACAAGGACATGCACCGGGCGCGCGCCGGCGCCATCAACAGCATCCCGACCAGCACGGGCGCCGCCAAGGCACTTGGCCTGGTGCTGCCTGATTTGAAGGGCAAGCTGGATGGCACGTCCATTCGCGTGCCGGTGCCGAACGTGTCCTTGGTCAGCCTCGACGTGAACCTGCGGGAATATGCCACGGTGGCGCAGATCAACGATGCGATGAAGGCGGCGTCGATAGGCGCGCTGCGCGGCATCTTGGACTACAATACCGAGAAGCTGGTCAGCGTCGATTTCAACCACCAGGCGGCATCCTGCACCTTCGACGCGACGCAGACCGCGGTGGTGGACCAGCAACTCGCCCGCGTCATGGGCTGGTACGACAACGAGTGGGGCTTCAGCAACCGCATGGTCGACACGGCCATCCTGTTCGGCAGCATGTGAGCATGGCCGTCCGTACTCTGGACGGGGTCCGCGTGGCCGGGCAGCGCGTGCTGCTGCGCGCCGACCTTAACGTCCCCGTCCGCGACGGGCGGATCAGCGACCTGACACGGATCGAGCGGCTGTCGCCCACCATCCGGGAGCTTTCGGACGCTGGCGCCCGGGTGATCGTGTGCAGCCACTTCGACCGGCCGAAGGGCAGGCGCGTGGACGCGATGTCGCTGGCCCCGATGGCGCAGGCGCTCGGCGACGTGCTGGGCCGGCCTGTGGCGTTCGCGGCGGACTGCATCGGCACCGAGGCGCAGGCGGCGGTTGCGGCGATGGCGGACAGCGACGTGCTGGTGCTGGAGAACACCCGGTTCCATGCTGGCGAGGAGGCGAACGACCCGGCGTTCGCGCGCGAGCTGGCAGCGCTGGCCGATTTGTATGTCAATGATGCCTTTTCCACCGCGCACCGGGCGCACGCCAGCACGGAGGGGGTCGCGCATCTGCTGCCGTCCTACGCCGGCCGGCTGATGCAGGCGGAGCTGGACGCCCTCGATGGGGCGCTGGGCAGTCCAGCCCGGCCGGTGTGCGCGATCGTCGGCGGATCGAAGGTGTCGACCAAGCTGGAATTGCTGGGCAACCTGTCCAGCCGTGTGGACGTGCTGGTGATCGGTGGCGCAATGGCCAACACGTTCCTGGCGGCGCAAGGGATCGATGTGGGCCGGAGCCTGCAGGAGGCCGAGATGCACGCGACGGCGCGGGACATCATGGCGGAGGCGAACCGCGCCGGCTGTGAGGTCGTGCTGCCGTCCGACGCCATCGTCGCCACCGAGTTCCGCGCCAATCCGCCGACGGAGACCGTCTCGGTGCAGGCTATTCCGTCCGGCGCAATGATGCTCGATGTCGGCCCGGCCACGGTGCAGGCGCTGCGGGACCGGCTGCCGGATATCCGCACCCTGGTGTGGAACGGCCCGCTCGGCGCGTTCGAGACGCCGCCGTTCGACGCTGCGACGACCGCGCTGGCCGTAGCGGTGGCGGACGCGACATCGCAGGGCGCGCTGCTGAGCGTGGCCGGCGGCGGCGACACCGTTTCGGCGCTGCGGCACGCCGGGGTGCTGGACCGGCTGAGCTATGTCAGCACGGCCGGCGGGGCGTTCCTGGAGTGGCTGGAGGGCAAGACGCTGCCCGGCGTCGCGGCGCTGCAATCGCCAAACCATTAACCGGTTCGTCATCAATGCAGCTTAAACTCACCCACATGCTCTCAACCAACTCGCTTTCGGCGTTTTCGAGCGCCGCGTCCGTCAGCCCGGTGCGTCCAGCGCAACAGCCAGGCCCAATCCGGCAAGTGCGCGACCAGCGGGACCTAACCACGCCAGCGCCGGCGGCACCGTTGGGCAAGCAGGGCCTGCCCGGCGTTGCGCCATCCGGACGCACGCCGCGGGGCTCACTGCTCAATCTGTCGGTCTAGCCGTTCAACTTACAGCGGGGTCCTTGATCCCGGCAGCGCCTGGCCGCACCCTGGCACCATGGCGCACTTCACCAATCGCACACCCGAAGGCGATACGCATGAGCGTGCCGTCTGCGACGACTGCGGCTATGTCGCCTATGAGAATCCGAAGATTGTCGTGGGCTCCGTCGTCGTGCACGAGGGCAAGGTGCTGCTGTGCCGCCGGGCGATCGAGCCGCGACGTGGGTATTGGACCCTTCCGGCCGGCTATCTTGAACTGCAGGAAACTGTCCAGGAGGGTGCCCGGCGAGAGGCGCTGGAGGAAAGCGGCGCTCATATCGCGCTCGACGGCATCCTCGCGGTCTACAGCATCAGCCGAATCGGCCAAGTGCAAGTCATTTTCCGCGCACGCTTCGACGGCGCGGCGAATTTCGCGCCCGGTATCGAAAGCCTGGATGTGCGGCTGTTCGACTGGGCAGACATCCCTTGGGACGAGCTGGCATTCCCATCGGTGCATTGGTCATTGCACGCCTGGCGATCCGCTGGCAGCGGTCCGTTGGGCGCACCCGCGGGCAATCCGTCCAGCGACCGCCGCGGCCTTTCACCGGAAACTCCAGCCGGCGCTTCGGCTTGAGACACGTCGTTATCATGCTGACGCTGGCTGCCCTCCTGCCGTCTCCTGGCCGGGCACAGAACCGCGGGCTAAATTTGCAGGCCACGCCGCAGGGGTCGCTTTTATTACCCCTGCCCCCTGCCCCGCCCCGTGGCGGACCGTCACCGCCCCTCCCCAACTACGACCCGGCGCCGACGCCAAACCGGGAAATCGACGCCCCACAGGGTCCGCGTGCCGGCAATTCCACTGAGCTTGCGCCCGGCCTCTTTACGCGCGGCCAGCAATATCGCGGGGACGGCTACTCGCCAGGCTCCTCGGCGCAGGCCGAGCAGGAACGCCGCGCGCGGCCCGGCGCGGGTTTCAAGCTGCGTATGCCGCTCCAGCAAGAATGATCTCCTGACCGCGTGCTGCGTGCCCTAACCATCCTGGTCCTATGCCAGTTCGCCGGCGAGGTCGTCGCCCGCGCGGTTGGATTGTCGGTGCCTGGACCCGTGCTGGGCTTGTTGCTGCTGCTCGGCATCTATGCGCTGCGCGGCGGGCCGGATGAGGAAATGCGGTCCACTACGAACGGTTTGCTGCGGCACCTGTCGCTGCTGTTCGTGCCGGCCGGGGTTGGCGTCATCACCCAGTTCGACGCATTGGGCCGGGACTGGTTGGCAATTGGCGTCGCGATCCTGGTCTCGACTGCGCTTGGCTTGGGAGTGACCGGGCTGGTGATGCAGCGCCTCGTCAAGTGATGCAGTTCGGCACCATCTGGGTTTACCTAGAATCCACGCCGCTGCTCGGCCTGACCATCACCTTGGTCGCATGGCAACTGGCGCTCGTGCTCAGCCGGGCGCTCGGGGATCGGCCATTAACCAACCCGATCTTGATCGCGATCGTCCTGCTGTCGACGGTATTGCTGATCACGCGTACGCCCTACTCCGCTTACTTCCAGGGTGCGCAGTACGTGCATTTCCTGCTCGGCCCGGCAACGGTGGCGCTCGCAACGCCGATGTATGCCGCCTGGAGCCAAATCCGCCGCAGCGCGCCCGCGATCATCCCCGCGATCTTGGCAGGGACAGTGACGTCCGTAGTCAGCGTCATGCTGATCGCCCGTGCCTTGGGCGGGTCGCGCCAGGTCGTGCTGTCGCTGGCGCCAAAGTCGGTCACGACGCCGATCGCGATGGGCGTGGCGGAGCAAATCGGCGGCAACCCCTCGCTGGCCGCGATCTTCGTCCTGCTGACCGGGCTTACCAGCATCGTCGTCGGGCCGCCGCTCTGGCGGTTGCTGCGCATCACCGACTGGCGCGCCCGCGGGCTTGCGGCGGGCACGGCCGGGCACGGGATTGCGACGGCACGGGTGCTGCTGCTGCACGAGACGGCCGGCGCATTCGGCGGCCTGGCGATTGGGCTGAATGGCATCGTGACCGCCATACTGCTGCCGCCGATCGCGCGATGGCTGATCGGCTGATTCGGCCCCGGCATTGTACCCGGCGGGATACCGCGGCTAAGAGGCCGGCACGCCGAGCGACACGACGCTGATGCTGTTGTAGGGGCTGCCGCCGGTGCTCAACGCCTGGGTTGACCAAACGAGATAGACCAAAGTGCGCTTTTGGCTGTCCCACATCCGGGTGACGCGGATTTCCTTGAACAGCCAGTTGGCCGAGGCGCCGAACACCACCTCGTTCGCCGGCAACTTGTCGGGAAGCGTCACGGCGCCGGTCGCCCGGCACGCAATGCTGAACCGGCTCGGGTCGGTCGCGAGGCCTATCGTGCCCTTGAGACCGCCGGTTTCGGCGCGGGACAGATAGCAACTGACGCCGCCCACCTTCGGGTCGTCATAGCGGTCGATGACGATGCGGTCGTTGCGGCCGATGACCCTGAACGTGGTGCTGACGTCGCCGATGCGGGTGGGATCGTCGTTGGCGGCGAGCGCGCCGGACGCCGCCACGGCCGGCATTGCGAGCAGTCCAGCGGCGAAAACGAGGCGGATGGATCGCATGCTTATGGTCTCCCTGCACGGCCGCCCACATATGCAGCCCGGCATTGCGACGCACAAGACAGGTCCCGCGCCATCCTCCCCATCCGTCCGATAGCGCTATGAGCCGGGACTTCCGATGTTACCAGCATAGGGAGGCGCTCCGATGCTCGATCCGCTGCTGACATTTTCCGATGCCTTGGTGGGCCGCGTGGCTGCCGCCGGCCCCTGGCTCGCGTCCATCCACCCCGGCTCGCGTGCGCAACGCACCGCCACGCTTTGGCGGCCCGGCGTGCTCGTGACCAGCGAGCAGGGCTTGCCCCGCGACACCAAAGTCCCGGTGACGATGCCCGATGGCTCCCGCGGCGAGGCGGTCCTGGCCGGCCGCGATCCCGGCACCAATGTCGCGGCATTGCGGCTGGAGCTTGATGGCCCCGCCTTGCCCGAGCCGGCCGAGCCGCAAGTTGGCGCGCTCGCGCTGCTGCTGGGCGCGGCAGCGGACGGCAGCCCAACGGTTCGGCTCGGCTTAGTGCACCGCGTAGGCGCGGCGTGGGAAAGCATGGCCGGCGGGCGGATCGACCGGCTCATCAACCTCGACGCCCGGCTGTCCGGCCCCGAGGAGGGCGGCCCGGTGCTGGACGCAACGGGCGGCTTGCTGGGCATGTCGACCCTCGGGCCACGCCGGCGGGTGCTGGTGATCCCGGCGGCCACGGTGAACCGGGTGCTGGCGCCGCTGTTGGCCGAGGGGCAGGTCGCCCGCGGCTGGCTCGGCCTGGGCTTGCAGCCGGTTTCGATCCCGGCCGCATGGCAGGAGGCCGCCGCAATGGAAACCGGTCTTATGGTCATCAGCCTGGTGGCGCAGGGCGCCGCGGAGAGCGCGGGGGTGCTGCCCGGCGACATCCTATTGGCGGTGGACGGAGTGCCGACGCTGCACCCACGCGCCGTGGCCAAAGCGCTGGGCGCCAACAGCGTCGGGAAGGCCGTGACGCTTCGCCTGTTGCGGGGCGGGGTCGCAATGGACCTCGTTGCGACCGTCGCCGCGAGGCCGGCAGCGTGACCGGGCACGCTGCGCTGCGGATGCCAGTTGCCACCCAGCTCGGCTTGCGGGTTGCGGTTGCCGCGGGCGACCCGGTGCGCCGGGCGGACCTCGCGGCGCGCATCGCCTTGGCCGGGCACACGTTGGCGCAGGCGTCCGAGGCAGACATCGTGCTGGCGGATGGCGGTGCGCTGGCCAGTTCGAGCCTGCCGGTGCTGCGCCTCACGGTGGGCGATGACGACGAGGCCAGCGTGCTGCCGCCGGACCTGACCGCGGTTCAACTGGACGCGGCGCTTCGGGCGGTAGCCGCCGGGCTGCGCGTCAGCCTGCCAGGATCCGCGGTGCCGGGCTTCGCGGAGGCCGAACCGCAGCGCCCGTTGCTGACGCCGCGGGAGCTGGAGATTTTACGCGCGCTCGGCGAGGGCCTGACCAACAAGGCGGTCGCCCGGCGGCTCGGCATCAGCGCGCACACGGTGAAATTCCACCTGGAGGCCGTGTTCGCGAAGCTTGGCGCGGCAAGCCGGGCCGAGGCGGTGGCAAAGGGGCTGCGGCGCGGGCTGATCCTGCTTTAGCCGCCACGGGCGGAACGGAACCCGGCACCACGTTGCCGCGCTATGTCCGGCACAGCCGCATAGGACCATCCATGTCAGACAACCCGCTAGAAAGCAGCCCCGAACGCGATACGCGCGTCAAGGCCCGTGCCCGCCATATGTGGGAGGAGGCCGGCAGCCCGGACGGCCAGATGGACGACTACACCGAGCGCGCCGACGAGCTGATCCGCATGGAGGACGCCAGCGGCTTCGGCCAGTTGCCCAATCCGATGACGCTGAACGAGCCAATTCCCGGCGTGGTCGTCGAGGAGGCGAGTATCCAGGAGAACCTCGGCGAGTTCCCAGGCGGCGGCGGCGTGGCGGACCAAGGCGAGTGGCGGGAAACGCCGATGACCCGCAAGGAGGAACTGTCGCAGGACAGCGGCTCGGAGCCAGAGCGCGGCGGGGCGCCCTGATTTCTTAAAAAACTGACCCTGCCTATTTGCTGGCTTGACGCAGCGCCGCCTGGGCCAGCGCGTCCAGCGCCGAGAGGAAGCGGGAACGGTCTGCCTTCGCGAGCGGTGGCGGGCCACTCCCGCCTGCGCCGATTTCGCGCAGATGCCGTGCGACCTCGCGGCCAGCCAGCGCCGAGCCGATGTTGTCCGCCGTCCAGACATGGCCATTGTGCGACAGCGCCCGCGCCCCGCGCGCCAGGCAGCGCGAAGCGAGCGGGATGTCGGCGGTGATGCATATGTCGGCGGGGCCGATGCGCTCGGCGATCCAGTCGTCGGCCTCGTCGGGTTGGCCGCCGACTGTGACCATCTCGACGTTTGGCAGGCCCGGCGGACGGATTGGGCGGGACCCATTCGAGACCACGCGCACCGTGAGGCCGAGCCGGGTTGCGACGCGGAACGCTTCCTCCCGCACCGGGCAGGCGTCCGCGTCGATGAACAAGGTGACCACCTTACGCCGAAAGCTTCTCCAGTTCGCGCAGCACGCTTTCGCCCATGACCGAGGTGCCGACCTTCGCGGTGCCTGGCGCCATCACATCGGCCGTCCGTATGCCGCTCGCCAACACGTTGGTGCAGGCACGCTCGATCAGCGCCGCGTCCTCCTCCATGTCGAACGAGTAGCGCAGCAGCATGGCGAAGCTCAGCATTTGCGCCATCGGGTTGGCGATGCCCTTCCCCGCGATATCGGGCGCGCTGCCATGGATCGGTTCGTACAATGCATGACGCCGGCCGGAACTGTCGGGCGCGCCGATCGTCGCAGAGGGCAGCATCCCGAGGCTGCCGGTGAGCATGGAGGCGAGGTCGGACAGCAGGTCGCCAAATAGGTTCGAGGTGACGATGACGTCGAACTGGCGCGGATTGCGCACAAGCTGCATGGCGCAGTTGTCGGCATACATGTTCGAAAGTTCGACATCGCCGAACTCACGCTCATGCAGCGCCGCGACGACTTGGCGCCACAACAGGCCGCTTTCCATCACATTGGCCTTCTCGACGCTGCACAGCCGGTTCTGCCGCTTGCGCGCCAGCTCGAACGCCACGCGCGCGACCCGTTCGATCTCGTGCGTGGTATAGACCTCGGTGTTGGTGCCGCGCTGCTGGCCGTCCGGAAGGGTCTCGATGCCGCGCGGCTCGCCGAAATACAGCCCGCCGGTGCTTTCGCGCACGATCATCAGGTCGAGGCCGCGGATCACGTCGGGTTTCAGCGTGCTGGCGTCCACCAAGGGTTCCAGCACGATGGCCGGGCGCAGGTTGGCGAACAGGCCGAGTTCGCGCCGGAGCGTCAGGATGGCGATTTCGGGCCGCATGTCGAAGCCGAGCTTGTCCCAGCGCGGGCCGCCGACGGAGCCAAACAGAATTGCGTCCGCCGCGCGTGCCTTGGCCACCGTTTCCTCAGTTATCGGCGTGCCGCGCTGGTCGATGGCGGCGCCGCCCACCAGGTCCTCGGTGATGTCGAACGTCACGCTGCGGCGGCGGTCCATCCAGTCGATCACCCGGCGGACCTCGCGCATCACTTCCGGGCCGATGCCATCGCCGGGCAGCACGAGCAGCTTTTTGTTTGCGGCCATGTGATCCCCTTGTCCTATGCCTTGATGCCGGGCATCCAAGGCGCCTCGGTGCGGAGCCGCGCCTCATAGGTGTCGATGGCCGTCCCGCGCTGCATGGTCTGGCCGATATCGTCGAGGCCGTTCAGCAGCAAATGCTTGCGCAGGGCGTCGACGGCGAACGGGATTTCGTCGCCATTCGGACGCACCACGACCTGGCGCGCGAGGTCGATGGTCAGGCGCGCGTTGCCGCCCATGCGCGCGTCCTCCATCAACTGGTCGCACACCTCGCGCGGCAAGGCGATCGGCAGGATGCCGTTCTTGAAGCAGTTGGTATGGAAGATGTCGGCGAAGCTCGGCGCGATCACGCAGCGTATGCCGAAATCCAGCAGTGCCCACGGCGCGTGCTCGCGCGACGAGCCGCAGCCGAAATTCTCGTGCGCGATCAGCACCTCGGCATGGCGGTACGGCTCGGCGTTCAGCACGAAGTCGAGCCGTTCCGCGCCGGCCCCGTCATAGCGCAGGGTGTCGAACAGGTGCACGCCCAGCCCGGTGCGCTTGATGGTCTTGAGGAACCGGGCCGGGATGATCTTATCGGTGTCCACGTTGGCCAGCGGCAACGGCGCGGCGACCGCCGTCAACGTCGTGAACGCATCCATCAGGCGAGTTCCCGCACGTCGGTGAGCCGGCCCGTTATGGCGGCGGCGGCGGCCATGGCTGGGGATAGCAGATGCGTGCGTCCGCCCGGCCCCTGCCGGCCCTCGAAGTTGCGGTTGCTGGTGCTGGCGCAGCGCTGCCCGGGCGTCAACTTGTCGGGGTTCATGCCTAGGCACATGCTGCACCCGGCCTCCCGCCACTCGAACCCGGCGTCAAGCATGACCTGGTCCAGGCCCTCCGCCTCGGCCTGCAGCTTCACGAGGCCGCTGCCGGGCACCACCATGGCGCGCACGCCGGGGGCGACCCGCTTGCCACGGGCGACGGCGGCGGCGGCGCGGATGTCCTCAATGCGCCCGTTCGTGCAGCTTCCGATGAACACCACGTCCACAGGGATTTCGGCAAGCTTCTGCCCCGGCGTCAACGCCATGTAGTCGAGCATCCGCTGCATCTGCACGCGGGCGGCCTCGTCCTCGACCTTGGCCGGATCGGGCACGTTGCCGGTGATCGGCAGGACAGTCTCCGGGCTGGTGCCCCAGGTGACCATGGGCGAGATTTCCGAGGCGTGCAGCGTCACCACCTGGTCGTAATGCGCGCCGGGGTCGGACGGCAGGGTGCGCCAATACTCGACGGCGCGGTCGAACGCCTCGCCCTTCGGCGCATAGGGGCGTCCCTCGATGTAGGCGAATGTCTTGTCGTCGGGCGCGATCATGCCCGCGCGGGCGCCGGCCTCGATGCTCATGTTGCACACCGTCATCCGGCCGGCCATGTCGAGCCCGCGCACAGCCTCGCCGGCATACTCGATCACGTGCCCGGTGCCGCCGGCGGTGCCGATGCGCCCGATCACCGCGAGCACCAGGTCCTTGGCGGTCACGCCAGGCGCCAGCGTCCCGTCAACCTGGACCAGCATGTTCTTGGCCGGCTTTTGCAGCAAGGTCTGCGTCGCCAGCACGTGCTCGACCTCGGAGGTGCCGATGCCGAAAGCCAGCGCACCCATCGCGCCATGGGTGCTGGTGTGGCTGTCGCCGCAGACGATCGTCATGCCCGGCAGGCTGATGCCCTGCTCCGGCCCGATGATGTGCACGATGCCCTGGCGCACATCCCGCACCGGGAAGTATGGCACCCCGAACGCCGCGACGTTGGCCTCCAGGGTCTCGACCTGGACGCGGCTCTCGGGCTCGGCGATGCCCACGCTGCGGTCGCTGGTCTGGATGTTGTGGTCCACGACCGCGATCGTCGCATCGGGCCGGCGCACTTTGCGCCCAGCCAGCCGCAGGCCCTCGAACGCCTGCGGGCTGGTGACCTCGTGCACGAGGTGCCGGTCGATATACAGCAGGCAGGTGCCGTCTTCGAGCCGTTCGACGACATGGCTCTCCCATACCTTGTCGAACAGGGTCTTGGCGTTCTCGGCCATGCGGTTCTCCTTAGGCTGGCTACTCGGCCGCTACTCTGCGGCTTCTGCGGCGGGGGCGGGCGGCGGCAGGGCCGGCGTAATGGGGGCAGTGGGCGCCACGACGTCGCGGGCACGCTCGGCGATGCGGGCGGACTTGCCGCTGCGCCCGCGCAGGTAATACAGCTTGGCCCGGCGCACATCGCCGCGGCGCACCACCTGGATTTCGGCAATCGTCGGCGCATAAAGCGGGAACACGCGCTCCACGCCCTCGCCATAGCTGATCTTGCGCACGGTGAAGTTGCTGTTCAGGCCCTTGTTCGACCGCGCGATGCATACGCCCTCATAGGCCTGCACACGGCTCCGCTCGCCCTCGACGACCTTGACCATGACCTTCAGCGTATCGCCGGGCTGGAACACCGGGACGGGCCGGAGCGCGGTGAGCTTGGCAATCTGCTCCGCCTCGAATTGCTGGATGATGTTCACGGGGGTTAGTCCTTTCCAATAGATACAATTACGGCGCGGTGCGCGCGCTGTCCATTCCCGGCAAACCGCTGGGTTTGACGCGCTGCTGCCACAGGTCCGGCCTGCGCGCACGCGTGATCTGCTCGGCCTGCGCCCGGCGCCAGGCGGCGATGGCGGCGTGGTGGCCGGACAGCAGGACCTCGGGCACGGCGCGCCCACGCCACTCGGCCGGACGGGTGTAATGCGGATATTCCAGCAGCCCGGCGCTGAAGCTCTCGTCCTCGGCGCTGGCCTCCGCGCCCATGACGCCGGGCAGCAGGCGGACGCAGGCGTCCAGCAGCACGAGCGCCGGCAGCTCGCCCCCGGACAGCACGTAGTCGCCGATACTGACCTCTTCGATGGCGCGGGCGTCCAGCACCCGCTGGTCCACGCCTTCGTAGCGACCGCATACCAGGCGGACGCCCGGGCCACTCGCAAGCGTGCGGATGCGGTTTTGCGTGAGTTGCGGGCCGCGTGGGCTTAGATAAAGCAGCGGCCGGCCATCATCGGGGCCAATCGCGGCATCCAGCACGTCTGCCCGCATGACCATGCCGGCCCCGCCGCCGAACGGCGTGTCGTCGACCGTCCGGTGCCGGTCCGTCGCCGCGTCGCGTATGTCCCGCACCTCCAGCCGCCACAGGCCCGCCGCAAGCGCCCGTCCGGCCAGCGATTGCCCAAGCGGACCCGGGAACATCGGCGGAAACAGGGTCAGGACGGTCGCGTGCCAGCTCATTCTGCTGCCCGCGCCTCATCCAGCACCAGCATCTCCTCCGGTGGCGTCACGACCAGCGTTCCGGCCTCGATGTCGACGTTGGGCACGCAGGCCAGGGTGAACGGCACCAACAGCGGCGCGGTATCGCCCCGGTCGATTTCCAGGCTGGTTCCCGCGCCATAATCGTGCACGACCGCTACCCGTCCGACCGTTTGGCCCGCCGTGTCCAGCGCCGCCATGCCAACGAGATCGGCTAGGTAGAACTCATCCTGATCCGGCGGTGGCAGGCTGTCGCGCTCGACATACAACCGAGTATTGGTCAGCCGTTCCGCAGCGTTGCGGTCCGCGACCGGATTGCCGGCCGCATCCGACAGCGCCGCGACGCCCTCGCCGCGCCACGCCAGCGTCCAGGCCCGACCGCTTTCGTCGAGCAGCGGCCCATAGCTCGCGAGATCGGACGGCGTTGCGGTGTAGCTATGCACGTGCAGCAGCCCCCGCACCCCGTGCGGCCGGCCCACCACGCCCATCAGGATGCGGCGCGTGGCCAACTAGCCGGCGGCCTTTGCCGCGCGGTCCTGCGCCTTTTTCTTCGGCGCGGACTGAATGGGCTGCTCGCGATAGGTCGGCATCGGCGCCAGGCCGGCATGGCCCAGGAACTTCGCTACCCGCTCCGTCGGCAACGCGCCCTGGCCGACCCAGTGCTGGATGCGCTCGCCTTGCAGGCGTATGCGGTCCTCATGCTCCTGCGGCAGCATGGGGTTGTAGCTGCCCACCTTCTCCAGGAAGCGTCCGTCGCGCGGGCTGCGGCTGTCGGCGATCACGATATGGTAGTACGGCCGCTTCTTGGCGCCGGCACGAGAAAGGCGGATTTTCAGGCCCATCAAATATTCCTTTGTGAATGGTTAGTATGGACGCCGGTGCTGCTTGGACTGCTGCTGCTTGGGCATCAATGCGCCCATGCCTTGGCGCATCAGCCCCTTCTGGCCCAGCTTCGTCATGCGCTTCATCATCGTCGACATGTCGTCGAACTGCTTCAACAGGCGGTTGACCTCCTGCACGCTGGTGCCCGACCCGGCCGCGATGCGCTTCTTCCGGCTCGCCTTGATCACGTCCGGCGTACGCCGCTCCTTCATGGTCATGGACGAGATGATCGCCGCCTGCCGCTTCAGGATGCCTTGGTCAAGGTTCGCATCCTCGATCTGCGCCTTCATCTTGCCGACGCCGGGCAACATGCCGAGGATGCCGGACAGGCTGCCCATCTTGCTGATCTGCTTGAGCTGCTTGGCGTAGTCGTCGAGGTCGAAGGTGCCCCGCACCATCTTGCGGGCGAGCTTTTCCGCCTCGTCCTGATCCAGCGTCTCCTCGGCGCGTTCCACCAGGCCGACGATGTCGCCCATTCCCAAGATGCGGCCGGCGACGCGCTCGGGATGGAACTCCTCCAACGCGTCCAGCTTCTCGCCGGAGCCGGTCAGCTTGATCGGCGCGCCGGTGATCTGCCGCATGGACAAAGCCGCGCCGCCGCGGGCGTCGCCGTCCATCCGGGTCATGACGATGCCGGTCACGCCAACAGCGTCGTTGAAGGCGCGTGCGGTATTGACCGCGTCCTGCCCGGTCATGGCGTCGACGACCAGCAGGGTCTCAGCCGGGTCCGTCGCCTCGCGTATGGCGCGGACCTCGTCCATCAGCGCCTGATCGATCGACAGCCGCCCGGCGGTGTCGAGGATGACGACGTCGAACACCTCGCGCCGTCCGGTGTCCATGGCGCGGCGGGCGATTTCCACGGGCGTCTGGCCCGCGATGATCGGCAGCGACGCGACGCCGGCCTGCTGCGCCAACTGCTGCAACTGGAGCTGCGCCGCCGGGCGCTGGGTATCGAGGCTGGCGAGCAGCACCCGCTTGCGATCGCGCTTCAACAGCCGCAGCGCAATCTTGCCGGAGGTCGTGGTCTTGCCGGACCCCTGCAGGCCCACCATCAGGATCGGCACCGGCGCGGCAGCAGTCAGGTTGAGCGGCACTGCGCCAACACCGCCCAGCGCTTCGATCAGCACGTCGTTGACGATCTTGATGACAAGCTGGCCGGGGCTGACGCTTTCCAGCACCTCGGCGCCGAGGCTGCGCTCGCGCACCGTGCTGATGAAGTCGCGCACGACGGGGAGCGCCACGTCGGCCTCAAGCATCGCCAGGCGCACCTCGCGCAGCGCGTCGGCGATGTCGGCCTCGCTCAGCGCGCCGCGGCTGCGCAGGCGGTCGAACACTCCGGAAAGCTTGCCCGACAGCGTGTCGAACATCACGTCACCCCAAACGAAAAGGCGCCGCTGCGCGAGCCTTCGCGGAGCGACGTCATATCCAAGTGCCTACCTAGGTCCGCCGTCCCTCCGCTGTCAACTCAAACAGCAGGGCCGGCGGCACTCACCGCGGCGAGAGCACCATGATCATCTGCCGGTTTTCCATGCGCGGCATCTGCTCCACCTTCGTCGCCGTTTCCAGCTCGTTGCGAATGCGCTCCAGCACCTTGATGCCGATATCCTGGTGCGCCATCTCGCGCCCGCGGAAGCGCAGCGTCACCTTCACCTTGTCGCCCTCGTCGATGAACGACTTCATGGCGCGCATCTTTACCTGGTAGTCGTTCTCGTCGATGTTCGGGCGCACCTTGATCTCTTTGATCTCGATGACCTTCTGCTTCTTCTTGGCCTCGTTCTTCTTCTTTTGCTGCTCGTACTTAAACTTGCCGTAGTCCAGGATCTTGACGACCGGTGGATCGGCGTTCGGGCTGATCTCAAGCAAATCAAGGCCCACTGCATAGGCACGCAGGATGGCGTCGCGGGCGGTCATGACGCCCTGCATCTCGCCTTCTTCGTCGATCAGGCGAACCTGCGGGACTCGGATGTCTTCGTTTACGCGTGGTCCGTCGCGGGACGGGGCTGCTGCACTCATAGGTCCTCGGGCTATTGTACTCTCCTGTACTGGTTTGGTCTCAATGCCTAGTCTTGAACCGATGCCGGGCACCGATCAAGAAAATCAATGCGCAACACGATCTCGTGCTAAATCGGGAGCCATGGCCTCGACTGCAAGCCGCCCGACGGCTTCATCCAAGCTCAAAACCTCCTGCGCCTCACCGCCAAGCCGCCGCAGCGCCACCGTCCGCTGCTCGGCCTCGCGGCGGCCAACGACGACGATCACCGGCACATGCGCCAAGCTATGCTCGCGGACCTTGGCGTTGATCTTCTCATTGCGCACGTCGACCCGCACTTCGAGGCCACGCATCCGCAACGCCAGCGCCACGTCGTTCGCATACTCCGCCGCATCCGACACGATGCTGGCGACGACGACCTGCACCGGGGCCAGCCAGAGCGGGAAGCGCCCGGCATATTGCTCGATCAGGATGCCAAGGAACCGCTCGAAGCTGCCCAGGATGGCCCGGTGCAGCATGACCGGGCGCTGCCGGGTGCCGTCCTCGGCGACATACTCGGCATCCAGCCGTTCCGGCATCACGAAGTCCACCTGCAGCGTGCCGCATTGCCAGTCGCGGCCGATGGCGTCCCGCAACACGAACTCAAGCTTCGGGCCGTAGAACGCCCCCTCCCCCGGGCTCAGCTCGTATTCGACCCCGGCCGTGGCGCAGGCCTCTTTCAATGCGCCCTCGGCCCGGTCCCACGTTTCGTCCGACCCGGCACGCGGCACCGGGCGGTCGCTGAACTTTACGCGGAATGAGTCGAAGCCGAAGTCGCGATACACCGAGGACAGCAGCGCCACAAAAGCCACCGTCTCGTTAGCGATCTGCGCCTCCGTGCAGAAGATGTGCGCGTCGTCCTGGGTGAACGCCCGCACCCGCATGATGCCGTGCAGCGCGCCCGACGGCTCATAGCGATGACAGGCGCCGAACTCCGCCATGCGCAGCGGCAGCTCGCGGTAGCTGCGCAGCGCGTGGCGGAAGATCAGCACGTGGCAAGGGCAATTCATCGGCTTCAACGCAAGCGTCGTGTCCTCGTCCTCGACGCGGGCGATGAACATGTTCTGCTTGTAGTTGTCCCAGTGCCCGCTCGCCTCCCACAGCTTGCGGTCGACAAGCTGCGGCGTGCGCACCTCCTGGTAGCCGGACGCTTCCAGGCGGCGGCGCATGTAGCTTTCCGCCGTGCGATACAGCGTCCAGCCCTTCGGATGCCAAAAGATGCTGCCGGTCGCCTCCTCCTGGATATGGAACAGATCCATCTCGCGGCCGATGCGGCGGTGGTCGCGGCGCTCGGCCTCCTCAAGCTGGTGCAGATAGGCGTCCAGCTCCTTCTGGTCGCGCCAGGCGGTGCCATAGATGCGGCTCAGCATGGCGTTGCGGTGGTCGCCGCGCCAATAGGCCCCGGCGACCTTCATCAGCTTGAACGCCGTGCCGACATCCCCCGTGCCACGCATGTGCGGGCCGCGGCACAGGTCGATCCAGTCGCCCTGTTTATACAACGTGATCGTCTCGGTCCCCGGCAGGTCGCGGATCAGCTCCGCCTTGTAGGCCTCCCCGCGCGCCTCGAAGAAGCGCATTGCCTCCTCGCGATCCCATACCTGCCGCTCGAATGGGGCGTTGCGGGCCACGATCTCCCGCATGCGTGCCTCGATTGCGCCGAAATCTTCCGGCGTGAACGGCTCGTTGCGGGCGAAGTCATAATAGAAACCGTTCTCGATGCTCGGACCGATCGTGACCTGCGTGCCAGGAAACAGGCCCTGCACCGCCTCGGCCAGCACATGCGCCGCGTCGTGGCGGATCAATTCGAGCGCGTCCGGGTCGCGCCGGGTCACGAAAACGACGGCAGCGTCGTGCTCGATTGCGCGCGACAGGTCGGACAACGCACCGTCCACCCACATCGCCAGCGCGGCGCGGGCCAGGCCGGGGCCGATGGCCGCCGCGATGTCGGTGCCGGTCACCGCTGCGTCGAAGCGGCGAACCGAGCCGTCGGGCAGGGTGATGGCAGGCATGGCGCGGATTCCTAGTTAAGTAAAATAAGTAAGCGGTCAATCGTGAGATGGATCGTATGGCCTCGGGCCAGCGCCGCCGCAACCCCCGGAATGGCGTGTCAGGCCAGCAGCTCCTGATAGACTTCGAGGGTCGCGGCCTGCATGGCGGCCGTGGTGTAGTGGGCGCAGACGCTGGCGCGGGCGCGGGCGCCGAGCGCGTGGCGATCTGCGGGCTGCATGTCCAAAGCACCGTCCAGCGCCGCCGCCAGCGCATGGGCGTCGCCCGGCGGCACGCGCCAGCCCGTCACCAGGTGCTCCACGGTTTCCGCTGCGCCGCCGTGGTCGGTCGCGATCACCGGACGCCCCATCGCCTGCGCCTCGATCACCGCGCGTCCGAAACCCTCGGGATCGAGCGAGGCGCTGACGACCACGTCCGCCAGCAGCAGCGCCGCCGGCATGTCGTCGCAATGGCCCGCGAGACGCAGCCGCCCTGAGATGCCCAGAGCGTGCGCCTGCGCCTCCAGCTCGCGGGCAAAGCGCTCGCGGCCCTGCGTCGCGCCGACCAGCACGCAGCACGCATCGGTGCGGGCCAGCCGCGCCATGGCGTCGATCAGCACGGCGCCGCCTTTCCAGCGGGTGAGGCGTGCGGGCAGCATCACGACGGGCGCGCGATCCGACAGGCGCCATGCCTCGGCGAGCCGGTCGATGCGCGGTCCCGACACGGCAGCGGGGTCGAACATCGCGGGATCGACGCCGCGCGGGATGATGCGTATGCGCGCGGGCTCTACGGCGTGCCGCGCCGTCAGCAGCGCGGCGACATATCGGCTGATAGCGATCACGCGGTCGCCCCGGGCCATGACGGCGTTGTAGCAGCGCTTGCCCGGCACGTTCTCGTTATAGACGCCGTGATAGGTGGTGACGAAACCTACGCCGGTGCGCCGGACCGCCATGAAAGCGGACCAGGCCGGCGCGCGGGACCGGGCATGGACGATGCCCACGTTCTCGGATTTTATGAGGCCGGCAAGGCGTCCGGCGTTGCGCCAGATCGCCAACGGGTTCTTGGCCGCCATGGGCAGGCGGATATGACGCCCGCCGGCCAGTTCGACCGCGCCCACCAGCCGTCCGCCCTCGCTGGCGACCAACGCCGCCCCGCCGGCACCGACGATGGCCTGCACGATCTCGACGGTCCCCCGCTCGACGCCGCCGGTTTCGAGCGAGGGAAGCACTTGCAGCACGACCGTGCCCGGTGGGAGCGGAACCATTCCGGCGCTATAACACAGGGCGCAGGCGTGGCGAGGAGACTGACATGCAGAAGCCGGGGATGCAGGAAACCGGGCGGACGGATCGTGGCGACGGGGTTGCGCTGGCCTGGGTGCGGACGCCGGGGCGCGGGCCGACGGCCGTGTTCCTGCCGGGCTACATGAGCGACATGACTGGCGCCAAGGCGATGGTTGTCGAGGAATTTTGCGTCGGGCGCGGCTTGGCGTGCTTGCGGCTCGACTACTCCGGCCATGGCGCCAGCGGCGGCGCGTTCACCGACGGCACGGTCGGGCGATGGACGGATGACGCGCTGGCGCTGATTGATCGGCTGACCAAGGGTCCGCTGGTGCTGGTCGGGTCGAGCATGGGCGGCTGGATCGCGCTGCTGGCGGCGCTTGCCAGGCCGGCACGCATCGCCGGGCTGATCGGCATCGCAGCCGCGCCGGACTTCACCGAGGAGCTGATGTGGCAGGCGATGATGCCGGCGGAGCGCGCTGAGTTGGAACGGCAAGGCGTGCTGCAGGTGCCGAGCCTTTATGGCGACCCGTATTCCGTGACCGCCGCGCTGATCACCGATGGGCGCACCCGGCTGCTGCTGGACCGGACGATCCCGCTGCATTGCCCGGTGCGCCTGCTGCACGGCCAGCGCGACCCGGACGTGCCGTGGCAGACCTCATTGCGCCAGGCGGAGCGGCTGCAGTCGGACGACGTTCAGGTCACGTTGGTCAAGGATGGCGACCACCGGCTTTCGCGCCCGTCCGACCTGGCGTTGTTACGCCGCATGCTCGGTGAGCTCCTGCTGCAGGATGGCGCGTAGGCCCTCGCGATAGGTCGGATAGCGCCAACGCAGGCCCAGGCGCTGCTGGGTTTTCTCGCTGCGCACTCGCCGGTTCTCGCTCCAGAAGCTGCGGCCCATGGGGCTCATGTTGGCCACCGCTTCGGCGAACGGGGTCAGCGGCGGCGGCGGCGTGTTGAGCAGGCGGGCGGCCTCGGCGGTCACATCGGCGCTCGCGGCGGGTTCATCGTCGACGAGGTTCAGCACGCGCAGGCCGGGAGGACGCTCCTGCTGCATGGCGGCCAGCACGGCGGCGGCGATGTCGTCCCGGTGGATGCGGCCGAACAAGTGGCCGGGCTTCAGCACGCGCCGGGCTTGTCCGCTGCGCAGGTCGTCGAACGCCGACCGGCCGGGTCCATAGATGCCGGCGACGCGGAACAGGTCGACAGCGCAGCCCGGCAGCGCCGTAACCCAGGCTTGTTCGGCCGCGACCCGGCGTTGCGCCCGCGCCACGGTCGGCGCCACCGGCGTGTCCTCATCGACCCAGCCGCCGTCGCGGTCGCCATAAACGCCTGTCGTGGACAGGTATCCGGCCCAGCGCAGCGCCGGGGCGGCGGCGATGTCGGCGCCATAGCGGGCCAGGGCCGGGTCGCCATGCTCATCGGGCGCTGCGGTCTGCACGACATGGGTGGCTTCCCGCAGCGCTGACGCGGTTTCGCCAAACTCAATTAGGGACACTCCCGGCGGCGGCGCGAGGCGGGAGGGGTTGCGGCTTGTCGCCGTCACTCGCCATCCCAGCCCCGCCGCGCCGGCCGCGATGGCTGTGCCGGTGTAGCCCAACCCAAGAACAATCAGATGCGTGTCGCCCATGCCGCATCCTACCCGGTTTACCCGCGTGCGCGAGCGAGAGTATGCTTAGATGGAGATGAACATACGCGTTGCGCTCACCGGCGGTGCGGTTTTGATCGCGCTGGCCACCGCGGTTGGCGGCGATGGGTGGGATTTGCGCCGCACGGTCCCAGCTATGGCTGAGGTTGTTCCAGAGTCCCCACCAGGCGCCGCTTCCGGTGAACGGGCGCTACCCGTCCCGCCAGTTCCGCCTCGCATCGCCGAGGGCGAGGACTATGACCGGTGCCTTCACATGCTGAATACCGACCCGGCGGGAGCCAACGTGTTTGCCGACGCTTGGGAGGCGACGGGCGGCGGGGATGGCGCCACGCATTGCCGCGCGCTCGCCCAAGTTGCGCTCGGACAGCCCGAAAAGGGCGCGGAGCTGATGGATAAGCTCGCCGGGGCCAGCCATGCGCAACCGGCTGCGCGGGCCAGCATATATGGCCAAGCTGGCCAGGCCTGGTTGATGACGGGCGATCCGGGACGGGCGTTCGGTTCGGCGACGCTCGCTTTGTCATTGACGCCTGACGATGCGGACCTGTTGATCGACCGGTCGATCGCGGCAGCGACCCTCGGGCGCTATGACGACGCGGTGGACGACTTGACGCATGCGCTGGACCTCGATCCGCGCCGGGCGGACGCGCTGGTGTTTCGTGGCGCGGCGTGGCGGCATTTGGGACATTTGGAGTTGGCGCAGGACGATATAGACCGCGCATTCGCCCAGAATGCGGAGAACCCTGATGCCCTGCTGGAGCGCGGCATCCTGCGCCAGCGCCGGGGCGACCGGGATGGCGCGCGGGAGGATTGGGAGCACGCCATTGCCCTGTCGCCCGATACGGCAACTGGCGATTTAGCTCGGCAGAACCTGGCGCTGCTTGAGGCCGGGCCTGGCCGGCGCTAATAACGCGCAGTGAATTTGGCCATTCGGGCCGGGCTTGCAGGAGAAAAGACGTTTATGAGTGGCTTCAAAGGCAGCAAGTTCACCGACCGCGCAGAATCCGCTGCGGCCGCAAAGAAAGCGATGCTGGAAAAATTTCGTGCCAAGCCGGCTCCGGATGACCCAGCCGTGCTGGCGCGCGCCGCCGAACGCAAGGCCATCGCTGACGCGCGGGAGGTTCGAGCTGCTGAGCGCAGGGTGATCCGGGAGGCCGAAGATGCGCGCAGGATCGCCGAAGACGAGGCGCGCCAGGCCGAGTTGGCCGCGCAAGCTGCTGCCGAGTTGCAGCGCAAGGCCGAACAGGCCGCGCGTGATGAAGAAATCAAGGCGCAACGCAAAGCAGAGCGTGATGCGCGCTACGCCGCACGCAAGGCACGACGCTAGCCGAAAATTGCGCGAGCGTGGAAGCTGCAGCGCTACGGGCCGTCTCCACTGGAATATGGCCCATCCGGATTGAAAGGGTTGCGGGGACGCGCAACCATCTTGATTTGCTGCTTCAGGGCTGAAGGTCGTGCGGTCAACGCGCGGTCACAAGGCCGAATGTGAACCCTCTGTTGTTCATGAAGGAAGCCTCTCTGAAATTGAGAGCATTCCAGAAAATAACGTCACGCACCATACCCTCCAATCCTCCTTAGAATTCAGAGTATCCAAGAAAGTCTCTTTTCCAACAGCCCAGTTTTAGAAGTGGAGGTCGACTACACTGCAATGCGACCAAAAAGTCGGATTGCCGACGCGTAAGGCATTCATGATCCGACTCTCGTCCTGATCGGGGGTACGCACATCAACTCGGCCATGATGTTTAAGTAGTTGTGATTGTGAGTCGGGCCTCCGCGGTTTCATCGTCGCTCTCGACCTCTTCGGCTTTGCTGTCTCGACTGACCCACCGGTCTCTAATGTCATTAGTGCACCAATAGGAAACGCTCGTGAGATCGAGGCAATGAGACTGGTTATGCGATCCTCGTCCCAAACCCAGCTTCTCTGGAAGTCAGGAAGCTGCAGCTTGCCTTGATGGCAGTCTTTGAGCAACTCCAGTAGATCGTACGGGTTTGTCTTGAAGCTTGATCCAGCTATGCCGCCACTCTCCGAAATTCATAGAAGTTCAATGCACACCCAAACGTGGCGACAATCTTTTATACAACTACCATCATGATAGTACCATTAAGAGCCACGACTATAGTTCAATAACAATGTTCTAAAGCATATCGAGCGATTGCAGGATTTGTGGGCAGCGGTCGATCCACTAATCAACGCCGTCGCAGGTCGTCGATAAATGCCGTCAGCTTCCTCGTTTGCCCGGCGGGGTCACGGAACCAATCGGTGGACCAAATGCGGTAGATGGTCCACCCAAGCCCCTCGAGAATCTGCTGTCGCAGGATGTCGCGATCGCGGGCCGATCTACTTGAGTGGTAGGACGCTCCGTCGCACTCGATACCGAGCAGGAATGAGCCGGGTACATCTGGATCCCGGATCGCCAAATCGATGAAGAAGCCAGCCACCCCGACCTGCGGAACAGCCTCATAACGGGCAAGCCGCAACCGGTCACGGACGAATACCTCAAAGTCGCTGTCAGCATCCCGACCAGTCTCGGATCCAGCATGGAGCCGACCGGTCAAGGCGTAAGCCAAGTATGCCTTGAGCACCTGAGCTCCGCGCGGGCTGTCCGGACCGGCCAGCACGTCGTCCGGCGTCATCGACGTGAACAGGCGCACGTGGTGCTTGGCTCGGGTGAACAGCACATTGAGGCGACGATGGCCGCTCGCGCCGTTGATCGGTCCGAAGACCTGCTTGACCTTGCCGCCTGGCTCTGACGGCCCGAAAACCGTGGAAATAAAGATGACGTCACGTTCGTCACCCTGAACGTTCTCCAGGTTCTTGACGAAGAACCGCTCGAGTGTTCCGGACCAATGCTCTCTGAAAGTCTCTACCTCGGGATAGACGGTTGCGAGCCGGTCCATCTCGATCGCGATCAGGTCACGCTGGATCTGGTTCATCGTCGCGATGCCCAGGCTGCGTCCGGGCTGGCGGCGCATGTGCTCGACGGCCGCCTCGCATATTGCGGCAACTTCGGCCACGTTGCTCCTCGCCTTGTAAACCCCATCGACCTTGGTGGTCATGACGCCCTGCGTCGCGTCAGCCTCCGCAGGCGAGGGAAACGGTATTATGTAGCAAGCACACCTAGACGAATTTGCTTGCATTTAAGAAAGCATAAACCGACCATGCCTGCTCCACAGTGCGAGTCGGCATCATGTCAGGTAGCAAGCAAAGCCGTGGCGGCGCAGCTCGAGCGACATCTCTCTCACCCAGCCGGCGGAAACAGATAGCTTCGGATGCGGCAAAGCGGCGCTGGGAACAGCATCGCGAGGCCGGTCCGTTGTTTGAGGAAACGGAAGCGGGTGACCCCGAATTCGAAATCATCCCGCCTGACAAGGCCATGCCCATTGCCGAGTGGCGCGGCGTGCTGACCCTCGTTGGCGTGGATGTGCCTTGCTACGTGTTGGATGATGGCCAAAAGATCATTGGGCGTGTCTCGGCAACTGAGGTTCTGACCGGCATCAAGGGCGGCGGGGCGCTCGAGAAATATATTGGAGTTAAGGCGCTAGAACCGTTCATTGACAAAGACTTAGTGCTCGAGAGATTAGTGCCGTTCCGACTGCGTGAGGTCGAGGGCCTCGAGAAAGCGGTCAAAGGCTTGCCGGCCTCGCTGATGATCGAGGTTTGCCAGGGTTTCGTATCTGCCCTGCAAGCACATCTGACGCCCGGATCGCCTCACCCGCCATTGACGGCTCGACAGCAGCAAATGGCGATCCAGGCCAGCATGTTTCTATCCGCCTGCGCCAAGGTGGGCCTCGAGGCGCTGATCGATGAGGCTACGGGCTATCAGTATGAGCGTGCCGAAGACGCCCTACAGGTTACGCTGCGGAAGTTTATCGCCGAAGAACTACGCAACTGGGAGAAGACGTTCCCTGACGAGATATGGATTGAGTTCGGTCGGTTGACGGGATGGGAAACGCCCCTTCGCGCCCGGCCAAAGTGGTGGGGCAAGCTTGTCATTGAGCTGATCTACGACACGCTGGATCCCGACGTCGCGGAATACTTGAAGTTAAACAAGCCCGCTGCGGGCATCCGGTGGCACCAACAACTCACCGAAAACTTCGGCGCGCGTCAGCTCGTATCGCGCTGCTACGAGGTCGTCGGGATGGCCAAGGACTGCAAGAACATGCGGGAACTCAGAGACAAGGTTGCGCTGCATTATGGGAAGCGGCCTGTCCAGATCACGATGTATCTTCCTGAGAATGGCCTTGAGCGACGCCGCAAGGCTTAGCAACCGCAAGCATCACGTCTCGAGGTGTAAAACCTCGATTCCACTTGGGTTTCCGTCAGTTTTGAAGAGCAAGCGCACGCCATTTCCCTCGAGGGCTTTTGCCATCGCCTCGAGGTTATTTCGGATTGGCGTGCGCCGCCCTTTCTCGAAATCTCGCACGGTGCTTAGGGACACGTTGGCGCGCTCGGCCAATTGCTCTTGGCTCCAGTCCAACCACGCGCGGGCCGCTCGGCTTTGTTCAGGGGCAAGCATGAATGTGAAATAGGAGAAATTACGGTTTATGTCAACGTTTACCGTTGACGCCAATGCATTTAATGGTTACAACTGACATCAACGATAACCGTTGGATGCAGACAGATGGCCCAGCACTTCCTTCTTACCGCCGCCGCTCGCAACCTAAGCCTCAAGGGCATCTTCCGCATGAGCGACGACGAGGCGCACGAGACGTTCACGGCCATCCGCTTTGCAGACAACGGCGGCGCTGCCTTCTGCCCGCGCTGCAACTGCACGGCGGTCTATGCCTACACGGTCCGCCGCATCTGGAAGTGCAAGGCGTGCCAATACCAGTTCAGCGTCACCAGCGGGACTATCTTCGCCAGCCGCAAGCTGGCAATCCGCGATTACCTAGCCGCAACGGCGATCTTCGTGAACGCAGTTAAGGGCATCTCGGCCTTGCAGCTCGGCCGCGATCTCGACGTCCAGTACAAGACTGCGTTCGTCCTGGCCCACAAGCTGCGCGAAGCCATCGGCAAGGAGCAGAGCGAAGGCCAGCTTTCCGGCGTGGTCGAGGTCGACAGCGCGTATTTCGGCGGGCACACGAAGGCGCCGCCGCGACGATCTGGCCGCTGCCGGCGTCCACGCCGATGTGCAGCTTGCGCCAGGACCGGCGCGTCTTGGCGCCGTGTTTCTCGACCAGCCACTCGCCCGCGCCGCAGAGTTTCAGGCCGGTGCTGTCCACCAGCGGGTGCAGGGGCTCGCCGTCCCTGCGCGGTTGTGGACCTGGCACCTCCAGTGTCGCTGCTCTGCGGCTGAGCGTCGTTGTGGTCCGGGACCGCCAAAGTGACCCCGAGCAGGCCGATGATGGAGCCAATCAGGCCTTCGGTCTGGCGCAGCGCTAAGCGGAATACCGTGCGCAAGGTCAGCGCCGTCAAGGCTTGAACGGCATGGGCATCCGGAGTCGGGAGAGCGATCCCCTACGTCACCCAGCGTCTCAGCACCACCGCCCGATCCGTGCACCACGCTTCCCGCAGCGGCCAGGCCACCATCCAGGCGAAACCTCCCCGTAACGGCTTTAAGCGGTCCCCGCTCCAAGCCGGTCCAGTTGGCGACAGGCGGACCGCCTCTCGCATCACTCCGCCGCCGTCAGGACCCGCTTCCGCCCCCACTCACGCCAGAGCAGGGCAACCGCGAAGAATGCCGCTGTGACCGCCGTCGCGACTTGCAATCCAAGCCCGACCCCATTGCGGCTCGCCAACCCGTCACCCACCGGGGTTCCGGCGGCCCGTTCGGCCAACACCGCCACCCAGTAGGACAGCATCAAGCCAGGAGCCCATCGCGCCCGTGACAGGAGCACGAAAGCCAGCAGCGCCGTCAGCAATGCCGCCGAGGTAAGCACGCCTACTGTCCGGTTCACCAGATCGCCGGCGACCGTGCCGAAAACACCGGCAACGAACATCGCCGTCCAATACCAACCGTCGATCACCGGCGACGCTCCGCGAGGCCCGACCTGGCCCGCCCGGGTCCGCCATCCGGCGGTGATCGCCAGGATTGCAAGAACCACCGCCACGGGGATGTAGGCAAGGCGAAGCCCTTCCGTCATGAAATCCGCAACATTGGTTGCCGCGGCGCGTAGCACGACGATCGCCACCCAATAGCCGAACTCCGTCCGGGTGCCAACGCGTCGGTCTCCCAAGATCGCCAAGGCGCTGACGATCAACAGCAATCCAAACGCGACCGCCTCATTCAGGCCGAGCCGGCCAGTCCAGAGGTCGCCGACATTGGTCCCAAATGCGCTCGCTGCGAACATCGCCAGCCAGAAGGCGGTTCCTGTTCCCATGGCGCGAAGCCGATTTCCCGATTTACCGTCCATTGCTGTTCTGCCGGTCCTTAATGGGCATCAAGGCCTGCGCCGATTACAACCGGGTCAATCCCATTTTTCCACCGGTCCGGTCGGAGGGTTTTGTGGTCAACCGCGCCCGTAGCTGCGAGGCAGCTCAACGTCAGCAAGGGAAGCTCGATCGAGATCGACGATGGCTTCGAGCGCTTCGGCTGTCGCGCTTTCTTGCAGACTATCTGGGATTGCAGCGAGTCAGTCAGCATATTCAGGCTGTAAAGCAAGTAGCATTTCGATTGCGTCATGCCAGCGCTGGGGCGGCTTCGTCGATTGATCGGCGCCGCGGCCGGATGACGGCCGGGGTCGCTTCCCTTGGTGGCACGCGCGATAACGAGCTTGGGTTCGGCGTAGTTTATCGCTTGCTCACCTGTCGGTTTGCAGCCTCTTGGCATGACTGTGCTCTCCGTTACAGTGACGCATCGCAATGGGATCGGCATCGCCGATTCTTAAAGGTCACGGTGGACCGCAACGACCGTCAGGCTGTCGGGAACCCATATAATCGGGCCGGTGTATCGACCAGGATGAGTTTACGGGCAGCCGGCTCCGGAACCCATTGTCCAAGCAGGTCGAAATCGAATTGGTCATTCTCCTGCCTGAACGGCTCGATCACGTCCAGGCCCTGGTCGGCCGGGCGGTTGGCGCCTCCGGTGTGGGGCCAGTCGCTGCCCCAGATAATCTGGTCCGGGGCGGTGGAGACGAACAGGCGTGCCATCGCCTGGACGTCCCCGTATCCGGGCAGCTTTGAGATCTGGTACGGGCCGGAGATCTTCACGACGAGCTTCTTCGCCCGCAGCAACGCCAGGATATCGGCGAGGCCGGGCTGGTCGGCGCCTTTCTCGGCAACAGCATGGGCGAAGTGGTCCAGCACGGGCGGAATTCGCATCTTTCCCATTTGGCTTGCGACGGCAGCCAGCGCCGGCAGTTCCGCGTTGATGTGCACGTGCCAGGTTTGCGGGATCCGCTGCTCTACGGCCAAGGCCCGGGATGCGGCAGAGGGATCGTTCATGTTGTTGACGGCCAGGTTGATGCGCGCGCCCCGCACCCCGGCGCGGTCGAGCGCCTCGATCTCCTGAGGCGTCGTGTCCGCCCCGATGGTCGCTACACCCCGGGAGTCCGGGCCGATTTGCGCCATGGCATCCAGCAGGCAGCTGTTGTCGGCGCCGTAGACGCTGTTTTGCACGACTACGACACGCTTGATGCCCAGCGCTGCGTGCATGGCCTGCATCTGGGAGACGGTTGCCGGACCCGGGGTGTATTGGCGCTTGGCTTGGAACGGGAAACGGGCAGGGTCGAGAATGTGCACGTGGCAGTCGCAAGCCCCAGGTGGCGCGACGAACCTGGTTGGTTGCTCGGCTCGCGCGCGGCTGGTCACGACGATACTGGCGGCAGCGGCAGTTGTCATAAAATGGCGCCTTGTTGTCACGTGACCCCCTGTCCGGCCCGTCTATGCAGGACGAACTCGGCAATAGATTGCACAAAAGCGCTAAGAAATGCAACTCCCAGGGTTCATGACATGATCCCCGCGGGGGCGACCTCGGCGGTCGTCATGCCGCTGGCATCCAGGGCGCGCCGCACAGTCCCGTCTGACTTTGCCTTTTCAATGAACGTTGTCACGAAGGCAAGTGCGGCCGGGCGCCCGAGCGGCACCGCGACGGCAGTGCCGGCGGCGTGAAAATGGCCGGGCAGTATCCGTGAACCGGGGAAGCGCTCCAGCAAGGGGATCAGGGACTCGCGGCCGAGTGCCAGTGCATCCGCCCGTCCCTCGGCCATGGCGGCCAGCGCCTCGTCCAGCTCCGCAACACCGACCGGTTCGACCTTGGTCAGTGACCGGCGGCAGCTCCGCAAGGTCGCGGTGCCCTCGACGCCGAACACCCTGGTGCCAGGCCGGTCCACGCCAGGAACATCCTCGATGTCGGACCCGGGTGCCACCAAGTAGGTGCTCACGCCCAGGTAGAAGCTCGGTCCGAAGGCGACGACGCGCTTGCGTTCGGCGTCAACGGGCGTGAACGTCGCGTCCCATTGCCCGGCGCCAGCTGCCTCGATGATTTTGCCGGAGCTTCCATATTCCACGAACGCCACTGGCTTGCCCAAGGCTGCCCCTAAGGCACGGCCGAGTGTGACAGTCGCCCCACTCGGCTGGCCGCCCTGGCCGTCGCGTGCCGTCCAGACGGCGGAGCGGGTCGGCCCGACAGCGATGCCGACGCGCACGATGCCCTTCGGGGCGAGTTCCGAAACGGCAGCGGCCAAGCCCCGCCCGTCATCCCGCAGCATGGCTGCCTCCAGCTCTGTTTCGTCCCGCGGGCCGCCTGCGTGCGGCGCCCGGCGGAACGCCGTGGATGATCTCTGCCTTGGCCACCCGGGCCCGATCGAGATGGTCGTGCAGGAACCGGGCGGCGGTCGGCATCTCGCCGCTTTCGATCAGGCTCAGGAGGTGCAGGTGATCCCGGCATTCGGCGATTAGCCGGTCGCGGAACTGGTGAATGCGATACTCGAGCAGCCGGCGGGACCGGTTCACGCGCCGCAGGCCTTCCAGCAGGAACGGGTTGGAGGCTCCGGACACGATCACCTCGTGAAAGTCCGAATTGGCGCCGAACGTCTCGGAGCGGGACCACGCATGGGTGCCGCCGTCGAGCATCGCCTGCTGCTTGGTGCGCATCTCGGACAATATCACCGCGGGAAGCGTGTAGCCGGGTTCCAGGAGCGCCGCGGGCTCGATCAGCATCCGGTAACGATAGCCCTGGTCATATGCTTCCGGCGAGCTGAGCAGGGGAAGGAACTCCCATCCGTTGCCCGGCAGCCGCAGGATCAGGCCCTCCTGAGCCATCTGCGACAGCAGCCTGACGATCCGCGCACGGGACACGTCATACCGCCGGGCCAGCTCCGCCTCCGTACACCGGTTGCCGAGCACGCCGCGGAGCCGGTCGTCCGCCACAATGAAATACAGTGGGTCTTCATGCGTCGCGTCCACGACGGCATCGCTCGGAGCCGCCGTCCCGGTATGCTCCTTTAGGAAGAAGCCGCGGTTGGGCCGGCTCTCGACGAGGTTCATCTCCTGGAGCGATTGCAACGCCATTCGAACGGGCGTCCGCGAGACGCGGAACGCATCCGCAAGCTCCTGCTCGCGCAGATGAGTGCCGGCAGGCCACCCCATCTGCCGCATCCGCTCGACGATCTGGGCCGCCAACCGGGACGGGAGGCGATGCGCCGCGCCCGGTGTGATGTCGCTGTTCCTGCTCAACGTGACCTCCCGGCCCTTCGCACAGCTTAATCGCAAGATGGCAAAACCAATAGTTGTATAAAACACTTGTTAAAAACAATATGTCGGAGCATACCGGTCTTGCGGCTCGACCGCACGCATCAAGAACGACCCTGGGAGCCACCACATGCGCCTTATCGTGCTGCCGTGCGACGGCATCGGACCTGAGATCGTCGCCGCCTCGATGGACGTGCTGGAGGCAACGAACAAGGCATACGGCCTCGGCTTCAGCTACGACTACGAGGATGTCGGCTTCACCAGTCTGGAAAAGCACGGCATCACCATACGCGACGAGGTCCTAGAGCGTGCCAAGACCTATGACGGCGTGATCCTCGGCACCCAGTCGCACGCCGACTATCCCGCCCTGGAGAAGGGCGGCCGCAACGTGTCGCGCTACTTCCGCATCGAGCTGGACCTGTACGCCAACGTGCGTCCGGCCCGCACCCGGCCGTTCCTGCCAACGAACATGCGCGAAGGCCGGTCGATGGACCTGGTGATCATGCGGGAGGCCACCGAGGGCTTCTATCCCGACCGCAACATGTATCGCGGCTGGGGCGAGATGATGCCCAGCCCGGACATGGCGATCTCCATCCGCAAGATCACCCGGCATTGCAGCGAGCGCATCGCCCGCCGCGCGTTCGAGTGGTCCATGCGCCGCCGCAAGAAGGTGACGGCCATCCACAAGGCGAACAGCTTCCACATGACCGACGGGCTGTTCCTGGAAGCGGTGCGCCACGTGCACAAGGAGTTCCCCGAGGTTCAGCTCGACGACCTGCTGGTCGACGCCTCCACGGCTCACATCGTGAAGGAGCCGGAGCGCTTCGACGTGATCGTGGCGACCAACTTCTACGGCGACATCCTGTCCGACATGGCGAGCGAGCTGTCCGGCAGCCTCGGCCTGGCCGGGTCCATCATGGCCAGCGACACGATCTGCTGCGCGCAGGCCCAGCACGGCTCCGCGCCGACCATCGCCGGCAAGGACATCGCCAACCCGACCTCCATGATCCTGTCGGTGGCGATGCTGCTGCAGTGGATGGGCGATCACCACAAGGTGGAGGCGCTGGCGAAAGCTGGTTCCGCCATGGAGGCCGCGGTGGACCAGGTGCTGGAGAACCCGGCCTCGCGCACGCGGGACATCGGTGGGACCATCGGCTGCAAGGCGTTCGGCGAGCAGGTGGCACAGGCCGTGGCGGCGTCCGCCTAATCCGGGAAAGGAAGGTCGCGCCATGCCGCTGCTGGGCTGCATCGCCGATGACTTCACCGGGGCCACGGACCTCGCCAGCACCCTGGTCCGCATGGGTATGTCGGCCGTCCAGGTCATCGGCGTCCCGGATGGCAGGCTGCCGGAAGCGGATGCCGTGGTGGTGGCGTTGAAGTCACGCACTGCGCCGGTGTCCGAGGCCGTCCGCGACAGCCTCGCAGCACTCGGGGCGTTGGAGGCGGCCGGGTGCCGCCAGTTCTTCCACAAGTATTGCTCGACCTTCGACAGCACCGACGCGGGCAACATCGGCCCGGTGGCCGACGCCTTGCTGGAACGGCTGGGCGCAAGTTTCGCCCTTGCCTGCCCGGCGTTCCCCGCCAACGGGCGCACGGTCTACCAGGGCAACCTCTTCGTCGGAGTCGCTCCGCTGAACGAGAGCGGGATGGAGAACCATCCGCTGACACCGATGCGCGACGCGAACCTTGTGCGAGTGCTGTCCAGGCAGACCCGGGGGCCAGTCGGCCTCGTCGCCTATGCCACGCTGGAGGCAGGTTCCGATGCTGTGCAGGCGGCGATGGCGGATCTAGCTGCGTCCGGACACCGCTATGCCATCGTGGACGCCGTCACCGACCGTCACCTGCTGACGATAGGCAAGGCTGCGTCCGGGCACCGCCTCGTCACAGGCGGGTCCGGTGTGGCGATGGGGCTTCCAGCGAATTTTCGCAATGCCGGATTGATAGGCAAACGGACCGACGCGGCCACATTGCCTCCGTCCGCTGGTGCGGCGGCCGTGGTGGCCGGTTCCTGCTCCCGCGCCACCCTGGCCCAGATCGCCCGGGCGCGGCAGGACGGGTTGGACGTGCTGGAACTGGACGCGCTCGAGACGCCGGACGCAGCCCACTTGGCGCACCAGGCCTTGGCGTGGGCCGAAAGCCGGCTGGGTGACCGGCCCGTCGTCGTCGCGGCGTCCGCGACGCCGGAGAAGGTCGCCGCCTTGCAGGAGCGGCTTGGGCGGAAGAAGGCGGGCACGCTGGTGGAGCATGCGCTGTCGGAGGTCGCCGCCGGCTTTGTCGCGCGGGGCGTTGGTCGCCTGGTGGTGGCGGGCGGCGAGACATCGGGCGCTGTCGTTTCCCGGCTCGCCGTGCGGACGCTGCGGATCGGCGCCGAGATCGACCCGGGCGTGCCGTGGACGTTCGCCGCCGATGTGGCCGGCACGAGCGGTCTCCACCTTGCCCTCAAGTCCGGCAATTTCGGCGGTCCCGACTTCTTCAGCCGGGCCTTCACATGCCTGCACTGACCGAGCACGCGGCGCGTGAGGCGATCTGCCGGCTAGGCGCAAGCATCTTCACACGCGGCCTGACATTCGGCTCCTCCGGCAACATCAGCGTCCGCCTGCAGGATGGCGGCTTGCTGATGACGCCGGCCAACGCCTCCCTCGGCGAGCTGGATCCAAGCCGCCTGTCCCATTTGGACGAACACGGCGCCTTGCAGTCCGGTGACGCCCCCACGAAAGAGGGCTTCCTGCATCGGGTGATGTATGACGGCCGGCCCGATACGGGCGCCGTGGTCCATCTGCATTCGACCCATTCCGTTGCCGTGTCCTGCATGGCCGACGTTGACCCGCACGACGTTCTGCCGCCGATCACCGCCTACTACGTCATGCGGATCGGCCGGCTCCCGCTGGTGCCGTATTTCCCGCCCGGTGATGTGCGGCTTGCAGAGGCGGTCCGCCCCTTGGTCGGCAAGCACCATGCCGTGCTGCTCGCCAACCACGGTCCGGTCGTCGCCGGCACCTCGCTGACGGCGGCCTCCAGCGCCATCGAGGAGCTGGAGGAGACCGCAAGGCTGTTCCTTATGCTGCAAGGACACCGCGTCCGGCAGTTGACGCCCGAGCAGGTGGACGAGTTGCGCGAGAAGTTCGGATGACACCGAGCGGGCCGGTCTGCCGAGTTGGCCTGGCCGCCAGCGGCCAGCACCGCTGGGTTGGCGAGGCAACGCTGCTCCGCTGGTATGGATTGCGATTAACAACCGCCCCGACGTAGAGCGGCTTAAGTGCGCGCTTCATCCGGAATATTTCCGTCCTCCTGGAGTTCGCGGATGGCGGAGTTCGCGTGCGGTTCGACGCTAGCAGGCGAGCTGGGCTTATGCAGCCGCGAGCAGGGTTTTAAGCTTGTTCACGGCGGCGCTCGGGCTTGCCTGTACCCGGTCGCCGACCACGGCCTTGACGGCGTCCTCCGCCTGGGCGGTGGAAAACTGGGCCAGCAGCACCGCCTCGCACCCACGAAGGCTTCCGGCGGCTTCGGCGACCAGTCGGTTGTGCAGCGCCGGGTCGCCGGACTGCAGCGCAGCCATCGCGTCGGGGACGCACACCGTGCGGATGCGGGCGGATTTCCGTCCTGCTGCAACGGCCAGGGCATTGAACTCGTTCTCCATCCCGCCGACAGCAGGCGCAAAGGTCGCCAGCATCCCGATGTCGTCGCCTGCCTGCAGGGCAGCCTCGAACATGGCTTCATTCGGCTTCAGCACCGGGATCGCGGCGCGCTTGGCAGCCTGGTCGATCGCCGCGCCGAAGGCCGAGCAGGTGAACAGGATGCCGTCCGCGCCTGTCGAGGCCGCGTAGTCGGCCAGATCCCCGATGCGCTTCGTCATGGCAGCGGTCAGGTCCTCATCGCGGGCGCGGTCTGGGCCGAGGGAGTCTTCGAGGAGATTGAAACACGCTGCCGCCGGCCAAAGTCGGGCAAACGCCTGCTGCACCGGGTTGATGGCGACGGTCACTGCGTGGATCAGTGCAATCCGCGGAGGCCGGGGCGCCGGCATACCGGACCCGGCGCTCATTCCGCAACCGCCTGCTGTGCAGCGGGCTCCCGGTCAAGCGTCCTCGCGATGAACAGTACAACCACCCCGCTCAACGCCAGGAAGCAGCCCAGCATCGCGAGCGCCAGGGCAAAGCTGCCCGTGTAGCCGCGTATCCAGCCCGTTAAGGTAGGTCCGAAGAAGCCGCCAAGATTGCCGACCGAGTTGATCAGCGCCAGCCCGGCCGCTGCGGGCGTGCCGACAAGAATCGCCGTGGGAAGGGTCCAGAACACGGTGTTGGAGATCCACAACCCCGTGGTCGCCACGCATAGCGCGACCATGGCGATATAAGGATTGGACGTCAGGGCGGCGGCGCCAAAGCCGAGAGCGCCGATGAACGCCGGCAACGCGATGTGGAGACCACGCTCACCGCTGCGATCGGAACTTCGGCCAACCAGCACACTGCCGATGGCTGAGCAGATGTAAGGCAGCGCCGTCACGAAGCCGGTTTCCATGTCCGTCAGCGTGCCCAGGCTGCGGACGATCTGCGGTAGCCAGAGCGTCACGCCGAAGAAGGCCAGCAGCACGCAGAACTTGGAGAACGCCAGAAGCAGCGTGGGGCCGTGCGTAAACACCGCCAGCGTATGCGATGGGCCACCCTTAGCCTTCTTCGCGCGGGCCTCCTCGGCCAGCGTGGCCGATAGCCAGGCGCGCTCTTCCGGCTGCAGCCAGGCCGCGGCCTCTGGACGGTCGGTCAACCACCAGTAGCCTATGATGCCGAGGCCGATTGCGGGCAGCCCTTCAAGCACGAACAGCCACTGCCACCCAGACAGTCCCCAAGCCCCGTCGACCGACAGAATCGCGGTGGAAAGCGGCGCCCCGAAGATGACCGAGATCGGGCTCCCGATCATGAACAGGGTCACAGCCCCCGCCCGCTCGCGCGCCGGGAACCACTGGGTCACGTAAACCATCAGGCCCGGGAAGAAGCCCGCCTCCGCCGCGCCCAAAATGAAGCGCATCCCATAGAGCGAGTAGCGGTCAAATACGAACGCGTTGGCGGTGGCGACGATGCCCCAGGTGATCATGATCCGGGCCAGCCAGACACGCGCGCCGACCTTGTCCAGGATGAGGTTGCTCGGGATCTCACATGCCGTGTAGCTGATGAACAGGATGCCGGCGGCGAAGCCGTATATCTCCGGGGTAAGCCCCAGGTCGCGGTTCATCTGCAAGGCCGCGAAGCCGATGTTCACCCGGTCCAGGAAGTTGGCGCAGAACATCGCCACCATGAACGGGATGAGCTGCCGCGATACCTTGGACATCGTCTGGCGGCGGATTTGCGCTTCGCTCAAGCAAGCCTCCCGTTGCGATCCATTTGCTTTTCTGAACCGGTTCCGTTTGGAACCTGAGCGGAGTTGGACCTTGAGTCAGGCATGGCCTGCTGGTTGTACAAAGTCAAGCTAATGTGCAATCCGGCATGCGCTATACAACGAGGAGCAATACCTTGCAGACACTATGTAAGCCGCTGAAGTTCAGGAGGAGGCGCGCCACCAAGCGGTTCGCGGGGGAGTGTCAAGCCGATCAGCACGGGCATCGCCAGTAGAACAAGCGGGTATTGCAGCAGCAACCCGGAGATGATCGCGATAGCCAGCGGTTGTTGGATTGCCGAACCCTGACCGATGGCCAGGGCAAGCGGCAGCAAGGTCAGGATTGCCGCGAGCGTGGTCATGGTGATGGGCCGGAGCCGATTGGCGCTCGCAACACGAAGCGCGTCTCGATGGTCAAGCGCAGCCGCAAGTTCAAAATATTCCGAGACGTAGAAGATCGCCATCTCGGTGCCGATGCCGATGATCATCGTCATGCCCATCAGGGCCGTGATGTTCAGCTCCACACCGGTTGCCCATAGCGCGATGAACACCGCCGTGGTCGAGAGCAGCGCGCAGGCAATGATGATGACCGGAAACCAGATGCGTTCGTACAGGAACAGCAGCAGGATGAATTCGGCGACCAGCGCCGCGGCAAAGACTTTCGCCAGCCCGGCGAAAGCGATTTGCTGCTGTTGGAACAAGCCGCCCAGCTCGTAGCGGATGCCCGGCGCCAGCATGCCGGGTTGCGCCAACACCGTCTGCACATCTGCGACTGCCGCGCCGATGCCGCGCCCCTCGATCCGCCCCGTCACTGCAATCATCGGCTGCAGGTTGTCGCGGGTGATCTCCGGCTGGCCCGTGACCGGCACGATGGTGGCGACCCGGTCCAGCGGGAACACATGTCCGTCCGGCGCGCGGACTGGCAGCGTGGCCAGGCCGTCCAGCCGCAACGTCAATGCCTCCGGCAGGCGCACGCGCACGCCGACGGATTTGGTTGGCTGGGGCATCTGCGTCGCGACCACCCCGGTCATAGCGGCGGCAACCGCCTTCGTCACGTCGTCTGCGGTTGCGCCCTCGAAGCCGGCCCGCACGGGGTCGATGCGGATGTCGAGCGCGTCGCCCGCCAAGTGAACCCCGCTCTGAACCGCCACCACCCCGTCGATCTTGGCGATGGCTGCCGCCACCTTCTTGGCCTGGCCGATCAGCGGTGCTGCATCGGCGGCATACAGCTTGATCTCGATCGGCTGCGGCACCGCCGTGAGGTCGCCAATCAAATCCTCCATCAACTGCGCCAGCTCCACCACGACGCCAGGCACCTGCTGTTCCACCTGCGTGCGCACCGCCGCCATCACGTCCGGCGTAGGGCGCGCGTGGTCGGATTTCAGCCGGACGAAGTAGTCGCCGTGGTAGCTCTCCCCGAGGTCTCCGCCGAGCCCGGTGCCGAGGCGGCGGGAGAAGGTCGCCACCTCTGGGACTGCTTTGACGATGGCGTCGACCTGCGCCATCTCGCGCCCGGTTTCGACGAACGACGTTCCGGGCCGGGTGAAGTAGTCCATGACGAAGCCGCCCTCGTCGACGGCGGGCATGAAACCGGTCGGCACCTTGCCATAGGCGACGTAGCCGAGGGCCAGCAGCGGAAGCAGGGCGAGGCCGAGGATCCAGGGACGGCGGAACAAGCGGTCCAGCAGCCAACCGTGCTGGCGAGCCATCCAGCCGCTGCCCTTGGCGCCGGGATCGTGCCATTTGCGGAAATCCACGATTTGCCGGGTCAGGATCGGCACTACGAAAGCGGTCAGCAGGTAGGAGATCGCCAGCGCCGCCGCCATGGTCACCGACAAGGCCTGGCTGAAGGAGCCAGTGACGCCGCTGAGGAAGCCGAGCGGCAGGAACACGATCAGCGTCGCCAGGCTTGAGCCGGTCAGCGGGCGGAGGAACTCGCGCGCGGCCGGCAACACGGCGGCGCGGCCGTCCGGGCTGGCGCCGACGCGGCGGGCGATTTGCTCCACCATGACGATCACGTCGTCGATCAGCAGCCCAACGGCGGCGGCGATCCCACCGAGGGTCATGATGTTGAAGCTGGACCCCAACAGGCTGAGCACGAGGATCGACGTGGCCAAGGTTGCGGGCACGACCAGGATCGCCACCAAGGCTACCCGTAGGCTGCGCAGGAACGCCACCAGCACCAGCCCGGCCAACACCAGCCCGACCAGTACGGCATCCCGCACGCTGGTGGCCGATTGCGACACCAATACGCTTTGGTCATACCAATTGACCAGGCGCACACCCGCTGGCATCGCGTAGGCCGCCAGCTTGCCGCGCACGGCGGCCGCGACCTGCACCGCATTGCCATCGGGCTGCTCGTAGACGTTGAACAGGACTGCGGGCTTGCCGTCCTCGCTCACGCCCAGATATTGCGGCACCACGCCGGCCATGACGGTCGCCACGTCGCGCACGCGGACGATTCCAGCCGCATCGGTGCGGATAACCAGATCGGCCACGTCGCCCACCTTGGTCAGGCTGCTGTCGGCGAGCAGGAGATAGAGCCGCGCGTGGTCCTGCAGCCGGCCCACGGCCTGCAGCGTGTTGCCGGCGGCGATCGCCGTGGCGAGGTCGGCCATGCCAATGTTGAGGTCGGCTAGCCGATGCGGGTCCGCCAGCACCTCGACCTCGGCCGTCTCGCCACCCTGCACGTCCACCCGCGCCAGGCCGTTCACGGAGGAGAGCAACGGCAGGATCTGGTATTGCGCCAGGTCGCGTAGCGCGACAGCGGACAGGGTATCGGATTGCAGGGCGTAGGAGATGATGGGGAACACAGTCGGGTCCATCCGCTTGACCGTGTAGGCGGTGCCGGCGGGAAGGCTTGGCAGCACCTGGCCGATGGCGGCGTCGACCAGCAGCGCGCTGGCAGTCATGTCGCGGCCCCAGCCGAAATCGACCGAGACCTGTGCCGAGCCGCGGGTGGTGGAGGAGCGGACATCCAGCACGCCGGGCACGGTGCGGATGGCTTCCTCGACAGGGCGGGTGACCAGCAGCGCGGTTTGGTCTGCCGGGCGGCTGCCGGCATCGAGCGCCACGACCACACGGGGAAACGAGGTTTGCGGGAACAGCCCAACCGGCAGCGAGAGCGCCGCCACCGCGCCGGCGATGGCCAGCGCGATGGCGATCAACACGATGGAGCGGGCGTGTCGGCCGGAGAAGTCGGCCAGGTTCATGGGGCCGTGCCAACCTCGCGCACCGCGTCTCCGTCGGCAAGCTGCGGGCCACCTTCGATCACCACGGGACGCTGCGGGTCGAGCTTCCCTTGCACGATGTCGTAATCGCCGTCGCTGCCGACCACCTCGACCGGCACCCGTGTGGCCTTGGCTGCCTCCACTTGGAACAGGTAGGCGCCCGCATCGGTTGTGAGGACGGCGCCGTGCGGCACGCGCCAGCCTTGCGCCTGTCCGACCGCAATGGCCGCACGATACGCCTCGCCGACGATGACCGAACCCGGCGCGATGGAGATGTCGGCATCGAGGAGGCGGGTTCTCGTGTTCAGCACGGCGTCGACGCGCAGCAGCGACCCTGTGAGACCGGTGCCGCCGCCGAGCCGTTGCAGCGTCGCGGGTTGGCCGGGGCGCAGCCGCGCGCGCTGGGCCGGTTCCACGCCGACCGTCACCACGAGGCCGTCGAGCCGGGTCAGCACCATCAACGGCGCACCAGGCAGCACGCGGTCGCCTTGGGCCACGGCGATGCTCGAGACGATGCCGTCGAACGGCGCGGTCAGGGTCCGTGTGGGCTGTCCGGCCCCCTCGCGACGCAGCGCCTCCATCGCGTCCTGCGCGTCCGCGACCGCTTTGCCGGCCTGCGCGAGCTGGTCGCGCGTCGCGAGCTGCTGGCTTAGGAGTTGTGCGGCATGCGTGCGTTGCGTGCGGGCGAACGATAACGCGGTGACCGCCTGTTGATAGGTGCTGGCCGCGGCGGCGGAAACGTTGAACGACATCAGCTGGTCGCCGGCATGGACGGTTTTCCCGGGCGTGACGGCCAGGGCGCTGACCCGGCCGTCCTGCTGCAGGCTGAGCGTCATGCCGCCGTTGATCGCCGGGGTGGCGGTGCCGTAGGCAATCACCAGTTCCGGCGCCACGCCTTGCCGGGCCGGCTCGGTTCGCACGGCAACGCTGGCCGCCTCCGCGCCTAGGGCGGGCGGCGCAGCCAACAGCAGGACGATCGCGAGCCTGTTCATCGAGGCGGCAGCCTGATTGGGGGCATGCCGGCGCCGATCAGGGTCGCGATGGCGACCTGCCGCTCAAGCTGGGCGAGTTCGATGGTGACGATCTCCTGCTGTTTGGCTACGCTGGCCGATGCCAGGTCCACATAGCTGCGTTCGTCGATGTCATTGCTGCGGAGGGCGGCGGTGGCGCGGGCGGCATCCGCATTCACGCCTGCAAGGTCGGACCGCACGATGGCCAACTGCCGGCTTTGCAGCGCCATCTCGGACAGCATCGCCCGGACCTGGCCGTCGGCGGCCTTGGTTCTGGCATCGTATTCGTCATGCAGCTGCTGCCGCGTGGCGCGTTCGATGGCGATGTTGCCCTGGTTGCGGTCGAAGATCGGCAGTTCCAGCGTGGCCTGCGGCCCGATGATGCGGACATTGGAGCTGTCGCTGCCGCCGGTCACGCCGAAGATGAAGTTGGGGAACTGTGACAGTATGGCCGTCCAGACCTTTTGGTCCTGTGCAGCATAGCCCATTTGCAGGGCCACCAGGTCCGGCCGGCGTTCCGCCAGCGTCGGCAGCGCGTCAAGCGCGGCGGCCGGGTCAAACGGCGGTAGGTCAGGCGTGCCGACGAGCGGCAACGGCACCTCCGGCAGCAAGCCCAGCCGGGCGTTCAGCGCGTGCCGCCGCTGCAACTGCAAGCCCTGTTGCGCCAACGCGGCCGCGCGCGCAGTTTGCAAGGCTGCCAGATCCGGGGCGAGGGTCATAAGCGTCGCGTTGCCGGCGCTCACCGCGGCCTGGCTGCGGCGGCTGCGTTCGAGCAGCAGGGCTTGGATCTCTTGCATCAAGCCAAGTAGCTGGTCGCCCTTGATGATGTCGACGGCAAGCAACCGGGCCTCGCCCACGGCTTGCCATTCCTGCCAGAGCAGCTGCGCGTCGACTTGGTTGGCCATCGCCTCAGCCGTGCGCCGGCGGCTCCGGAACGTGATCAGCGCCTTGATGTCCTGGGTGAAGCCAAGGTTGAACGCGTTCGTCGGACCGAACCCGGCCAGCAACGGCTCGATGGCCCCGTTGATCTGCGGGTTCGGCAGCAGCCCCGCCTGCAGCAGCTGGGCTTGCGCCACGCCCCGTTGCGCCCGTGACGCCAGCAAATCCGGATCGTTCTGCACCGTCAGCAGCGAAACGTCGATCAGGCTCAGCGGCCGGTCCAGTGCCACGCCTTCGTGCCGCAACGCCTCCAGCGACGGCGCCAGCGCCGCCCGGCGCGACAGCGGCAACGGCGCATATGAGGCGCAGCCGGCAAGCGCGGGCAGCAAGCCCAGGGCCAGCAACCCCATGCGTCTCAGGCCAGCCATCCGCTCGCGTTCATGGGTTGTCGTCGGTTAGCAAAGGCGGCGGGTCAAGGGCGCGCAAGATGCCCTCCGTTTGCTGGACTGGCCCGGGTACATCATCCCCCGCAATCGACACCACGGCCGCCCACCGCGCCGGGTATTCGCCCGCATGGTCCAGCACGCTCCGCCCTCTGCTCTCCGGGACTGGCTCGGCTGCGCTGATCAGCCGTGCGCATAGGCCAGTTGTTCGACCGGATCCGCCATCTGCATGGCACCATGCATGTCGAGGCTTGCTGGGTGGGTCGCTGCGAGGATGGTCTTGGCGCGTTCCATCTCGGCTGGCGTGCCGTGCGCCATGACGAGGAAGCCGTCGGCTTTAATGGCCGTCTCGTATTGCAGCACGCTGTCTTTCGGGATGCCGATGCTCGTCAGCGCGGCGCCGATAGCGCTGACTCCGCCAACGACGACAGCGCCTTCGACTGCGGACAGCGCCGCAACGGCCAGGTAGCCAAGCACGACCACGTGGCCAATGATCGGAATGGTCAGGAACAGGCCGCCGAAGAACAGCCCCCACATGCCGCCCCAGAACGCGCCCCGCGAGCCCCAGAATCTCACTCGGTCGCCAATGTTGTAAAACCCGGTGACCTTTTCCTCGGTGTGGTAGCCCTTGCCGACCACGCTGAGATGCTTCATTTCGAATCCGGCGGCGGCGAGCTTCTTCACGGCTGCCTCGGCCTCCGGATGGTTTGGGAATACCGCAACGACGGCATCATCTACGTCCATGTGATCCTCTTTCGGGCCTCGGTGCACGCGGCAGCAGGATGGCCCATTGCGTGTGGGTGGGATTGCGGAGATTGGTCCAGGCTTATGACGATCGAGGACCAAACCTCCACGATGCACGATACTCGACGGCGGTCCTTGGCAGGAGAATCGGAAACTACTCACGCAATCGGCCACAACCAGCCTTGCGCTCGAGGTCACAAGGGCAGGGCTGGCGGCTCAAGCCTTTCGCAGCGTGCCGCGTCCGTTCGACGTCATAGGTAGTTTCCGAAGCTGCTGCCGTCCGCGTCCCGAGTGCATGCTCCACGCCAGGTTTGGTTAGCCGGGTCACTGCTCACTTGCAGGCTGCAACGAGAGCGCCTCCCGGTGTTCAATGGGCACAGATGCAGGAAAGGAGTTCGGCCATGATGTTGGTGGGTTCAGCCCTCAAAGGTTTTGCAATCGAGGCGAGCGACGGCAAGATTGGGACGGTCAGCGATTTCCTCTTCGACGACACGACCTGGAAAATCCGCTGGATGGTGGTCGATACTGGCGTTTGGCTGACGGAGCGGAAGATCCTGGTGCATCCATCCGCGATCGGAGAGCCCGACTACCGGCGCGAGGAGCTCCCGGTCAGGCTCACGAAAGAGCAGGTGGAAGGCAGTCCAGGAATCCTGTCCGACGAGCCCGTTTCAAGGCAGATGGAAACCAACCTCTACGGCTATTACGGATGGGATCCGCTTTGGGGCGGTGGAAGCTACCTTGGCGCTTCCCCCTTCGGCATGGGAGGCGCCTTCGAACCGTCACCCCCTCGCTTCGATCCTGGCCTGCTCGAGGCCGATCGTCCCGGCCTTGCCGCCGCCGACGGCGATCCGCACCTGCAAAGCGTGACCGCGGTCGTCGGCTATCACATCCAGGCCAAGGACGGGCCGATCGGCCACGTCGAGAACTTCCTGGTCGATGACGCGACCTGGGATGTCCGCTACCTGATCATCGACACCCGGAATTGGTGGCCCGGGCAACACGTCCTCATTTCACCCTACGCAGTGCGTGGGATCAGCTGGTCGGATCGCGACGTCACGGTTGAAGTTACCCGCGACCAAGTCAAAGGCAGCCCGGCCTGGGACCCGGCCGGGATGATCAAGCGGGACTACCAGCAGCGGCTGCATGGCCACTATGGATGGCCCGGCTATGGTTGGTGATCGCGCCGAGGTCTGACAGATGGATAAGGGCAGCCCGCCCGGCCAGCCAAGTCCCGGTGCGGACCACCAACCAGCGCACCTGCCACGCCGCATCGTCGAAAAGGAAGTCGCTGACGGTCCCAAGCCTTCCGTCCGATGCGACGATGGCGAAGCCCCTCAGGGATCCCAGCAGCATCATGCTTCAGCCATGTCCGGGTTCATGAGAGGGATTTGAAGCGGTTTTTCGCGTCCGAGCGCGTGCGCCACGCCCTGGACGACAAGCGTCATCGACTCTCCAATTTCCAAAGCGGCTTCCAGATCCTTGATCCCGCGAATGCAAATCCGCAGATGACGGCCACGCCATTGGCAGGCGAGTGTCAGGCCCGCCCAGCCGGCCGGCAGTTTCGGATCGACGGCCAGCCCGTCCGGCAGGAGCCTCAGCCCAGCGAAACCGAGCACAGCAATCACCCACACGCCGCCAAGCGCCGCGATATGCACCCCGCCGTCGATGGCGACGTGGGTGTCCGCCAAATCGATCGCCGCCGTGTCGCGGAAGAACCCCAGCGCCAGCTCGGACTGGCCTAGCCGGGCGGCGGCGAGCCCGTGCATGGCCCGGCTCAATGAACTGCCATGGCTGCAGCGGGGCTCATA
>CAXSGE010000013.1:0-78750 GCA_964236715.1 uncultured Acetobacteraceae bacterium | reverse complement strand
GCTGCCGATGTTCACCACCCGGCCGAACTTCGCCGCGCGCATGCCGTCGAACGTCAGCTTGCATAGATTGAAGCAACTGCCGAGGTTTGTATCAATCACCGCGTCCCACATATCGCGCGTCATGCGGGCCATGGTAGTGTCCCGGGTGATCCCGGCGTTGTTCACCAAAATCTCAATCGGGCCATGCTCGGCCTGGATCTTGCCCACCGCCGCCTCGCACGCCGCATAATCGCCGGCGTCGAACTTGATATTCGGAATTCCGGTCTCATTCGTGAACGCGGTGGCTGCCACTTCATTGCCGGCATAGCTTGCAATCACCATACGCCCGGCGGCCTTGAGCGCCATGCTGATGGCCGCTCCAATCCCGCGTGTTCCGCCCGTAACGAGTGCAACTCGTGCCATTGCTTGTCCTCCCCTGGCTTAAGCGGCCCCATAATCACCGTTTTGCCAGGGGAGTGCTAGACTAGGACCTCAAAACCGAGACCTCAACGTTCCAGGCACATGGCCACGCCCATGCCACCGCCAATGCAGAGGGTGGCCAACCCCTTCTTGGCGTCGCGCTTCTGCATTTCGTGCAGCAGCGTCACCAGTACGCGGGCGCCCGATGCGCCGATCGGATGGCCGATGGCGATCGCGCCGCCGTTCACGTTTACTTTACTAGTGTCCCATCCCAGGTCTTTGTTGACGGCGCAGGCCTGTGCGGCGAAGGCCTCGTTGGCCTCAACCAAATCGAGATCGGCTGCGGTCCAGCCGGCGCGCTGCAGAGCCTTGCGACTGGAGGGGATCGGGCCGGTGCCCATCACCGCCGGGTCAACCCCGGCGGTGGCGAAGCTCGCGATGCGGGCCAGGGGCGTGAGCCCGCGGCGTGCGGCCTCGCTGGCGGACATGACGATCAGGGCGGCGGCGCCGTCGTTGATGCCGCTGGCGTTGCCGGCGGTCACGGTGCCGTCCTTCGAGAATGCCGGGCGCAGCTTCGCCATCATCTCCGGCGTGCTGTCGTGACGGATATACTCGTCATCGGCCACGACGGTATCGCCCTTGCGGCCCTTGATCGTCACGGGCGCGATCTCGTCCTTGAACCGGCCGGATTTCTGCGCAGCCGAGGCCTTCTGCTGGCTGCCGGCCGCGAATTCGTCCTGCTGCGAACGGGTGATCTGGAAGGCGGTCGCGACGTTCTCGGCCGTGGTGCCCATGTGGTAGCCGTTGAAGGCGTCCCACAGGCCGTCCTTGATCATGGTGTCGATCAGGCCAAGGTCGCCCATCTTGGTCCCTGCGCGCAAATAGGCGGCGTGGGCGGACTGGCTCATGCTCTCCTGGCCGCCAGCCGCGACGATGGCGCTCTCGCCGGTGCGTATCTGCTGCGCCGCGAGCGCCACGGTGCGCAGGCCGGAGCCGCAAACCTGGTTGATGCCGAATGCGGTCTTGCCGTCGGGGATGCCGGCGGCGCGGGCGGCCTGGCGGGCGGGGTTCTGGCCCTGCGCGGCGGTGAGCACCTGGCCCAGGATCACTTCGTCCACGTCGGCTGGGTCCATGCTGATCCGCTGCATCGCCGCCTGCAGGGCGACGGTGCCCAGCACATGGGCGGGAACGGAGGCAAAGGCCCCATTGAAGCTGCCCACGGGGGTGCGGGCGGCGGATACGATGACGACGTCTTCCATTATTTTTACTCCCTTAGTCTGTATGAGATAGGCGTTCACAACCGGCGCAACCAGCCCAGCAGCGGCTCCCACGTGGCCGCCTGGATCGAGGGCCTATGGCCATCCCGATATGCCCGACGGCCAGCCGGCGCAAGACGGCGGCCGGACAATGCGATCCCAGTGAGGCATTCGGAAACGTCTGTAAATTCGCCCAATGCTGCGACTGCGTGATACAGTCGCTGCACCGTTGCAACCGAGGACTCCATGCCCCAATCTGCCGTCCCGAACTACTCGCCCTCTGGTTTGGAGCCGTCCAACTCGGCGCCGACCCCCGTGCAGCCTCCGGTTGTAGTCAAGAAGTACGCCAACCGCCGATTGTATAATACCGAGACATCCAGCTATATCACTCTGGATAATCTCGCCGACATGATCCGTGCCGGCCGCGACTTCGTAGTCTATGACGCCAAATCCGGGGAAGACATCACCCGGGGCGTATTGACGCAGATCATCGTCGAGGAGGAGAGCAAGGGCACGTCGATGCTGCCGACGCCATTCTTGCGCCAGTTGATCGGATTTTACGGCGGGAGCCTGCAGGGCGTGGTGCCGCGATACCTTGAACAGGCGATGTCGACCTTCGCGCGCCAGCAGCAGCAGTTGCGCCAAGTGGTGCAGCAAACGTTCAGCCCGTTCCTGCCAGTCGGCGTCGAGGAGATGAGCCGGCAGAACGTGGCGATCATCGAGCGTGCGATGAGCATGTTCAATCCGTTCCACCGGGGCAGCGAGCCATTGCCCCCGGCCCAGGAGACGCAGTCAGAGGGCAATGCTTCGCCGCCGCGGGTTGAGCAGGACGCCGGCCGGCAGGAGTTGGAACGGCTGCAGCGCGAGGTCGAGAGCCTGCGCGCCCAGCTTGCGGCCGCCCGCGCCGAAACGTTGATTGCGCCCACGCCAGCGGATGCCCCGGTCGCTCAACCGAATCTAGGCGCTCAGCCCGCCGTGGCTGCGCAGTTGCGTACGGTGCGGCGCGAACGTGTCGCAAAGGTTAAAAGCACTGAGAATTAGATGACTAATAATTAATATTCCAGCTTCAACGGTCGAAAAATCACGCGATGTTGACGTTTTACGTGATTATCATGATGCCGCTTTCGCCCAGAGTGGTGTAAGTGTGTGCTTACCAAATCGTGAGGCGAATACGTGAGTGCCAAGCAGAGTCGAGAGAATGTCCCGAGTGACGATGAAGTGGCTCCACAAGGCACCGTGCCGGCCCGAGCGAGCATCGCAGACCACCATGCGGGAGCCCGAATTCGCGAACGCCGGGTGATGCTCGGGCTGTCGCAGCAGCAGCTCGCGCAGATGATCGGCGTCACGTATCAGCAGGCTCATAAATATGAGCGAGGACTAAATCGCATTTCGGCCGGACGGCTTTATGAGATTGCCCTGGTGCTGAACGTTCCAGTGAGCTGGTTTTTCGAGGGGCTGGACACCGAAACGCCGGCCACCGAACTATCGCACCGGCAACGCATGTGCTTGGAACTCGCCCGCAACTTCGCCGCGATCGACAATCAAAAGCATCAGGAGGCGCTAAGCCAAATGGCGCGTGCCCTAGCCGCCCAATCGACCGCCGAGTCGCCGGCACCTGGAGAGTCGTCGAGCTGACGCTGCCGGCGACCGGCGAGCGCTGCTGAACTCGGGCAAGGCCAACCATGGGTCCCGGTGCCGGACCGACTTTTCCGGAGCGTTCGCTCACTATCCGGCGTGCCACGTCGCGCCTGTGCCTGCAGCTCGGTTGGTCGCCGGTACACGAAATGCCCCTGCCGAATAACCGCCGGGCCGACATCATGGCGCTACGGCCCGATGGCTGTTTCGCGTGCATCGAGGTGAAGTCGGGCCCTCGCGATTTCCTGACCGACAACAAATGGCCCGAGTACCGTGAGTATTCCGACAGCGTCTACTTCGCGGTCGACCTAGATTTTCCGCAAGGTTTATTGCCCGTGGAAACCGGGCTGATCGTCGCCTGCGACGGGGCCGCCGAAGTGCTGCGCGAACCCGCAGTCCATGCGCTGTCCCCAGCCCGCCGCCGCGCTCTGCTGCATCGCTTCGCCACCCTGGCTGCCCAGCGCCTAGCCTGGCTGCAGGACCCCGAGGGACAGGCCGGCCTGCATGTGGCCTTGCGCGCTGAATAGCCTTGTTCATGCCCGTATATGTTGCCTGCTCGACTGGGCGACAGCAGCGCGCGATACTTTGGGCCGCAAGGGGGACGCATGAGCGAGTTGTATGACCGCGATTTTTATGCCTGGGCCAATGAGCAGGCGGGCCTGTTGCGGGCCGGCAAGCTGTCCAGCGCCGACATTGCCAACATAGCCGAGGAGATCGAAACCTTGGGCCGCAGTGAGAAGCGCGAGTTGGTGAGCCGGCTGACGGTGCTGCTGCAACACCTCCTGAAATGGCGGTTTCAGCCGGAACGCCGCGGCCGATTCTGGGAGTTGTCGATTGCAAATGTGCGGGATGAGCTGACCGACCATTTGGCTGATAATCCAAGCCTGAAGGCGATGCTTCCTGAGGCGATAGCGACCGGTTATCGTCGTGCGCGGCGCAGCGCCGAACAGGAAACCGGCCTGCCGAGCAGCGCCTTCCCGGTCGAGTGCCCCTGGACGTTTGACCGAGCCATGGCCGGCGAGTGAACCACCAAGCCGCGAACGCAAGACCTACCCTGCGTTCCGCACCGCCGCAATCCGCTGCACCGTCGCCGTTGTCGAGAAGCCCGGCAACAGCTCCGCGAGCCACACCCTGCCGCCCCAGCCCTGCACCTGCTCGGCGCCGACCACGGCGTCGATCGTGTAATCCGCCCCCTTGACCAGCAGTTCCGGGCGGATCGCGTCCAGCATCTCGGCCGGCGTGTCCTCATCGAAGATGCATACGAGGTCGACGGCGGACAGGCTGGCCAGCACCGCCGCGCGCGCAGCCTCGGGCTGCACCGGGCGAGAAATGCCTTTCAGCCGGCGTATGCTCGCGTCGGAATTCAACCCGACCACCAAGCGGTCGCACTGACTGCGCGCCTGCTCCAGCAGATGGGCATGGCCAGGGTGCAGCAGGTCGAAGCAGCCGTTGGTGAAGCCGGTCCGCCACCCCCTCCGGCGCCAGCGCTCGACCTGCTCGGCGGCGGCCTCCCGCGTCACGATCTTGCGCAGCGCGCCGCCTTGGGGGGTCAGCGCCGAGAGCAGGTCCTCCTCCCGCGCGACCGCCGTGCCGACCTTCCCCACGACAATGCCAGCGGCGATGTTGGCGAGCCTCGCCGCCATCGGCAGCGGCAACCCGGCCGCCATCGCCGCCGCCAAGGTTGCGACCACGGTGTCCCCGGCACCGGAAACGTCGAACACCTCCGCAGCCTCGGCCGGGAAATGGTGGATGCCGTCAGCGTCCAGCAGGGTCATGCCGTCCTCGGCCCGCGTCACCAGCACGGCGCCAAAGCCATGCGCGTCGCGGAGCGACACTGCGGCTGCAACGATCTCGGCCTCGGTTTCAACCGGCAGGCCCGTCGCCTCCGCCAGCTCCCGCCGGTTGGGCGTCACCACATCGGCCCCGGCGTAGCGGGCGTAGTCGGGTCCTTTAGGGTCCACCACCACGCGGCGTCCGCCGGCCTTGGCCGCGGCGATAAGCTGCGCCGGGATGTCCCCGGCCAGCACGCCCTTATTATAGTCGGAAAGGATGGCCACCGAGGTCGCGGCGAGCGTATCCCGCGCGATGCGCATCATGCGTTCGGCAAGCTTTGGATTGATCGGCCCGGTTTCCTCGCGGTCGGACCGCAGCAATTGCTGTCCTTGGCTGATGTAGCGCGTCTTGACCGTGGTCGCGCGTGCGCCCTGCACCAGCAGCCAAGGCTCGACCCCGGGCTGGCCGCCGATCAGGCCAGTGAGGTCCGACCCGGCTTGGTCGTCGCCCACCACCGACACGAATGCCACCGCGGCGCCCAATGCAGTCAAGTTGCGCACCACATTGCCTGCGCCGCCGGGCATGGCGACCTCGCGCGCCACCGTCAGGATCGGGATCGGCGCCTCGGGGCTGATGCGGTCCACGGCGCCATAGACATAGCGGTCGAGCATGACGTCGCCGATCACCATGACGCTGGTGTGCGCCAGGCGGCGAACGGCGTTCGCCAATCCCTCCACGTCAGGCGACACCGGACTTCCGATATCGGACGCCGCCAGAAGTTTCGCGTCGGGTGCCAGGGGGCTTCCGGCATCGTTCTCCAGGGCTGGTCCGCTGCCGGGCTGGGAAGTGTGCATATGCATGGGCTACCGCCCCCCTGCAGTTGTGGCAAGCCGCACGTTATTGCCGTATGACCCGTTCGGCCTCGACGGATGGCTTCGCCTGCAGGAAACGCACGTCGTCGCCATCCAGCACCGCGCAGGTGAGCGGTCCGCCGCGGCCCGCGCCGGTGTCGATGCCAATGCGGTTCGGCCGGATCGTGGGCTCCGCCTCTGGGGTATGGCCATGCACGACGACGAGGTCGGGCGCGTCGGGCAGCAGGGGGCCACGCTGATTGAGGAACAGCTCACGAATCCACAGCAGGTCCGACCAGGTTTGCTCGTCCAACGGCACGCCGGGACGCACCCCGGCATGGGCGAACAGGTATCCGTCGCGCTGGAAACGGCCTGCCAGTCCGCGGAGGAACAGCACGTGCGCGCGCGGCACCAGCTCCGGCCAACGCGCCAGCGGCACGGAGGGATGGATGCCCCAGCTTGCCAACGTCTTGGTCCCGCCGTTGTCGAGCCACAGGTCCGCATCCCGCCTGCTTTGCCGAGCCAGGGCCGCCAGGAACATCCATTCGTGGTTGCCCATCAGGTTCACCGTCGGGACGCCTTGCAGGGGCGGCCCGGCCTGCAACAGCGTAAGCACACCGGCGGAGCTGGGCCCGCGGTCGATCAGGTCGCCCATATGGACCAGCAACGGCTGACGCACCGGCCGGTCCTCCAGGTCCTCGCGGATCGCGTCGTGCAACGCGCGCAACTGGGCCAAATGCCCATGCACGTCACCGATTGCGTAGATCCGGCGACCAGGTTCCAACCGCGGGTTTCCTGGCGAGCTGGGCCGCGCGCCGAACACGGAAGCAAAATTCGCTAACTTGCGGGTAATCATTCTGGCGCATCCTACCCTGACTGCAAAAGGATCACGACACTGAAAATGGCCGGCGTCATCGCCAGTGGGGCTGCGGGCGTCGCAACGCACCATATCGGGCGGCACCTGCTCGACGCCGTCGAGCGTGCGTTGCGGGTGCCGCAGGGCAGGATGGCGCTGGTGCTGCATCTGTCGCGCATGACGCCGCCGGCGCCGCGCGCCCATCACCGCCGCATTGCCCGTGCCGTGATGGACGACGCGGCGCAGCGTCATGCCGGCCAGGTGTTCGCGCTGCACAACGACGACCTGCTGCTGCTGTTCCGCTCCGACGATGCCGGCATCGCGGTTACGCACACGTTGGCCAGGCTGTTCGCGATCGACGTGCCCGACCCGGCCCGCGTCACCACGCTGTGGACCCTTGCCCGGGATGGCGCCGCCGTCCTGCAGTATGTGCAGGCGCGGCTGCTGGATGCCGAGCCTGATCCCGCCCTGGCCGAATCGACCGATAGCGTCCATGCGATCGATGCGATCGACCAGGTCATCCAGCACAGCCGCATCAGCGACCTGATGCAGCGGCAGACCGCGGTTTTGCTCATGCCAGCGGGCCAGCCGCCGCTGAGGCCGCTGTTTCGGGAAATCACGTTTTCTGTCGCGGTGCTGGAGGCGCGGATCGCCGCGACTGGCCAAGCCGATGCGGACCCGTTCCTGTTCCGTCATCTGGCAAGCCGCTTGGATGGCCGGATGCTCGACGTGCTTCGGCAGGACCTGCAGGTGAATGGCCCGTTGACGGCCGGGGCGCGGGATGCGGGTCCCACGCTTCATTTGAACCTGACCCTGGCCGGCGTCTTATCGGAGCGTTTTGCCCGCTTCGCAGCCACCTGCCGGGCTGTCGGCGCCCAGGTCGGGGTGGAAATCTCGCTCGTCGAGGCCTGCGCCGATCCGGAGGCGTTCATGATCGCCCGCACCCGGCTCCGCCTCGCTGGGTTGGCGCTCGTCCTTGACGGCGTGTCCCATCACGCGCTGATGCTGACGACGCCGATGGTGCTGGAGCCGGACCTGGTGAAGCTCGACTGGTCGCAGCATTTGCCCGAGGCCGGGCCGGCGGTCGAACAGGCGGTGATGGCGCTGGGCTGCGCCCGCGTGGTGCTGCACCGGGCTGAAACAGAGGAAGCGTTGAGCTGGGGTCTCGCGCACGGCATACGCCGCTTCCAGGGCCGCCACGTGGACGCGATGCTGGCAGCCGGGCGGGTCGGCGCATGCGCCCATGGCGGCGGCTGCACTCTACGGCAATGCAGTGAGCGCGCCTCCGCCACCGGGCCGGGCGGGCGTGCGGGCTGCAACAATCCGGCCCTGCTCGACGCTGCCGCTCCGCTGGGTTCCCGGTCGATGGTCCCGGCATGAGCGTGGCGCTCGCGCCGCCCGTGGCGTTCAGCGGCAGCGGCGTCAATGCGTTGCGGGGCCTGATCCAGGATTGTGCGACGGCTGGCGTGGCGCGCCGCGTGCTGCTGGTGCGTGCCGATTTACTGCCGCCACGGCTGACCCAGCCGCACCACCTGCGTTTGGCGCGGACGGCGCTCGACCCGCTGATGACGGCCGAACGGGCTCGCGCGCACGACCTGCCGGCTGGACGCCTGGCGGTGTCCTGGCGCGGCGATGCGCCGATGCTGCTCCAGCAATCGCTGTCCGCGTTGGGCATCTGCTCGGGGACGGCCGCACCGGAGAGGCCGTGCTGCAAAGCCTCGTTCGGTTGTTTGACCTGCCGGAAGATGGCCCGGCGCTGCTGGCCGCCGCTGGGCTCGAAAATGAGGCGGAGCCTGCGCCCCACCTCTATCGCGCCATCTCGCCGGCAGTGCAGCCGCTGCTGCCGCTGGATGCCGCAGCCCTGTCGGCCATCGAGGGACAACTGGCGACGGCCAACATGGCCCGGTTTTGCCGGCGCAAGCCGGTTTGCCGGGTCGAAGACGGTCACGTGCGGCTCGCCTGGGAAAAGCGCTATCTATCCGTCTCTGAGATAACGGCCACACTCGCTCCGGGGCGCAACGCGCACGCCGACCCCTGGCTGTTCCGCCGGCTGACCCGCGTGCTCGATCGCCGGATGCTGGCCCTGCTTTCCGGCCCGCAGGAGCTGCGCGGCGCCGGCCCGTTCAGCCTGAACCTCAACGTCGGCAGCGTGCTCAGCCCCGAGTTCCTGCGGTTCGACGCTGCCGTGCCGAGCGCGCTGCAGGGCGGCGTCGTGCTGGACCTGCTGCCCGCCGATGTGCTGGCCGACCCAGCCGCCTTCACCTTCGCCCGCGGCTTCGCCCGTGCCCGCGGCTATCGGCTGCAGTTGTGCGGCGTCACCGCACCGCTGCTGCCGTTGCTGCGCCTGCACCGGATGGAGCTGGACTTCGTGCAGCTCCGCTGGTCGCCCGCCCTGATCGGGATCGATCCGGCCCTGCTGCAGGCGGGAACCGCACGATGGGTGCTGACCCAGGCCGACGAGGCCGCCGCGCTGCAGTGGGGGCAGGATCAGGGCATCAGCTTGTTCCAGGGCCGCGCAATGGTGATGACAACCTGACCTCGACGAACTTTCAAAACCGCAACCCAGGCCAGCGCGGGCGAATGCTGCCCTTGGCGAACCGCCGCGGCAGGCCTAATCCCCGCATTATGGAAGCGATCGAAGTCGAGGGCCTGACCAAGCGCTACGGCAACGTGCTTGCCGTGGATAGCATCGGGTTCAGCCTGGCCGCCGGGCGCACGCTCGGCCTGCTGGGCGGCAACGGCGCTGGCAAGACCACGACGATCGCGATGCTGCTGGGCCTGCTGATCCCGACCGCCGGAACCATACGCGTCCTGGGGCACGACATGGCGCGGGACCGCTTTGCGGCGCTGGCGCGGATGAATTTTTCCTCACCCTATATCGCCCTGCCCTCCCGGCTGAGCGTTGCGGAGAACCTGCGCGTTTATGGCCATCTTTATGGCGTGCGCGGTCTGGAGGCGCGTATCCGCGAGCTAGCGGCGCAGCTCGACCTCACCGGCCTGCTCAATCGCCCGGCGGGCAACCTTTCGGCGGGACAGAAGACCCGAGTGGCGTTGGCCAAGTCGCTGATCAACCGTCCGGACGTCCTGTTGCTGGACGAGCCGACCGCAAGCCTCGATCCCGACACCGGGGACATGGTGCGAAGCTGGCTCGAGCAGTATCGGCAGCAGAGCGGCTGCACCATCCTGCTCGCGTCCCACAACATGGCGGAGGTCGAACGGCTGTGCGGCCAGGTCCTGATGCTGAAGCAGGGCCGGATCGTCGACAGCGGGTCGCCGCCGGAGTTGCTGGACCGTTACGGCCGCGACGACCTGGAGCAGGTGTTCCTCGACATCGCCCGTAACCGCGGCATGGTGACGGCATGAGCGGGGCCATTGCAACAAGCGGCTCATCGCGGCGAATCTGGGGTTTGATGTACCGGCACCTGGCGCTGTATCGCCGGTCCTGGCCGCGCCTGCTCGAACTGATGTACTGGCCCATCCTGCAAATGTGCATCTGGGGCTTTACGGCGAGCTTCCTTGTTGGCCGCGCGGGCGGGGGACCTGGTGGGGCGACCGTGATCGCCGCCGGGGCGCTGCTGGGCGGAGTCCTGCTGTGGGAGGTCGCGCTGCGCAGCCAAATGGGGGTCGCGATCAGCTTCCTGGAGGAGCTTTGGTCCCGCAACCTCGGCCATCTCTTTGTCAGCCCGATCCGCCCGTGGGAGATGGTGTCGGCGCTGATCGGCATCTCCGTGCTGCGCATGCTGACCGGGGTGCTGCCGGCGATCCTGATCGCTTTCCTGCTTTATGCGTTCAACCTGTTCGCCATGGGCCCGATCGTCGTGCTGTTCTTCGCCAACTTGATGGTCATGGGCTGGTGGGTGGCGCTCGGCGTCATCAGCTTGATCCTGCGCCACGGCGCCGGGGCCGAGGCACTGGCCTGGTCGGTGCTGTTCGGCCTCACGCCGATCTCCGCGGTGTTCTACCCGGTGTCCGTCTTGCCCGCGGTGGTGCGGCCGATCGCGCTCGCATTGCCGTCGTCGCACGTGTTCGAAGGCATGCGGGCCGCGCTGTCCGGCGTCATCCGTTGGGACCACCTGGCCTGGGCCATGGGCCTCAACGTGGTTTGGATGGCGGCCGGGATTTGGCTGTTTGCCGCCCAGTTCCGCCAGGCCCGGCTGCGCGGCGCACTCTTGAGCATAGGCGAATGATGCCCACCAATTTTTGGCTGATCCGGCACGCCCTCGTGGCGGAGAACGAGCGCGCGATGCTGTATGGCGTCAGAGACGTGCAGCTCTGCCCCGACGCCCTGGTGGCGCAGGCGCCGATGTACCAGGCGCTGGCGGCGCGGCTGCCCCGGCCCGCGAGCTGGCTGTGCACCCCGCTGTCGCGCACCCGCCGGACGGCGGAGGCAATCTTTGCGGCGGGGTACCCGGAGCAGCCGATGGCGGTCGAGCCCGGCCTGATCGAGCAGAACCTGGGCGACTACCAGGGCCTGCGCCACGCGGCGCTGCCGCCGCTGCTCTCGGCTCCGGCCCATCCGTTCTGGCCGCTGGCCGCAACCGAAACACCGCCGAATGGCGAGAGCATGGCGGATGTGCTGATCCGGGTCGGCCTGGCGCTCGACCACTTGGCGGAGCGCCACGCCGGAGAGGACGTCGTCATCGTGAGCCATGGCGGCGCGATCCGGGCGGCCGTCGCGCACGCCATGGCGATCGACGCCGGCCGCGCGCTGCATCTGTCCATCTACAACCTGTCCCTGACCCGGCTGGAACGCCTGGCGGAAGGATGGCGCGTCGTCTCCGTGAACGAGTCGCCGGGCTTTGAGGCGCAAAATGCTTGAGACATCGGATCAACAGCGCTTGGTAACGCCATAATCCGGCGCTAGGATCGTGCATCTCAGGAAGGAAACCATTGCGATGGTGCGGACCGTTATATTGGCCATTCTGGCCCTGCTGCCGATTGCCGCGCATGCCCAGTCCGAGCAGCAGGAGTTGGTGGACCGCGCCACGCTCGCAGCGCAGGACCTGCTGAACAACCGGGACGGCAAGGATGCGCAGTCTGTGCTGAGGCGGGCACGGGCGGCGATGATCTGCCCGCAGATCTTCCGGGCCGGCTTCCTGTTAGGCGGCCAGGGCGGCAGTTGCGTGCTGGTGGCGCGGGACGGCGCCGGGTCATGGTCGGCACCGGCGTTTTACGGCATGGGCGGCGGCAGCATCGGTTTCCAGGCCGGGGTGCAGGACGCTCAGGTGTTGCTGCTGATCATGTCCGATAAGGGGCTGAACGCCATCATGGACAACCAGTTCAAGCTGGGCGCCGACGCCATCGCCACCTTCGTGGACCTGGGCGGCGGGGTCGAGGGCGCCACGACCGCCGCCCTCCGCGCCGACATCGTCGGATTCTCCCGGGCGCGCGGCCTTTATGCCGGCATCTCGCTCAGCGGCAGCCTGATGAGCAGCAAGTCCGAGTGGAACCAAGCCTATTACGGCCGTCCAATGGCGGCCCAGCAGATCGTCATCAGCATGGAGGCGACGAACCCCGCCGCCGACCCGCTGCGGCAGGTGTTGATCCGCTACGGCCAGCAGTCCGAACCCGCAGCGCCACCTGCGTTGCCGGCGCCTATACCGCTCCAACCGGGGCCGCGATCCGCGCCGATCCAGCAGCAGCCATTGACAGCCCCACGCCGGTAGCCCTTCCTGCCGCGCGTGGCCGGGGTTATATTCGCGCGCATGGATGGCCCTTTCTGGACGACCAAGCCGTTGGACCGCATGACGCCTGCGGAGTGGGAGTCGTTATGCGACGGTTGCGGCCGCTGCTGCCTGCATAAGCTGCGCGACGACGAGACCCAGGAACTGTCTTTCACCAACGTGTCCTGCCGCCTGCTGGACGGCGAGACCTGCCGCTGCAAGCAATACGAGACCCGGCAGATAAAAGTCCCCGATTGCGTCTCACTGACGCCCGGCACGCTGGACGAAATCGACTGGCTGCCGCCGACCTGCGCCTACCGTCGTCTGGCGGAGGGCAAGGGCCTGGCGTGGTGGCATCCGCTGGTGTCCGGCGACCCCGACAGCGTGCACGCGGCGGGCGTGTCGGTCCGCGGACGCGCGGTGAACGAGCGCCGGGCCGGTCCGCTGGAGCACCATGTCGTGGACTGGCCCGGCCAGTCGCCGCGGGTGCCACGCCGCATCAAGAAGGGGGTGGAGCGATGATGAAGGATACACTCTATGGCGGCGTGAACGCTGCAGCGTTGACGGCCATGCGCGCGGACCTATCGGTCGACCTCGACCGCATGGCCGCGCATTGCCGCTGGCTGCTGGCGAATGGCTGCAATGGGCTCGCCATTCTGGGCACGACCGGGGAGGCGAACTCGCTCGGCGTATCCGAACGCATTGCCGTGATGGAGGGCCTGGTCGAACGCGGCATCCCCGCCGCCCGCTTGCTGCCCGGCGTCGGCACCCCGGCGCTGACGGACACCGTCCTGCTGGCACGCCGCGCCGCGGAACTCGGCTGCCCCGGCGTGCTCGCCTTGCCGCCGTTCTTCTATAAGAACCCGAGCGAGGATGGCCTGTTCGCCTGGTTCAGCGAGGTCATCCAGCGCACCGGGACCGGCACGCGGGTGTTCCTGTATCATTTTCCTGCCCAGTCGGCGGTGCCGTTCACCGTGGACCTGGTTGGCCGCCTGCTGCGGGCCTATCCCGGCACGGTCAAGGGCATCAAGGACAGCAGCGGCGACTTCGCCAACACCCGGGCCTATGTCGAGCACTTCGCGAAGGATGGGTTTGAGGTTTATTGCGGCGACGACGGCCACCTGCACCGGCTGCTGCAGATTGGCGGCGCCGGGTCGATCTCGGCGGCGAGCAACGTGACGGCGGCGGTGAACGCACGGGTTTACGCGGGTTGGGATAGCGCCGAGGGAGCAGCGGCGCAGGACGTGCTGAGCGCGCTGCGTAAAGCAGTGACTTCGGCCGCCCTGATCCCGGGCTTGAAGGCGCTGGTGGCACGCAACGCCGGTGACGACGCTTGGCTGAATATCCGGCCGCCGCATCTCCGCTTGAACGACGAAAGCGCCGCCAGGCTGTTCACGCTTTTCGATGCGTGCGGGGTCGAGCTGGCAAAGGCGGCGTAAGCGGACTGGCCGGCGATGGGGCCGTCGACGCACCCGGTTTAATCGCCGACGCCCAAAACCATGACGCCGTGCCCTACCGCGAAGCCGTGCCAACCGGCGCCGCGACTCCCCGTTGCAGTTCCTCCTGCGCGGCGGGAAAACGCGTCCAGCCTGGCAGTTGCGCCGCCAGGTTCACGTCCGCCCATTTCGGATGGTTCGGCGGCTCCCGGAAGCGATCGAACTTCGTGAAGAACGCTTTCACGAAGCGCGCCACCTTGGCATAGCGCTCTTGTTTCTGCGGCCACGCATACACCGCCATTACGGCGCCGACCGCCAGTGTTTCCACTGGCTGGCCGTCCGGGATCAAGGCGGGATAGCGGTCATGCTCCAACTGCGAGGGCAGATAGGTTTCCAGCAAACCCGGCGTGATCGCGATTGGCAGGAAATGCAGGTGGGCGTCCGGGCTGATGGACGAGAACAGCGCCGCGGGCTTGCCTGTGACATAGACCAGCGCCGCGATCTCTCCCCGTTTCAACCGGTCCAGAGCCGCGGCCTGGTTGTAATGGACGAGCTGCGCCGGAATGCCGAGCGTGTCGAAAACTACAGACGCCGTCATCGCCGTGCCGCTGCCGGGGAGGTCCACGTTCACCGGCTGATGCGCCAGCTCCCCGATGCTTGAGATATCGGCCCGGGCAAGGACGTGGACCTCCTCGTCATACAGCTTGGTGATGTACTGGATGGACTGCTCGATGCCGGGGAATAGGCGCTCGCGCCGGAGATAGGTCAGGACGTCGCCTTGGACGATGCCGACGTCGACCCCGCGGAGGTACAGCACGTCGGCGATGTTCTGCACCGAGCCCCGGCCGATGATCGGCAGGATACGAAGCTGATCGCCGTCGTCGAGCGTGGTCGCGAGGTCGGCGGCGATGCGGATGTAGGTGCCTTGCACCCCGCCGGAGATGACGCCGATGGTTCCGGCATTGGCCCGCGCCGTGGTGGCCGCCGGGGCGATGGCCGACGCGCCCGGCGCCGCGCGTTGGGCAGCCGCCGGAGCGCTCATGAGGGCCGCAAGGATAAGGCTGCGCCAGAGGGGAGACAGGACGGCGCGTCTGCGATGGGTGGGCCGGTGCGTCATTGCGAGGGTGCCTCCATGGCGATACTGGTGCGGCCGGGCGCAGGCTGGAGGATTTGCAGCCGCACGCGCAATTCATCTTCGCCGAGGCCGAGACCCCGATGATACCATTTTGCGGCCAGCAATGGGTCGGCGCTCAGGCCGACGACGCCGATCCCGGTGAGGAATGCCGCGTCGAAGGTCCTGCCCATCGCCGTCGCTGCGTGACTGGAACCAGCCGCGGCGGCGCGCTCATACAGCAGGCGCGCAGCCGACACGTCGCCATGCTGCAACAAGGCGTCAGCGCGGCGGACCATCCTCTCTGCCAACGCGGCGGTGGCACTGGACAAGGCAGACGCGGGGGCGACACGATCCGTCTCGGTGCCGCCTTCAGCCATCAGGATAGTTTGCCCCTTGGCGGGAAGTGGGGCGCGCACGGCCTCAAGCGCTGTGGTGTCGATTATGAGGGCATCTTGGGCCAGTGAAGCGGTGGCTGGAGTATCAACCAGTGACGGAGTGTCTGTCTTGCCGGCAGTCTCAGGCGACCGGTCGGATAGGCCAGCGGTGCGGATAACCGCTGCGGTCCGCGGCCCGGCCGGGAGAACGAGCAGGGCGGGAGATGAGACTGAGCCGCTTGGAGCATCGGAGCTGAATGCGCTGCGTCGCGGAAGGTCCCCTCCGTGGCCGGCCTGCACAGGCGGCACGTAGTCATAGTGCAGGAAGGCCGCGCCGCTCGCGACGGTGGCCAAAACGACAGCCCAGAAATAGCCCAGTGCGCTGAAGCCGGGCGAGCGGGCCGCCGGCCGCCACTCTGCCATCCATGGTGGCGCGACGGATGGGCTGTCGACTTGGGATGTCCACGTTGAAAACCCGAGATCGAAAATACGCACGCCGCCCAAGACGTGCCTCGCCAAGCAGGTCCACCCTTGCCCGCCGTCGATTTCTGTCGCCCGCTCCTCCGAAAAGGCGGCGCGGATCAGGTCGGCAAGGTGAGGCACATCTTCCTGTGTTACCTGCCGGTAAAGGATTGCAAGGTGGCCGGGGAAGGTCTTGTGGAATTTTGCGGCTGTAAGCGCCCGGCGCAAACGTTCGACTGCGTGGGACGTGCTATGGGGTGCGATATCGAGTAAAACGACGCCCTGTTTAGGATGCAGCAGAGCAAAACATACGCGCGACGGCAGCGATGGCGCACTGCGGGCACCAAGATCGAGCATCACGTCGCGCAGCACGATCCAGTTTGCATCCATTTGAAGAACAGCGGGCACCAATACGGATTGGGCAGCCAAGCTTGACTGGGACGGCCTGAAAAGAGAAGTACTTGACTTTTGCATTCTCCAGCCAGCTCCTGCGAGGGTGCAGTGCGTTGCGGTGCATCATCGCGAGTCAACAGCTCATGTCGCTTTTGCACGACCGGGACAGACCTCGGCACACGCCCTGCAAGCTAAGCTTATAAGCCGGTTTCATCGGCGACCACACCACACGCGTCAGTGATTGAAGGCCAACCGCCGATGCGCCCAGTCCGTCCGGCAGGCGGTCCGCTTGCTCGCCCAGGCTGCAGGCTCGCTCAAATCATCACCTTTCGCCCTCGTGGCGACGCATCTATCGTGGAGGCACAAACAATCCGCCTGGGAGACGAAGCGCCATGAATACCGATTGGTGGGCCGGGACTAGGCTTTCCGCGACACTCACCTTGGCCATCCTGGCGTTCGACGGGCATACCCGAGCAGCACACGGGCAGGAGGCGGACACGCCCCAACCGCCTGCACAACTTACGCAGGATGCGGACACTCGCTCCGGAGACCTTATGGATGCCGAAGCCGCGCTGCGACGGGTCCAGCAAGCGGCCGACCAGGCGAAGGCCCAGATCGCCGACGCAGAAATGCAGCTCGAACGTTTGGCCGCACAGCGGACCGACGTCGGACAGCGTTTGGGCACGCTGCAGGAGCAGCTTTCCCGCACGCAAGCCGCGGGCGAGCTTGAGCAGCAGAAACTTACCGGCACGACCGCACAGCTTGAGCGCGTGACGCAGCAGGTCAGCGCCGCCGAGCAACGGCTCACGGCGTTGCAGCGCCAGGCTGAAGACGTGCAGGACAGTGCTGCCACGGCTGAGAAGCAGCTTGCTGAGAACAAGGCGCAGCTCTCCGAAGTCGCGGGGCAGCGCAGTGCCATTGAGCAGCAGCTTCCGATCGCCCAACGGGCGGCCGAGGCGGCGCAGAAGCGTTTGGACAACACGACCGCACAGCTTGAGCGCGTGACGCAGCAGGTCAGCGCCGCCGAACAGCAGGTCGGTGCGCTTACGGGCCGGGTCGAACGCGGGACGAAGGATGCATCCGACGTTGAAGCCCGGCTGGCGGAGGCTCGCAGGCTGGAGGAACAGCGCGCCGCCGCTATACGGGCCGCCATGATGGTCCGCCGCGGCGATGCGCTCATGCAGCAGGGCGACGTGTCGGCCGCGCGTCTTTTGTATGAGCATGCCGCCGCCGCCGGCTCCGGCGATGCTGCGACAGCGATGGGAAAGACTTTCGACGCAGGATTCCTGTCGCAGATCGGCGCGCTCGGCCTCCGTCCCGACGCGGAACAAGCCTCAGCTTGGTATCGCCGCGCTCTCGCCCTCGGCAACGAAGAGGCGGGCAATCGGCTGCAGAACCTGCGGCCCGCGGCCGAGCGCACGCGTGCCGGTCCGGACAAACATCCTTGAACGCCGCTGCTCGGGCATAAAACAGCCGCTAACCGATTGACACAGCGGTGGTGGAGCTGAGCGGGATCGAACCGCTGACCTCCTCATTGCGAACGAGGCGCTCTCCCAACTGAGCTACAGCCCCGCCGTGCAGGCGGCGGACAATGCTCAGGCCGCCGGGGCAAGTCAAGCGCAACCGACACGCATTCCGCGCCCGGTTGCACCATGCCGGGCGCATGGGTAGGGTCCGCCGCATTCCTCAGGAGGCTGCCCCACGTGATCTCAGGCTTGTTTCAGCTACTCGAAGCCATCATCGGCCTCTTGATATGGGCTTTGATTCTGTCGGCCATCTTCAGCACCCTGGCCTCCTTCGGCGTGCTCGACACCCGCAACCGGCTTGTTTACATGATCGGGGACTTTCTGAACCGTGTCACCGAACCAATGCTGCGTCCGATCCGCAACGTGCTGCCCAACTTCGGCAACATCGACATCAGCCCGATCATCGCAATCCTGTTGCTGCAATACATTGCGCGCCCGTTGCTGGCGACCCTCTATATCGGCCTGACCCGAGGCGTCTGGACGATTATGTGAGGGCGGGCATGTGAAGGCGGCCCCCGTCACCGCCCGCGTCATCGACGGCAAAGCCATCGCCGCCGCCCTTCGCGGCCGCATCGCCGAACAAACCGCAGCCTTGCCCTTCAAACCGGGCCTGGCGGTCGTGCTCGTCGGCGAAAACCCAGCCAGCGCCGTCTATGTCCGCAACAAGGACCGTGCGGCCCAGGCTGCCGGACTGCTCGCGCAAACCGTGCGCCTGCCGGCTGACGTCCCCGCCGCCGATCTCCTGGCTTTGATCCGCCGGTTGAACGCCGACCCTGAGATCGACGGCATCCTCGTCCAGCTTCCGTTGCCGGACGCCGTTCCCCCACGCCCGATCATCGAGGCCATCGACCCGGCCAAGGACGTGGACGGCTTCCACCCGCTGAACGTCGGCCGCCTGCAGGACGGCCTCGACGTGCTCGCCCCCTGCACGCCCACCGGGGTCATGCGGCTGCTGGAGGCTGCGGAGATTCCGCTCCGGGGCGCACGGGCATTGGTGCTCGGGCGCTCTGCGATTGTCGGCAAGCCGATGGCGACGCTGCTGCTGGCTGCCGATGCCACTGTCACGATTACGCATTCCCGCACGTTGGACTTGGCCGGGGAGTGCCGCCGGGCCGATATCGTGGTGGCCGCCGTGGGACGGCCCGAGATGGTGCGCGGCGATTGGATCAAGCCCGGCGCCACCGTCATCGACGTAGGCATCAATCGCACGGCCGACGGCAGGTTGGTCGGCGACGTCGCCTATGCCGAATGCGCCGCCATCGCCGGGGCCATCACTCCCGTGCCCGGCGGCGTCGGGCCAATGACCATCGCTTGCCTATTGGAGAATACAGTCAGGGCCGCGGTGAACCGTCGGCTCGCGCACATTTAGAAATCGGTGCAGCGGCCCTTCTGCTCCCAATCGCCGTAGCGGGTTGGCTCCGGTCCCTTGGGACCACCGATTTCTGCCGGCAATTTCGGATCGTGCGGCTTCGACTCCGGCGGCGTGCGCTCGGCTTCGTGCCGGTCCAAGTGGTCGTTGGCGGTCGGGGAACGCAGCGTATCATCCATCGCTGACAGATGGTTGCGCCAGCGCAGATCGCAATCCGGCGCCAGCGCCCCGGCTCCGGCGGCTATCGGTCCGCAACTGCCCGCAGGCGGCCAGGATGTCCTGTCCACGCGGCATCCGGATCGGCGCGGCGAAGCCGGCGTCGTGCACGATGGCCGCGAACCGCTCCAGCGTTTCCCGCCCGCTCGGCCGGTAGTCGCTGCCGGGCCAGGGGTTGAACGGGATCAGGTTCACTTTGGCCGGAATGCCGGCAATCAGCCGCACCAGCTCCCGCGCATCCGCCTCGCTGTCGTTCACGCCGCGCAGCATGATGTACTCGAAAGTGATGCGCCGGGCGTTGCTGGCGCCGGGGTAGCGTCGGCAGGCGGCGATCAGCTCATTGATCGGGTATTTGCGGTTCAGCGGCACGATCTCGTCGCGCAGGTCGTCGCGCACGGCGTGCAGCGACACGGCGAGGTTGACCCCAAGCTCCGTCCCGCAGCGGTCCATCATCGGCACGACGCCCGAAGTGCTCAGCGTGATGCGCCGGCGGGACAGGCCGATCCCTTCCCCGTCCATCACGATCCGCATGGCGCGGGCGACGCTCTCATAATTATAAAGCGGTTCGCCCATGCCCATCAGCACGATTGTCGAAAGCAGCCGCGGCGTTTCACCACGTGGGCTGGGCCACTCGCCATAGGCGTCACGCGCCGCCATGAACTGGCCGACGATCTCGGCCACGCCCAAGTTCCGTACCAGCGCCTGCGTGCCCGTGTGGCAGAAACGGCAGGACAGGGTGCAGCCGACCTGCGACGAGATGCAGACGGCGCCGCGGTCCCCGTGCCGGTCGGGGATGTAAACGGTCTCGGCCTCCTGCCCGTCGCGGAAGCGGAACAGCCACTTGCGGGTCTCGTCCGTGCTGGTCTGCACGGTGGCGACGCTGGGCCGGCCGACCACGAAGCGCTCGGCCAGCCGTTGCTGCAAGGGCCGGGCGATGCTGGACATGGCGGAGAAATCGGTTGCGCCCTGGTGGTAGATCCAATGCCAGAGCTGCTTGGCGCGGAACGGCTTTTCACCGATTTCCGCCAGCTCGCCGACCAGCTCCTCGCGCGTCAGGCCGACAAGGTCGCGCCGCCCGTCGGGCAGTTGCGCCGTCGGCGGGTTGAACAGGGCGGACTTGGCGAGGATGCGCGTGCGCTCAGCCTCCGTCAGGTCAAGCGTGGCGCTCATTTGATGGGGCAGGCCTTGCTGATGGCGGCATAGGCTGGGCTGAACCCGCGCAGGCTGAAGCTGTCGGACACTGCGACGTTGCGCGGCCCCGGCGATTTCGCGACGGCCTGGCGACCCTTCTCGAACGCCGCCACCGCCGCCTTGCCGTCGCGGGCAAAGGCCGAGCGGTTCGCGGTGTAGAACGCGAGCTGCGCCTGGTCGACGCCCATCTGCACCTCCGTGCCCGGCGCGTAAGCGAAGCCGGCGCTGATCGCCACCGCGTCGCGCCCACCGGTTCGCTCGGTAACCGTCAGCACCACTTCGCCCCGGCCCGGCAGCGCCGGCAGCGAGCTGGATGCCCGGGTGAAGGCATAGCAAACCTGCTGCCCGGCCTCCTGGTGCGTCGCGGCCTGCCAATTGTCGAATTTGCCGATCGACTTGGGCGGCGCGCTAGCCGGCCGGGACGCCGTATGCGCCGGGGCGTGTGCCTGGCCATGCACCGGGGCGTGCACGGGTGCCTTGGCCTGGGCAAAGGCGAACGACGGCAGCGCCGCGGCGGCCAGGATCAGGAGAACCTTGGATTGCATGAACCGAGAGATACGGCGGGCGTGCTGCCAGAACAAGCAGCGGGTTACAAGCAGCCCGTCATCGGTCGGCCGTGTCGGGGGCCAGCCAGTCCGGCACCGTGCGGCGGAACCGCGGGTCGCCGTGGCCAGCGGGCGCCGCTATCGCTTGATCCGGCCCGCCGCTCGCCACCGGACGTTCTGCGAAACGCCCGTGCTGCAGCAGGCGGTCATACATTACCAGCGCCCCGGCCACGGCCAGGTTGATAGCGAACCGGGTCGGGATGCGCACGACATGCCGGCACTGCGCCCGCAACGGCGCCGATAGGCCCGACCGCTCCGGCCCCAGCACATAGGCGGCGTTCAGCGGATGCCGGAACGACGGCAGGTCCACGGCGTCGTCCAGCAGCTCGATGCCCACCAGCGCGCACTCCCGCGGCAACTTGATGGCGGCCGGGTCCGGGAAGCGCCAAAGCGGCACGTGCGACGGCGTGTCCGCGGTGTCGGCCGTGCGCCCAGCCCGCGCGTCCCAGCCGCCGCCGACCGTGAAGCAGAACGCCGCGCCGAACGCGTGGGCGGTGCGCAGCAATGCGCCCATGTTGGCGGACTTGGACACCCCCTCGGCCCCGATGCCGAAATACCCGCGCGCATGGTGGGTCGGGGTCCTGGAAGCCGGGGTCCTGGAAGAATGCATCGCCGCGGGATAGGTGTTCCCCATGACGGATGCAACCGACGCCAGGCTCGCCGCGCAATACGAGGCGTTCCCCTATCCGAAGCGGGACCCGCGGGACGAGGCGCGCCGCCTGATCGTCGGCAGCCCGAGCCACCTGCGCGAGATCGACCACTGGGTGTTCCAGGCTGCGCGCCCGGCGTCGCAGCCGTTACGTGCGCTGGTCGCCGGCGGCGGCACCGGGGACGGCGCGATCATGCTGGCGCAGCAGTTGGCGAGTGCCGGGCGGCCGGGCCGCGTCGCCTACCTGGACCGCTCCGCCGCCGCGCATGGGGTGGCGCGGGCGCGGGCGGAGGCGCGCGGGCTGACCCTCGATTGGCGCCAGGGATCGCTGCTGGACCTGACGCAGTCGGGCCTCGGGCCATTCGACTACATCGATTGCTGCGGGGTGCTGCATCATCTGCCTGACCCGGCGGCGGGTCTGCGGGCGCTGCTTTCCGTGCTGGCGCCTGGGGGCGGGCTGGGGCTGATGGTCTATGCGCCGCATGGCCGCACCGGCGTTTACATGCTGCAGGACGCGCTCCGGCTGCTGACGCCGGAGGATGACGCACCCCCGGCCCGGCTGGATGTGGCGCGCCGGGTCATGCGCCATCTGCCGGAGACTGCCTGGCTGCGCCGCAACGGCTATTTCGGCGACCATATCGAGGGCGGCGACGCCGGGCTGTATGACCTGCTGCTGAACCCGCGGGACCGGGCCTATGCCGCGCCGGAGTTCATCGCCCTGCTGGAGACCGCGGGATTGCAGGTCACGGCCTTGATGGAGCCGCTGCGCTACGATCCCTCCGTTTACCTGCCAGACCCGAAGCTGCGCGCCCGCATTGCCGCGCTCGACCCGGCCGCCCGCGCCGGCCTGGCCGAAGCGCTGACGGGGAACATGAGCACCCACGTCGCCTATTGCGTGCGTGCCGTCGAGGCCAGGCCAGCGCCCGATCCGATGCGCGACGACGCCGTCCCGGTCGCCCGGGAGACGCCGGCAGCCGAGCTGGCCCGCAACATCCGCGGCGACGGCACGCTGCCGTTCGTGTTCGACGGCCTGCGCGTCCCGCTGCCGTTGCCGCCCTTGGCCGCGGCCATCCTGGGCCAGATCGACGGCGTCCGCACCGTGGGCGGCATCGCGGCGGCGCTGCGGACCCGGGGCACGGACCCGGCGGCATTCGCCCGCGCCTGGCGGCAGACCTATGACGCGCTGTCGAGCGTCAACCGCATCCTGCTCGCGGCGCCGCGATGACGCCCGTGATCATCATCTTCGGCGCGGCCGTGCGCCCCGATGGCCAGCCCAGCGGCGCATTGCTGGACCGCGTGCGCGCCGCCCACCGCCTGGGCGAACGGCTGCCCGATGCCGTTTACATGCCGACCGGCGGCGTCGGCCGTTATGGCCCGGCCGAGGCGGACGTCATGGCTGCCCTGTTGCGCGACCGCGGCGTGGCCTTCGACCACATCAGGACCGAGCCGACCGGGACCAACACGCTGTCCTCGGTCCGCGCCTGCGCCGCCCTGCTGCGCGGCCACGCGGGACCGGTGTATGCCGCCACCTCCGCCTATCACCTGCCGCGCTGCGTGCTGCTGCTGCGGCTCGCCGGGCTGCGCGCGCGGGCCTGCCCGCCGACCCGGAGCACGGCGTCGGCCAGCTCCCGCAAGCGCTGGTACTGGCGCCTGCGCGAGGTTCCCGCGGTGCCCGTGGATGCGCTGCTGCTGACCTGGCTGCGCCTCCGCGGCCGGGTGTAGGCGTGCATTGACCAGCTCGCCCGCATCGTGTTTGCCTGCGGCCCGGACGCCAGGACCCAGGCCGCATCATCGGCGCCGGCACCTCCGAGGCACAGGCGAGGAACCATCCCGCATGACATTCGCCGCCATCGACTCCGCGTTGCTCGGCCCGCTTTTCGCGACGGCGGCCATGCGCGGCGTGTTCTCGGACCAGGCCCGGCTGGCGGCGATGCTCGAAGCCGAGGCCGCGTTGGCCCGGGCGCAGGCGCGGCTGGGCCTGGTTCCCGACGCCTTGGCCCCAGCCATCGAGGCGATCCGTGCCGACAGCCTCGATGCCGCGTCGATCGGCGAACAGACGGCGCTTTCCGGCGTGCCCACCATCCCTTTCGTCCGCGCAGTGCAGGCCCGGCTGCCCCGCGAATTGGAGCGGTCGTTCCACAAGGGCGCCACCACGCAGGACATCCTGGACACGGCGCTGGTGCTGCAGATGCGTGCGGCGCTGGCGCTTCTCACGTCCGACATTGACACGGTCATGGCCGGTTTGGCCGGGCTCGCGGCCGAGCACCGGGAAACTCCCTGCGTCGGACGCACCTACGGCCAGCACGCGGCCCCGCTGACGTTCGGCTTCAAAGTGGCGGTCTGGCTCGCCGGGGTCGCGGACGTGGCTGAGCGCCTGCCCGGCCTGCGGTCGCGGCTGCTGGTGGCATCGCTGGGCGGACCCGTCGGCACCCTCGCGGGCCTCGGCGAGCACGGCCCGGCGGTCGCGGACGGCTTCGCGCACGCGCTCGGCCTCGGCGTCGCCCCAATTGCCTGGCATACGCGCCGGGTGGGCATGGCCGAGATGGGCGCGTGGCTCGCGATGCTGATGGGTGCGCTGGCGAAGATGGCGACCGACATCGCCAACCTGGCCTCAACCGAGGTCGCCGAGGTCGCCGAGCCCTGGGTGCCCGGACGCGGCGGCTCCTCCGCCATGCCGCACAAGCGCAACCCGGTATCCTGCACCGTCATCCTGGCCGCCGCCTCCGCCGCCAAGGGCCATGCTGCGACCCTGCTGGATGCCATGGCCAGCGCGCATGAGCGCCCGCCGGGATTGTGGCATGCCGAGTGGCACGCGTTGCCAACGCTGTTCGGCCTGGCGTCGGGGGCGTTGCACGAGGCGTCGTCGCTGGCCCACGGCCTGGTCGTCGATGCCCCGCGCATGCGCGCCAACATCGGCCAGACCCGCGGCCTGCTGTTCGCCGACGCGGCGGCGGCGCGGCTGAGCCCGCGGCTTGGGCGGGAGGCCGCGCACAAACGGGTCGAGCAGGCGGCCGACGAGGTGCGCCGCACCGGCGAAACTTTACAGGCCGTGCTCACCCGCGATCCGGCGCTGCACGACGCTGGCCTTCCTGCCGCTTTCGACCTCGGACCCGCTATCGCGGCGGCGGGACCGTGGGTCGACCGCGCTTTGACCCATGCCGCAGCCGTGCGGCAATCGCTGGCGGAAACGTAGGAGGAACGGCATGGTAGCATGGTCCGCCAAGCAGTACGCGACGTTCGAGGACGAACGCACCCGGCCAGTGCGCGACCTGCTCGCGGCCGTGCCGGGCCAGGCCGCAGCGGCGGCCATCGACCTGGGCTGCGGACCCGGCAACTCCACTGAATTGCTGCTCCAGCGTTTTCCGGACGCCGAGGTGACCGGGCTTGATAGCTCCCCGGACATGATCGCGGCGGCGCAGGCGCGGCTGCCGCAACTGCGGTTCCAGATGGCGGACATCTCGGCATGGGACGCGCCGGGGCCGTTCGATGCGATTCTGGCCAACGCCGTGCTGCAATGGCTGCCGGACCACGCCGGCCTGCTGCCGCGCCTGGCCGCGAAGCTGGCGCTGGGCGGTAGCCTCGCGATTCAGATGCCGGACAACCTGGACGAACCGGCACACCGCATTATGCGGGACGTGGCGGCCGACGGACCCTGGGCGGCGAAGCTCGCGGCGGCTGCGGGCATGCGGGCCGGGATGGGAACGCCGGATTGGTACTACGGCCTGCTGCGCCCGCATTGCGCGCGGGTCGACGTATGGCGCACGACCTATCACCACCCGCTCGCCGGCGGCACGGATGCCGTCGTCGAATGGTTCAAGGGCAGCGGCCTGCGCCCGTTCCTCGCCCCATTGGACGCGGGCGAACAAACTCGTTTCCTGGCCGAGTATCGCGGCCGGATCGCCCGAGCCTACCCCGCCTTGCCAGACGGCAGCGTGCTGCTGCCCTTCCCGCGGCTGTTCCTGGTCGCGACCCGCTAACGCGGCGCCATCCGCAATGCGCCGTCGAGGCGGATGACTTCGCCATTCAGCATCGGGTTCTCGCAAACCACCCGCACCATCGCCGCGAACTCCTCCGGCCGGCCGAGCCGGGAGGGGAACGGCACCGAGCTGCCCAGGCTGGCCTGCACGTCGTCCGGCAACCCGGCCATCATCGGCGTGGCGAACAGGCCGGGCGCGATGGTCACGACCCGGATGCCGCTGCGCGCCAGCTCGCGCGCAATCGGCAAGGTCAGGCCCGCCACCCCGGCCTTCGACGCCGCATAGGCGGCCTGGCCGATCTGCCCGTCGAACGCGGCGATCGAGGCGGTGTTGACGATCACGCCGCGCTCGCCGTCGGCGCCGGGCTCGCCCTTGGCCATCGCGGCCGCCGCCAGCCGGATCATGTTGAACGTGCCGATCAGGTTCACCGTGACCACACGGGCGAATGACGCCAGCGCGTGCGGCCCGTCGCGACCCAGCACCTTCTCCCCGATCGCGATCCCGGCGCAGTTTGCCAGGCCGTGCAGGCCGCCGAACGCCGCCTCCGCCTCGGCCACCACCGTCTGCGCCGAAGCCTCGTCCGTGATGTCGGCCGCCACGAAACGGGCGGCGCCGCCCAATTCCTGCGCCAGCGCCTCCCCGGCGGCGCGGTTCATGTCGGCGATCACCACCCTGCCGCCAGCAGCGGCCACCATGCGGGCCGTGGCGGCGCCCAGGCCGGACGCGCCGCCGGTGACAATGAAGGCATGCTCGGCAATTTGCATGGGGCTACTCCAGTGACTTGGTTGAACCGCCGGTCAGCGCAGCACGGACCATCGCCTCCGCATCGCCATGCAGCGCCGCGCGGGATGCGTCCCGTCCATAGAACATATGTCCGCCGCCATAGACCCGGAGCTGCAGCCGGTCGCCGGGACCCTGGTCCGGAACCTGATCCAACAGCAGATTGCTGGCGAAATACGGGGTGACGAGGTCGGTGAGGCCATGCGCCACGATCACGTGCGCGGCGGGATCGAGCGCCAGGAATTGCCGCATTGCCCCCATCACCTCCGGCCGGGTGTTGCTGCGGCCATAGTCCCATTCGCGCGCGGTGCCCTCGTTCAGCAGGTAGTACTGCCGCGCCGGCGCTCCGCCAGGCTTCCAGTCAAGCCGCGTCGCATACAGGTCGAGCATCGCGCTCGTGACGGGACCGCGCAGCGCGTCGAGGATGGCGTCGGGCGAGTTGTCGTTCGCCGCCTCGGGGAATGGGTCTGCGGCCGAGATCATGGCGTCGTAGGGACTCGCGACCCGTCCGGGCTCGCGCTCGCGCGTGAAAGTCCCAATATCGACCTTGCCCGCGCGCCGCCGCACCAGCGCGGGATCAAGCCCCGTCAGCGCGGCGACCCGGGCGCTGACCCGGCCGACCGCGTCCGCATCGTGCTCGCCGCGCACGAGGTCAACCAGGTAGTCGGTCGCGGCATAGGTCTCGACGTCGCGCATTTCCGCCCGCCCGGCGGCGCCACGCGCGGCAGCGGCCATTGAGGGCAGCCGCCCGACCCAGCGCATCGGATCATACGGGCCGTCCCGCCCATTGAAGTCCAGCACCGGGGAAATCAGCACCAGCCCGCTGACCCCCACGCCCTGGTCGTCCAGCAGCGCCCGCGCCAGCTTCGGGCCGCGGAAGCCGCCGTAGCTCTCGCCCACGATGAACTTCGGCGATTGCAGCCGTCCGTTGGCCTCCAGCCAGCGGCGCACGACGGTGGCGAGTTCGTCGATGTCGCCGTTCACCGACAGCATGCGGCGTCGCACGTCGTCGCCTCCGGCCAGGATGCGGCTGTAGCCGGTGGTGACGGGGTCGATGAACACGAGGTCGGTGAAGTCGAGCCAGGTCTCGTTGTTGTCCACCACTGCCGGGCGCTCGCTGGGGCTGCTGCCGGCCCCGAGCGGCACGCGCCATGGCCCGATGGCGCCCAGGTTCAGCCAGGCCGAGGCCGCGCCGGGGCCGCCGTTCACCGCGAAGGTGACGGGCCGGGTCCCGGGGGGCGAGTTGGCGAGCTGGAATGCGGTCACGACCACGTCGGCCTGCGGCGCGCCCTGTTGGTTGGCCAGGCGGATGGTGCTGACGGTCGCGCTGAACGCCAGCGTGCGGCCGGGCAGCGCCAGTGTGTGGGACGTGGTTTTGTCCGCGCCCTGGTCGGGCACCGGGCGCGGCGCCGCCCCTTGTTCATGTTCGGCGGCGGGCGGGGCATGCGGATTCTGCGCCATCGCCGCTGCTGGAAGCAGGAGGGCCGCGAGTGCCCAGATCGTCGTGCGCTTCATGATGTCATCCGCCGCGCGGCTATATCCAAAGACAGGAACATCTCGGCTGCTCGCTGTTACGTAGGTTGGCCGAGCAATGCACGGACGGAGACATCCTCGTCCAAGTCCGGCCAATGGAGTCCACGGCCGCGCCCAACTAGCCGCCAATTTCGCCGATGCTCGAGTGTCGCGTCCCGCAACCTGGGAAACCAAGCTAGGGGCGCCGACAACTCGCGCCCGTCGGACAGGACGATGCGCAGCGTGTTGTCGGACACCTCGGCCTCAACGGCTGTTGGATCCGGATCAATCGTCACCGGCCTCGCGACTGAAGTGCTCATCCCGTCTCCTTTTGAACGCGACCCGGTGTGCAACTACGAGCGCCCGAACTTGGTTCAGTTCCTGGGCGCGGAAACCTTCAGACCGCGCAAGCTCCACCGGATTTAGCCAGCTTAGCTCCACAGTCTACACGCCTGCCGCTTATCTATCTTGTCGATTGTTTTAATACTCATACTGATAGGTCAGCCCAACCGAGTTCCCCCCCTGCCCCGTCCCCACATCCGTCTCGACCTTCAGCCCCTTCGTGATGTCGATCTGCACCGTTGCCTGCGTCTGCCCGCCCGTGGTGCCCTGCTTCGCCCCGACATACACGCCGTTTGTCACATACCGCCCGGCCTCGACCGTAGGCGATGAACCCGACGTGCCGCCGCCAACCGATAGCCGGTCGAGGCCCAGCCCCTTCCGCACGCTCTCCAGCGGATTGGTCACGCCGCCGCCGACGCCGGTCAGGCTCGCGACCGCGGCGGCGATCTCGGCAAGCTGGAACGGCCCCAAATCCTTGGCGCTGCGCTTGAACAGCAGATAGGCCAGCACCTCGTCCTGCGGCAGCTCCGGCACGCTCGACAGCGTGATCTTGGGCGCGCTGGCAAAGCCGCCGATGTTGAGCGTCGCCGTCACCGAACCCGACGTGCTGTCGGCCGAGAAGTCGAGCGTCGGGTCGATCCGGCCCGTGACCCCGGTGCCGTCGAAGCCGACGTTGCCCTTGGTGAACGTCAGCGTCGTGCCCGCCACGCTGATGACGCCGCGCCGCATCTCGAACTTGCCGCCGACCTGCGGCGCCGTGCTCGATCCCTGCACCCGCAACTCGCCGCCGAGTTCGGCGTCCAAGCCGCGTCCGCGGACGAAGATCGCGCGCGGCGCATCGATGGTGAGGTCGAGGCCGATCACGCTTCCGCCCCCCGGCGCAGCCGGCGCGGGCGGGCGTTGGCCGGGGCGGCGCACATCCAGCACGGCGACAGTGGCAGGCATGCTCTCGGGGATGCGTATCTCGGCGCGCTGGATCAGGATGCGCCCTGCCGCCTGCAACGCGCCCGTGGCCTGGCCGCGCAAGGTCAGGTCGGCGTCGATATCCGCGGTCAGCCGGTCGGACGCCAGCGGCCGCGCCTTGCGCGCCGTGATCGTGAGGTCGACCGGCAGCCCCGGCGCCAGCACGCCGACGCTGCCGGACGCCGTGATCGTTCCCGGCCCGGCCTTGCCAGTGAAGCTTGCGATGCGAACCGTGTCGCCCTCCGCCCGTAAACTGGCGGCGATGTCGCTGATGTGCACGCCTTGGGCGAAATCCTGCACGTCGCCCTTGGCAAGCTGCGCCGTGCCGCTGATGCGCGGCGCGGCCACAGTGCCGGCAACCTGGGCATCCAGCGCCACCCGGCCCCGCACTCGCCGCCCGCTTGCGGTCAGCACCGGGTCGAGCAGCACCAGGTCAAGCGCCCCAGTCGTCCGCAGGTCGAGCGCCCCCGCCCCAATTGGCGCCTGGCCGACGACCGTAAGCTGCAGCGCCGGCCCAGCCGACAGCCGTGCGTCGATCCGTGCGCTGCCGCCGGCCAACTGCGCCGTCGCTGCCAGGTTCGCCGCCGGCACCGACCGGCCCGGGCCGGACCGCAGCCGAACGCCGGTGGCGTTGACCCGTATGGTCCCGGCCGGCTGCGCCGTCGTGCCGGTCAGCCGCGCGTCCACGGCGATCGTGCCATCCGCGGCAAGCTCCGGCGAGGCCAGCCGCGCCAAGTCCGCCGGCGCTTTCAGCGTGGCCGTAAGGTCCAGGGTGGGCGACAGACGGCCGGCAAGGTCCAGCACCGCCTCCCGCACGCCGATCCGCAGGCGGTCGACCGCGACGCCGTCGGCCAGGTGTATCTGCGCCGGCGCCAGCAACCGGATGGTCTCGCCCTTTGCCACCACCTGCAGCGCGCCGAGCTGCACGATCTTGGCCGGCGCGTTCACCACCGCAGCCCCCGAGATTTGCGCGTCGGTGCCGCTGACCTGCAAAGCCGCCGTGGTGCGCACGGCCAGCGCGGCCTGCGGGCCGGCAACCTCTATTTTGGCCGACCCTTTCGTCCCCCCGGCGTCGATCCCCTCCGCCGAAAGCTGGGCTTTGACCACCGGCTCGGTCGTAGGCTCGGCGATCCGGGCGGTCAGGGCGGCGTGGCCGACACGGCTGCCGGGCAGGCCAGCGTTGCGGACCTCGGCGTCCAGCGTCGCCTCGTGCGGGTCCAGGTTCGCCTTTGCCGTCACGCTGCCGGACAGCGGCTGGCCGATGAAGGGGCGCAGGTCGCCAAGCTCCGTCATGCGCAGGTCGACCCGGCCCAACGGCAGCTTGGCGCCGGGCGGCAGGGTCAGGGCACCCTCCGCGTGCAGGCTGCGCCAATCGGCACGCTCGATCGTGGCGTGCAGCCCGCCATCCGCCTCGCGCTGCGCCAAGACCGCCAATGCGAGCGGCGCCCCGGAAAGCGTGCCCTCCACCAATACCTTGCCAGTCGGCGCGCCCGGCAATCCTTGCAGCGCGACTGTCAGGGTCACCGGCCCGCGCGGCACGTTCGGCGCGCCAACTTCTCCCTTGACGGTCGTGTCGAGCGAGAGCGAATCCATCGGCCCCTGCACGTGCCCGTCAGCCTCGGCCGACCCGGATAGCGTGGGCGCAAGCACCGCTAAATCGGCCAGGCCGACCCGATAGGTGGCGTCCAGCACGTGGTCCTTGCTGCTGCCCTGGGCCGACAGGCGCAGCGCCTTGCCCGCGACCTCGAGCCGCGACAGCGTGATGTCGGCGCCGGCGACCTGCACCGAGGCGCCGAGGGTCGCATCCCCGATCAACCCAGGCGCCGGCGCCTGGCCGCCGGTCACCGCGACCTTGCCGTCCGCCTCCACCCGGGTCACCCCGGCCGCGACCGCCGCCTGCAGATGCAGCGCCGTGCTGCCATGCAGGTCGATCCCACCCATCGCGGTGAACGGCGCCAGGTCCGGGGCGCTCACGTCGGCAGTGGCCGAGACATCGCCGCCCGTCCGCGCGTCGCCTTTGATCGACAGCAGCGGATGGGTCAGGGCGAAACTGACGGGCCGCGTCGGATCGTCCAGATGCGCATCGGCGTCCAGCACGACGGGCGCCGCTGCCAGCACCGCCGGGTTCGGACCCGGCAGGCGCACGCCGTCCGCGGACGCATGCAGCGCAATGTGCCCGGCGTTGCCCTGGACGTCCGCGACAAGCCGCCCCACAGCCGCGCCCACCGCAGCCAGGCTGTCGATTTGCAAATGCCCGGTGGCGTCCGGCTTCGCGAACGGACCCTGCACATGCGCCTGCAGCGTCACGCCCTGCCACGCGACGTCCGGTCGCGGCGTCATCGCCGGCGCGGACGCGGACACATCGAGGTCGGCTGCAGAATCATCCAGATCGACCGTGCCCTTCGCGCTGGCCTGCAGCGGGCCGGCGGTCAGTGCAAGGTTGGTCGCGGCGGCGTTCCGCGGCCCGTCAAGGCTGCCTTTGATCGCAAGCGGCCCCAGGCCCGGCAGCGCCGCCACCGTCGCGATCAGCCCAGCCTCCGGCTCGCCGGCGTCGAGCGTCGCCGCGATATGCGCGGGGTCAAGGCGGACGGCGGCCTTATACTCGCCAGCCGCATCGAGCCGCTGCAATGCCAGGTCCACGCTGCCGGCCTGCAGCGACGCCACGTCGGCGCTGCCGTCCAGTGAAAGCGTGGCGGCCTGTCCCAGCACGCCCGGGCCAAGCTCGGCGCGCGCGACATGGATACGCTGGGCGATGACCTGAACCGGCAGGCTGAACGGCTTGCTTTCGGCGGGCTGATTTGGCTGGGCCGGGCTCGCTGCCGGACGCCGGGGCACCTGCAGCCGCGCGGCCTCCAGCAGTTGGACCTGGGCCGTGCGCCGCAACAGCTGGGTCGGCGACCAGTCCAGCACCACGTCGTCCGCGAGCAGCCAAGCGCCTTGCGAGTCGCGAATTTCCAAGTGATGCAGCCGCAGCGCGTCCGGGAAACGGCCGGAGATGCCTTCCAGCACGACAGCGCCGCCGGTCAAGCGGCCAACCGCCAGTTCTGCCGCAGCCCGGCCCGGCCCGATGTTCAGGCCGATGAGAATTACCGCCACGGCAATCAGCGGCACGGCAAGCAGCGCGCCCAACAGCCAAAGCAGAATGCGGAATGCCCGACGCATCAAATTGCCCTAAGCTTCAAAACGACTGGCCAATGCCGATATAGAGCTCGAATGTATCGTCGCCGCGCTGTTTGTTCAAAGGCACCGCGAAGTCCAGCCGGATGGGGCCAATCGGGGTGTAATAGCGCGCGCCCACCCCGGCCCCTGCCCGCACGCTGCCGCCGAACGGGGCGCTGGTGCTGTCGACCTGTCCGGCATCCACGAACACCGCCGCGCCATAGCTTTCGCCGAAGCGTTGCCGGAACTCGACCGTGCCTGCGACGAGCGCCGTGCCGCCGATGGGCCGGTTGGCGCGGAACCTCGGCCCGATCGACTGATATTTGTAGCCCCGGACCGTGCCGCCGCCGCCGGCATAGAACCGCTCGTCCGGCGGCAGTTGGAACGTGCTCGCCCCCTGCACGCTGCCGACTAGGCCACGCAGCGCCAGCACGCTGCGGCCCGGCGCGGCCAAATTGATGTAGGTCGAGCCCTGCCCCAGCAAGATAGTGAACGTGGACCCCTGGCCCGACAGCTCATGCGTCGGCGTCGCCGTCACGGATGCTTTGATCCCGTGCGTCGGATCCAACAATCCCTCTGGCCCTGTCGAGTCGTAGCGCACCCCAAGCGGCAGCGCCGCCAGGGTGTAGCTGCGCTGCACGCCCTCCTGCGTGATCAATGATTGCTGCGCCTGCAGGCCGGCGCTCACGGTCCAAAATTGGGAATACTTGCGGCTGACCGTCACCCCGCCCAGCACCGCGGTGCGGTCATACGCGTCGAGGTTCTCCTTGATCGCCTGCAGGTTCACCTGCACCGACTGGTCGCGCCGCAGCCAGTCGGGCTTCAGCAGCGAAGCCGTCACGTCATAGCCGGTCCCCCGGCTGGCGCTGCCGCCGAGCTGGGTTATAGCGGCGCCCAGGTTCAACTGCTCGGCCTGGCCAAATAGGTTGCGTTGCTGGAAAGTGAGGCCGGCGCTTGCGCCGAGGTCGGTCGAGTAGGCGGCCGTGGCCCCGATCACATGCCGCTTCCGCTCAGTAAAATCGAAATCGAGCGGCAGTTGCCCCGCCGCGTCCAACTGCTTGGCCGCACGGGCTTGCACCGTCGCGAACACGCCGAGCTGCACGAGGTCCTGCCTTGCCTTCTCGATCTTCGCCGGATCGAAGCGCTCGCCCTGGTGCACCAGCAGGATGCGGCGCACGAAATCCGGATCGACGCGGGTCAGCCCGTCAAGGCCGATCGGCCCGAGGTCGACCTGCGGGCCGGCGTCCACCTTGTAGCTCACATCAAGCGCCTGCGCCCCTGCTTCGAGCGTGGCCACCGGCAGGTCCACCTTTGCCAGCGCATAGCCATGGCTCCGCAACGCATCCAGCATGCGCCCCTGCCCGGCCAGCACGTTGGACGCTATCGCCGGTGCGCCCGGAGCGACGTCCGAAGCATCCCGCGCCACTTGCGGCGCCTGCCCCTCCAGCGTGACCCGGCGCAGGTGGAACACTGGACCCGGCGTGATCGCGACGTCGACGGGAACCGGGCCGGCCGCGGCGTCCAGCACCGCCGGCAGCGCCGGGTCGTCGAGGCTGTGGCCGGCGATCTGGATATTCACCCGGGCAGCGTAGTGGCCATAGCTGTTGAGCGCCGACTCGAACCGGCCCTGGTCGTCCCGCGCACGGAGCACCAAGGCGAACGGCCCCACCGGCGCGTTCTCCCGCAGCGAAATCAGGTTCGAACTGTCGTGCAGCGCCTGATCCAGGCCCTTGTCGCCCGCCGGCGCGATGGCGACCGTGTAGGGTTGCGGATCAGCCGCGGCGGCGACAGCGCCATGCAGCACAGCCGCCACGGCAGCAAACAGCACGCATCGCCGATACAAGCGGAGCCGGGGGATGGGGGTCGTTCCGGTCCGTGGCATGCGCCCATATAACGTACGCGCGTTTCACATGGATGCAAGTTTCGAGTGCGGCCGTGACGCGGCAGCCGACATGGTACCGAGTTTGTCACGGACGTGTCGTTGTTCCGACACATACCCCTTGGTATCACGCTCCCATGAAGCACCGCACGCGCCAGCCCGGCCTGGTCGCCCTTACCGGCACGGAGCCGGACATTGCGCCGCGCCACCGGCTGCATCCGCTGCGTCCGGTGCGCCGCGGCGTCGCCATCGCGCTGTGGACGATACCTGCCGCCGCTGCGCAGTCCCTCCTGCTCGTGCTGCCTGGCCGGGGCAAAGTCATCTTCGCCCGTATTTACTGGGCCAACGTGTGCCGGCTGCTTGGCCTGCATGTGCGGGTGATCGGCGCCCCGGCGAAACGGCTCGGCGGCCGTCCGGTCGTGTTCGTCTCCAACCACTCCTCCTGGCTCGACATATTGACCCTGGGCGGCGTGCTGGAGGGCTGCTTCATCGCCAAGGAGGAGGTCGGGCGCTGGCCGGTCGTCCGCACCGTCGCCCGCCTGGGCCGCACCGTGTTCGTCAGCCGCCGCGCCCGCAACACCGCGCGCGAACGCGACGACATGCGCGACCGCCTGGACGCCGGCGATAACCTGATCCTGTTCCCGGAGGGCACCAGCTCCGACGGTTCCCGGGTGTTGCCGTTCCGCTCGGTGTTCTTCTCGGTGGCCGAGCGCCGGGGCGAAGGTCCGGGCCTCCTGGCCCAGCCCCCGCTGATCCAGCCGGTATCCGTCGTCTATGACCAGCTTGGCGGGCTGCCGATGGGCCGCGCGAGCCGCCCGGTGTTCGCCTGGTATGGCGACATGGACCTGGCCAGCCACTTCTGGCGCCTGGCCCAGCACCGCGGGCTTCGCGCCACCGTCCTGCTGCATGCGCCGGTCGACCCCACCGCCTACGCTTCCCGCAAGGAGCTGTCGCAGGCCGTGTGGCAGACGGTCGCCGCCGGTGCGGCGGCGCTGCGGCAGAACCGGCCGGTGCGCCCGGCGCTGCACCCGGCTGTGATCGACGGGACACCGCCGGCACGGCCCGCTTTTGCTTGACAGACCGCCTGCCCGGTCTGCCACACTCTCCAATATCGGAATCGGCGGGATCACAGGAGGTTTTTGCACGCTGCCGCGCTTGACCCAAACCGGGTGCCCGCCCATTCCTCCCCCTGCCACGGCCGGGATCGTTCGGCCACGCGAGGGGTCCGTCCGGCTGTGACAATTTCTAACACGACAAAACGCCTGCATGTCATCACCTGGGGCTGCCAGATGAACGTGTATGACAGCGGTCGCATGGCGGACGTTTTGGCGCCGTTGGGCTACGCGCCTACCCCGACGCCGGACGACGCCGACATGGTGATCCTGAACACCTGCCACATCCGCGACAAGGCGGCGGAGAAGGTGTTCAGCGAGCTGGGCCGGCTGCGCGTCGTCAAGCAGGCGCGTGAAGCCGCCGGGCATCCGACCATCCTTGCCGTCGCCGGCTGCGTGGCGCAGGCCGAGGGCGCGGAGATCATCGCCCGCGCGCCCTACGTCGACATCGTGCTGGGTCCGCAGACCTATCACCGCTTGCCCGAAATGGTGGCCCGCGCCGCCCGCGCCGGCGGCGGCGGCGGCGTGATTGAGACGGACTTCCCGCCCGAGGCCAAGTTCGACCACCTGCCCGACAGCGCGACACCCCAAGGAGTGACGGCGTTCCTCACGGTCCAGGAAGGCTGCGACAAGTTCTGCAGCTTCTGCGTCGTGCCGTACACCCGCGGCGTCGAGGCCAGCCGCCCGGCCGCCGCGGTCATCGCCGAGGCCCGCCGCCTGGTGGCCCAGGGCGCGCGCGAGATCACCCTGCTTGGGCAGAACGTCAACGCCTGGCATGGCGATGCGCCAGGCGGGGGCACATGGACCTTTGGCCGGCTGATCCGCGCGCTCGCTGAACTGCCGGGCCTGTTGCGGCTGCGCTACACCACGTCGCATCCGCGCGATATGGGCGGCGACCTGATCGAGGCGCACCGGGACGTGCCGCAGTTGATGCCGTTCCTGCATTTGCCGGTGCAATCGGGCTCCGACCGCATCCTTGCCGCCATGAACCGGCGCCATACCGTGGACGACTACCTGCGGCTGGCCGGCCGCCTGCGCACGGCGCGTCCGGACCTGGCCCTCTCGTCCGATTTCATCGTCGGCCATCCCGGCGAAACCGACGCGGACTTCGCGGCCACCCTGGACCTCGTGTGCCAGGTCGGCTTCGCGCAGGCGTTCTGCTTCAAGTACTCCCCCCGCCCGGGCACCCCGGCCGCCGGAGCGCCGTTCCCCGTCGCCGAACCTATCAAGGATGCGCGGCTGCAAACCCTGCTGGCCCTGCTGCGCCAACAGCAGGCCACGTTCAACCAACGGAGCCGCGGCCTGGTGCTGCCGGTGCTGTTCACCGGGCCGGGCCGGCGTCCCGGACAGCTCTCCGGCCGATCACCTTTCCTGCAGCCGGTGCATGTTGATGGGCCAAAATCGATGATCGGCCAGGTTGCCCCGGTGACGATCGTCGATGGCCGCCCTAATTCCCTCGCTGGAACCCTCAACCTGGAGCAAATCTGCGCTTGAACATACTCGCCGCGTCCCCGGCTTCGACTTCCCCCAACCCGGCATCGCCCCCGCCTACGCCCTCCGGCAAGGCCGTGACGATGCAGTTCAACGACAACGCGCTGCTGCCGTTATTGTTCGGCGACCACGACCGCCACTTGGTCCGGTTGGAGCAAGGGCTTGGGGTCCGGCTGTCGTCCCGCGGCAACCGCGTCGCCATCAGCGGCGAGCCCGCGCGGGTGCAGGCGGCCGAGGCGGCGTTGAGCGGGTTGTACAAACGCCTGGAACGCGGCAAGGGCCTGTCCCGCGCCGACGTGGAAGCGGCGATACGCATGTCCGACGCCGACCCTGATCCGCGCCTGCCGCTATCCGACCTGCCGGCGATCCAGACCCGCCGCGGCGCTGTCGGCCCGCGCTCGCCGGGGCAGGCGACCTACATGGACATGCTCGCCCGGCACGAGATGGTGTTCGGCATCGGCCCCGCCGGCACCGGCAAGACCTATCTCGCCGTCGCCCAGGCGGTCGCGATGCTGCAGGCCGGGCGCGTCGACCGCATCGTGCTGTCCCGCCCGGCGGTCGAGGCCGGGGAGCGGCTCGGCTTCCTGCCCGGCGACCTGAAGGAGAAGGTCGATCCCTACCTTCGCCCGCTGTATGACGCGCTGCATGACATGATGCCGGGCGACCAGGTCATCCGCCGCATGGGCACCGGCGAGATCGAGGTGGCGCCGCTCGCCTTCATGCGCGGCCGCACCCTGGCGCATGCGTTCGTCATCCTGGACGAGGCGCAAAACACGACGCCTGTGCAGATGAAGATGTTCCTGACCCGCATGGGCGAGGGCACGCGCATGGTGATCACCGGCGACCTGAGCCAGATCGACCTGCCGCCGGGCCAACGCAGCGGGCTGCGCGACGCGCTGGACACGGTCGATGGGCTGCCCGGCATCGGCATCACCCGGTTCGGCGTGCGCGACGTCGTGCGGCATCCGCTTGTCGCCGCCATTGTCGGAGCGTATGAGCAACGAGCCCAGGCCCAGCGCGACGCAGGCATCCCAGAAGCTGGGCAGAACCGCGGCCCGCGCGGCCGACCCCGGACCGAGCCGCCCGCCGAGGTCAGCCAGGACACCAATGGACCCTGATAGTAGACGCAGCCCCGCTTCGGCGGGGCTTATTGACGATCTTGCCAACACCGGGACCGCCGTTGTCGTGACCGAGCCGCGATGGCGGCGCGTCGTCCCACGGGTTGAGACAATCGTTGCCCGCGCTGCAAGGATCGCTGGCGGCGCCGGGGCCGTGATGCTGGCGTCCGATACGGCGGTCAAACGGCTCAATGCCCGGCACCGCGGCCAGAACAAGCCGACCAACGTGCTGACCTTTGACGGCGGCGACATCATCTTGGCCCTGGGCGTCGTTCAGCGCGAAGCGCGTGCCGCCGGACGCCAAACTGCGCACCATCTCGCCCATCTGGTCGTGCACGGCGCTTTGCACCTGCGCGGCCACGGCCATGACCTGCCCGGCGACGCCCGGCGCATGGAGATGGCGGAGACCCGGCTGCTGCACCGCATAGGCGTGCCCGATCCATGGCGCAGCGGACGGCGCATGCCATGAGTGGGGTCCAACGCAGCTTCCTCAACCGCGTCCGGCAGCGTCTGCGTGGACGGCAGAACGAGTCCAACGTGCGGGACAGCATCGCCGAGCTGGTGCAGCAATCCGCCGACGACAGCCAGACCAACGGCACAGCGCCCGAGCTCGACCGCCAGGAACGCGCGTTGATCGCCAATGTGCTGCGGCTGCGCGGCATGTCGGCCGACGACGTCATGATCCCGCGCGCCGACATCGTCGCTATGCCGGTTGATGTGACGCTGGATCAGGCATTGGACCAAATTCGGCGCGAGGGCCATTCCCGCCTGCCGGTGTTTCGTGAGCAGTTGGACGAGATCGTGGGCATGGTCCACATCAAGGACCTGTTTTCCTACGTTGGCCGCCCGGATGCGTTCAACCTTGAGACCCTGCTGCGCCGTCCGCTGATGGTCGCGCCGCAGATCCCGGTGCTGGACCTGCTGCTGCAGATGCGCCAGGCACGGATGCACCTAGCCTTGGTCGTCGACGAGTATGGCGGGATCGACGGGCTGCTGACGATCGAGGACCTGGTCGAGGAGATCGTGGGCGACATCGCCGACGAGCATGACGAGGTCGAAGGCCCGATGATTGTCGAACGCCCGGATGGCGCGCTCGATTTGGACGCCCGGCTTTCGATCGAGGATTTCGAGACTCGGCTGGGGCAGACCCTCACGGAAGACGAGCGGGAGGCGGACATCGACACCGTTGGCGGCCTGGTGTTCACCCTGGCCGGCCGCGTGCCGACCCGCGGCGAGGTCATCAGCCATCCCTCGGGGCTGGAGTTCCGCATCCTCGACGCCGACGCCCGCCGCATCCGCCGGCTGCGCGCGCGCCGTCCGACGCAGGTGGCGGCGGAGTGAATTAGCTCCGAACCCCGGCTGGCGGCGCAACCTCGTGCCGGCACTTGCACCTGCAACCGCTTTTCGCCACATGTGCTGGGTACTGGACCGTGTCGGTCCGCATTTCGAGGAAGACCCATGTTCATCGAGACCGAAGGCACCCCGAACCCCGCTACGCTCAAGTTCCTGCCGGGCCGCGACGTGATGGGCGACGGGACCGCCGATTTCGCCGGGCCGGACACTGCGGCCCGCAGCCCGCTCGCCACCGCGCTGTTCGCGCTGCCTGGCGTCGCCCGCGTGTTCCTGGGCGGCGACTTCGTCACCGTGACCAAGTCCGACATCGCCGACTGGCAGGCGCTGCGGCCCCAAGTTCTGGGCGTCATCATGGAGCACTTCGTCGCCGGCCGTCCTGTCATCGAGGGCCTGGGCGCCACGGTGGACGAGGACGTGTCGCCAGAGGACCAGGAGATCGTCGATCAGATCAAGGAACTGCTGGATACCCGGGTCCGCCCGGCCGTCGCCAGCGATGGCGGCGACATCGTGTTCCGCGGCTACCGCGAGGGTGTGGTCCGCCTGCACATGCAAGGGGCCTGCAGCGGCTGCCCGTCCTCCAGTGCCACGCTGAAGCACGGCATCGAGAACATGCTGCGCCACTACGTGCCGGAGGTGACAGCGGTCGAGCAGGTCGAGGCCTGAAACTGGCGCCGCTCGACGACTTCGTGCCCGACACGCTGTTCGCCGGCAACGAGGCTTGCCGCCCGCTTTGATGGCCTCCCCTGACGCCCTCCTGATCCTCACGTTGGATGCGGCGCTGTCCGGCTGTTCGGCTGGCGTCGTGGGGCCGGCAGGCGTGCTGGCCGAACGGTGGGCAAGCGGTGCCCGGGGCCAGGTGGCAGCGCTACCCGCCATGGCGCAGGCGGCACTTATCCAAGCCAAAGTGACGCCTGCGCAGCTTGCGATGGTGGCTGTGACCATCGGACCCGGCAGCTTCACCGGCATCCGTGCCGCATTGTCGCTTGCCCATGGGATTGCCCTCGCGGCGCGGGCGCCGGTCGTGGGTGTAACGGTCGGCGAAGCCTTGGCGGGTCCGGATGACGGACGTGCGCGGTGGGTCGCAATCGATTCACGTCGCGGCCGGGTGTTCCTGGACCGCGATGGGAAGGTGGCGACAGTCGCGCTCGATGCCCTGCCCAATCCCGACGGCCCGGTGTCGATCGCGGGGGATGCCGCAATCGCCGTTGCATCCCGGCTGGCAGCCCGGGGCTTCGATGTGCTGCTGCTGCCCGACCGGATTCCAAAGCCGGCCGGCGTGGCTGCTGCGGCGCTGCGCAGGACGGCCGCTGGACCGGATACCCGCCCGGCGCAACCCCTGTATGTGGACCCACCCGAAGCCCATCCAGCGATCCCAGCCTGAAATGTTGGTTGCGGCGACGCCGGCGCACGCGGCTGGCATGGCGTTGCTGCACGCCAGCGCCTTCCCGCCGCGCGAGCGCTGGGGCGCCGACGCCTTTGAACTGCAACTCGGCCTGCCCGGCGCATTCGGCTGGATTGCACCCGCCGGCGGCATGATCCTCGCGCGGACCATGGCCGACGAGGCGGAGGTGCTGACCCTCGCCGTCGACCCGGTGGCGCAGCGGCAGGGCATCGGCCGCGCATTGCTCGAACATGGCATGGCGACGGCGCATCAGCGTGGCGCGCAAGCCGTTTTCCTGGAGGTCGCGGCCAGCAACGCGCCCGCACAAGCCTTGTACGCAGCATCAGGCTTCGCCGCGGTTGGCCGCCGGTCCGGCTATTACCCTGGTGGCGGCGACGCGCTCGTGCTGCGGCGGACGCTGTAGCGCCTTTCAGCCACGTCGAAGCAGCAAGTCCGTCGTTCCATCAGGCCGATTGCAATGGCTGAGCACAGTATGCCCTTGTTCGATAGCAGTGCGCGGGACATTGCGAATCGGTTCATCGCCACGGAGGCGGACCAGCAGCGTCTGTCCAGGCGCTAATCGGTCAAGTGCCAGACGGGTTCGAACGAAGGTCATGGGACAGACCTCATTGGTGATATCCAGAAGCTGATCTGCCGGTTCCGGCGAAAGCACTTTATCAGACATGACTGACCTTATTTTTAATTTACAACCTATCTATTGCGAAGCGGCCATGTAAGACCGTATATACTTCGCTACTTGAGCAACGAAAGGGCACCTAATGGTTGAAGCGGCGGCTAACTCGGACGTTCTTGGGCTGACTGCCCAGATTGTCTCGGCTCATGTGTCCAACAACTCAGTTGCGCCCGATGCATTGCCAAACCTGATCCAGGAAGTCTATCGGACTTTGGCTGGGGTCGGGAAAGAGCCTGTTGTGCCGGACAAGCAGCAGCCTGCTGTCCCGGTCAAGAAGTCTGTGTTCCCAGATCACATCATCTGCCTCGAAGATGGCAAGAAGCTGAAGATGCTGAAGCGCCATCTCAAGACGTCTTACAACATGACTCCAGAGCAGTATCGGGAGAAGTGGCAGCTTCCGCCAGATTATCCGATGGTCGCCCCCAATTACGCCCGTCACCGCTCCTCGCTGGCCAAGAAGATTGGATTGGGCACCAAGCCCCGCGCGCGCTGATTGGCTGAGCCCGGCGCCCCGCGGGTCAACGCTGGGGCGAACGCGGCATGGCTCGGACTCCGATTCGACAGGACCTACTCAAATCGGCTACCTCGGGCAACGTGCCCCATCTGCCTCATGCGCGCCTGAACCGACCGGCTGCCAGCAACGTCGATCCCGACCAATGCGGAGAGCGGCGCCTCAAGGATTGGCGCGCTAAAGACTTGCGGGACGATGAGAGCCCGGGATCTCGAACTCGTCTGGCTAACGGCGGAAGGCGAATGACCGAGCATCGCATGCTGCAACTACCGGCCGGCGTCCAGGGCATGGCCGAGTTGCGCGCCGGCAACCTAGGTGTCCGCATCGCCGCGACCTCAGCCGAAGTCGACGCAGCCCAGGCATTGCGCTACCGCATATTTTTCGACGAAATGGGTGCCGCCGCCGACGATGCCGCCCGGCTAAGCGGGCGCGACCGCGATGCCTTTGACGCCGTGGCCGATCACCTGCTGGTCGTGGACCACGAGCTTGGGCCGGGGCCAGATAGCGTCGTCGGCACCTACCGCCTGATCCAGCAGGCCGGGGCCGACGTTGCCGGCGGATTCTACTCCGCCGCCGAATATGACATCGGGCGGATCACTGGCTTTCCCGGCCAGATCCTGGAACTCGGCCGGTCCTGCGTCGACGCGAAGTATCGTGGCCGGGCGGTCATGCAGCTACTATGGCGCGGCATCGCCGCTTATGTGTTCCACTTCCAGATAGACCTGCTGTTCGGCTGCGCCAGCCTGGTCGGCACCGATCCAGACGCACTGGCGACCGAACTGACCTACCTTTATGGCCATCACCTTGCCCCGCCCGCCCTGCGGCCCCGTGCCAGGCCGGAGCGTTACGTGGACATGCGCCGGCTCGACCCTGCCGGTATTGACCCGCGCCGCGCAAACCAGATGCTTCCGCCGCTGATCAAGGGCTACTTGCGCATTGGCGCCTGCGTTGGCGACGGCGCGGTGATTGACCACCAGTTCAACACGACCGATGTGGCGATCGTCGTGAAGACCGACATGATCACCGACAAATACTATCGGCACTACGAGCGCCAAAGCCGGGATTTACCCGACGAGGCAAACCTATGAAGGTTTGCGCACAAACAAAGACCTAAGCAGGTCCTAACTGCCAGGCTGATTTGATCGGTGGCGGAGTGTGCCTGAAACGCGGCCATGTGGAGCCTTGGATGAACGTCATCATGACCGCGCCCCGCCTGGCGCCGCAAGCGGTCGCCCTGATCGAGGCAGCGGGCGCCACGCTGCACTACATGGCCTCGTTCCCCTCGGCGGAAGCCGTTGCGGCGCTCGCGGCGGCGGTGCAGCCGGCCGCCATATTGTCCCGTCAGGGGCCGGTGACGGCGGCGGCGATGGCGGCTGCCCCGGGCCTCCGCATCGTCGCCCGCCACGGTGTCGGCGTGGACGACGTGGACCTCGCCGAAGCGCAGCGGCGCGGCATCGTCGTCACCCGCGCGCCCGGGTCCAATACGCAGGCCGTGGCGGAGCACACCTTGGCGCTGCTGCTTGCTTTGGTCAAAACCCTGCCGCAATTGTCGGCCCAGGTCGCCGGGGGCGCTTGGCGCGGGGCGGAGACCAAGGTCCGGGACGTCGCCGGGCTTCGCCTGGGCTTGGTCGGATGCGGCGCAATCGGCCAGGCCGTCGCGCGTCTCGCATTGCCGTTCGGAATGTCGGTCGCCGCCTATGACCCGGCCGCGCCCGACATGCCAGGCATCGCGCGCATGCCCACTCTGCACGGCCTGCTCGCACGTTCGGACGCCCTGTCCCTGCATCTGCCGTTGCTGCCTGCGACCCGCCGCCTGATTGGCGCGGCAGAGCTGGCCGCCCTGCCGCCCGGCGCCGTCGTGCTCAACACCGCCCGCGGCGGCCTGATCGATGAGGCCGCGCTGCATGCCGCGATCGAGTCCGGGCGCCTGGCCGGCGCCGGGCTCGATGTCATGGAGGACGAGCCGCCGCCCGTGGGCTATCCGCTGCGCCGCCACCCCCGGGTGATCTGCACCCCGCACGTGGCGGGCGTGACCGACGGCAGCCTGGTCAACATGGGAGTCATGGCGGCCGAGTGCATCGTCGCGGTGCTGCGTGGGGATGCGGTGCCGCCCGACCGGCTGGTGCGGGTGTGAGCAGGGTTGCAATTGCCGGCGTGGCCCTGGATGTGACCGGGCCGGCCAACCGGCTGCGTGTCCTCGCAGGCTGGCGCGCGGACCTGGCGGCGGCGGGACTGGGCAGCCTCGCCGCCGCTGCCTTGCCGCCGCTCCATGTGATCCCAGTGCTGCTGCTCGCCGTGCCGGGCCTGCTATTCCTGATCGACGGGTCGCGCGGGCTTTGGGCTGCGGCGCGGCGCGGGTTCTGGTTCGGCCTCGGCCATCACATATTCGGCCTGTATTGGATCACCGAGGCCATACTGCTGGAGTCCGCGCGATACTGGTGGCTGGTCCCGTTCGCGGTGCCAGCCCTGGCGGCGCTATTGGCTCTGTTCATCGCAGCGCCCTGCGCCCTCGCCCGTATGGCGCCGGCGGGCTGGCGCCGGGCGCTGATGCTGGCGTGCGCCTGGACCTTGTTCGACCTTGCCCGGCAGTATGTCGGCACCGGCTTCCCTTGGAACCCTTGGGGCAGCGTTTGGGCCATCCCCGGCTTGGTCGGAGACGTGATGATCCAACCGGCAGCCTGGATCGGCACGCCGGGCCTGACGCTCGTCACGGTGCTGCTGGCGGCGTCGCCGATCCTGGGCGTGCGCGCCGTATCCGGGGCCGCTGCGGCGCTCGCCCTGTGGGCCGGGCTGGGCTGGATACGGTTGCAGGAGCCGGAGCCGCCACCGCCCGGCATCACCGCAGTCATGGTCCAAGGCAACGTCGCGCAAGGGCAGAAATGGGACCGCGCGACGGCAGTTGCGACATTCCAGCACTATCTGGACCTGACGCACGGTGCCGTAGCCGCGCTGGGCGGAGCGCCGGCGGTCGTGATCTGGCCGGAAACGTCGAGCGCGTTCCTGCTGCAATCCGATGACGCCGCACGCGAGGCCATCGCGCGCGCTGCCCATCCTGCGCTCGGCGCTATCGTCGGCAGCCTGACCTTCTCGGGCGGCGCGCCATCGCCTGATCCCGGGAACATGCCGCGCAACAGCTTGGTCGCCATGGAGCCCGACGGCACGGTCGCGGGCATCTACGACAAATGGCACCTGGTTCCATTCGGGGAGTATGCCCCGTCATGGGTGCCGCTCGCGATCCAGGTCGTGCCGGGGCAATTCGGCTTCGGCAGCGGCCCGGCGACGCTGCACATTCCCGGGCTGCCTTCGTTCGGGGCGATGATCTGCTATGAGGCAATATTCCCGGCCCAGGTCGTGAACCAAGCCGACCGCCCGGACTGGATGGTGAACATCACCAACGATGCCTGGTTCGGCAATTCGACCGGGCCGCGGCAGCATCTGGCCGCGGCACGGCTGCGCGCCGTCGAGGAGGGTCTGCCGCTCATGCGCGCGGCGAACACGGGCATCTCGGCCGGTTTCGACAGCCGGGGCCGCGAGCTGGGCCGGTTGCCGATTGGAGTGTCAGGAACGTTGGCATTGCCGCTGCCCGCCAGACGGCCGCCGACGTCGTTCTCCCGCTGGGGCCTGGTTGTTCCCGGCCTTATGGCACTGGCGGGCGCGGGTATTGCCAATGGGCTGACACGCCGCAGAACCGGCGATCCTGCCTAAAACGTTAGCAAGGTCTCGTCGAATGACGCAGAACGGGAGTTTGTTGCTATCTGCTGACAATTCACGGTTGCATTCTTAACCCATTTGATAGCAATATCACGCAGAACGAATCTGCGTGGAGAGTAAGATGGTGCCTGGTTCAGCGATGATGAGCAGCGATAAGGAGAGTCGGCCCAGCCCGATCGACATCCATGTCGGCGGACGCATCCGCTTACGGCGCACTTTGATGGGGATGTCGCAGGAGCGGCTGGGCGAAGCTTTGGGGCTGACGTTCCAACAGGTGCAGAAGTACGAACGCGGCGTGAACCGGGTCGGCGCCTCGCGCTTGTTCGACTTGTCCCGCGTGCTGGATGTCTCGATCAGCTTTTTCTTCGACGACATGCCGGAGCCTATTGCCGGCCTGCATGGCAACCACCACACGACCCGGGTCGCCGGCGGCTTCGCCGAAGCGCAGCAAGACGGGTTCGGCGCCGACGAGGCGTTGAACCGCCGCGAGACGCTGGAACTGGTGCGGGCCTACTACCGCATCACTGAGCCTTCAGTCCGCAAACGGGTCTTCGAACTGATCAAGTCGATGGGCCCCGCAGAAGCGTAGCTTGTGCGTCCCGCGGGAGAAGTTTGCTGAAACCCGGCGTCGCTCATGCTTCACGAAGCTGCGGGTTGTCGAACGTCGGATTGCGATGCCGGTGCAGCGCCGACGCCAGGGCTGCTGCCAGATCGCGCTTCTCGTCCTCGCCCAGTTCCGCGCCAACTTCCATCCGGCCGCTGCGGTCGGACAGCCAAAGCGCCGGGGCACGGCCTGGCCGCTCCTCCAATCCGGCGCGCAGCCAGGCCGCTTGCAGCCTCCGCTCCACCCGGCGTCCGCCCATGTCCGTCCGAACGATCCGCAGCCCCTCATCCGAAAGAAACAGCATCTCGCTCGCACGGCTCGCCCGCGCATTGCGGCGGAGCAGCACAATCGCCAGCGCGATCTCCGCGCCATTGAAGCCAACTGCCGGCCATGCCCCAATAAACCATAAACCCAACGAAATCAGCGTGCTCAACAGGCAGATAACGCCAACAAGCCACCGCAGGCCGGCGCGGCTCAGGCTGCGATGCGGGATAATGACGGCCTCGAACGTGGCGGCCGATTGCGGGACCATGCCGACTTGCATCCCTGTCATGTAACGCGTGATCCTGGCTTGTCAGCATAGCGCCCGCAAGCGATACCCGCGTCATGGCTCAGGATCCCGACCCTGCCGAGCAAAAGCCCCGGGTGGCCCGCAAATCCAGAACGCAAAAGTCTGGAGCGCAGGCGTCCGGGCAAACCCGCAAGACACCGCCCATGAGCCTCGCCGAGGTGCGCGGCTTCATCGAGGCGCTGTCCCGCGCCTATCCCGAAGGATCGAGCGAGCTGGAATTCATCGATCCGTTCACTCTGCTGATTGCTGTGGTGCTGTCCGCGCAGACCACGGACGTTGCGGTGAACCGGGTTGGGCAAACCCTGTTCCCTGCTGCGCCGACTCCGCTTGCCATGGTGGCCCTGGGCGTCGAGACCGTGGGCGCCCACATACGCAGCATTGGCCTCTGGCAGGCGAAATCGAAGAACGTGGTCGAGCTTTCCCGCCTGCTGATCGAGCGGCATGGCGGCGAGGTCCCAAATGACCGCGAAGCGCTGGAGTCCCTGCCCGGCGTCGGCCGCAAGACCGCCAACGTCGTGCTGAACGTCGCGTTCGGCCATGCCACGATGGCGGTTGACACCCACATCTTCCGGCTTGGCAACCGCACCGGGATCGCGCCGGGCGCGACGGTGCGGGCGGTCGAGGACGGCCTTGTCAAGCGCATTCCCAAGGAACTGCTGCGCCCGGCGCACCATTGGCTGATCCTGCACGGACGATACGTCTGCAAGGCGCGCCGGCCGGAGTGCTGGCGCTGCGTGGCGAAAGAGTGGTGCCGCTTTCCCGCAAAGGAGGCCGAGCCGGCGAGCACCGCGAGATAGCGCGGCTGGGCAGACAACCCGCCCTTGCGCCCGACTCGGCCGCCGCCATAATGCAAACCCATGCTGCATATTGCCAAGCTCGCCGTCGGCATCCGTGACATTGCCCACCTGCGCCAGGTTCAGGCCGTGCGCGCCAGCCAGGAGTCGCCATTGCGGCACCGGACGCGCAGTTTCCCACGCCGGGCGGCAGAGATCACGGGTGGCGGCAGCATCTATTGGGTCATCGGCGGCGCCATGCTGGTGCGCCAGCGCGTGCTGGAAGTGATCGAGGACCGCTGGGACGACAACACGAAGTGCGCCGGCCTGGTGCTCGACCCGGCGCTGGTCCCGGTCGAGGGACGTCCGACAAAGGCGTTCCAGGGCTGGCGATACCTGGCCGACGCCGACGCGCCCGCCGACGTCAGCGCGCAGAGGCCTGCACGTGGGGTGGACGGCTTGCCGGACGAACTCCGGCGGCAGCTTCAGGCGCTCTGCTTGTTGTAATAACCAATCGCTTGCACAGGCGGTTCGCCCCTCGCCCAGGGATGGCCGACCCAGTCAGGCCGTCAGCAGTTGGCCTCAATCAGGGTCAGCAACGCCGCAAGGATGGCCGATGGCGATGGTGGGCAGCCGGGGACGATGATGTCGACCGGCAGGGCAGCGCCGATGCCGCCATCGACGGCATAGCTGCCCGCGAATATCCCGCCATCGATGGCGCAGGCACCGGCCGCGACCAGCCATTTCGGGTCCGGCATCGCTGTCCAGGCGTTCTCCACCGCCCCCCGCATGGCGTGGGTCAGCGGCCCCGTGACCAGCAATACATCTGCATGGCGGGGACTGTTGACGAACGACAGGCCGTGACGCTCCATGTCGTAGGCCACGCCCTGCAGTGCCGCTGTTTCCAGCGCGCATCCGCCGCATCCGCCGGCGCTGGCGTGCAGCACGGCCAGGCTGCGGCCCAGCCGGCGCTGCGCCGAGCTGTCGAGTCGCACCGCCAGCACGCCTGCAATATCGGCATCGTGGGCGGGCCGGGGCAGCAGGCCGCGAGGAGCACGACGCCACATGCCTTATAGCTCCAGGCCGGCGATGGCCGGGTTGAAGGAATGCAGGATGAGCGGCACGTCGGAGAGGCGGGCGCCACGGCAGGCGGCCTCGATCAACGGCCATTGCAGCCAGCCGGGATCGCGGGCGAAGTTCGCTGCGACAACCCCGTCCTCCAGTCGAAGCCAGTGCCAGATGTCGCCACGGGGTCCATCGGCCACGCCCAGGCCCTCGCCGCTCGCGTTCGGCACCGCGACATTGACCGGGCCTGCCGGGAGATGCGCCAGCCATTTGCGCAGCAGCGGCGCGCTTTCGCGGATCTTGGCCAGGCGCAGGCGCAGACGGGCGTCGGCATCGCCGGCGCGCCATACGGGCATAGCAGCGCTGGGCCGGCCGTAGGGATTGTCGCCCGGCATGTTCCGGGCTGCACTCCGTTCGGCCATTTCCGAGCCGCCAACGCCGACGGTTCGGCCACGCAGGCCATTCAGGCCGCGCTCCAATGCCGGCGCCGCTGCCAGGATGCGGTCCAGGATGGCGGAGAGCGGCGTGATGTTGGCCGGCGCCGGGTCGACCGCGACGCCGCCGGGCACGACGCAGTCCATCATGAGGCGATGGCCGAACGCCGCATGGCTGGCCTGCAGCACCTCCTCCCGCAGGTTGCCGCATCGCGCCGCCAGCCGGCCCGGCGTTGCGGCGCCAAGGTCGGCGAGGTGGACGGCGATGCGCTCCAGCTCCGTCATCACCCCGCGCAGCGCCTGGCCGCGGGGCGGTGGCTCGACCTCAGCCGCTGCCTCAACTGCACGGGCGAAGGCGACAGCGTGCGCCACGGTGCTATCCGCCGCAATCCGCGAAGCCAGCGCCGCGGCCACATCCAGCGGCTTGCCGCGCATCAGCGCCAGGATGCCCCGATGCGCATAGCCCATGCCCGCCTCCAGGCGAACCACCGTCTCGCCGGCGGCGGTGATGCGCAGGTGCATGGAACCCACGGTGCCGATGGGTCCGATCGGGACCTGGTGCCCATTGTGGCCAACCGCGCCGAGGAACTCCGGCGGGTCCGGAGGTGCCGCGTTCGGGACTGGCCGGGCCGAAAGCGGGCGCAGCACAGGCCAGCGGCCTTGGTCCAGCAAGGGGCGCGGGTCGACGCTGTTCCCGGGCAGGTGGCCCCAAAGGTCGTGCACCATGCGCTCGAACGGCGCGGCGGCAGGCCGGGCTGCAGAGATCGCGTCGAACATCCCGGCCTCGATGCGGACCGAGGCCAGCAACGGCGTCTCGGCCATGAACAGGGCGTGCGCATGGGCCGTGTCCGCCCATAATCCCAAGAAGGCCGGCTCCGGACCGTCCGCCAAGGCCTGCGCCATCGCGCGCCAAGCGTCGGGAGCGAGCAAATAGCGCGGCCAGGGCCGCATGGGCTGGACCTTGCCGGCACGGATCAGCGCAACGGCCGTCATGCCGGACCCTGGCCCGCGAACAGGATCATTGCAGCCAGGAACGCGGCCAGCGCGGCGGTGGCCAGCATCGCAGGCACTCGGGCGACGATTGGCCCAGCACTGAACGCGTCCAGCGCCGCAAGGCAGGCGCCGAGCGCCCCGACCTTGGCAATCCAGGCTGCAAGACCGATGACCCAGGCCAACGGGCCTGCCCCGGCCGCCGCGATGCCGAACGGCAAGAACAACGCCGCCAACACGTTCAGGGACACCAACGCGCCGAGCTGCCCGGCATAGGCAACCATGGCCAGATAAGGCCCGGAGTAATCGAGCGCCGCTGCCTCATGCACGAGGGTAAGCTGCGGCCCGCTTTCCTGACGACCGATCGTGGCAAATCCGACGATGGCCAACGCGACGCCGGCAACGGCCCAGGGGAGTTTCCGGTATCCGGCGGGGTCCATGGCGCTGATGGCGTCGAGGTTGCTGGACCCGGCCAGCATCGCCAGCACAAGGATTATCAGCACCATCGCGGGCTCGCCGCATACCGCGGCTACGGTGATCCGGCTGGCCCCCATGCCGCCCAACGCCGTCCCGCTCTCATAGCCCGCGAGCGCCAGCACGAACCGGGCCGCCGCCAGCAAGCCAGCCAGCACCACGAGGTCGGCGAGCGGCGCGGTCGCCATCCCCAGCGCGAAGGACGGAACAAGCAGGGCAGCAGCCATCGCGGCAATGAGGCATGCGAAGGGCGCCGCCGTGAACAGCCAGGACGCCGTGCCGGGCAGCACCGGCTGTTTGCGGAGCAGCCGTTCCAGGTCGCGCCAAGGCTGCAGCAGCGCCGGCCCGGCCCGGCCCAGCAACCGCGCCCTGATCAGCGCCCGCAGCCCGGCCAGCACCGGCGCCGCCGCCAGCATCAGCGCCATGTGCAGCGCCAAGGTGACGACGCCGATCACACGGAGGCCCACAGCAGCAGCCCGGCCAGCACCAGCAGCAACGCTCCAGCCGATCTCGCAGGCGTCAAGCCGCCGACCCGGCCGTTCGTTGCCCCCGCCCAGCGTTTTAGGCCGAGCCATAGGGCGGGGTAGCCCAGGGTTTGCAGCAGCGCCTGCCCAGCCGAGGCGGCGCTATACTGAGTTGCGGGGTCACCGAACGGCATCCGCGGCGGAACGCTTGCCTGGCCGCCATCCCAGGCCGGCACGCGCCGCGCCTGCACCGAATTCTTGGATGCGAAACGCGACATCGCTCCAACGACCGCGATGCCGGATATCGCCAGGACTGCCGCGATCCCCGGCGCGGCATAGCCAGGGCTGTTCACCTGCGGCGAGATCACCACGAGGCCCCCGCCCTCCATTCCAGTGCCCAGCAGCCGCCGCAGCGCCGGCTGAACAAGCGCCAGGGCGGCGGACGGCCAAACCCCAATCAGCAGGCAGCACGCCGCCAGCCCCGCCATCGCCAGCCAAACTCGGCGCGGCGCGTCCTCCGCCACCGCGGCCTGTGGCGTCCGCGGGCGGCCCAGGAAGCCGATGCCAATGAGCCGGACCGCCGCGGCTGCGGCCAAGGCGGCCCCTAACGCGACCGCGGCAAGCGCGACCGCAAAACCCACTTGCAGCCAGAAACCGCCTAGGCGCTGATCGGCCAACAACGACTGGACCACCAGCCAGCGTCCGGTAAACCCAGCGGTCAGGGGCAGGCCCGCCAAACATGCCGCCCCGGCCAACGCCCCTAGTCCGACGCCCGGCATGGTCCGCAGCAGCCCGCCGAGCTGGGACAGCGCCGGCGTCCCAGCGCCGCGCGACACCGCGGCCGCGCAGAGCACCAGCATGATGTCGAACGTGGCGTAGCTTATTGCATGCAGCAGCGCACCCGCGAGCGCCAGGGCAGCAAATGACGCCAGGTCGGACCCGCGCGCTTCCAGGGCAACGCCGAGGCCGACAGCGATCAAGCTAATGGCGCCCACCCGGCTCGCGGCCAGGATCGCCAGCAGGTCATCGGCGGCGTTCGCCCGCTGGCCGCCCCAGATCGTTCCCGCAGCGCCCAGGGTCAGCAGCGGCAGCCCCCACCAACCGGGGACAGCCGGGCCGCAAAGGTCGAACAGCACGCGCACGGATGTATAAATTGCAACTGCCGCCATGCCTTGGGACAGCAGGGCGCCGACCGAGCGGGATCTCGGCCGGGCCGCTCGATCCAATGCCCGAGCGGTGGCCGACGCCAATCCAAAAGCCAGAACGAGCGTGAAGCCATCCGCCGCGAGCAGGGTCAGGGCCATGGCGCCGACCGCGACGGGCAAAAGCGGCGTCTCGCATTCCAGGACCGTAACCGCGCCTGAGACGCACACGATCAGAAGGAACAGCGCCGAAACTGCGTCTAGGGCTAAGTGCAGGCCCCCATTCGGCCCGAACGGCAGCACGACGGACCCCGCCAGGAAACCGGCAAGCGCCGCAAAGGCCAGCGCCATGCCGAGCGCGCATCCGGCCCAGGTCGCCGCACGGACTATCCTGCCGGCCCGCACCGCTACAGGACGGCGGCACAGGAAGGGCGGGCCCAGTGGATCATGCTTCCTCCGGCCCACTTCCCGGGGCGAATGGCACGATAAGGCGGCCCGGCGACCGATGGCAACGCCGATAAATGGCCTATTCGGGCGTTGACCGCAGCCGTTCGGGACCGGATGCTACGCGCACGCGACAAACCAAAGGATCGGCCCATGCGCATCCGCACCCTCCTGCTCGCCGGCGCTGCCCTGCTGGGCGTGACGGCCGCCCCATTTTATTCCGCTGGGGCCAAGACCCTCGTCTATTGCTCCGAAGGCTCGCCGGAGAATTTCAGCCCCATGCTGAACACCACCGGGACGACGTTCGACGCGAACCATCCCATCTATGGCCGGCTGCTCGACTTCAAGCCCGGCGAGACCGCCCTCCAGCCCGGCCTGGCCGAGAGCTGGGATGTCTCCGCCGACGGCAAGGTCTTCACCCTGCATCTGCGCCCGGGCGTGAAATGGCACAGCAACGCGGCGTTCAAGCCGACGCGCGACTTCAACGCCGACGACGTGCTGTTCACCTTCAACCGCATGGGCAAGGACGACCACCCGTTCCACAAGGTATCCGGCGGCAGCTACGACTATTGGGGCGACATGGGCCTGGCGAAGCTGATTGCGAGCATCGACAAGGTGGACCCCCTCACCGTCCGCTTCACCCTGACCGAGCCTTCGGCGCCGTTCCTGGCGGACCTCGCGATGGAGTTCGCCGCCATCCAGTCCGCCGAGTACGCCGACGTGCTGCTAAAGGCCGGGAAGCCCGAGCAGATCGACCAGGTTCCCATCGGCACGGGGCCGTTCAGCTTCCTCGCCTACCAGCGCGACGCCACCATCCGCTATCGCCGGTTCGACGAGTTCTGGGGGCCGAAGGCGAAGCTCGACGCGCTGGTGTTCTCCATCAACAAGGACCCCGCCGTGCGGCTGGCGAAGCTGCGCGCCAACGAGTGCCAGCTCTCGGCCTACCCGTCGCCGGCGGACCTGCCGGGCATACGGGCCGACAAGTCATTGAAGCTGATGGACCAGCCAGGCCTCAACATCGGCTATCTCGCGTTCAACACGCAGAAAAAGCCGTTCGACGACAAGCGGGTGCGCCAGGCGCTGAACATGGCGCTGGACCGCAAGGCGATCCTGGAGGCGGTGTTCCTGGGCGCCGGGCAGCCGGCCAAGAACCTGATCCCGCCGACGATGTGGTCATACAACAACGCCGTGCAGCCCTGGCCGTTCGACCCCGACGCGGCCAAGAAGCTGCTGGCCGAGGCCGGCTATGCCGAGGGGTTTGAAACCGACCTATGGGCCATGCCGGTGCAGCGCCCCTACAACCCCGACGCCCGCCGCATGGCCGAGCTGATGCAATCCGACCTGGCGAAGGTCGGCGTCAAGGCGCGGATCGTCACCTACGAATGGGGCGAGTATCGCAAGCGCATCCAGGCCGGCGACGACATGACGGCGCTGTTCGGCTGGACCGGCGACAACGGCGATCCCGACAATTTCTTCGTGCCCCTGGCCGGCTGCGCGGCCGCCCGGCCCGGCGGCGGCAATATCGCCAGATGGTGCAACAAGGAATTCGACGCCCTGGTGAACAAGGCCGCCACCCTGACGGATCAATCCGAGCGCGCCAAACTCTATGAGCAGGCCCAGGTGGTCATGCGCGAGGAAGTGCCGTTCTTCCTGATCGCGCACTCTATCGTTTACCAGCCGATGCGCAGCAACGTCACCGGCTACGTCATGAGCCCACTGGGGATCCGCGACTTCGGCCCCGTCGATATCCAGTAGCCCCAATCCGTGCTTCGCCTGCTGGCTCGGCGGCTGGCGCTGATCGTCCCGACCTTCCTCGGCGTCACGCTGCTTGGCTTCATGCTGATCCACTCGATCCCCGGCGATCCCGTCGAGGTCCGCGTCGGCGAGCGCGGCATCTCCGCCGAGCGCCTCGCCTATTTCCGCCACGAACTCGGCCTTGACCAGCCGCTGTGGAAGCAGTTCCTCGACTACGAGGGGCAGCTCCTGCACGGCGACCTCGGCCGCTCCGTCGTGACGCAGGAGAGCGTGTGGACCGAGTTCAAGACCTTCTTCCCCGCCACGGTCGAACTCGGCGCCTGCGCCCTGCTGTTCGCCATCGTGCTCGGCCTGCCGCTGGGCGTGTTGGCGTCGGTGCGGCGCGGATCGGCGCTGGATTACGGGCTGATCGGGCTGTCCGTCACCGGGGCGTCGATGCCGATCTTCTGGTGGGGGCTGATGGCGGTGCTGGTCTTCTCGGTCTCCCTCGGCTGGACGCCGGTTTCGGGCCGCATCGACGACCTGTTCTACGTCGAGCCGCGGACCGGCTTCCTGCTGATCGACGCCTGGCTGAGCGACGAGCCCGGCGCTTTCCGCTCCGCCGTGCGGCACCTGATCCTGCCCGCCATCGTGCTCGGCACCATCCCGCTCGCCACCATCGCCCGCATGACCCGGTCGGCGATGCTGGAAGTGCTGGGCGAGGACTACGTGCGGACCGCGCGGGCAAAGGGCCTGCCGCCGGGCCGCGTCGTGGTCGTGCACGCGCTGCGCAATGCGTTGATCCCCGTGGTGACGGTGCTGGGCTTGCAGGTCGGCGCGCTGCTTGGTGGCGCGATCCTGACCGAGACGGTGTTCGCCTGGCCCGGCGTCGGCCATTGGCTGGTCGAAAGCGTGCAGCGCCGCGATTACAACGTCCTGCAGGGCGGCACCTTGCTGATCGCCGTGCTGGTCATGCTGGTGAACCTCGGCGTCGACGTGCTGTATGGCGTGCTGAACCCGAGGCTGCGGCATTGAAAGCGCCGCATCCGAGGCTGCGGCATTGAGCGCAACCCTCGCTGCACCCCGGACCGGGCTGTTCCGCCGCCTGTTGGAGAATCCGGGCGCAGTCGCCGGGCTTGCGGTCATGGCCGCGCTGATCGTCGTGGCTATCGCCGCCCCGGTCATCGCCCCGCACGGCCCCGCCGAGCAGTTCCGTGAAAGCTTCCTGGTCCCACCCTTCCAGGAGGCGACCTTCCCCCTGGGCACCGACAGCCTCGGCCGGGATATCCTGACCCGGCTGATGTACGGCGCGCGGCTGTCGCTGCTGATCGGCGCGTTCGTGGTGGCGCTGTCGCTCACGGTCGGCACCATGCTCGGCCTGGCCGCGGCATTCGCCGGCGGCGTGCTGGACATCGCGGTCATGCGGCTGATGGACGTGCTGCTGGTGTTCCCCAGCCTGCTGCTGGCGATCGTCGTGGTGGCGATCCTCGGTCCGGGCCTGACCAATGCCATGCTGGCGGTCGCAGTCGTGCTGCTGCCGGGCTACGTCCGGCTGTCGCGGGCGGCGGCGCAGGGCGAGCTGACGCGCGAGTATGTGGTGGCGACCCGCAGCGCCGGGGCCGGGGTGCTGCGGCTGATGCTGCTGGTGGTGCTGCCGAACTGCGCCGCGCCGCTGATCGTGCAGGCGACGCTCGGGTTCTCCGCCGCCATACTCGACGCGGCGGCGCTCGGCTTTCTCGGCCTCGGCGCGCAGCCGCCCACGCCGGAGTGGGGCACCATGCTGGCCGACGCGCTGCAGTTCTACCAGCGCGCCTGGTGGCTGCTGGCGTTCCCCGGCATCGCCATCCTGGTCACGGTCATGGCGTTCAACCTGCTGGGCGACGGCCTGCGCGACGCGCTGGACCCGAAACTGCGCCGATGAGCGCGCTGCTGGAGGTGCGCGGCCTGACAGTCGATTTTGGGCCGTTCCATGCGGTCGAGGGCGTCGACCTGACCGTCGCGGCCGGCGAGGTGCTGTGCGTGGTCGGCGAGTCCGGCTCGGGCAAGAGCGTATCCATGCTCGCCGTCATGGGCCTGCTGCCACGCACCGGGCGAGTCGCGGCGGAGCGGGTGGCGTTCCGCGGCGCCGACCTGCTGCATGCCAGCCCGCGCGGACGGCGGCGCTTGATCGGACGCGACATCGCGATGGTGTTCCAGGAACCCACCACGTCGCTCAACCCATGCTACCCGATCGGCTGGCAGATCGCCGAGGCGTTGCGGACGCACCACGCCGTGCCGCGCGCCGAGATCCGCAGCCGGGTGGCGGCGCTGCTGGGCCAGGTGGGCGTGCCGGCGCCGGAGCAGCGGATGCGCGCCTTTCCGCACCAGCTTTCCGGCGGGCTGAACCAGCGCGCCATGATCGCCATGGCCATCGCCTGCAACCCGGCGCTGCTGATCGCCGACGAGCCCACCACCGCGTTGGACGTGACGGTGCAAAAGGGCGTGCTGGACCTGCTGGTAGGCCTGCAGCGTGAGCGCGGCATGGGCCTGGTGCTGATTACCCACGATATGGGCGTGGTGGCCGAGACGGCGCAGCGCGTCCAGGTGATGTATGCCGGCCAGGTGATGGAGGAGCAGCCGGCCGCCCCGCTGTTCGCCCATCCGCGCCATCCCTACACCGCTGCGTTGCTGGATGCGCTGCCGGAGCGGGCCGAGGGCAAGCCGCGCCTGCCCACCATCGCGGGCGTCGTGCCCGGCGCCGACGACCGCCCGGACGGCTGCCTGTTCGCGCCGCGCTGCCATTTTCGCACCGCGCATTGCGACATTGAGCGCCCGGCGCTGCGTATGGCGTTCGGTGCCCGGGTGCGCTGCCACTACCCGCTGGACGACGCGGGCCAGCCGACCGGGCGTCCAGCGTGACGGTGCTGGAGGCGGCCGATGTCGTCCGGCACTATCCCGTCGGCCGCAAGATGCTGCGTGCGGTGGACGGGGTGTCGTTCCGGCTTGAGGCTGGCCGCACGCTCGCCGTCGTGGGCGAGTCCGGCTGCGGCAAGTCGACGCTGGCCCGGCTGGCGGCGCTGATGGAGCCGCCGACTTCGGGCACGATCCGGGTTGCTGGCCAGCCTGCGGAGGGGCCGGCGCGCCGCAAGCTGCAACTGCAGAACCAGATGGTGTTCCAGAACCCATACGCCTCGCTCAACCCACGCCGCACCATCGGCGAGGCGCTGATAGAGCCGTTGACGATCAATCGCCGTGGCACCGGGGCCGAGCGTGCCGCGGACGCCCGGCAAATGCTCGACCGCGTGGGCCTGCGTCCGGAGGCGTTCGACCGCTATCCGCACCAGTTCTCCGGCGGCCAGCGCCAGCGCGTCGCCATTGCCCGCGCGTTGATGCTGCGCCCTGCGGTGGTGACGGCGGACGAGCCGGTCTCGGCGCTGGATGTTTCGGTGCAGGCGCAGGTGCTGAACCTGATGCGCGACCTGCAGGACGAGCTGGGCATCGCGTACTTGTTCATCAGCCACGACATTTCGGTGGTGCGGCACATGGCGCAGGACGTGCTGGTGATGTATGCGGGGCGCCCGGCGGAACAGGGGTCTCGGGATGCGGTGCTGAACCGCCCGCGGCATCCTTATACGCGGCTGCTGCTGGCCTCGACGCCGTTTGTTGACCCAGCGCGGCGGGTAGCGACGGTGGCGGTTCGGGGGGAGCCACCTTCACCCGTTGATGCGATCCCGGGGTGTGCGTTTGCTAGCCGGTGTGGGTATGCGACGGAACGGTGCCGGGTTGAAAGGCCGGAGTTGCGGGAGGTGGATGGGCGGATGGTGGCTTGTCACTACTCCGAGAAGATTGCAGCAATGCCGTCGTGAGTTTCAGATTTCTCCACGCGACCTCGGAGTGGAGTCGTCGCGAGTACTATCTTGCAAACTGATTCATGGTATGTTCTCCTAATCTCATGGCCGACTCGACTAACATTGAATGGACTGATACGACTTGGAATCCAGTGACAGGGTGCACAAAGATCAGTGCCGGCTGTGACCATTGTTATGCGTTTCGCTTCTCGGAACGATTTAGAGGAGTTTTAGGTCATCCATTTGAGCATGGTTTTGACTTGACGTTACGTCCAGCCCGACTCCAGCATCCTCTTTATCTGAAGCGCTCGCGGATGATATTTGTAAACTCTATGAGCGACTTGTTTCACAAGGAGATACCCGCAGCATTTGTCGACAGCGTGTTCGAAACGATGGAGAAGGCGGACTGGCATATCTTTCAAGTGCTAACAAAGCGCAGCAGTCTTATGCGGGACTTCTTGCAGCGCCGTTATGCAAATGGTTCTATCCCGCGCCATATTTGGGTAGGCGTGTCGATTGAAGATCATTCTAAATTGTCTCGCTTACGGCATCTCCAGGAAACTCCGCTCGGTATCCGGTTTCTATCTCTGGAACCGTTAATTGGCCCAATTGGCCGGATGGACCTCCAGGGCATTGACTGGGTCATTGTCGGCGGTGAGAGCGGTCCCGGTGCACGGCCGATGGCGACCGAGTGGGTTAGGTCCATCCGCGACCAGTGCCTCGCTTCCCATGTCGCGTTTTTCTTCAAACAATGGGGCGGCTTCCGTCCTAAGCAGAGTGGCCGAACCTTAGACGGACGCCGTTGGGATGAGTTCCCGAACCGAGCCATACCATTGATGGCTGCGGAGTGAGCAAGCCACCTAGGGACGGCAGTGTAGGCCCTTGGGCCCGCGAGAAGCTGGATGCACTCGGGCAATACTTAGATTTTTATACAAAAGTCCTTAAGAACCAGCGCAGTTGGTGCAAAGGAACAATCTATGCCGACGCCTTTGCCGGACCAGGACTCTCCAGGGTTCGATCCAAAGTTGTCACTCCATTAGGTGGTTTGTTGAGTGAGCTTGGCCTCACCCAGGAAACGCCTGATGCCGAGAGTGCAGAATATATCGCAGGATCCCCGCGGCGCGCTCTCGAGATTGCCAATCCTTTCGACCAGTATATCTTTATTGAAATGGATATGGCCCGAGTCGCTCAACTGGAAGCGCTGAAGGCAGAGTATGGCGGACAATACGCAATCGATATTCGTCAGGGCGACGCAAATACGGAGCTTAAGAAGTTACTCCACGGAAATCTTGGGCGAGCGGGTTACCGCGCCGTAGTATTCCTGGATCCTTTTGGTATGCAAATTCCATGGTCAACCATTGAACGTTTAGCTGCCACTGGCGGGACCGAGGTATTTATCAATTTTGCTCTCGGAATGGCTATTCAGCGGCTTCTCGTGCGCTCCGGCGACATTAACCCGAGTTGGCGTTCAGCGCTTAACACATTCTTCGGTTCCCCAGACTGGTATTCCCAAGTTTATGATGAGATCGATGATCTATTAGGACGCCGCACTCTGAAGTTTACGGACTCCGGTATCCGGCTTCTCAACTGGTATCGTTCTCGGCTTAAGGCGGCTTTCGGACACGTATCATCCGCGCGATTAGTCAAAAATACGCGGGGTGGGCACCTATATTACTTGATATGGGCTGGGCCACACGCAATGGGACTTAAAGGAGCCCAACACATTCTTAAGCGAGGCGAAAAGATTTAGTTTTGAAGGTTGCTATCAGGATAGCTCTGCGATTGCTAACCCAAATAATCGCACAAGCGGTCAGCGCATAGGCCCGGTGCACGATCGGCAGTGCCACGATGGCATTCTGCTCCACCATGAAGATCGTCGTGCCCTGGCGGTTATCGCCTGGATGATGTCGAACGCCTGCTCCGTTTGCACCGGCCATAGGACTCGCTCAAAGAGGACGGGCAAAATACCGCTTGCAGATAACTACCTTACTTCCTTACTATGCGACATGCTCGCAAAAGTCACGTCCAAAAATCAGCTCACCCTGCCGAGACAAGTGGTCGATGCGCTCGGCAAGCCCTCGTATTTTGAAGTCGAGGTGGACGGTGACCGCCTGATATTAACCCCTTCACGTCCAGGGTCGGCCAGTGCAGTGCGCCGAAAGCTGCAAGCGCTTGGTCTGCTTGAGAGCGACGTGACGGATGCGGTAGCTTGGGCGCGAAAAAACAAATGAAGCGCTGACGGGCTGTCGTTATCCGCGCGGTTTTTGACACCAACATCGTGGTTTCTGCGCTCGTATTCGGGCGTCGGCTGGCTTGGCTTCGCAACGCCTGGACGACCGGTCAACTCGTACCAGTTGTCTGTCAACAAACGGCGGCGGAGTTGCTTCGTGTCCTGGCCTATCCCAAGTTTCGCCTGGCCGCCGCGGACCAAGCCGCCCTGCTAGAAGATTACCTGCCCTACGCCGAGATCATCGAGCTGCCCGAGCCGATGCTGGACGTTCCCATACAGTGCCGGGATAGAGATGATGTCGTGTTCCTCGTCTTGGCAATCGTCGCGAATACGCGCCTCATCAGCGGAGACACTGACCTTTCGGTGCTGAAAGCGTCGGCGCCAGTCGAGGTGCTGTCCGTTGCTGAGTTGCATAGGCTTGTTCTGGGATAACCCGAGGCAGCGCGGCGTGATGTCACAGCCGGGCCACCGCGCCCGGTCCGCGCCAGCGCCGCAGCAGCAGCGCGTTCCCGACCACGCTCACGCTGGAAAACGCCATCGCCGCCCCGGCAACGACCGGGCTGAGGTAACCCAGCGCCGCGAGCGGGATGCCAAGCACGTTGTAGGCGAATGCCCAAAACAACCCCTGCCTGATCTTGCCGTAGGTCCGGCGCGAGATTTCCAAAGCCGCCGGCACCAGGCGCGGGTCGCCGCGCATCAGCGTGATGCCGGCCGCACCCATCGCCACGTCGGCGCCCGTCCCCATGGCCATGCCGACGTCCGCGGACGCGAGGGCCGGGGCGTCGTTCACCCCATCGCCCACCATGGCGACCGCACCGCCCTGGCGGCGCAGCCGGCCAATGGCCTCGGCCTTGCCGTCCGGCAGCACCTCGGCGACGACCTCATCGAGACCGAGCCCGGCCGCAGCGGCGCGGGCGCTGCCAGCGTTGTCGCCGGTCAGCATGACGGACCGCACGCCTGCCCGGCGCAAGGCCGCCACCGCCGCCGCAGCGCCGGGCTTGACCGCGTCGCCGAACGCGAACGCGCCCAGCAGCCGCGGCGACGGGGCCGCCTCGGCCAGGAAAGACACCGTGCGCCCCTCTGCCTGCAGTCCCGCGACCGTATCGGCCAGCGGCGTCACATCGATGGCGGCGTCGGCCATCAGGCGTGCGCTGCCCATGACAAGCCGACGCCCGTCCACCAAGGCTTCGACGCCCCGGCCCGGCAACGCACGCATTTCCCGCGCCGGCGAAGGCTGCACCGAGGCGGCTTCGGCCAGCACGGCGCGGGCCAGCGGATGCTCGCTGCCGGCCTGCACGCTCGCCGCGAGCCGCAGCAGGTCCTCCGCGTCGGTGCCGGGCGCCGGCAGGGAGGCCACCACACGCGGGCGCCCTTCCGTGAGCGTGCCGGTCTTGTCGAACGCGACCACGCCCACCCGGTGCGCCACCTCCAACACCTCCGCGTCGCGGATCAGGATGCCGGCCTGGGCCGCGACGCCGGTGCCGGCCATGATCGCGGTGGGCGTCGCCAGCCCCAGGGCGCATGGGCAGGCGATCACCAGCACGGCGACGGCGTTCAGGATGCCGGCCTGGGCATCGCCCGCGGCCAGCCACCATCCAAGGAAGGTCAGCGCCGCCACCCCGATCACCACCGGCACGAACACCGCGGCCACACGGTCCACCAGGCGCTGCACCGGCGCCTTGGCGGCCTGCGCGCCTTCGACCAGGCGGACGATGCGCGACAGCGTTCCCTCCGCGGCGGACGCGGTCGCCTCCGCCACAAGCAGGCCATCACCGTTCATGGCGCCGCCGACGAGCGTGGCGCCGGGCTGCTTCGCCACCGGCAGGCTTTCGCCGGTCAGCAGGCCCTCATCGGCATGGCTGCGCCCTTCCCGCACGACGGAGTCGGCCGGGATGCGCTCACCGGGCCGGATGACCAGCAGGTCGCCCGGACGCACCGTGCCGGCTGGCATCTCCGTTTCCGTGCCGTCCGTCCGCCGCACCCGCGCCGTCTCCGGGCGCAACCGGCCCAATGCACGGATCGCGTCGCCGGCTTGCCGCTTGGCCCGGCCCTCCAGCCACTTGCCCAGCAACACGAGGGTGATGACCGTGGCCGAAGCCTCGAAGTAGAGGTGCTCCATGCCATGGCCGCCCGACGCCATTCCTTCGAACAGTTGCCATAGGCTCAGCCCGTAGGCCGCGGAGGTGCCGAGCGCCACCAGCAGGTCCATGTTGCCGGCGCCGGCCCGCGCCGCCGCCCATCCCGCACGATAGAACCGCCACCCGAGCCAGAACTGCACCGGCGTCGCGAGCAGGAGCTGCACCCAGCCCGGCAGCGCCGCCTCGATGCCAACCAGCGACGCCAGCATGGGCAGCACCAGCGGGACTGTCAGCACCGCGGCGGCGGCCAAGTGCGCCGTTTCACGCCGGGCCGCGCCCTCGTCTTTGCTGCCGGGCGCACCCGCGACAAGGAGGTGGGCCGTGTAGCCCGCCCGCTCCAAGGCTTGCAGCAGGGCGGGCGCAGGCGTCCCGGCTACCTGCACGCGGGCCGTCTCGGTCGCAAGGTTCACCTCGGCGCCCAAAACGCCCGGCACGCGCGAAAGCGCACGCTCCACCCGGCCCACGCAGGACGCGCATGTCATGCCCGAGACGCCGAACTCCAGCGTCTGGCCAATCGCGCCGGTCCTGGGCGCCGGTTGCACGATCACGTTCATAGGGGTGCCTTTCTGCCCAACTGGACAGAACATGGGGCTTCCTACAGTGGGAAGCTCAAGATATCGCGTCGCGCCGTGATCGCCAGCAGGCGAACCAGCTATGCCGCCGCCTCCACTTGCATCTCGCCGAGGTAGGCTTGCCGGATATCCTCGTTCCGTCGCAGCTCCTCCGCGGTGCCGGACAGCACCACCACTCCGGTCTGCAGCACATAGGCCCGATGCGCGATCTGCAGCGCCATGGCGGCGTTCTGCTCCACCATGAAGATCGTCGTGCCCTGCCGGTTGATCGCCTGGATGATGTCGAACACCTGTTCAACAAACAATGGTGACAGCCCCATCGACGGCTCGTCCATGCAGATCAGCCGCGGGCGGCCCATCAGGGCGCGTCCGATCGCCACCATCTGCTGCTCGCCGCCCGACAGCGTGCCGGCAAGCTGGTTGCGCCGCTCCTTCACCCTTGGGAACAGCCCATACACCCGGTCCAGGTCCTCGTTGAAGCCGGGTCCGCGCGGCTGGGTGTAGGCGCCCATCTCCAGGTTCTCGAACACCGTCATGCGCGGGAACAGCCGCCGGGCCTCCAGCACCGGGGCGATGCCGCGCTTGACCCGGGCGCTGGTCGACAGCCGCTCGATCGGCTTGCCCTCGAACAGCACGGAGCCGCTGGTCGGACGCACGACGCCCATGATGGTCTTCATCGTCGTCGACTTGCCGCAAGCGTTGCCGCCCAACAGGGAGACGATCTCCCCGGCCGCGATCGTATAGTTCACGTCCTTCAGCACATGCAGGTCGCCGTAATGCGTGTTCACGTCGCGGAACTGCAAAATAGGCCCATCCTGCGGCGATAGTGCGTCAGGCGACACGGTCGGCCTCCATGACAGCGGCGCGCGCCGCACGGCCGAGATAGGCCGTCAGCACCTGTTCGTTGCGCCGCACCTCCTCCGGCCGGCCCTCGGCAATCTTGACCCCGTGGTCCAGCACGACCACCGTGTCGGCCAGCGTCGTCACGACGTCGAGCTTGTGCTCGATGATCAGGATCGTCAGCCCCATCGCATGCAGCGACTTGATCTGCTCGGCGAGTTCCAGCGTTTCGGCCGGGTTCATGCCCGCGGTCGGTTCATCGAGCAGCAATATATGCGGACGCGACGCCAACGCCCGGGCGATCTCCACCCGGCGCCGGTTGGCATACGACAAGCCGCTCACCACCTGCCCGACACGCGGCGCCAAGCGGTTGCCGAACATCGCGATCAAGTCGAGCACGGACGCCTGCGCCGCCCGCTCCTCCGCACGGTTGCCGGGGGTGTGCAGCACGGACGCGACGGCCCCGCTGCGGAGGCGTGCGTGCCGCCCGACCAACACATTCTCCAGCACCGTCAGGTTCGGGAACAGCCGGATATTCTGGAAGGTCCGTGCCACCCCGCGCGCCAAAACGTCGTGCGGTGCCAGGCCCAACAGTTCCTTGCCCTCGAACATGATGGAGCCGGAATGCGCGGGCACCAGCCCGGTGATCACGTTGAACAAGGTGGACTTGCCGGACCCGTTGGGGCCGATCACCGCCACCACGCCGCCCGCGGGCACGTTCAGGTCGATGCCGTCCAACGCCACCAGCCCACCGAACTTCACCGTCACGCCGCGGACAACCAGCGCGCCTTGGCCGGGCTCCCAGCGGGGAATGCGGTCCAGGTGCATGAAGCCGCCGCGCGTCACCTCCGCGTGCTGGGCCGCGAACGCCAGCGCCGGCGTCTTGCGCGTCGCGGGGATCAATCCCTCTCGCCGATACAGCATCATGCCGATCAGGATGATGCCGAAGAACAACTGCGTCCATTGCACCAGGTCGATCCTGGTCAAGAACGGACTCCCCACCAGCTCCCCCAGTTGTTGCAGCCAACCCGTGAGCTGCGGCAGGAACCAGGTCTGCATGAGCTGCAGCAGGATTGCGCCGAGCACGACGCCCCATACGCTGCCCATGCCGCCCAGCACGACCATGACCAGCAGCATCGACGAGACGTTGAAGTTGAACATCTCCGGCGTGGCGGTCTGCAGCTTGGCGACGAAGAACACCCCGGTCATGCCGGCGAACGCCGCGCCGATGGCGAAGGCCAGCAGCTTGAACCGCACGGGGTTGACACCCATGGCGTTGGCGGCGGTCTCGTCCTCGCGGATCGCCATCCAGGCGCGGCCCACGCGGCTGTCGCGCAGCCGGGCCGAGAAGAAGATCAGCAAGGCGACGAGGCCGAGGCCGACGTAGTAATACGGCGTCGAGTCCACGCCGAAGCTGTGGCCGAACAGCCGTGGCGCCTGGATGCCGTTCAGCCCGGCCGCGCCGTTGGTGATGCCGTCCATGTTGCGCGCCACGATCGGCACGATCTCGCCGAAACCCAGGGTGACGATGGCCAAATAGTCGCCGCGCAGCCGCAGGGTGGGCGCGCCGAAGCACACGCCGAACGCCGCGCTCACCAGCGCCGCCGTCGGCAACGCGAGCCAGAACGACAGGGTGAAGTGCACGAGGTCGGGGCCGCCCTGGTTCATCTTCTCGACCAGGCCCAGGAACGCCAGCGGCGCCCAGGCCGGCGTCCAAACGGGCATGACCTGAAAGCTGGTGAGGATGCCGTAGTAGTAGGCGCCGATGGCGAAGAACGCGGCGTAGCCGAGGTCGAGCAACCCGGCGAACCCGACGACGACATTCAGCCCCAATGCCAGGGCGGCATACGACATGGCATTGGCGATGCTGTCGATCGTGGCGTCGTCGTCATACACCATCGGGAGCAGCAGCAGCGCCAGGCCGAGTGCAACAAGAGCCAGTGCCCGCCGCCGTTCCGACGTGAGGCCGCTCAGCGGGCGGGAGACGAATGCGAGTGCGTCCGAGACCATGCGCCGCGCCCTTTCAGGATTTATTCGGGGCCAGCCGGCCCATCAGCCCGGCCGGACGCACGATCAGCACCAGCACCAGCAGGCCAAAGATGATGACGTCGGTCCAGGCAGTCCCGACGGTCTGGCCGCTCACCGCCTCGATCAGCCCGATCAGCACGCCGCCCAGCATGGCGCCGGGCACGTTGCCGATGCCGCCCAGCACCGCGGCGGTGAAGGCGCGCAGGCCGGCGGCAAAGCCGATGTCGACCTTGGCGTAGTTGTAATACAGCCCGAAGACCAAGCCGCATGCGCCGGCCAGCGCCGAACCCAGGAAGAAAGCGGTCATCACCACGCGGTCGACCTCCACCCCCATCATCCGCGCGGCCTCCGGGTCCTGGGCGGTGGCGCGCATTGCCTTGCCAAGCCGGGTGTACTGGACGAAGTAGGTCAGCCCGGCCATCAGCGCCACGGCGATGATCCAGATCAGGACCTCCCGCAGCCGCAGCACCGCGCCGCCGATATGCCAGGCGATGGGCGGCAACGGGTTGGGGAAGTTCTTCGCGTCCGACCCGAGCGTCAGCAGCACGACGTTGAACAGCACGTAGGAGACGCCGATGGTGGTGATCATCGCCGCCGGGCCCTTGATGCCGCGCAGCGGGCGCAGCAGGAAACGCTCGATCGCGACCCCGATGCCGCCGCACGCCAGCATCGCGACGGCCAGCGCCGCCATTAGAGTGCCAACAAGGGGCAACCCGGTCAGGACCGTCTGCTGGCCGTTCAGCCCGAGCGCCTGCAGCGTCAGCATGGCGATCATGGCGCCGACCATGAATACGTTGAAATGCGCGAAGTTGATCAGCTCAGCGATGCCGTAGACCAGGGTAAAGCCGAGCGCCAGGAGCGAGTACATCGCCCCCAGGCTCAGCCCGTTGATCAACTGCTGCAGCAGCAGGTCGGTCGGTGTCATGACCTTATTTGGAGCAGGCCAATTCGGTGCGCCGCGCGTCAGACAATCGGCGCGACGCCGACATACTTGTACTGCGCGGTCGGATCATCGAGCGGCTTGGCGGCGTCCTTGCGGATTTGAAACACGCTGATGATCTTGTTGCGCAGGTCGCCGTTCGCGTCGAACTCGATGGGGCCGAGCATGGTATTGGGCAGCTTCACCTGCTGGATGGCATCGCGCACCGCGTCCCGGGTCACCGGCTTGCCAGTGGCGACGACCGCCTTGACCGCCGCGATGATGACTTGGGCGGCGACATAGCAGGTGATGGTGTAGTCGTCCGGATGCTGCTTGAAACGGGCGAAGTAGCGGTCGCTGAACGCGGCCGCCTTCGGGTCCTCGGTCACATGCGGCGCCGCGACCGTGGCATACCAGCCCTCGACGGCCGGGAACCCGGCGCCGTTCAACAGGTCCACGGTCTGCATGCCGTCGCCACCCGCCTTGATGACGTCCGGAATGATCTCATACGCCTGTTTGGCCAGCTTGACGCCGGCCTGGGCAACGCCGCCGTAATACAGCGCCTGCGGGTTCAATGACTTGATCTTGGTCAAGATGGGCGCGTAGTCCGCCGCCTTTGGGTCGAGACGGTCGCGCCCGAGCACCTTGATGCCGCGCTTCTCCGCCTGCGCCTGGAACGCATCGGCCAGGCCCACGCCATAGGCGCCGGAATCGTCCAGGATGAAGATCGACTTCACCTTAAGGGTGTCGGCCATGTAGTTGGCCATGTTCGGCCCTTGGAAGGCATCGGTCGCGACGGTCCGGAAATAGATCGCCTTCCCGGCCGGGCGATATTGCTGCGCGAACTTCGGGTCGGTCAGGTCGGGGTTGGTCGAGGCCGGCGTGATGATCGCGAGGTCGCCCTGGCTCAGGATTGGCGCCATCGCCTTGCCCGCGCCCGACATCTGCGGGCCGAGCGCTGCCACATAGGCCTTGTCGGACACCATGGTGCGCGCATTGGTCGCGGCCTGCGCCGGGTCATACTGGCCGGCGGTCGCGGTGGCGTCGTCGAGCTTCACCAGTTGGAAGGTGTAGCCGGGCACTGTCTTGGCAGCGTTCGCCTCCTCGAAAGCGATCACGGCACCGTTGCCGATCCGGGTGGCGTTCTCGCCGTCGGCGCCGGTGAAGGACAGGTTGATGCCAATCTTGATCACTTTATCGGCGGCATGCGCGTCCTGTGGGCTGGAGATGGCCATTGCAGCGAGGCCAGCGGCGGCCTTGATGGCGATACGACGTGAAATCATGTCATTTACTTCCCTTGCTGGGACATGCCTTACCGAGGCCGCCAACGGCGACGCCCTACTAGGACATGAGATGCAAGGAAAGGGCCAGAGTTATTGTTGCCCCGGCCGGAGTAGTTCACGTCTGGAATAGCTGCCCCGAAATGGTGCGCCAAGCATGCTAGCGTTTGACGAACGCGAGCAGATCTTGATTAAGCCGGTCCTTCTCGGTGAAGAACAGCGCGTGCGGCGCACCCGAATATTCCTTATACTCGGCCCCTTCGATCATCTGCGCAGCAACCCGGCCTGACTTGTCCGGCGGAACCGTTGCGTCGCCCTCGCCATGGATAATCAGCGTGGGCACCCGGAATGCGCCCATGTCGCTGCGGAAGTCCGTCTCCGAGAAGGCGCGGACGCAGTCGATCGTTGCCTTGGGCGAGGCAAGCAAAGCCATCATCGACGCCCACTGCATGATCTCGCCCGTGACGGTAAAGTTCAGCAGCCCGGCGCCGAAGAACTGCTTGCCGAACGCCGTCAGGAAGTTAGGCCGGTCCTTCTTCAGGCCCTCGATCATCTGGTCGAAAACACCGCGGTCGACGCCGCCAGGATTGTCGGAGGTCAGCGCCAAATAGGGCGTCACCGCCGCGAGCAGCACGGCCTTCGCAACCCGCGCGCCGCCATGGCGGCTCATGTAGCGCGCGACCTCGCCGCCTCCCATGGAGAAGCCGACCAGCGTGACGTCGTGCAGGTCCAACTTGTCGAGCACCGCCTTGAGATCGTCGGCCAGCGTATCGTAGTCGTAGCCGCTCCAGGGCTGGCTGGACCGCCCAAAACCGCGGCGGTCGTAGGCGACGACGCGCAGGCCCTCGGAAGCGAGAAAGACCGACTGGTACTCCCACATATCGGAGTCGAGCGGCCAGCCATGGATCAGCACGACCGGGCGTCCGCTGCCCCAATCGTTGTAGAACAGGGTGGTTTTATCGGCCGTCTCGATGAATGGCATGCTGCTCTCTGTGTTGGCGGTCCGAACGTGGAGTCCGGGTAAGGGTTGCCGCTGTTTGGCGCCGTGGTTGTCTATGCACGGTCCGGCAATGCGGTGCAGCCGCGGCAAGCTGGGAGAAGAAGTCCATGGACAAGGGTCTGCGCGAGGGTCTCACGAGCTATGGCGACGCCGGGTTCTCGTTGTTCCTGCGCAAGGCGTTCATCAAGGCATGGGCTATTGCAGGCGCAGCTTGTCGTCCCTGCACGTCCGGACTGGGCGCGGCGTGGGTATGCGCATTTGTTCCACGACACCGTGTTGCAGGCAGATGAAGGATACGATTTCGACTTCATGGGGCGGGCCACGGACGATTAGGCCAACCGTCCCATCAATTTACATCGTCGCGCCAATAACCCAAGGCGCAAACTCCGCCCCGCCGGCGTCGAACATCTCGCTCTTGGTCCGCTCGCCGCCCGCCGTGCGGATCATCATCTCGAAGATGCGCTGGCCACAGTCCTGCACCGTCTCGTCGCCGTCCAGGATCGTGCCGCAGTTGATGTCCATGTCGTCTTCCATACGCTGGAACATCGGCGTGTTGGTCGCGAGCTTGATCGACGGCGACGGCTTGCAGCCGAACACGCTGCCGCGCCCGGTGGTGAAGCACACGAGGTTGGCCCCGCCCGCCACCTGCCCCGTCGCCGCCACCGGGTCATAGCCCGGCGTGTCCATGAACACGAAACCCCGCGCCGTCACCGGTTCGGCGTAGCGCACCACATCCACAAGGTTGGTCGTTCCCGCCTTCGCCATCGCACCCAGGGATTTCTCCAGGATGGTCGTGAGGCCGCCGGCCTTGTTGCCGGGGCTGGGGTTCGCGTTCATCTCGGCGCCCTCGCGCGCCGTGTAGTCCTCCCACCAGCGCATCAGGCCGACCAGCTTCTCCCCAACCTCCTGGCTCACGGCCCGCCGGGTCAGCAGATGTTCCGCACCATACGTCTCCGGGGTTTCCGAAAGGATAACGGTGCCGCCGTGGCGAACCAGCAAATCGCTCGCCGCGCCCAGCGCCGGGTTGGCCGAAACGCCGGAATAGCCGTCGGACCCACCGCATTGCAACGCCACCGTCAATTCGCTGACCGGCACCGGCTCGCGATGGACCTCGTTGCTCTCGGCCAGCACGTCGTGCACGAAGGCGACCGCGGCCTCGACCGTCTTGCGGGTGCCGCCCATCGTCTGGATGTCCATGTTGCGCACCCGGCCCGCCAGCCGCTGTTCATCCAGCAGCCCGGCGATCTGGTTCACCTCGCAGCCGAGGCCCAGCACCACGACATGGCTGAAATTCACGTGCCGCGCATAGCCCGCGAGCGTGCGGCGCAGCAGGCGCAGCGGCTCCCCGTCCGTCATGCCGCAGCCGGTCTTGTGCGTCAGCGCCACGACGCCATCGACGTTCGGATACGCCGCCAGCGGGTTGTGCCCGGTGAACGGGTTGCGCTTGAACACGTCCGCCACCAGACCGGCCACGTGCGCGCTGCAGTTCACCGACGTCAGGATACCGATGTAGTTGCGCGTCGCGACCCGGCCATCCGGACGGCGTATGCCGGCAAACGTCAGCCGCTCGTTCGCCATCGCCGTGGGCCGGGCATCCTGCGCGTAAGCGTAGTCCTTGGCGAAGTCCCCCATGCCGCAGTTGTGCACGTGGACATGCGCGCCCGGCGCGATCGGCTGGGTGGCAAAGCCGATGATCTGGCCATAGCGGTGGATCGCCGCGCCCTCGGCCAGCGCCCGCACCGCCACCTTGTGGCCAGCCGAAATGCGTTCGGCCGCCGCAACGCCCGGCGCCACCGGAGCGCCGGGCAGCAAGGTTGACCGGGCGATCACCACGCCATCGTCGGGGTGCAGGCGGATCGTAGTTGGGGGCATGGCGGCCTTCCTTCAGCCCTTCCTTGTAGCCTGCACCGCAGCCCTGGCGGCGCCCAGCAGCAGGCCGCTGTCGTTGGCGATCGTCACCAGGCTGAATCCCATCGCGATCATCCGCGCGGCGTAGGCGGGGCTGAAGCAATGGACGCAGGCACGCAGTCCCCGCCGCTTCGTCTCGCTGATGATGCGCTCATAGATGGCCATGATCTGCGGCTCCTCGCGGTCTAGGATCGGCGGCAGGCCCATCGAGAAGCCGAGATCGCTCGGCCCGATATAGACGGCGTCGACGCCGGGCACGTCCAGGATGGCCTCCAGATTGTCGACCGCTTCTTGCGTCTCGACCATGGGAATGCACAGGATTTCGGTGTTGGCGGTGGATTGGTAGCCGGTGCCGACGCCGTAGATGCCGGCGCGGATCGGCCCGTTGCTGCGTTTGCCGGCAGGCGGGTAGCGGCAGTAGGAGACGAACGCCTCCGCCTCGGCCCGGGTGTTGACCATCGGGCAGATCACGCCGTAGGCCCCGGCGTCCAGCACCTTGCCGACGATGCCGGGCTCGTTCCAGGGCACCCGGACCATGGGCAGCACGGGGTGGGCCTGCATGGCCTGGAAGCAGGCGACCATCGACAAATAGTCCTGCACGCCGTGCTGCAGGTCGACGGTGACGCTGTCCCATCCGGCCTGGGCCATGACCTCGGCGGAGAATCCGCTGGGTATCGCGAGCCAGCCGTTGACGACCGCCTTGCCATCCTGCCAGGCCTGCTTGACTTTGTTCGCCATCCGGCTTTTCCCCGCGGTCTATTGCCGCATCAGGCTAGGCCCCGGGCCAAACAGCGTCAATTCGCCCGGCGCGTGTCCCATGGCCCAGGGTGACGCGCTTGGCGGGTATGCGCTAGGCTGCGCATGGAAGGATACCGAAATGGCCCGCCCCGTCGACGCCGTGATCGCCCAGGCCCGCGAGTTCCTCGGCGACCGCATGACCACCAACGCCGCGCTGTGCGAACAGCATAGCCATGGCGAGGACACCCAACCCCGCAGCCTGCCCGACGCCGTCGCCTTCGTGGAGCAGGGCGAGGAGGCCGCGCGCGTGTTGGCGCTGTGCCACCAGCATGGCGTCCCCGTGGTGCCGTTCGGCGCCGGCACCAGCCTCGAGGGCCACGTGACTCCGGTCCGCGGCGGCATCAGCCTTGACCTGTCGCGCATGAACCGCGTGCTGCAGGTGAACGCCGCCGACATGGACTGCCGCATCGAGGCCGGCGTCACCCGGCAGCAGTTGAACGAGCACCTGCGCGACCAGGGCCTGTTCTTCCCGGTCGACCCCGGCAGCGAGTGCAGCATCGGCGGCATGTGCGCCACCCGCGCATCCGGTACCGCCGCCGTCCGCTACGGCACTATCCGGGAGAACGTGCTGGGCCTGCAGGTCGCCCTGCCCGACGGCCGCCTGATCGAGACCGGCGGTCGCGTGCGCAAGTCCGCCACCGGCTACGACCTCACGCACCTGATGCTGGGGTCGGAGGGCACGCTGGGGGTGATCACCGAAATACAGCTCCGCCTGCATGGCATCCCGGAGGCGATCAGCGCCGCCATCTGCCAATATGACGACCTGGGCAGCGCGGTCGACAGCGTGATCGCCATCCTGCAGGCCGGCATCCCGATCGCGCGCATCGAATTGCTGGACGACGTGCAGATGGCCGCCTGCATCGCATTCTCGAAGCTGGAGGGCTACACCGCGCGCACCACGCTGCTGCTGGAGTTCCACGGCACCCCGGCAAGCGTCGCGGAGCAGGCGGCGCTGGCGGAGGAGATCACCGCGGGTTTTGGCGCCAGCGGGTTTCAGTGGGCGACCGATGCGGCGGAGCGCAACCGGCTTTGGAAGGCTCGGCATGATGCCTATTGGGCGGCGCTGGCGCTGCAGCCGGGCCGCCGCGGGATCGCGACCGACGCCATCGTGCCGATCTCGCGGCTGACGGAGCTGATTGTCGGCGCGAAGCAGGATATCGCGGCGTCCGGCCTGGTGGCGCCGATCGTGGGCCATGTCGGCGACGGCAATTTCCACACCGTGATCTTGGTACCGCCGGGCGAGGACGGGCTGGCGCAAGCCTGGGAACTGGACAAGCGCATCGTGGCGCGGGCGCTGTCGCTGGGCGGGTCGTGCAGCGGGGAACATGGGGTCGGCATCGGCAAGCGCGAGTTCCTGGAGGCGGAGCACGGGGTCGAGACGCTGGCGGTGATGCGGCAGATCAAGACGGCGCTGGACCCGCACGGGATCATGAACCCGGGCAAGATGTTCCTCAACTGATGCGAAACGACCCGGCTTCGGCCGGCAAGGGCCTGGGCGACAAGCCGAGCATCCACCGCACCGCCTCGGTCCGCGCCACGACATTCGGCCGCTGGTGCGAGGTCGGCGCGCGGACCAAGGTGGCCGAGAGCAGCTTCGGCGACTATTCCTATGTCGTGAACGACAGCGACCTTATTTATTCGACCATCGGCAAGTTCTGCTCGATCGCGGCGCATACTCGGCTGAACCCGGGCAACCATCCGCTCGACCGGGTGATGCTGAGCCACGTGGGCTACCGCAGCAGCGCCTATGATCTTGGGCCGGATGATCCGGATTTATTCGAGTGGCGGCGGGCAAGCCCGGTGACGCTTGGGCATGATGTATGGATCGGCCATGGCGCGGTGGTGCTGCCGGGGGTGACGGTCAGCACTGGGGCTGCGATTGGCGCCGGCACGATCGTCACGAAGGACGTGCCGCCGTTTGCGGTTGTCGTTGGCAGTCCTGGCCGGGTGCTGCGCTATCGGTTTTCCGAAACTGTCATTGCTGACTTGCAGCGCATCGCCTGGTGGGATTGGCCGCACGAACGGATCGGGGCGGCGATGCAGGATTTCCGTGCGCTTGGGGCGGAAGCCTTTTGTGAACGGCATGGTTGAACTCCGCACGTCCCGGCTGCTGCTTCGTCCTTGGCGGGAAGCGGATCTGCCCGTTTTCGCCGTCCTCAACGCTGACCCAGAGGTGCGCCGCTGGTTCTTGGGCACCCTTACCCGCGAGGAGAGCGATGCCCAAGCCATGCGGATACAAGAACACATCGTAGCACACCAATTCGGCTTCTGGGCCGTGGAGGTGCCCGGTGTTGCATCGTTCGTGGGCTTCGTGGGCCTGAAGCATGTGACTTTTGCTGCTCCGTTTGCCCCGACCGTCGAGGCTGGTTGGCGTCTTGCTCGCGACCACTGGGGCCAGGGCTATGCTACGGAAGCAGCTTGGGCTGCACTCTCCCACGGTTTCGGGCCGCTTGGGTTGACGGAAATCGTGGCGTTCGCCGTCCCAGGCAACTTGCCATCGCGTCGGGTGATGGAGCGGATTGGCATGCAGCACGATCCAGGCGGCGATTTCGACCACCCTGCCCTGCCCAAGGGCCATCCGTTACAGCGCCACGTGCTCTACCGCGCTAGGCGGGACGATGAGAACCCAGCTTATACAAAAAGATGATCGGCGCTGTTCGGGGATACGGCGTCACTCGCTGTCCGGCGTAACATCGCGGAAATACACCTCCACCGGCCCCGTCAGCTTCATCGTCATCGGCGCCCCGGTCCGGTCCACTGCCTTGCCCACCGCAAGCCGGACCCAGCCCTCGCTCACGCAGTATTCGTCCACGTTCGTCTTCTCCACGCCCTTGAACCGCACGCCGACGCCGCGCTCCAGCAGGGCCGCGTCGTAGAACGGGCTTTTCGGGTGGGACGCCAGGCGGTCCGGCGGGGTGTCGCTCATCGTCGTCAGTCCTTTGCCACGGAGTTCAGCGACGCGGCCTTTGCCGCCGCAGCCTGCTCCGATTCTATCTCCTGCCGGGCCCGTTCCCAAAACTCCAGGTCGCCGCCCTCGGGCCGGCCGGCCTGCTCCCATAGCTGATAGGCCCGGTCTCGTATCGGGTCCAACACATCGTCACGCGCCATGGTCACTCTCCGTTTTCAGGCAACAGCGCTTGGCAACTGGAACGGTTTTTCGGGCCAGCCGATCTCCGCCATGATCTCCGCATTATGCTGCCCCACCGCCGGCAGGTCGTGGCGGAGCGGCAGGCGTTCGCCGTCCAACGCCAGCGGCAGCGCCGGCAGCCTGACCGTCCGGCCATCCGGGAGGGTCAGCGGCACCAGGCCACCGGACGCGTTGAGGTGCGGATCGTCGAACAGGTCCACAGGCTGGACGATGGGCGCGAAGGGCAGACCCAGCGCCTCGCATCGCGCCATCAGCGCCGACGCATCCATGGCGGCGAACCGCGCCGCGACCAGCGGCAGCGTGCGGTCGCGCGCGGCCACGCGTTGGGCCTGGGTCGCCAGCGACGGATCGGCCGCGAGTTCCTCCAGGCCGAACTCGCGGCACAGCACCTGCCATTGCGTGTCCGTCACCACGCCGACGAACACCTGGCCGCCATCGGCAGTGTCGAAGATGTCGTAGATCGGCCAGGCCGGGCGGCGCACCCCCATGGGCGGCGGCGCCGCGCCGGTGATTGCCGCCTGCGCCATGTGCTGGGCAACAAGCAGGACATTGTTCTCGAACAGCCCGGCCTGCACGTGCTTGCCCAGGCCCGTGCGGTGCCGCTCCTCCACCGCAGCCAGCACCCCCAATGCCGCGAAGGTCCCGCCCATGATGTCGTTCACCGACGACCCCGCTCGCATCGGACGGCCCGGCAGGCCCGTCATGTAGGCCAGCCCGCCCATCATCTGCACAACCTCGTCCAGCGCCGTGCGATGAGCATAAGGACCGGGCAAGAACCCCTTGCAACTACAGTAAATCAGCCGTGGGTTTTCCGCCCGCAACGCATCGTACGACAAGCCGAGCGCATCGAGCGCGCCGGGCCGGAAATTCTCGACCAGGACATCCGCGCGCCACAGCAGGCGGCGGACCAGCGCCAGGCCGTCCGCAGATTTCAGGTCCACGGACAAGCTGCGCTTGTTGCGGTTCAGCATCGCAAAGAACCCGGTGCCCGCGTTCTGCAGCCGCCGGGTGTTGTCGCCATCAGGCACAGGCTCGACCTTGATCACGTCCGCGCCGAGGTCGGCGAGCGCCAGCCCGCAGGCGGGACCCATGACCATATGGGTGAACTCGATCACCCGGAGGCCCGCAAGCGGCGTCTGCTGCGCGGGCGTAGGCGTCAAGCGGCGGCCCGGAACGTTCGCGGCACGCCGGCCCGGGCGACCGCGCCGTGAGTGGCCTCGTCCGGCAGCCCCTCGTGCAGTATCTTTCGGGCCGCGACCAGGCGGTCCAGGTCGATGCCGGTCGAAAACCCCATGCTCTCCAGCATGAACACCAGGTCCTCGGTCACGATGTTGCCGCTGGCGCCGGGCGCGAACGGGCAGCCGCCCAGCCCGGCAAGCGCCGCGTCGAAGTTGCGTATGCCCTCATCGAGTCCAGCCAGCGCGTTCGCGAGGCCCAGGCCCATGGTGTCGTGCAGATGCAGGCCATCGAGCTTGTTGCCGATCGCAGCGCGCACGGCGCGGACCACGCTGCGCACCTGCGCCGGATGGGCGTAGCCGACGGTGTCCGCCAGCGCCACCATGTCCGCGCCGGCCTCCGCCAACGCCGCGGCGACGGCCACCACGGAGCGCTCGGCGATCACGCCGTCGATCGAGCAGCCGAAGGCGGTGCTGCATGCGGCCTCGACCTCGATCGGCACGCGTTCGGTGCGGACCCACTCGATGATGCGCCGGACCTCGGCAACCTGGTCCATGGTGCCGCGGTTGGTGTTGGCCCGGCTATGGCCCTCGCTCACCGACACGGGAATGCTGATCCGCTGCGCCCCGGCGGCGGCGGCGGCCTGCGCACCCTTGAGGTTGGGCGCCAATGCGACGATGACGGCCGGCAGGTTTCGCGTGGCAATGACGACCTCGCCGGTGTCGGCCATCTGGGGGATCAGCCGCGGCGGCACGAAGCTGCCGACCTCGATCTCGGGCACCCCGGCGGCGGCGATTGCCTCGATCCAGCGTATTTTCGTCGCCGTCGGCATCCGGCCATGCGCCATCTGCAAACCGTCACGCGGACCAACCTCGCAAACTATGACACGTTCTTTCATGGTTTTCTCCCCCATGTGGCTAGGGTGGGACGCCGGGGCGGAACGTGCAAGTTTCGCGCGGTTGTGCTGCAATGCCGCCGGCCAATGAACACCATGCCATGCCGTTCGTATCGCGAAAGTGTAATGATGACCTACCGCTTCGCCTTGTTTTTGGCGCTTTCGCTCACGGCCCCTGCCCTGGCGCAACCTGGTCCCAGCGGCCCGCCCGCGGTCGGGGTGGCAAAGGCGCAGAATAGGCCGATCATCGAAACGAGCGAGTTCGTGGGCCGCATCCAGGCGATCAGCCGCGTGGACCTGGTCGCCCGCGTGACCGCCTTCATCCAGGAACGCCATTTCGCCGAGGGCGGCGAGGTTCACACTGGGGACCTGCTCTACCGTTTGGAACGTGCGCCGTTCGAGGCGCAGGTGGCGCAGCAGGCGGCTGCGGTCGGAACGGCCAATGCAGTGCTGGCAGGCGGCAATCTGGTGCTGGGCCGGGCCGAGTCGCTGCTGAATGGCCCGGCGGGCCAGCGGAGCCAGGTGGAAGACGCGCGGGCCACCCAACGAAGCCAGGCGGCGCAGTTGGTCGGCGCGCAGGCGCAACTACGGCTGGCGCAGGTCAACCTGGACTACACCGACATCAAGTCGCCCATCGACGGCAAGATCAGCCGCACGGCCGTGACCGAGGGCAACGTGGTGGGCCCGAGCTCCGGCACGTTGGCGACGATCGTGAGCCAGGACCCGATGTATGTGCTGTTCCCGATTTCCGTCCGCGCCGCGATCGACCTGCGGGACCGCTATGCCGGCAAGGGCGGGTTCAACGCGGTGACGGTCAAGCTGAAGCTGCCAAACGGCAAGATGTATGACCAGGCGGGCAAGCTCGATTACGTCGATCCGACGGTGGCAACCAACACGGATACGCTGACGCTCCGCGCACGCATTCCAAATCCGGTCCGGGAAGGCTCGAAACCTGGGGAGCCCGGCGACCGGGAGCTGTCGGATGGTGAGTTCGTGACGGTGATGCTTCAGGGCGTGGAGCCGGTCACGCAGCTCGCGATCCCACGCGCGGCGGTATTGTCGGATCAGCAGGGCAGCTATGTCTGGGTGGTGGGCGACGGCAACAAGGTGGAACAGCGCCGGATACAGTTGGGCCAGAGCACTCCGGACACGGCGGTGATCTCGGCCGGGCTGAAGGAAGGGGAGACGGTGGTGGTGGATGGCGTCCAGCGCGTGCGGCCCGGCGCCGTAGTCGACCCTGCCCCGGCCGGTGCCGGCCCGACCGTTCCCGCCCAAGCGCCGCGGACCTGACGCCATGATCTCCGCCGTCTTCGTCGACCGGCCAAGGCTCGCGATCGTCATTGCGATCATCACGGTGATCGCCGGGCTGATCGCGCTGACCGTGATCCCCGTCAGCCAGTTCCCCGACATCGTGCCGCCGCAGGTGCAGGTCACCACGCGTTATCCCGGCGCATCGGCGGCGGTGGTCGAGGCGACCGTGGCGCAGCCGTTGGAGGCGCAGGTCAACGGCGCCGACCAGATGATCTACATGAAGTCCAACTCCGC
>CAXSGE010000012.1:0-79449 GCA_964236715.1 uncultured Acetobacteraceae bacterium | reverse complement strand
ACGACGGATCACCGTCCCAACTCCGAGCCTCGCCGTTGACCTTCAGGGTGATCATGCCGCGTTCTCCGCAATCTGTGGCCGCCAAGCTGCCCGCCAGAAACTGCCCGGGCGTTCTACGTCATCTATACTTTAACAACCGCGGGGCGCCGATGTCACTTACTTCGTCCCATACAGCCGGTCCCCGGCATCGCCGAGGCCTGGGCGGATGTAGCCATGCTCGTCCAGGCAACGGTCGATCGCGGCGGTGAACACCGGCACGTCTGGATGCTCGTCATGCAGCACCGCCAGGCCCTCCGGCGCCGCGAGCAGGCACACGAACCGTAATTGCGCCGCGCCAGCCTGCCGCATTCGGCTGAGTGCTGCCGTCGCGGAATGCCCGGTTGCCAGCATAGGGTCGACGACGATCACCAGCCGGTCCGGGATGTCGTCCGGCAACTTGAGGTAGTACTCGACCGGCACCAGGGTGGCCGGGTCGCGATACAGGCCGATGTGGCCGACGCGGGCCGAGGGCACGAGGTCGAGCATGCCGTCCAGGATACCGTTGCCGGCGCGCAGGATCGGCACGAAGCATAGCTTCTTGCCCGACAGCAGCGGCGCCTCCGCAGCCTCCAGCGGCGTCTCGATCGCGACGGTATCGAGCGGCAGGTCACGCGTCACCTCGTAGGCCATGAGCAGGCTGATCTCGCGCACGATTTGGCGGAACTCGACGGTGGACGTCGATTTTTGCCGTAACAGAGTGAGCTTGTGCTGCACCAATGGATGGTGGACGATCGTCACGTTCGGGAAGCGCTGATCGGCGTGCGGCTGCATCAGAATACGGTCCCATCGCTAAGGATGCGCAGCGGCGGCCCGCCATCGGCCCGCCGTTCAGCCGCGACCTGCCGGCCCGCCGCCCAGGTTCCGCCCTCGAGCAAACGGGACAGCGGCAGCGCGGCCTTATCGCGGCCCAGACGGGCGCGCAACGGCGGCGCGATGCGGTCGAGCAGGGCCACCGTCAGCGCGCGCCACTCGATCACGGCCGGGTGCCCAGGCGGCAAAGCGGCGTCGGCCAGCCTGGCGTCGCGCAGCCGCAGCACGTCAAGATCGAGGAACAAGCCGCCGTTGCGATACTCCGGCAGCCCCGTCAGCGCGTCGAGCCCGGCAACCGCGACGCCCGCGTCCTCGAACACCTCGATCAACGAGTAGGTGAGCCACTGAGAAAGCTTGTGGAACGGCACCAGCCCGGCGCTGGCCGCCGGCGCCCCGGCCTCAAGCGGCAAGTCCGGATAGCGCCAGACATCCCCGAGGCTGCGCCCGGCGAGCACGATCCGCGCCGGCCACACCGAGCCAAGGCCGTCCAGCACCGCCGCGAGGATATCCTGAGCAGCCACCGTGGCGCGATCTTCCATAAGGAAGTCAAAAAGCCCGCCCACTCGCGGATTTTCCCGCCCAAACAGGTCCGGCCGAGCCAGCAACGCCCCACCCAGGCCGCGCAGCAAGGCGGCCCGCCCCTCCAGCCCCGGCATCGAATTGTTGTCGTTCACGCTGAATGCCCGCGCCAAAGCAGCCGCATCGATCCGCGCCAGCCCGGACGCATCCGCGCGCATGCCGCCGTTGCCCGCGAACAGCCCCGCCTCGAAAGCGCGCAGGCTTGCCACCGCCAGCCCCTCGGACCGAGTTAAGACCATGCCAGTCCCAGGCTCGACGTAGCGCCAATCCGGCCCGGCGCCGGCGTCGAGCAAAACGCTCACGACACATAGCTCGACCCGCGCCCGCGCGGCCTCATCGGCGCCCGGCCCAGCAAGCACCCTGCCCAACGGCCCCCATCGGTCCAGGCCGCCCGCCGAGAAGTGCCGCCAGCGTGCATGGTGCGGGATGCCAAGGTCCGGATACGCGCGGCGCACGACTGCCGCGACATACGCCGCTGCGTCGTCCAGGCGTGCAACGTCGACGGTGAAATGCGCGAGCCGTCCCGCCTCCGCCAGCGCCAACATCGCATGGGCACGGCTGCGCACGGCATCCGCGGTGCACAGCCAAGCGGCTGCTTCCGCGTCAGTCGCCCGGGTCGCCTCAGTCATCCAATCCGCGGCCCTTGGCCTCGTGCAGGACCTCAGGCGGCGGCACGGCGTCGGTGTAATAGCCTGCGGCCTTTTTCGCATCCATCTCGACGCTGGCGTCCGCCGGGATCAGCCCATCGGGGATCGCCACGCGCTCGACCACGGCGATCCCGCTCGCCACGATCGGCGCGTACTTCATGTTGCTCATCGACACCAGCCGGTCGATCCGGGCGATGCCGAGCCAGTGCAGCACGTCCGGCATCAGCTCTTGGAAGCGCATGTCCTGCACGCCGGCGACGCACTCCGTCCGTTGGAAATAGGCGTCGGCGCGGTCGCCGCCCTCCTGCCGCTTGCGGGCGTTGTAAACCAGGAACTTCGTCACCTCGCCGAGCGCCCGGCCCTCCTTGCGGTTATAGACGACGACGCCGACCCCGCCCGACTGCGCCGTCTCGACGCAGACCTCGATGCCGTGCGCGAGATACGGGCGGCAGGTGCAGATGTCGGAGCCGAACACGTCGGAGCCGTTGCACTCGTCGTGGACGCGGCAGGCAATCCGGGTCTCGGCGCGGCCAAGCCCGGCCGGGTCGCCGAACAGATAGACCGTTATGCCGCCGATCGGGGGCAGGAAGACGTCGAGGTCGGGCCGGGTCACCAGCTCGGGGAACATCCCGCCGGTCTGCTCGAACAGGCCGCGGCGCAGGTCGGCCACCGCGATGCCGAAGCGGCGCGCGACGCCGGGCAGGTGCCAGACCGGCTCGATCGCGATCTTGGTGACGCGCACATTGCCGGCGGCGTCGAGCACCATGCCGTCAGGGCGCAGCCGTCCGGCGCGCACGGCGTCCGCGATCTCAGGCATGTTGATGTGGGCGCGGGTGACAGCAATCGACGGACGCACGTCGACCCCGGCGGCGATGCGGTCGGCAAACAGCTCGGTGCTCAAGTGCCCCCATGGGTCGAGCGAGACGATGGCGTCCGGGCTGGACCACTGCGGGAAGGGTCCGATGCGCACCGCCGGGCTGGTGTTGCTGAGGTCCGGCCGATGATCCGCCGCAAGCTGCCCGGCCGCGACGGCGAGCGCTCGATAAACCGAATAGGCGCCGGAATGCGTGCCGATGGCGTTGCGGTTCGCCCCGGCATTGACCGTGGCCACGACCGCGCCGCGCGCCTTGCCGGCGGCGCTGCCCCAGGCGATGCGGCGATCGCCCGCCCCCGCGTTGCCGGGATGGGAGGCAAGCACGATGGACCGGGGCACGGGCCGTTTCTCGTTCGTCCGCGGCGGCGGTTCGGTCCAGTCGATGGCAGGCTCCTGCAGGATTATGGCGTTGGGCGGAATAATCAATTCAAAATAGGGCAAACTCGTGAGGGATTGGTTAAACAGATTTGTAAGGACTTGGTTAAGCAGGTCAACGTGCCGGACCCGCGACGCGGTAAGCTTGCAACCCGCGGCCCACCTGCCCCGTTGGGAACGCGAGATAGGAGGCGGGAATGTCTGATCTGGCCGGCAAGATGTCCATACCCGGCAGCCCCGGGCCATACGGCTCCAGAATGGACGCCATGAGCGCCCTTTTGGCCCGCAATTGGTGGGCGATGGCGCTCCGCGGCCTGTTCGCAATCCTGTTTGGCCTGGCGGCATTGATCCTGCCGCTGACCACGGTCTCGTCGCTCGTGTTCCTGTTCGCCATCTACATGCTGGTGGACGGCGTATTCGCGATTGTCGCCGGCGTGCGCGCGGCGGCGCACCATGAGCGCTGGGGCTTGCTGATCCTCGAGGGCATTGTGAACTTGGTGGCTGGCGCGGCCGCCTTTGCGCTGCCCGGCTTGACGGTGCTCGTCGTCATCACCCTGCTGGGCATTTGGTCGGTCGTGACCGGCGCCCTGCTGCTCGGGGCCGCCTTCCGACTGCATGGCGGGCATGGACGCTGGCTGCTGGCGCTCGCGGGCGTGGTTTCCATCGTTTGGGGCATACTGCTTTGGCTGTCGCCAATCGCCGGCGCGCTGGTGCTGACCTGGTGGCTCGGGGGCTATGCGCTGGTGTTCGGCGTGGTGATGCTTGTGCTGGCGCTCCGTCTGCGCGGGCGCCGGAGCGGCGCTTTCCCGGCTGGGAGCGCGACCCTTTGAGCGCCATGGCTCCGGCGCAGCCCCCTACTCGCGGAACATGCGCTCGTTCAGCAGATAGCGCAGGCCGCGGCTCCAGGACTCGTCGGTGTTGCCGCGGATGTCGACGCTGTCGGCGTGGAGCGTTTTCCCCGTTGCGACGTCCTCCACGACCAGGTTCACGTTAAGGATCAGGTTGCTCACCTTTTGCACCCAGCCATATGCGACCTGCTGCACGCCGAGCTGGCGCGCCAGGTCCAGCTCGCAGCCGTTGCAGCCGCGGATGCTGTCGACCCGCGCCAGCTTGTCGCGCACCGGCGCTACGTCGACCACGGTGAAACGGCGGCTCAGCTCATCCTTGAGTTGCTGATCGAGCCGTTGCAAGCGCGCCATTTCCTCCGGTGTGGACGCGGCAGGCGAGGTATTGTTCAGCGCAAAATCGAACACGGCGATTTCGGGCAATCCTCGTGCGGCAGCCGGCCCCTGTGCGGCAGCGGGCGCGGCCAGCCCAGCGAGCAGAGTGGCCGTAAGCAAGAACCTCATCGCGTTGCATCCCAATCCTAAGGGTCATGAGGGTAACTGGCGGGTCCGGTGTTTACAACGGAGACGCCCATGGCCTCGGACCGGCAAATCCGGCGCACAGGCGGCGGTCCGCGCCGTCGGCCAAAGTTTTTTGCGGAACCGTACAGATAGACCCTTGGCGAACCGCACATTTCGGGTAAAGTTTCAGCGAGTGATGTAAGGGCCTCTTAGCTTTTTTATAGCTGTGATTACCTTCGCATTACTTGGCCAGGGATTCCAAAAAAAGGCTGTAAACGGTCACGCAACGCCAGTGGCGCGCCCAGCGCCAGGGTATGCGCGCCCGCAATGTGCATCGGATTTTTCCTTAACGGGGTGTCATGCAGGACATCGTAGTAGTCGGTGCGGGCTTAAGCGGATCGCTGGCGGCGATCATGCTCCAGCAACGCGGTTTTAACGTGACGGTCATTGACCGCTATGCAGTCTATCCCGCCGACTTTCGGGCAGAGCAGCTTGTCGGAAGTCAAATTGACTTTTTTAATGACATCGGATCGACCGCTAATTTGATCCCGAAGACAAAAATTGTGTCCCGGGCGCGTAATTTTAGCTTGGGCAAGCAACTGTCGTCGGTTTTCGCTGCACATTACGGGATGCCATACCAGGACATCGTGCAGTCCCTCCGCGGCAGCATCCCGGACGAGGTGCGCTTCATCGTCGGGCGCGTCATCGATATCGAGAGTGGCCCAGTCTCCACCGTGCGCCTCGACGATGGCCGAACCATCCAGGCCAAGCTGGTGGTCATGGCGACCGGGCTGAACACGAAACTCGGCAAGAAGCTCGGCATCGACTATGCGATGATCAGCGAGAAGCATTCGACCACGGTCGGGTTCGACATCCGCTCGTCCAAATGCGCTGCTGCCGACACGGCGGTGCTGGTCTATTATGGCAATGACCTGCGGGACGGCATCGACTACCTGACGATCTTCCCCTGCAAGGATGTCCTGCGCGGCAACCTGTTCCTTTACTGCGATCCGGATGACCCCTGGGTGCGCCGGCTCCGCCAAGCGCCGCACGAGACGTTGCTGGAGGCACTGCCCGCGTTGGCCGACGAGCTCGGGGATTTCACGATCGAGCACGTGCAATGCCGCACCATCGACGTCGCGGTGGCGAAGAATTTTCAACGGGATGGAATCGTCTTCATCGGCGACGCCTTCCAAACCTCCTGCCCGGCCGCTGGAACCGGCATCAGCCGGTTGCTGGTCGACGTCGAGCGCCTGACCATTCACGCCGCCAAATGGCTCGCGGCCAACGATACGTCGGCGGTGTCGCTGCAAGCCTTCTACAAAGACCCGGCGAAGCGCCGCAGCGACCGTGCCGCGTTACGCACTGCGCGGTTCCGCCGGGCCATTTCGATGGACGGTTCGCCATTCTGGGCGTTTCAGCGCCAAAACGTCAAGGCGAGGCGCTTCGTCAAATACGTCTTGCACTCACTGCGTGATAGGATGGCCCGCCCAGCCCAGCCCACGCCTCAACGCCCCACCGAGGATCACGGCATGGCGCCTAAAGCGTGGCTGTCTTGGAGCCGCCATGCGGCCTCGACGGCAGTCGCTCCAGTGCTTACGACCCCCGATGGAGCGAGCGGCGCAAGTTAGGACGTCAGCGGTTCCAATGAGTGAACCATCTAAGCCCGTCCGCGCCTGTTGCGGGCAGGGCAGGCCAGGTGTTCGATGAAATTACGCAGCTCGGCTTGGCGCAACACCGGGTCAGTAACCTGTTGGTCGATGCCAAGCCGCCACGCAAGGTCCCGGCGTTCCGGGTTGCCGTCCAGCGCCTCGATCAGCCCGGCATACTCCTCCACAGCCGCCTTATCGCGGGCGAGTCCCTGCTCGATGAGGTCATCGGCCTGCCGCCGTATCGCGCCGGCGATCTCGTCCAACGGCAGCTCCGGATGATACTGCACGCCCCAAAACACGCCGCCGTCATGCCGGATTTCGGCCGCCTGCACCCGGGTCATGCCGTTGGTCGCCAACAGCGTTGCATCCTCGGGCAAACGCTCGACCTCGTCGGAGTGGATCGACAATGCATCGTATGCCGCAGGCCGTCCGGCGAGCAGCTTATGGCACAGCCCCGCTGTGGTCGGCGTGATGCGGCGCGCGAATGCGGCTTCGTGCCCGCGCCGGTTCTCCCGCACCGCGCCGCCCGCCGCGACAGCCGCCACCTGCAGCCCGGCGCATGAACCGAAGGACGGCGTGCCGGATGCGAACACGGCCCGCATGAAGCCAAGCTGGCGGCGGACCTCCGGCGTGTCCTTGTAAAGGTGCAGCGGCGAGCCGGTCAGGAACACCGCGTCATACGCTTGCAGCCCGGCCCGGTCCGGCGGCTCGGCGCCCTCCTCGGCCGGCCGGATCATGTCGCATATGGCGCCGGGCTCGATGGCGCGCAGGGTATCCATATAGGTTTCGCCACTGCTGCGGCCGACACTGGCCCGGCGGCGCTCGCGTGCATCCGGGGACTCACTCTCGGCGATGAGGAAATGCATGGGGGATGTCATGAGGCCCCAGAGATGGGGTCGATCCAGCCTGCGGCCAGATGGCCACGCTCGATGGAAAGGCCGGTCCCGGCGCAACCCGCCCCATGCGTGATCGGTTTGGCCGGACATGATGCGCCCCGCCCAAACCCTGCCCCACGCCTTCTTTCAACGGCCCGTCCCCGATGTCGCCCATGACCTGATCGGAGCCACGCTGCTGGTCGATGGCGTCGGCGGCATCGTGGTCGAGACGGAGGCCTACGACCGCAGCGACCCGGCCTCGCACAGCTTCCGCGGCCGGACCCCGCGCAACGCGGCCATGTTCGGGCCGGCCGGCCACGCCTATGTCTATCGTTCCTACGGCATCCACTGGTGCCTGAACTTCGTCTGCGGCGCCGAAGCCGCGGGCAGCGCCGTCCTGATCAGGGCGCTGGAGCCGGTGGCGGGCCTGGACATCATGCGCGAACGCCGGGGAGCGTCCGATCCGCTCCTGCTATGCAGTGGCCCCGGACGGCTTTGCCAGGCGTTGGGCATAACGGGCGCGCTGGACGGACGGCCACTCGACGCGCCGCCGTTCGTCATCAATGGCCGGTCGGAACTGCTGCCGGTCGCGGCAGGGCGCCGTATCGGCATCACGCGAGGGACCGGAACGCCCTGGCGGTTCGGCCGATCCGGCTCCGCGTTCCTAAGCCGGCCAATGCGCGAATAGCCGCAATCGTTGCGTTTAGGGATTATTTGTGCCACCCTGGGTGCTGCCGCCCGGAAAACCCGTGGAGAGCCGTCGTGCGCGTCCTGTTCCTGCACCAGAACGCGCCGGGCCAGTTCCGGCACCTGGCGCCCTATCTCGGCAACGACCCGGCGAACGAGGTGGTGTTCCTTGGGGAGCGCAGCAATGCCGTGCCCGGACGGGTACGCTGGCTGCGCTACCCAGCGCCCGAACCGTCCGGCCCAGCCACCCACCATTATTTGCACCGCATGGAGGCCAACGTGCGCCGGGGCCAGGCGGTGGCGCGGGCGTGCCTCGGCCTGCAAAGCGAGGGGTTCGAGCCGGATGTGGTGGTAGCCCACGCTGGCTGGGGCGAAACCATGTTCCTGCGCGATACGCTGCCCCGAGCCGCCATCGTCTCATATTGCGAGATGTTCTACCGCAGCGAGGGGCAGGACACCGGCTATATTCCCGAAACGACGCTTGATCTGGACGGGCGGTGCCGCCTGCGCGCCTGGAATGCCGACTTGCTGACCGCGCTCGACACGATGGACCGCGGCATCGCGCCGACCGTATGGCAACGGGCGCAGCACCCCGGGTGCTATCAGCCGCGCATCGCAGTGGTGCATGACGGGGTCGACACCAATGAGGTCGCGCCGGACCGCCAGGCGCGGTTCACGTTGGCGGATGGACGCACGCTGACACCGGGAGACGAGGCCGTGACCTTCGTCGCCCGGCATCTGGAGCCGGTGCGCGGGTTCGTCTCCCTGATGCGCGCCCTGCCCGCCCTGCTGCGGCGTCGGCCCAGTGCGCAGGTCGTGATCTGCGGCGAGGACGGCGTGAGCTACGGCCGGCCGCCGCCGGACGACGCGAATTGGCGCGAGGCCATGCTGCGGGAGGCGCCCGTCGATCCCAGCCGTGTCCACTTCACCGGCCGTCTCGCCCGGCGGGAGTATTTGGCGCTGCTGCAGGTGTCCGCCCTGCATCTATACCTGACGGTCCCGTTCGTCCTGTCGTGGTCGTGCATCGAGGCGCTGGCGTCCGGGTGCCTGGTGCTGGGCTCGGATGTGGCGCCGGTGCGCGAGGTGCTGCAGGACGGGGTGAACGGTTTCCTGGTGGACGGACGCGACCCGGATGCGATCGCGAGCCGGGCCGCGGACCTGCTGGCGCGCCGGACCTCCCTGGGTCCCGTGCGGGACCGCGCCCGGGCGACCGCGCAACGGCGTTTCGACCTGCGCCAGTGCCTGGAACAGCAGTCGCGTATCGTGCGGGAGGTTGCGTCATGAAAATGCTGTGGGTTATCGGGGCGTTGCTGCTGGGGCCGGGCGCGTTGCACGCCCAGCCCAGCCCGGCGCTGCGGCTTGCGATCACCGGGCCGCCCGTTGCTGCGATCTCCGGGGCGCGGCGGGTCTGCGATGGGGACGACATCCCCGACTCGCCGGCCCGGGCCGTCCACCTCGCGGACGGCCAAACCCAGCTCTATGCGACGCATTTCCGCAACCGCGTCGACAGCGGCCCGGACCTGCTGCACGTCGTCCATCGCTGCCCGGTGCTGATGGCCGGAGCCAATAACGACGACCCCGCCGCCTATGACGACCGCGCCTGGATCGCCAGTCCATGGACGCCGGACGGACGGACCATCCTGGCCGTGGTGCACAACGAGTTCCAGGGCCAACGCCGCCCGGCCCTGTGCCCGAGCCTGCGCTATATGGACTGCTGGTATAACGCCCTGACCGCGGCGGTTTCGCGCGACGGGGGGCACACGTTCCAGCGCGCGCCGGGGCAGGCGCTGGTGGCGGCACTGCCCTACCGCTTTGACGAGCTCGAGCGCGGCCACCATGGCTATTTCAACCCAAGCAACATCGTGACCTTCGCGGGCGCGCAGTACTTGATCGCCTTTGCCACCAAGGCCGGGGCGCAGCGCGAGGGCAATTGCCTGTTGCGCACCACGGCGATCGCCAAGCCGGAGGCATGGCGCGGCTGGGACGGGTCGGCATTCGAGGTCGTTTTCATCGACCCTTATACGCAGCCAGCAGCGCCCGAGCCGCACGTCTGCGCGCCCGTGGGCCAAGGCGGGCTGCGCTGGCCTGTGACCAGCCTGGTGCGGCACGCGCCCACGGGCCTGTTCATCGCGATGATGCAGGATGGCGGCCGGGATAGCGGCGTTTATTATTCCACCAGCCCGGACCTGCTGCAGTGGTCGAGCCCGGCCCTGCTGATGCCGGCGATCGGATTGAGCGCGTGGACCTGCGCCGACCCGGCGCCGATCGCCTACTCGTCATTGCTCGACCCGGCCTCTAAGGACCGCAACTTTGAGACTGTGGGCGACACGGCGGCGCTGTATGCCACCCGGTTCAACGTTAGGGATTGCCGGACCAGCATGGACCGGGATCTGATCCGCTGGGACGTGCGTATTTCTGCGCCGTAAAGGGGCGCTGGCCTCGGTGCATCGCTGATCGTGTGTCCTGCCAACAAGGTGATGCGCCGCCACAAATAGGAGGCGCTCAAGGGCTTGCACAACGTCGCACGGGGTGAGCGATGCCGTGAAACAAGCCGCTGGCTCGTGTCGGCCGACGTGATTGGTGAACGCGATGGGAGTATCTGTTTGGAACCTACGGCCGTCCTGAACCCCCGGCCTGCTGGGTTTCGGCATGCCAGTCCAAACAGCCAAGGCAACGACTAAGCCGACCGCGTCAAACTCAAGACTTTTGCCGCCTGAGCTCACTCCACGACGCTCACCCTGTATTTCGACCCATCCGGTGCCATAATGGCGGCATGACGGACAGCTTTGCACCCCATCTCGATATTCTGCCGAAGTCGCAGCGGTTGCTTTGGGACGAACTGACCGACATTCCTGCTGAGTTCGTCCTTTATGGCGGCACGGCGATTGCGCTGCATCTCCGTCATCGCCAGTCCGTGGACTTCGACTTTTTCGGCACCCAGCCATTCGACCCGGCGACCCTGACCGCCGCCATCCGCTTCCTGGCGGACGCTGTCATTACGCAACAGCAAGAGAATACGTTGACCGTCATCGTGGACCGGGCCGGGCCGGTGAAGCTGTCGTTCTTCGGAGTGCCCGGCATCAGCCACCTTGCGCCGCCCCACATCGCGCCAGATAACGGGCTGCAAATCGCCTCCCTGCTCGACCTTGCCGGGACAAAGGCATCCGTGATGCAGCAGCGCGCCGAAGCCAAGGACTATGCCGACATTGCCGCCGTCCTGAGCGACGGGCGTATTGACCTTCCGACCGCACTTGCAGCGGCTCGGGCGATCTACGGCCCGCAATTCAACCCGCAGATCACCCTCAAAGCCTTGTCCTTCTTCGAGGACGGTGATCTCCACCGCCTCCCAAAGCCTACGAAGGACCAGCTCGCCAGAGCGGCCCGCGAAGTCGATCTTGACCGCCTGCCGACGATTGCCCGCCCTGCGTCCCCGCGCCGCGAGGGTAAGGGGACAACGCAATGAAGCCTATTCCGCTTACTCCCGAAACCGAAGCCGTGGCGCGGCGGGTTGTCTGGTTCGAGGGGCCGACGGACGCGCTCGCTGATCCCATCCGCTTCATGGCCTACGCCATGACGTACGCCACCCACAAAGACATGAAGGCGCTCCGCCGCCATGTGTCCGACGAGGATTTCCTGGAGGCCCTAGACAAGGCCCCGCCCGGCATCATCGATGCCCGTTCCTGGGCCTATTGGAACTCCAAAGCAGGACGCTATCCTGCCCCGCCCGTGCCAAAGCGCACCTTTGGGGAACCATCACCCTGATTTCTAGAATGCTGATTTGATAATGCACATTGCGGAAAATTGACGCCGCATTCCAACCGGTCAGAATTTCCGGCGATTGGCATTGCAGCCCGGCGCGTTCGCCCCCAAAGCGTTTACATAAAGAATGTTATATCATAACATCGCGGAATGCGCCCAATCATCGCCGTCCTCCTGATGCTCTGCTCCCCAGCCTGGGCGGAAACCCCGTTGCACATCGTCGCGGCCGAGACCGTTTACGGCGACGTGGCCGCGCAGCTCGCCGGACCGCACGCGGCGGTCGCCAGCATCATGAGCGACCCCGCGCAGGACCCGCATCTGTTCGAGGCCAGCCCGTCGGTCGCGCGGGAGATCGCCGACGCGGCCATCGTGGTGCTGAACGGCGCGGATTACGATCCCTGGATGCGGCGCCTGCTGGCCGGCGCCCCTAAGGCGGCACGCCAGGTCGTGGACGCGGGCCAACTGAGCGGGCATCCGCCGGGCTCCAACCCGCATCTATGGTTCGACCCGGCGGTCATGCCCGTCGTCGCCCGCGCCCTTGCCAAGTCGCTCACGCAGGCCGACGCGGCTAACGGCGCCGAGTACGATGCGAAGCTGCAAACCTTCCTGGCGTCGCTCGCGCCGATCGACACAAGGATTGCGGCGTTGCGGAGCCGGTACGCCGGCGTGCCGGTGACGGCGACGGAGCCGGTGTTCGGGCTGATGGCGTCCGCCCTCGGCCTTGCCATGCGCAACGAGCGGTTCCAGGTTGCGGTGATGAACGACGCGGAGCCGCGCGTGTCCGATACGGCAGCGTTCGAGGCCGACCTGCGGCAGCATCGCGTGCGGGCGCTGTTCTACAACAGCCAGGCCAGCGGAAGCGCCGCCCGCCGCATGCTGGCGGTGGCCCGCGCCAGCAAAGTGCCGGTCATCGGCGTGGCCGAGACCAAGCCGGCCGGACTGACCTACCAGGCGTGGATGCTGGCCCAGCTCGATGCACTGGAGCAGGTGCTAGGCTCGCCTTGAGTGCTGTTGAGCTCGACAACTTAACGATCGGCATCGGCGGCCGGGTCATCCTGCGCGACGTGACGCTCGCGATCGGGTCCGGTGAGTTCGTGGGCGTGCTGGGTCCGAACGGCGCCGGCAAGACCACGCTGTTCCGCGCCCTGCTGGGACTGGTCAAGCCCAGCGCCGGCAGCCTGCGCGTGCTCGGCCACCCGGCGGCGCGCGGCGCGCCCGGGGCGGCTGGCGCGCCCGAGATCGGCTACATGCCGCAGGCCCGCAGCGCGCCGGGCGGAATGCGGCTGAATGGCCAGGCGTTCCTGGCCAGCGCCATCCACGGCGAGCGCTGGGGCCTGCCGCATGGGGATGCAGCCGGGCGGGCGGACATCGCGCGCGCGCTGGACCTGGTCGGCGCGGCCGGCCTCGCCAGCCGTCCGTTGCGGACGCTGTCGGGCGGCGAGCGGCAACTGCTGCTGCTGGCGCAGGCCCTGCTGGGCCAGCCGCGCCTGCTGCTGCTGGACGAGCCGCTGCTGAATCTCGATCCCCGGCGTCAGCACGCCATCGTGGCGCTGGTCCGCCGGCTGGTGCGGGAACTCGGCGTCACCGTGCTGTTCAGCGCGCACGAGCTAAACCCGCTGCTGGGCGCCATCGACCGCGTGCTCTACCTCGGCGGCGGCCACGCGGCGATCGGCACGGTGGACGAGGTGATCACCGGCCCCGTGCTGTCCCGGCTGTATGGCGCCGACATCGAGGTGATCCGGGCGGGCGGCCGCGTCTTCGTCATGTCTGGCGGCCAAGAGTTTGGCAGGCACGAGGTCGAGCGCGCCCACGCCTGCGCGGACGGCCTGCATGCTTGAGTACGATTTCATGGTCAACGCGGCCTCGGCCGGGACGATCGTCGCCGTAGTCGCCGGCGTGGTGGGTTATTTGCTGGTGCTGCGCGGCCAGACTTTCGCCGGGCACGCGCTGTCGCATGTGGGCTTCACCGGGGCGACCGGCGCGCTGCTGGTTGGCGCATCGCCGCTATGGGGCATGGTGGGGGTCACGGTGCTGGCCGGGCTCGGCATGGGCCTGCTGGGGGAGCGTGCGGAGGGCCGGGACGTGGCGATCGGCATGGTGCTGTCGCTGTCGCTCGGCGCCGGGCTGCTGTTCCTGCATTTCTTCACCGCCTATGCCGCGCAGGCGACGGCGCTGCTGTTCGGCAGCATCCTGGGCGTGGATGCCGGCACGATCTGGACCCTGCTGGCTCTCGGCATCGTGAGCCTGGCGGCGCTGGCGATCATCGCCCGGCCGCTGCTGTTCGCCAGCTTACAGCCGGAGCTGGCGGAGGCGCGCGGCGTGCCAATGCGGCTGGTTTCGGTGCTGTTCCTGGCGGTGGTGGCGCTGGCGACCGCGCTGTGCGTGCAGGTCGTGGGCGTGCTGCTGGTGTTCACCCTGCTCGTTGCCCCAGCCGCTGCGGCGCATCGCCTGGCCGGCGGGCTGGGGCGCGGAGTGGCGCTGGCGGCAGCCTTGGCGGTGGCGCAGACCTGGGCCGGGCTGGCGCTGGCCTATGTCACCGACTGGCCGGTCAGCGTTTGGATCACGGCGCTGGGCGGCGCGGCGTATGTGCTGGCGGGCCTGCTTACGCCAGAAGTCAAGCCAGAACTTACGGCAGCAGCCCGCCCTCCCGGAAGCTGAACCAGCGTCCGTTGCCGATGATGTAGTGGTCGCGGATGGCGATCGACAACGCCTCCGCGGCCTCGCTGATCTGCCGCGTCATGTCGATGTCGTCCTCGGACGGGGCGGGGTCGCCGCTCGGGTGGTTATGCACCAGCACCAGCGACGACGCCCCAAGCTCCAGCGCGCGCCGCACGACCTCGCGGGGATAGACCGGCGTGTGGTTGACGGTGCCGGTCCCCTGCACCTCGTCGGCCCGCAACATGCCGCGCTCGTCGAGGAACAGGATGCGGAACTGCTCGATCCGCTCACGGGCGAGCACCGCGGACAAATAGGCCACCAGGCGCTCGCTGTTCTCCAGCAGCGGCTGCCCGGTCACGCCCGCGCGGGCCAGCCGGATCGCGGCGGCATGGATCAGCTTGATGGCGGCAATGCCGTGGGTGCCGAGGCCGGGCACCCGGCGCAGCTCGCTTTCCGGCGCGGCAAGGATGGCGGCGAAGCTGCCGAAACGCTGCATGGCGGCGGTTGCGGTGCTGCGTCCGTCGGTGGGGAGCACGAAGCCCAACAGCCGCGCGACGATGGTGATGCCGGCTTCCATGTCGGGCGGCTCGGGAGCGATGGCATTCGGGACTGCCCGGGGGGATTTGCTGACGGTGGACTTGCTGACGGGGGACTGGATGGCGGATGATTGGCTGACAAGCAGCGCGAGCGCGGCCAGCTTGTCCAGCGCGTCGAACGGGGCAGCCATCGACTCGGCGAAGCCAGCGCGGCGTCCGGGCTGGATCAGGGCGGAGCCGTAGTCGAGCTTGCGCCTTTGGGCCAGCGTCTCGGCGAACGTCGCCTCTAGCTTGGGCGGCGGCGGGATGCCGGCCGCCGTGGGGCCAAGCGCCACGACAGCCTGCAATGCCGTCGTCTCGACTTGCAGGCGCAGGCTCTGCCAGGCGTCTCCGGCCTGCTTGTCGCTGGTTCCGGCGGGGAACACCTGCGCTGCGGCCGGCGCCGTTTGGCGATGAAACTGAACGCTGATCCAGCCCGCTCCTGGCAGGGCGCCGACCGCCTTGATGGCCGCATCGACCGCGGCATCGCGGCCTACGCCGGACGGCAGGCGGTCGAGGCTCAGGTCAATGATGGCGTCGAACGCCGGCGCAGTTGGGGCGTCCGGCACCTGGACGGCAGCGCCGCCGATCCACCGCAGCCATCCCATTCAGTGAAGCGCCCGTTGTTGCCGCAGGCTGATCCAATCGCCGCCGCCGATCACGACCAAGTCATGCACGAGGACCGAAAGCGCCGCGCCGGCTTGCTCCAAACGCGCATGCAGCGCCCGGTCCGCGCCGGTCAGCACGGGCTGCGCCTCCGCCTGGTTGCGCAGCAGGATGACCGCCGTCGCGTGCCGCTCAAGGGCGTAGCGCAGCATCTCGCGCCCCAACGTTGCCGCGTCGACATCGGGCTGCCAGCGGTGCTCGGCGAGCAGTTGGTTGCGGTTGTTGAGCAGCAGCGCGCCGAAGGCCGCCGGCTGGTGCACGCGGGCGGGAAGGTCCAAAAAGCGCTCCAGCGCGGTCCAGTTCCCCAGCATGACGCGCTCGCCGCTTTCGGCGCGGGAAAGCTGCGCCGCCGCTTCCGCGACCAGGTCGAACGCCTCGATGGCGCGCTGCTCCAACCCCGCCGCCCGCAACGGCCTGTGCCCGGCGGTGAGCGTCGCGGCGAGGCTGCCGAACCGGTTGATCAGCCCCTTGGCCTGCGGCTTGGTGTCGCGCCGTGGGATGCCGAGGAACAGCAGCATCTCGAGTATCTCATAGTCGGCCAGCGCCGCCGGGCCGGCCAGCAGCCGGTCGCGCATCCGGGACCGATGCCCGGCGGGTCCGGTGCTTTGGAAGGGAATGCTCTCGCCTGATGTGTCCAACTGGAGGCCGCCTAGCGTTTTGCTCGCGGAACATCATACCAACACGCGGCTGGTCGCCGCTACAAGTTGCATACCCAGAATTGTTAGTGCGCGGCCGAACCGGCGCAGGCGGCGCAGGTGCCCTCGATCTCGATGGTCGCGTGCGCCGGCGTGAAACCCTTGGCGGCGGCGGCCAGGCCGACTGCATCCGTGACGGCGTGGTTGTCGACCTCGTCCACCGCGCCGCAGCTATTGCAAATCAGGAACTGCGCCGCGTGGGCATGGGACGCGCCCTCGTCGCAGCCGACAAATGCATTCAGCCGCTCCACCCGGTGGATGAGCCCCTGATGCAACAAAAAATCGAGCGCGCGATAGACCGTGGGCGGCGTCGCGTTCCAGCGCGTGCCCCGCAACTGTTCCAGCAGGCCATACGCGGTCATTGGCCCGTCCGCCGCCAGCACCAGGCCCAGCACGTGCCGGCGCAGGTCGGTGAACCGCACGCCGTCCCGCTGGCAAGCGGCGGCCGCGGCATCGAGCCGGTGCGCGACGTCAGCGTTGTCCTTCAAGCTGGCCCTTCCTGCGACGGCTGCACCACATCAGTCATATGGCGCGCCATCCGTTCCCTCGCCATCCCACCGTGCAATGTCGCCCACACGGTAGGCACGGCCCTGGGCACGCATGCTATAGGCGCTGCCCATGACATCATACGCCATTTCCCCACAGGATAAACGCGCCGCTGCGCTACTGGTGCGCGCATGAAGTGGGGCGCGGCGCTTGGCACCCTCGCTGGCCTGGCTCTCGCCGCCTGGCTGTTGGCGAGCTATGGCGTGCGCGCTGTGGCGGACCTGCTCGCCCACGCCGGCTGGGGCATCGTCGCCGTCATCCTGTTCCATTGGACGCAGATCCTGTTCTCGGCGCTCGCCTGGCGCGCCGTGGTCCAGCCATTGCAACCGCAGCCCTCGCTCGGTGAGTTCGTGATCCTGCGCTGGATCAGGGAAGGCGTGAACGCCCTGCTGCCAGTGGCGCATCTCGGCGGCGGGATCGTGGCCGCCCGCCTGTTGCGCCGGCGCGGCTTCCGCCTGACGGCCACGGTCGCCGGGTCGGTCGCGGACATCACGATGGAGGTGGTGACCCAAATCCTGTTCACGCTGATCGGCCTGGGCTTGCTGGTGTTGCTCGTGGGCGAGAGCGGCGTTTCCGCCTACGTGCTCGGCGGCTGCGCCTTGGCGCTGCTGGGGGCGGCGGCGCTTCTGGCCGGGCAGTGGTTCGGCATGGCGCGCTTGCTCGAAGGTGCGATGATGCAGCTCTCCCGGCGTTTCGGCTGGACATCCCCCGGCGAGCTTGCCGGCCTGGACGCCAGCGTCCGCGCGCTGTATCGCGCACCAGGGCCTCTCGCGCTGGCATGCTTCGATCATAGCGTGTCCTGGTTGCTGGGCGGAGCCGAGGTCTGCCTGGCATTGCACTTGCTGGGCCAAAACGTGGGATTTGCAGAGGGAATGGCCATCGAAAGCCTGGGACAGGCGCTGCGGTCCGCGGGCTTCGCGGTGCCCGGCGCGATCGGCGTCGCCGAGGGCGGATTCGTCCTCATCTGCCACCTGTTCGGCGTGGCGCCCGAGGTCGCGCTCGCGCTCAGCCTGATAAAACGGCTGCGGGAGGTCGCCTTGGGCGTTCCGGCCCTAGCTGCCTGGCATGTGCTGGAGCGCCGCCCGGCCCGCAGCCTGGAGACGCCGGCTTGAGCCCGGTGCGCCCCGCCCCCCCGCTCGCGCGGCGCCTGGCCATGCCGGACCTGTTGGCCAGATGGATCGGGTTCTGCGTGCGCCATGCTCGGCCCGTGTTGCTGACAGCGCTGTTACTGGGTGTCGGCTGCGTCTGGCTAGCGCATGCCCGGCTGGGGGTCACGACCGACACATCCGGCCTGTTTTCCGCCAGCCTGCCTTGGCGGCAGCATGGGATGGAGATGCAGCGCGCCTTTCCGCAGAACGAGAACCTGCTGGTCGCTGTGGTGGACGGCGCGACGCCGGAGGAAGCCGAGGCCACCGCCGCCGCGCTCGCCGCCGTGCTCAAGCCGGACACGGCGCATTTCATGGATGTGCGCCGGCCCGACGCTTCGCCCTATCTGGAGCGCAATGCGCTGCTGTTCCTGGGCATGCCGCAGCTCTCGGCGTTGCTGGACCAGACGATCGACTCGCAGCCGTTCCTGGGCCAGCTCGCCGCCGATCCCAGCCTGCGCGGCCTGCTGGGCGCGCTGTCGCTGATTTCGGAGGGCGTGAAAGTCGGCCAGGCAAACCTGCAGCCGTTCGAACCCGCGCTCAAGGGCTTCAACACGGCGTTGGCGCAGGCGGCGGCGGGCGCCCCGCAGCCATTGTCATGGGAAAGGCTGCTCGCCGGATCGGTCGCGGACCTGGCCGGGCGATACCATTTCGTGCTCACGCAGCCGCGGCTCGATTATGGGGCGCTGCAGCCCGGCGCCGCCGCCACCGAAGTGATCCGCAATGCCGCCGCCAAGCTGGAATACGTGCAGCGCGGCCGTGCCCATGTGCGCCTCACCGGGTCCGTGGCGCTGGAGGACGAGGAGTTCGCGACCGTCGCACAGGGCGCCGTCGCCGGGCTGCTAGGCAGCATGGCGCTCGTTGCCGCGCTGTTATACCTGGCGCTGCGAAGCTGGCGGCTGATCGTGCCGGTGCTGCTTAGCCTGGTGCTGGGCTTGCTGCTGACGACCGGGTTCGCGGCGCTCGCGGTTGGCACGCTGAACCTGGTTTCGGTCGCGTTCGCGGTGCTGTTCGTCGGCATTGCCGTCGATTTCGGCATCCAGATCGCCGCGCGCTTCCGGGAGGAGCGCCTGCAAAGCCCAACTATTCCCGGCGCGCTCGACCGCACTGCCCACCGCGCCGGCCAACAAGTCTTGGTCGCGTCCTGCGCCAGCGCCGCCGGGTTCCTGGCCTTCACCCCCACAAGCTTCATCGGGGTTGCCCAGCTCGGCCTGATCGCCGGGGTCGGCATGCTGATCGCGTTCGCCTGCACCGTCACCGTGCTGCCGGCGCTGCTGGTGCTGTTCAAGCCGGGCACGGGGGCCGAGGAGGTTGGCCTGGCGTGGCTCCGCCGGCTTGACTGGCCCCTCGCGCGCTTTCGCAAGCCGGTCCTGCTGAGCTTCGTCTGCATTGGCATCGCCGGCGCCGCGTCATTGCCGCGGCTCGTCTTCGATGGCGATCCGCTGCATACCAAGGACCCCACGACCGAGGCGGTCCGCACGCTGCACGACCTCATGGCAGACCCGATCACCAATCCATACACCATGGAGGCGCTGGTGGGTTCGACGGCCGAGGCTGCCACGCTGGCGGACCGGCTGCGCGCCCTGCCGCTGGTGGCCGACGTGCTGACCTTGCGCAGCTTCGTGCCGGAGGACCAGGCCGCCAAGCTGCCGCTGCTCGCCGACGCCACGATGCTGCTGGCCCCGACGCTCGACGCGCATCCGACGGGTCCGCCGCCCGATGCGGCGGCGTTGCGGCTGGCGGCGCAGTCGGCCGCGGCGTCCCTGCAAGGCGTGCAGGACAAGCTGCCCGAAGGCAGCACGCTGACCGCGATCGCTGGCGACCTTGCGACCCTGGCCAAGACCTCTGACAGCAACTTGTTGGCCACCAACGCCGCCTTGACCCGGTTCCTGCCGATGCAGCTCGACCGCTTGCGTTTGGCGCTGGCCGCCACGGCGACGACCGAGGCGGACATTCCGCCCGACATCGCCCGCGACTGGGTGCTGCCCGATGGCCGCGCCCGGCTGCAGGTGGTGCCAAAACATGACGCCATGGGCAGCGACGGCCTGCACCAGTTCGTCGAGGAGGTGCACGGGGTCGCGCCGGACGCAGTGGGGTCTGCGGTCTCGATCACCGCCAGCGCCGACACCATCGTCGCGGCGTTCCGCGCGGCGGCGATCTGGGCGCTGATTGCGATCGCTGTCATCCTGGTCGTGGCGTTGCGCCGGGCATTGGATGTGGCGTTGGTGCTGGCGCCGCTGTTGCTGTCGTCGATGCTGACGGTGGTTGCGGCGGTGCTGCTGCCGTTGCCGCTCAACTTCGCCAACATCATCGCCCTGCCGCTGCTGCTGGGGGTGGGCGTGTCGTTCAACATCTACTTCGTCATGAACTGGCGCGCCGGCCGCGACCGGCCGCTGGGCTCGGCGACCGCGCGCGCGGTGCTGTTCTCCGCCCTGACGACCGCGACGGCCTTTGGCTCGCTTGCGCTGTCCCGCCACCCCGGCACCGCCAGCATGGGCGCATTGCTGCTGCTAAGCCTGGGCTGCACGCTGCTGACGACGCTGCTGTTCGTCCCGGCGCTGCTGGCGCAGATACGGGCGCCGCAATGAAGCCTTTCTGCTAAGCTGTGTATGCAGCCGCGGCAGCGGCGCTATGACCATTTGACCCATCAACGCAAAGGAACCGCTCCATGTCCGCTCGCGAAACCCTCGACGCGCTCAGCCATAGCCGGAAAGCCAACCAACTCAGGGACCAGTTGCAGGGTCTCCTGCCCGCAAGCCTACAGCCCGACAACGTCAAGGCCGGCGCGGCGGCGGTGGCCAACGAGGCCGGCGATGGGATGGGAAAGCTGCTCGACTACGTCCGCCTTGCCGCGGACTATTGGGAGCCCGCCGCCGCTTTGCTGCAACGCTTGCTGAGGCGCGCTCCCGAAGTGGTGGAGGAGCTCGCCCCGCCGGCCAAACGACGCTTCGGTGTGCGTCCGTTCGTTGCGGTCGGGATCGCCGTCGGTCTCGGCCTGGCAGCCTACGGGGTGACAAGGCTCGTGCAGGACCTCAAACGGGATGCCTGATGCCAGCGCGGTAAAAGCCGACCCGGACACCGCATCCACGCCGGCTTCTGGCCCGGCTTCCGCAGCGACCGCGGACGCATCCCGCGGCATGACGCTCTTTGTCCTGATCGTGGCCACCCTCTATTTTGGCAAGGAGGTGCTGGTCCCGATCACGCTGGCCTTGCTGTTGGCATTCGTGCTCGCCCCCTTGGTGGCCCTGCTGCGCCGCCTCCGGTTGGGCCGGGTCCCGGCGGTGCTGCTGGCCGTGCTCGCCGCGGTTGGCCTGGTCCTGGCGCTCGGCAGCGTGATCGGCTCCCAGATCGCCGAACTCACCACCAGCCTGCCGCAATACGCCGCCACCGTAGAGCAGAAGGTCGACAATCTCCGCCAGGCCACCATCGGCCGGCTCTCGCGCCTGACCGACAAGATCGGCAACCATGCCGAGGCGCCCGCGGCCAACGCGCCCGTGTCGGCGCAGGCGCCCGCATCGCCATCGAGCGCGCCGCCGCCCAGCGCGCGTGCGGCCACCAGCCCGCTCGACTTGGCCGAGCGCTACCTATCGCCGATCCTCTCGCCGCTCGCGACCTTCGGCATCGTCTTCGTGGTGGCGATCTTTGCGCTGCTGCAGCAGGAGGACCTGCGCGACCGGATGATCCGCCTGCTCGGCTCCACCGACATGCACCATACGACCGTCGCCATCGATGACGGCGGACGGCGGCTCAGCCGCTACTTTCTGTCGCAGCTTTGCGTCAACACCGGCTTCGGCGTCGTGATCGCCGCCGGGCTGTTCTTCATCGGCGTGCCAAGCCCGGTGCTCTGGGGCATCCTTTCGGCGCTGCTGCGCTTCGTGCCTTATGTCGGATCGTTCATCGCCGTGCTGCTGCCGTTCGCGCTGGCCGCCGCCGTCGCCCCCGGCTGGTCCATGCCGCTCTGGACGCTCGGGCTGTACGCCGTGGCCGAGGGCGTGACCGGGCAGATCATCGAGCCGCTGGTGTATGGCCATAATACCGGGCTTTCGCCGTTCTCGGTGATCGTGGCGGCGATCTTCTGGTCGTGGCTCTGGGGGCCGATCGGGTTGATCCTGTCAACGCCGCTCACGCTCTGCCTGGTCACGCTGGGGCGTCACGTCGAGCGGCTGGAGTTCCTGGACGTGCTGCTGGGCGACACCCCCGCGCTCACGCCGACGGAGGGCTTCTACCAGCGCATCCTGACCGGCGACGTCGACGAAATGCAAGATGAAGCCGAGCGGACGCTGAAGCATCGGTCGCTCTCGACCTATTACGACGAGGTCGCATTGAAGGGCCTGCAGCTCGCCGCCAACGACAGCCGGCGCGGTGTGCTGAGCCATGGCCAGCTCGACCGCGTGAAGGACACGATCAAGGTCCTGGTCAACGGGCTGGCCGTCCACGACGACGTGCAGCCAAAGGAGAAGCCGCCGCATCCTGATGACAGCGCGGTTGCCCCCGCCCCCGCGCGGCGCGCCCTGCCCAACAACCCGAGCCCGGATGGCGCGGCGCCCACGACGGCGGACCTCCCACCGGCTTGGCGGGGACATGCGCCGGTGCTTTGCATTGCCGGGCGCGGCCCGCTGGACGAGGCGGCATCGACGATGCTGGTCCAGCTCCTTGGCAAGCATGGCCTAGGCGCGCGCCTTGTGCCCTACGAGGCAGTGTCCCGGGACCGGGTGGACACGCTCGACATGGAGGGGGTCGCGATGGCCTGCATCTCCTACCTCGACATCAGCGGCAGCCCGGCGCACCTGCGCTACTTGATGCAACGGCTCCGCCGCCGGTTGCCGCAGGGGACGCCAATCCTCATTGGCCTTTGGCCCACGGAGGACGCCGCCCTGACCGACAAGACGACGCAATCCGGGATTGGCGCCGACTACTTCGCGAGTTCGTTGCGCGACGCGGTCAACAACTGCCTAAAGGCGGCCCGGGCAACTGCGCACCTGGATTAATAGTCTGAGCAGGTTTGCATTTGATAAGAAGATGGGTAACGCGGTCAAGTTTGACCCGGCTCGCCGTTATAATTCTGGACGTTGTCGCCGAACCGAGGTGGGCAATCACTAGTGGTAAGCACCTCGTCCCACTCACACATATTAGATAAGGCTATTCTCTATATCCGTTAATGAACGTGTCAATAAAATTCTTTTCTGTAGATATAACTTCGTCTCCCTTAAACATGGCAATATCGATTTTCTCGTCTGAAAAAACGTCAATTTCTAATCTTTTGCCAGGTGCAACAACATTAATTGTAATGACTTCGTTGCGATTCGTACTTAAGCTAAAATAAAGATTTGCGTCACATAATTTTTGCATGATCTCGTAAACCAAATGCATATCTTTTCCTCTAATCTACGCTACGTGTCCGCTTTTTGCGGCCTGTTCTGAACCGTCCACCGTGTTACGGTCGTGCCCACCCGCAGGTAAGCAACGCAAAGCCTATTAAAATTCAAGCGTTCAGCAGTAGGTCACCGGAGATGCATTCCGATTTCGGTCACGTGTTGCGACCGCCCACGTGCAGGCCCTAGCGCGGCCTCGACGTCCGCAGCATATCTGCCACCGCGTCCGCAAGCTGGCCGAGCGCCTTGCTCATGGCCGCGACCAGGTCCGCCGTGCTGGGGCTGGCGGGCTGCACCACAATCCGGATGACGCGCGTCTCCGCCGATGCGCGTGCCCGGCCGCGAGACACCGCCACCTGCGCCAGCAGCACTGCCTGGCCGGACGCGTCGGCGTCGAAGCGCTGGACGTCCATCTCAATCGTCGCATCCGCCTCGGCCGTGATCGACCCGGCCGAGGTGAACACGCTCGACCCAGGCAGCCGCGTGTTGAGGTCCTCGGCCAGGATGCGCGCGATAAGGTCGCCGAACGGCTCTCCCCACCGTTCCGCGCCGTTCAACCGCAGCGAGTAGGCGCTGTTGGCCCGTACGATCTCCGAGCGGTCGAGGTAGCCGGCTAAGCCAATGCGCCGCAGCTCGACCTGGCGGGGGCCGCCGGGCTTGGGCACGCCCGGCACGGCAGCCAGCGTGTAGTACGCCGGATCTGGTGAGGCGCACGCAGCAACGACGCCGGCCAGCGCCAGGCCGAACAGGCCACGGCGCGGAACCGTGAACCCGGATACCGTCACTGGCGCCGTCACTGGGACGCCAAGCCGGCCCGGCCCCTCACCAGAGCTTCGGGATGGCGGTCGAGGAAGTCCGCCAGCAGCCGGATCGACCGTGCGGTATCGCCCACCTGGGTCATGGCCCGCCCCAACTCCCGCTGGAACTGCGAGTTGCTGCCATAGCTCGCGTCGATCGAGCCGAAGGCCCGCCCCGCCTTTGCAACCGCCTCTTGCAGCCCTGCGGTGATCTCGGGCAGGCGGCGCAAGGCAGGGGTCAGCCCCGCGTCGGTCCGCTTCACAAGCTCCTGCACGCTGGCCATCGCGCCTGATGCCGACCGCAGCGCGCCGTTGAGGTTCTGACCGATCTCATCGAGCGGCAGCCGGCCCAGCTTGCCCGCAATGTCTTCCGCGGCGACCAGGATGTTGCTGAGGCCACCGCTCCTGCTCGGCAGTATCACATCGTTGCCACGCACCTCCAGCTCCGCCGGGGCTGGGTCCTGCACGAAATCAAGCGCCAGCACCATCTGCCCGGTCAAATAGCTTGCGGTCTGCAACTGCGCCCGCATGCCACGGCCCACGAGACGGCGCGCAACCTCCATGGGATCGCTCTTTGCCACCATGCTTTCGCTCATGATGCGCTCGGGCTGCACCTCAAGCCGCACCCGCACCCGTACGTCGCCATTGGCCGGGTCCAGCTCCAGGGCGACCTCCGTCACGGTGCCGACCTGGATGCCATAGAACTCGACCGACGCGCCGCGTCCGAGGCCGCGCACCGAGCTTTCGAAGTAGGTGACGAACTCCTGTTTCGTCGCATAGCCGGACGCCTCCGCCTCGGCGTAGTTGTTATAAAGCGGAAACTCGGTTCCGGCGTCCGAAGGCACCGCGCCGGCCTGGTCCTTCGGCGAGTCGAACGCGACGCCGCCGGATAGCAGGGCCTGAAGGCTCGCGAGCTCGACATGCACGCCCTCGCTGCCGACCTGCACCGACACACCGGACGCGTTCCAGAAATGCGTGCCCTTGCGGACGAAGTTGTCATAGGGCGCGCGGATGAAGAGCTGCACCGTCACCGGCCCGGTCCCGTCGCCGATGTCGTAGCCCAGCACTTCGCCGACGGTGATGTCGCGGTAGAACACCGGGGCGCCCGGCCCTAGCGTGCCAATCCGCTGCGCCTTGACGGCGAAGGTGCGGCCGGGTTCGCCGGAGCGGACGCCGGGAGGCTGTTCGAGCCCGGTAAACTCCACCCGCCGCGCCCCATCGCGTCCGCCGGGGTCCATCTCGATGTAGCTGCCGGACACCAGCGTCTCGATCCCCGCCAAGCTGCCGGAGCTGAGGCGCGGGCGCACGACCCAGAACCGCGCCATGTCGGTCAAATAGGGATCGGCCTCGCGCCGCATGCGGACGGTGACGATGACATGCGACATGTCGTCCGACAGGCGGATGGTCTCGACGTTCCCGAGTTCGACCGCCTTGTGGCGCACCCGGGTCTGCCCGGCGGTTAAGCCATCGGCGCTGCGAAAACTGAGGGTTATCAGGGAACCCTGCTGCGACACGGTGCGATACCCGAGCCAGGCGGCGATCACGGCGGCCACCAGCGGGATCAGCCATATCAACGAAATGCGGCTGCGCCGGACCCGGGCCTCCGGTTCGGCCGTTCCGGAACCGGGCTTCCCAGGATTGGGCATCCCAGGATTGGGCGGGGGTGACGCGTCGCTCATGCCTCAGCCTCTGCCTTATCGTATCCGGTTTGGCCCGCCACATCCCACATGAGGCGGGGGTCGAAGCTGAAGGCGGCCAGCATGGTCAGGATCACGACCGCCGCGAAGCACACCGCGCCGATGTCCGGGATGACGGAAGCCAGCAGCCCCATCCGCACCAGCGCCACGAGGATGGACAGCATGAACACGTCGATCATCGACCAGCGTCCCAGCACGTCGACCAGGCGATATAGCCGCGTGCGGTCCCGCAAATGTCCGGTCGCGCCGCGCTGCGTGGCGATCAGCAGGTAGGCCAGGCTGATGAGCTTCAGCACCGGCACCATCACGCTGGCCCCGAACACCAGCAGCGCCAACGGCCACATGCGATACTCAATCAGCTCCTGCACGCCGCCGAGGATGGTGCTGGGATGCCCGCGGCCAAACCGGATGAGCGTCAGGATGGGATAAAGGTTGGCGGGGACATACAGCGCCGCCGCCGCCAGCAGCAGCGCCCACGTCCGCGCGATGCTGTTGGGTTTGCGCACACGCAGCGGCGCATTGCAGCGCCGGCAGCGTGCGCCCGGCGCGGCGCGGCCCACCCGCCCGCAGCTATCGCAGCCGATCAACGGACCCGTGCCCATCGGCGCCGGGGTGCGCCGCAACCGCCCGATCGCCTCCCACAGCGCGTGCTCGTCGAGCCACGCGTCCGTTGCGACGATCACGAGCATCAACGCACCGAGCGCATACAGAGCCAGGCCGACCTCCACCTCGGCCAGCGCGGCGAGGCGGGTGTATGCGACGAAAACGCCGAGCAGGAACACCTCGATCATGGCCCAGGGCGTCAGGCGTTTGCGCCAGCGCTCCATTGCGGCGAGGCTGGATGGGGCGATTTCGAGCTGCAGGCCGATGATGACGCCGGCCGTAAGCGCAAGCTTCAATGCCGGCGCGATCAGCGTCGTGGCGAGGATGACGATCGCCAACTGCCAAATGCCCTGGTCCTCGAACGCAGTCGGCAGCAAGGTCAGGGTCGTGTTCCGCTGCTGCCCAGCCAAGCGAAGCCCGAGCAACGGCGTGGTTACCGCGACAGCGAACAGCAAAAGCCCGGTTATGCTGAATGCGAGGGTCGTGCCGAGCGCATCGCGGCGGCGACGGCGCAGCAGGGCGCCGCATCGCGTGCAGGCCGCGATATTGCCGGGCCGCATGGCGGGGACTGTCTGGAACAGCCCGCACTCCGGGCATTCCCGCATCGTGGCGTCCGGGCCGGCGAGGGCATGGGTGGCGACATCGGACATTAAGGGACCAAAACGTGATGGCGGGGGCGCAAGTTCGTTACATAGCACATACGGCCGCGGACCAGCACCCCATGTGGCGTCCCGTTGCGGCAGATGGCATGCACCGCTATATGCTGCGCCCGGAGCCGACGTAGCTCAGTGGTAGAGCAGCTGATTCGTAATCAGCAGGTCCTCAGTTCAATCCTGAGCGTCGGCACCACCTCAAACGGCAATCGCCAACAAAAGCGGGGCGCCTACCGTAATAGGCGCCCCAGCCTGATTAGCTGCGTGGGCGGTAGGCGCTGTTGCCGGCAAGGCGCGTCGGCTGCGCAGGCAGCAGGCGTGCATAGGCTGGCATGCCCTGCTCGAAGCCACGCGGCAGCGAGTTCGCGGTTTGCACCGGCTGCTCGTTGCCGGTATCCGGCACGATATTGGCAATCGCAACGTTAGCCACATCCAACGCCGAGCCGGGCCGGCCCGCGACATCCGGATAGGCCTGCGAGCCCACGTCCGCACGCTGCGACGAGGTCATGACGGTCGTGAAGCCACCGACGTTGTTCGGGAAGGGTTCGCCATTGCCCTCGGCGGCGAAGGCGGGCAGCGCCAGCGCGGTGAAGGCAACAGCGGCAAGCAAAAGGGTCTTCATGGTCTAAAACTCTCCTGATAACAGGAGGTCCGTCGAAATAGGCGGGCCTTCGGTCCTGTGTAGCGGCCAGTCTCCAGAGCGGGGACCGTCACCAGCGATCAGACATCTGGGCCGCCGCCAGCTATGCAAAATGCTGCACCTGCGAACAACACCTATGCGTCAAAGTATGAGGCGTCAGGTCTCGCCGTAGGTCGAGATGGCCGGGTCGAGCCGGAACTCATCCAATAGGAAGTCGATGACCGCCCGGGTCCGCGGCGCCAGGTTGCGGCGTGAAGGATAGACGGCGTGGATCGGCACCTGCTCCGCCTGGAAGCGTTGCAGCACGGCCTGCACCCGCCCGGTCGCCAGGTCGGCGCCGAACACCCATGACGGCGCCAGCGCCAGGCCGACGCCGGTGATGACGGCTTCGCGCATCGCCTCGCTGCTGTCGGTGCGGAACCGTCCGCCGATCTCGACCGCCACCGCGCCGCCGGGTCCGTCGAAGCGCCACTCGTTCGGCGTCGCGCCTTGCAGGAAGGTGATGCACGAGTGCCGCGCGAGGTCGGAAGGATGCGCCGGAACCCCGTTGCGCTCCAGGTATTCGGTGGACGCGATGACATAGCGGGCCGACGCGCCAATGCGCCGGCTCACCAGGCTCGCCTCTTGGACGGTGCCGCCACGTATCGCGAGGTCGATGCCCGACGCGATCATGTCCATCACCACGTCCGACATATGCAGCTCGACCGAGAGTTCGGGATAGCGGTCCAGCAGCCGGCGCATGCGCGGAGCGACATACAGCCGCCCAAAGGCCGAAGGGGTGGCGATGCGGACCAGCCCGCTTGGCGCACCCTGGCGGCGTCCGACCGCGGTTTCCGCCTCCTCCACGCAGTCAAGCACCCGGCGCGCATGGTCCAGCAGGTCGCGCCCATCCTCGGTCAGCGTCAGGCTGCGCGTGGTCCGCTGGATCAGCCGGACGTCGAGATGCTGCTCCAATGCGCTGATCTGGCGGGAGACCGCGGGTTGCGTCGCGCCCAGCTCGCGCGCCACCGCCGAGAACGATCCAGACTCGGCGACACGGACGAACGTGCGGAAGGCGGCGAGCAGGTCCATTGGCTCATATCGCAGTGCATGGATGTTATCAGGGGCAGCAACTTCCCAAGCGGCCGTGCATAAACCACTTCAGTGAAAACGAATATGCGGGAGGTAGGCTATGGGCGACGGGCAGCTATCCCTTACGGAGCAACTCAGCGGCTTGTATCGCGGTATGCAGAGCCGCATGGCGCCGGCCGATTTCGAGACTTTGCGGCATGCGGAGATGCAGGTCGCGGACGGCGGAGCCGATCAGGCGATGCTGCAGCCGGGCGACCGCGCGCCGGAGTTCGCATTGGTCGACCAGCACGGCGTGGCTGTTCGTTTCGCGGACTGGCTGGCGCTGGGGCCGGTCGTGCTGCTGTTCAGCCGCGGCGGCTGGTGCCCGTTCTGCACACTGCAGCTTCGCGCCTGGCAGGACGCATTGCCGCGGCTGCATTGCGCAGGCGGCAACCTGCTGGCCATCTTTCCGCAGCAGGTGGATACCTGCAGCCGCACCGTCGAACGCGACCTGCTGGCCTATCCCGTGCTGTCCGACCCCGGCGGCAAGGTGGCGGACAGCTACGGCGTGACCGTCGACCTGCCCGAAATGGCCCGGCCGATATTCCTTCGGCTGGGGCACGACCTGCCCCGCATCAACGGCTCCGGCACCTGGCGCGTGCCGCTGTCGTCCACCTTCGTGATCGCGCCCGACAGCCGCATCGCGATGGCCCACGCCGACCTGGCGCTGCCGAACCGCTTGGAACCCGAGGCGGCGATCCAAGCGGTGCGCCGGCTGGTTGCCGCGTAGCCCGTCCCGTCAGGTTCGGACGGCTGCGGCTCCCAGCAGCTTCTCGGCCCGGCGGTCGATCTCCGTCGCCTCGTGCAGGGCGGGACCCGCCCCCGTTTTGCCGAATGCGTGACCACGCTGCGGGTTTTTGTTCTTGATTTGTTTAGGATCAAAGTCCTAGATTTCCGGTTGAGAAAAGCTGGAGACACTCATGCAACGCCCAGACCCGACCAATAATCACGATCAAGCTTGGGCAACAGCAGAGTCGAACTATGGCTCGGATGCGGCAAAGCACCATGCATTGCCGGGCCTAACCCGGGGCCAGCGATGGCTCGCCGGCGCAACAGCCGGTGCTGTGCTTTTGTCCGGACTGAATGCACTGGTGCAGGTCTGGAAGGTGCTGCTTGAGTATGTTCTGCGTCATGGATAAGTGCATGCCGTTTCCCACCACGCGCTGTCGCATTACTGGTCGGTCTCGGTCTCCGCTTCGCGGCGCGCCGGATCGATGGGCGACGCGCTAGGGATTTGGTAGGCGAACTGCGACCGCAGGCCAGCATCGGCGGCAAGATGGAGCCGGTGCACGCCTGCCGGACCCGCCAGTTCGATCTCGCCCGGCCTGATCGAGGTTACGGTGAATGGACCCACCTTGCCGCCCTCGCCGACGACGAACGGCCTTTGGCCGTCCGGGCCAGCGAAGATCGCCCGGCGCTCACCCGCCGCGATAATGAGGGCAGTCAGGCGTGGCGGCGTGGCGGTTGCGAGAGCAGGCGATGCGGCATGGGGCGGGGCGCGCCCAGGGATGAACAAAGGACGCGACAAGACCGCACCGACGGGGGCCTTGACCGGCTTCGGTGCGGCCGATTTTGCGGGCAATCCGGGCGGGATCACGGGAGCAGGCAGCCCCGCTGCAGCTTCGGCATCCATAAGCGGCGTCGCACCGTGCCAAATCAAGCCGAACTCGACCACCGCGACAGCGCCGAACAGCGCAAGCCGGTCCGCAGCCCAGCGCTTGAGGTCAGCCGCCGGCACGGGCCGCCGATCCGGTCTCGTCGAACAGCAGCAGCCGCCCGGCGTTGCCCAAGCCCAGGAACGTGCTGAAATTGTGCAACAAAGCTGCGATGATCGCGCCCTCGGCGCCCAGGACGCCCGCCGCCGCCAGACCCACAAGCAACAGGGTCCAGCCCAGTCCGATCGCCACGTTCACATGGATTGTCCGCCGGCAGCGGCGGCTCAGGCGGATGGCGGTGGCGAGCCGGCGCAGGTCGCTGGTCATCAGCACCAAGTCGGCCGAGGCTAGCGCCACGTCGGTGCCCTGCGCCCCCATGGCGACGCCTACCGCGCCGACCTTCAGCGCCAGCGAATCGTTGATCCCGTCCCCCACCACCAACGGGCGGAACCCGGCCGCGATCTCCTTCAGCACGCGATCCATCTTCTGCTCGGGCAGCGCCCCGGCGCAAACGTCGCCGATGCCCAGCTCCGCGCCAATGCGGCGCGCGACGGCCTCGCGGTCGCCTGTCAACAAGGTTTGCCGCTCCAGGCCAAGCGCGCGCAGCTCCTCGACCGCCTCGCGCGACTCGGGCCGGGACCGATCGGCGAACAGCAGCCAGCCCTGGAATGCACCGCCGCGGCTCATGCCGGCAATCGGTCCGTCGTGCGCGGGCGGCGCGGGCGCGTCGACGCCGATGGCCGCAAACAGGTCGGGCCGGCCAAGCGCCACGGCCTCGCCCGCAACCGTGGCGGTCACGCCGAAGCCGCTCATCTCCCGCACATGGCCGAGCGCCGGACGGTCGCCGGCCAGGGCGGCCCGGGACGCCGCGCGGCTCACCGGATGGCTGCTCGCCGCCCCTAACGCCGCTGCCAGGCGCAGGCCCGCTCCCGCATCCACTCCCGGCGACGCCTGGAAATCCACCAGCGTCAGCTCGCCGGTGGTCAGCGTTCCCGTCTTGTCGAAGATGACGGAGGTGACCTCCGCCAACTGCTCCAGGAAAGCCGCCCCTTTTATCAGGATGCCATGCCGGGCCGCCACCGAGATCGCCGCGATGGAGGTGGCCGGGGCCGCCAGCACCAAGGCGCAGGGGCACGACGCGACCAGCACCGCGAGCGTGGCCGCCGTGTCGTTGCTGGCGAACCAGGTGCCGGCCGCGATCAGCAGCACCAGCGCCATGTAGTGCCCGGCGTAGCGCTCCAGCAGCCGCGCGACCGGCGGCTTGGCGCGCTCGGCCGTCCGCATCAACGAAATAATTTTCCCAAGCGTCGTCTCGGCGCCAAGCCGCGTGACCTCGATCTCAAGCCGCCCGTTGGTGTTGATCGAGCCCGCCAGCGCCGGGTCGCCCGCGCCGACATCGACCGGCACGCTCTCGCCGGTGAGCGAGGCCATGTCGAGGCTCGCCTCGCCGTTCCGCACAACGCCATCCGCCGGCACGCGCCCGCCGGCCAGCAGCTCGATCCGGTCGCCCAGCCGCAGGTCCGCGGTGGCGACGGTGGTGGAACTGCCATCGGGGTTGAGACGCCGGGCGTGGGTCTCGGTGAGACGGCTGAGCGCCTGGATCGCCTCCCGCGAGCCGAGCAGGCTGCGCTCCTCCAGCACGTGGCCGACGATCATGATGATCGGCAGCACCGCTGCCGTCATCAGGTCGCCGCTGGCCCAGGCGGCGATCAGCGCCACCGAGATCAGCCGGTCGGTGACGCCATGCAGGCTCGGATGGCGCAGGCTCTTCCATGCGGAGCCGATGACCGGCACGGCCACAAGCAGAGCGGCGACTCCCGCCACCAGGTCGGACAGCGCCCGTTGGTCGGGGAACACGAATTGCCACAGCACGGCAAGCGCCAGCAGCCCGGCAGCGGCCATCGCGAGCGTCATCCGAACGGCCAACATGCCACGTTCCGCAAAGGCCAGCAGCGGGGCAAACGGCCGCGTGGCCACCAGTCCAGGTTGCAGTGCGGCGCTCATGGGGCGGTTCCAGCCGGCAGCGCCGCCGGCAGCATCACCCGCGCGCCGCCGTTCGCATCGACCGCAGTCAGCCGGCCCACCTTGTGCAGCAGCAACGCCAGTTGGTCGCGATAGACCTGGTCCAGCATGGCCGGACGGGTCTCGGGCGTCATGCTGGCCTCAATCGCAACAACGGCAGCGGTGCGGGCGCGGGCGTCGCCGACACGCTCCTCGGCGCTCGCACGGGCCGTGGCCAGCAGCCGGTCCCGCTCGCGGTCGGCGGCCTGGAGGGTGCGGGTCGCCTCGGTGCGAGCGCCGGCGATGCCCTGCTCGGCAAGCTGCACCGCGACCAGCACCCCATCGAAGGCGATCTTGGCCGCGGGCGGCAGCGCGGCATCCAGGTCGATGCGGCTCACGGCGACGCCCAACGGCGCGCCCTGCCCGGCCAGGCCCCCGAGCCGGCGGTTCATCTCGCGCACCAGGTCGCCCCGCATCGCCTGCCGCCGGTTCTCCGTCGCCAGCGCGCGCGCAGACACAGCGTCGGCGCGATCCGGCCGGGCCACCAGGAAGTCGTCCAGCTCCCGCATCGCGGCGACCGCGACGGCGCTGGCCGCGAACAGCCGCTGCAGCGCCGGCTCGACGTGCGCCTGGGCCAGATAGTATGCCGCGCCGTCCACGACCTGGTAGGTGATGGCGGCCGACAGCAGCACGACGCCGCCATCGCCGGTCAAATAGCTGCCGGCGCCCTCTGGAATGGCGGCGTCGTTCGCGCGGGTGAAACCATCCTCCAGCCCGGCCGTTTGCGCCGTCGCCGCGGTCCGCAGCGTGAGCAGCCGGTCCGCGCCCGGCACCAGCGCGACCTGCCCGGCCGGACGCGGCCAGGACACGGCCAGGCCCGCCTGCTGCACGCCGGTGATTTGACCGAACCGCAGCACCACTGCCTGGCTGTCTGCCGGGACCTGCCGCCAGTTCGACGCAGCCCAGGCAAGCGCCAGGAACGCCGTCGCGGCATACAGCACCCGGAAGCCGATCGAGATCGACTGGACGACGGGTCCGTCCTGCCCCGTGCCGCTCACCGGGCGGAACCGATGGTCCGGTCCATGGGCGCGAGCGCCGGAGCCTTGCCCGGCGGACCTAAACCCGGCGGACCCTGGATCAGCATATTGAACGGGGCCGCGTCCGTCCGCAGCACCATGCGCGTGTTCGGGCCGACGACGCTGCCCAGCGTGTCCATCGAGCGCAGCAGCGCATAAAGCCCGGGATCGGCCTGGTAGGCGCGCGCCTGGACCTGCGCGGCCTCCTTGCGGGAGGCGGCTTCGATGCCGGCCGCCTCGGTGCGTGCCTGGGCCACCGTGATCCGGGAGTCGCGGACCGACAAGGCGCGTAACTCGGCGGCGGCGCGCAGCCCCTCCGCAGTACGGGCGGCGGCGACGGTCTCGCGCTCGGCCCGCATGCGCGCGACGGTGGCCGCAAGGGTCGCGTCCGGCAGGCTGAGGCGGTCAATCCCGACCTGCTGGATTTGCAGGCCATACACGTCCAGCGCCTGCTGTTCGACCTGGGCGCGCAGCCGGACCTCGAATTCGGGCAGCAACTGCCGCTTGGGATCGGTGTCGACGAGGTCGGCGAACTCGAAGCTGCTGGCCGTCACCTGCAGGGCAGCGCCGACCAGGCTGCGGATCTGCCGCGCGGCCTCGTCGGGCTCGTTGCGGACCGCGCGCAGGAACTGGCGGATGCGGCCGGGGTCGGCCGGCACCTGCCAGGCGACGTAGGCCTGGACCAGGATACGCAGCCCGTCCTTGGTGCCGACGTCCTGCAGCCCGGTCGCCGTGGTGCGCAGCCGCAAGTCGACCGGGATGACGCTCTCGACCGGGGCCGGCAGCTTCCAGGCCAGGCCCGGCGTGGTCAGCACGCGCGATAGGTCGCCGAACCGGGTGACGACGGTCGCCTGCCCGGCGCCGACCATCACCGCTGAGGACGCGAACCCGGCCGCTATGACGATCAGCAGTGCCATGGCGAAACGCAGGCCGACACGCCAGCGGCGCGCGCCGGGCGGCCCGGCCGTGTCAGGTTCGTGGTGATGATGATCGTGGCCGTGGGTATGGAACATGCCTTATCCGATGCGGTCAGTCTTCATCGGGAGGGCGCCCGGCAGGCGCGCCAAACTGCCGCAGGTCGATGATCGGGGCGTCGGCGCCATTGAGGCGATGGTCGACGATGACCAACGGCGACTTGGCCAGCGCGGTCGACAGATTGGCGAAGTAGCGCTCCAAAATGAACGCCTGGCCGCCGGCCTGCGCGGCATCCTGGTCGGCTGTGAAGGTCCGGAGCGCGACGTTCGCCTGCCCCACCGTCTCCGCCGCGGCGCCATCGGACTTCAGCACGAGATCGGCCGAGTTCTGCCGCGCCAGGGCAGCGGCGGCCTGGGCGCGGCCACGTTCTGTCGCGATGGCGGTGTTGGCGATGATCTCCGCCGCTTGCACGTTGTGGTAGGCCTCGGCGGCGGCGACGGGCGGGTGGACCGCCTCGATCACCATGCCGGCCAGCTCGATACCGGCGCCCAGCCGGTCCAGTTCGGCCTGCAGTTGGACGCGAAGGCCTTCGGCCAGGCTCTCGCGGTTGTCGCCAAGCACCTCGGCCAGCGTTTTGCCGGCGAGGACGCGGGCGAGCAGCCGCCCGGTCTCGGCGCGCACCAAGTCGCCGGGCACCGCAACGGCGTAGGCGGCGCGCAGGGCCGATGCATCGTCCAGCCCGACGCGATACAGGACTTTCAAGTCCACGCTGACCACCTGGAAGCTCTGGCCGCCGGCGGTCCCGAGGCTGGCGATCAGGAAGGAAACCTCTGCCGGATGCGCGCTGTCCCAGAGCCGGTCGGCCGAGGCCGGCGCCGGGTCCTCCGCGCGGGTTTGCGCTTCGGCCGCGCTCTCGCCCCCGAGCGGCAAGGCGTGCACGATGCCGAGTTCCACGCGGCGGACCCGGCCGAACGGCCATGGCAGGCCCGCATGCGCGCCGGGCGGCCAGACGGCGGCGGGCGCGCCGAACCGCTCATAAACGCCGCGCTGGTCCAGTTCGATTAGCGTTACGCCGGTCAGCGCCCAGGCGACGAGCATCAGGGCCGCGCCGACCGGCAAAGCGGCGGACCGCATGTAGCGGAGCGCCCAGCTCCGCGAGAAGTCGAGGCCGAAATGCGTGCGGATTGGCGCAGCGACGCCACTTGGCGCGACACGGCCGGGTTGCAGCAGCAATGCCGCCAAGCTGGACATCGCGGCCCGCGCCTCGGCGGGCGCTGGCGGAGGCAGGAACCAGTTGGCCAGGGACCGCACCGCGAGTTCGGCCGCGATGACGCAGAGATAGGCAGCGATCAACGTCATGGCCGGGCGCGCCCAGCCAAAGCCGAACCCGGCCGCGAGATGCAGCAGGCCGGCGAGCGGAATGACGGCGACCGGCACGAACAGCAGCGCCTGCAGCCCGGCCGTTTCCGGCAGGCGCGCCCGGGATGTCGCGGCGACGATCCGCTCCGCCACCAGCAGCGGGAAGGTCAGCACTATGGCGCCGCCGCCCAGCAGCGCCGCGTGCACGGACGGGTCGGGCGCGCCGGGCCGCAGCCACCAGGCGATCGAAGCAGCGCAGAGGCTCAACGCAGGGACGATGATCCCCTGCGGCCTGCGCGCCATCCGCGCGAGCCATTCCGCCGGGCCGAAACGCCAGCGCGCCCAAGCCATGGGCAGGGTCGCCAGCAGTCCCGTGAGGGCTAGCAGCATCGAGCCGATCGCCGATCCGGCCAGCCCGCTCGCCCGCGCCTCGGCCGCGAGCGGCGTTGCGCTGATGGTGCCGAGCATCAGGCCAACGGCAGCGGCGAGATACCAGCCGCACAGCCCGCGGATCAGCCGCAGCGTGCGCCCGGCGTCCGGCCAGGCGGTGAGGTCATCGGGACAGGGCAATGCCGGCGGTGGGCGGATCGCGTTCACAACACCCCACGACGGCTGCCGGGAACTACTGTACGCAGAGCATCGAGCGCGGGTCCAGCGCAATGGCGCAGCGGGCGAGCTTGTTGGACGAAAGATTATGGACGTTGGCGACATAACCGCCACGGAATGCGTCCAGCACGGTGAAGCCGTACTCGGCCCGGTCGGCCGTGGCCAGGATGGTGATCGCCGGCGTCCCCTCTACGCCCGGCAGCGCATACTGCGCATTGTAGTTCGGGCCGGCCGTATCCGGCACGAAGGCCTGCGGCTGCGCGCCATTGTTGTTGTCGAGCAGGGTGCCGGAGTTGCCGACGACCAACTGCGGCGCGTAATTTAGGTTCTTGAATGCGACGACCTGGAATTGATGGTCGTGCCCGGAAACCAGCAGCTTGACCTGGGCCGGGACCGCCCCTTTCGTCAGGCCGTCGAACACTGACTGCTGCGTCGCGTCGCCGCCGGCCAGGTCGCCGTTCACCTTGGCGGGCCGGATGTCGTAGGTCGGCTTATGCGTGACATAGACCACGTTCTTGTCCGCAAGCGGCGCCAGCACGGCCGCGAGCTGGTCGGTGTACACCTGCGGCAGCGTGCGTCCGTCCGTGGACTTGGTGGCGAGGTCGGGCACGGATGTGTTTGAGTCGCTGGAATCGAACATGACCAACGAGACCTGGCCGGCCTTCACGACATAAGGCGGCGTGTAGTCATAGGGTGTCAGCGGCCCCTTTGCGCCGGGCGCCCCGACCATGGGGGTATAGGGTCCCGTGCAGTCCACGGCGCCCTGGTCATACGCATGAACGTCGAGCAGCCGGAACCAGCCGTGCGCGCCGCGGTTGCAGCTTTCATGGTTGCCGCGGGTCAAGGCGAGCGGGGCGGCGGCAATGAGGTTCTTCGCCGGGCCGAACCAGTCGGCATTCCAGGAATCCCAGTTGTCGAAGGCCGGATTTCCCGCGCAGCCGGCGAAACCCGTTGGGCAGGGCTGCTCGCGGTAGAAGAAGTCGCCGACGTGGACGATCAGGTCGGGCTTGAAGGTGGCGGCGTAGTTGGCGAGGAACTGCAGTGGGAATTGCTGCGGGTCGTTGCAGTCCTGCGTGGCGGCGAGGGTGCTGGCCACGCGGCAGCCGGTGTCGCCGATCACCAGGATGCGCTGCGGATTGGCCACCGGCATCTTCAGCGTGACGCCTGCGACCATGGCGGAGCGATGGCCGAACGCGGGGAGCGGCGCGCTCTCGCACATCAGGATGGGATAGTATGTCTTGGGCGCCTGGTCCGCCGCCGTGACGGGTCCGCGTTGGGTGAGCGGGACCGGACTGCCGTCGACCGCGGCGCCGGGGCAGCCATTGACCGGGGTGTCCTCGATCGCGCGGATCAGCACGGTGTCGTCGGGCGCGAACTGCACCCATTGGTTGATCACTGCGGAGCTTGCTGGAGCGGCGAACACGGTCAAGCCGGCAAACGCAGCTACGGCGCAGATTCGTGTGAACATCGGCGAAAAATCTCCAAGTTGGCTGCCGTTATAGCTGCCGGGCTCGGGTGGCCTGTTAATCTTCGGTTACGATCCGCCTTGAGCCTGATCCCAAACCCCACCACGGAGGATAGCCCGTATGCTGCACGCGCCGAACCCGGCATGACGCGCGACACGGTGGTCGTCTTTGCCCGTGCGCCGCGGCTCGGGACTGTGAAACGGCGGCTGGCGCGCGATGTCGGCGACCGGGCGGCGCTGCGGTTTTACCGGGCCAACCTGGTGCGGCTGCTGCGCGCCCTCGTCAGGGACCGACGGTTCCGGACCGTGCTGGCCGCAACGCCCGACCATGTACGCGTCCGCTGGCCCGTGCGCGTGCCGCTCGTGGCGCAGGGTAGCGGCGACCTCGGGCAACGCATGCACCGCGCCTGCGCACGGCATCGCCGGGTGGCGATCGTCGGGACGGACATCCCGGAGCTGTGCGCCGCCGATGTCGCGGCGGCGTTCCGAGCCCTAGGCCGGGCGCACGCCGCGTTCGGCCCGGCCACGGATGGCGGCTATTGGCTGGTGGCGCTCTCGCCCCGCCGTCCGGCGCGTCCGTTCGCCGGGGTGCGGTGGTCCACCGAGCACGCGCTGGCCGACACCCTGGCCAACTTCGCCGGACGGCGGGTGGAGTTGCTGCGGACATTGCGGGACGTGGATACTGCGGCCGACCTCGCCGAAATCCCTCATGCGTCCCCGCAATGCGCCACCGCGAGCGCCAGGGTGCTGTAATACCGCCGTTTCGGCCCCAGCCGCACCAGGCCGGCGCGCAGCAGCTTGCGCAGCACGCGCCCATTCGCCTCGCACATGATGACCGGCACGCCCCGGCGCTCCAGGCCGCGCATCGCCTGGCCCAGGGATTCCAACCCCGTCACGTCGATGAACGGCACGTGGCCCAGGCGGAGCACGACGGCGCGGGCGTCCGCATGGGCATGGGCCAAGGCACGATCGAGGCTATCGACGGCGCCGAAGAAGAACGGCCCCTCGATGCTGAACACCAGCACGCCGGACGGCGCCGCGCCGCCAAGCTCCGCCAGGTCGCGCGCCCCGGCCGTGCGCACCTCGACCGAGCTGGCCATGCGGCGCAGGAACTGCAGCATCGCCAGGATGACCCCGATGTTCACCGCGATCACCAGGTCGGTCAGCACCGTCAGCGCGAAGGTAATGAGCAGGATGACGGTGTCCGCCGCCGGCGCGGTCCGGGCCATGTGGACGAAGCCGCGGGCGTCGCTCATGTTCCACGCCACCACGAACAGGATCGCCGCCAGCGCCGCGAGCGGGATGCGCCCGGCCAGCGGCGCCGCCACCAGCAGCACGACGACAAGCGTGAGGGAATGCACGATGCCAGCCAGCGGACTCGTGGCGCCATTGCGCACGTTGGTCGCGGTGCGCGCGATGGCGCCGGTCGCCGCGATGCCGCCGAAGAACGGCGCGACGATGTTGGCGAGGCCCTGGCCGATCAGCTCCTGGTTCGAGTTGTGCCGGGTGCCCGCCATGCCGTCGGCCACCACGGCGGACAGCAGCGACTCGATGGCGCCCAGCATGGCGATGGTGAAGGCGGACGGCAGCAGGGCGATCAGCCGGTCCATGCTGACGTCGGGCAGGACGAAGCGCGGCAGGCCGGCCGGAATGGCGCCGAACGTGCTGCCGATGGTGGCGACGGCGGGAAAGGCGAACACGGCCTGGATGGCTGTTGCGGCGACCAGCGCGATCACCGGCCCCGGCACCCGGCGCAGCCCCGGCACGCGCGGCCCGAACACGATGAGCAGCAGGCTGAACAACGCCAAGCCGGTTGTGGCCGGGTCCAGTTGCGGCAGGGCCTGCAGCAGGTGCCAAAGCTTGTCGTAAAAATGTGTGCCGCCGGTTTTGGGCAAGCCGAAGAAGTCATGCCACTCGCCGACCCAGATGATCACGCCGATGCCGGCGGTGAAGCCGACGATGACCGGGGCGGGGATGAAGCGGATCACCCCGCCGAACCGCGCCAAACCGAGCGCCGTCAGGATGATGCCGGCCATGATGGTCGCGAGCAGCAGCCCATCGACGCCGAACGTCGCAACGACCCCGGCCAGGATGACGATGAATGCGCCGGTCGGCCCCGCGATCTGCACCCGGCTGCCGCCGAACACCGAGACGATCAGGCCGGCGATGATGGAGGTATACAGGCCCTGCTCGGGCCGCACGCCAGACGCGATGGCGAAGGCGAGCGCCAATGGCAGCGCGACGACCCCGACGATGAGGCCGGCGACGACGTTCGGCGCCCATTGCCGGCGGCGGAACAGGCCGGCCCGGGATGCTTCGAGCAGAGCGATCATGACCGGTCAGCCTTCCGTGACGCCTCCGCTGGAGGCTTATTGCACTTCCGCGTCGACGCCCTTATGCGCCAGCATGGCCCGGGCCTTGCGCCCGACCAGCATTGCGGCGGCGATGGTGGCAATGAGGCCGAGGGCCGCGAACGCCCATTTCAGCGCGCCGCCGCCGGACGACCTGCCGATGGCCCCCAGATAGACATACAGCAGGCTGCCCGGCGCGATCCCGACGCCTGTCGCAGCCACATAAGGCCAGAAGCCCACGCCCGTTGCGCCAAGCGCGTAGTTCTGCAGATTGAACGGCAACAGCGGGCTGAGCCGCAGCAGGCCCACCACGCGCCAGCCCTCGATGGCCACCGCGCGGTCCACCGCCCGCAGTGCCGGACGGCTCGCGATCATGCCGGCGATGCGTCCGCGCAGCATGTGGCGCGACACCAGGAAGGCGAGCGACGCGCCGACGGTGGCGGATGCGAGCGCCAGCGGAAAGCCCCACAAGCCAAAGATCAGCCCGGCGCCGATCGTGAATGGCGCCGCTGGCACCATGGCGACGAGCGCCGCCACATACGCCGCGCCATAGATCAGCATGCCCCATGCGCCGAGGCCGGCGATCCACGCGCTGAATGCCTGCACCCAAGCCTGCACCGGCAGCAGGAGCCAGGCCGCGATCAGGAGGGCCAGCAGCAGCGCCAGGCCGAGCCAAGGCTTCAACCCCAATTGTTCACCGCCGATGCTTCACCGGCTGCAGGCCGCTCCGCCCAGGACGCAGAAGCGCGCGCAATGCGGGTGGTTCAGCGGCACAGGGCGGGCTGCCTCGGCGAGCGTCGCGCCCAACTCGAATTCGGGCTCGTAGGGCAGCAGGGTGCAGGCGACCACCGCCGGGCGCGCCATCCCGCGCCGCTTCACGACCATGCGCGAGGACGCGCACATGACCGAAGACGGCGATTTGCCGAGAATGCCCCAGCACGCCTCGGTGATCTCCGGCACGTCGACGGTGGCGTCCATCTCGGGGAACAGCATGAGGCGCACCGGGTCGGCGGCGTCGATGGGAATGGCGTTGGCGGCGAACAGCCGGGCGAAGCCGGCGCGGATGGCGGGCTCGGGCTCGCCGGAGAACAGCCGTCCGGCGACATCCAGCGCGAATCCGCGGGCGGCGAGCCAGCGCAGGCCGTCGAGCGTCGGCTCCCACGTGCGCGGGCCGCGTTCGGCCTCGTGCTGGATGGGGTCGTAGTGGTCGACCGAGACGCGCAGCCGCAGCCGGCCGCCGTAGCGGGCGCGCAACACGTCGAGCCCGTCCGCGACTTTCATCATGGGGCGCATGGCGTTGGTCAGCACCAGGGCTTCGAGCCCGCGCGATAGCGCATCGTCCAGCATGGGCAGCAGGTCCGGGCACATGAACGGCTCGCCCCCGGTGAACCCGGCGGTGCGGACCGGCAACCCGTCCTGGGCGATCTCGTCGAGGTAGGCGCGCACGTCGGCATGGGTCAGGTAGGCCAGGCGGTCGTTGCGCGGCGAGCTCTCGATGTAGCAGTTGCGGCAGGTAAGGTTGCACAGCGTCCCGGTGTTGAACCACAGGGTATCGAGGGCCTGCAGCGCCACATGGGCGCGGGCCTCGCCCTTGGCGGTGGTGCGGGGGTCGCGGAACTTGGCCGGGTTCAGGGTGGGGGCGTGCAACAGCATGATGGGTATCTAGGTGCGACCCTGGCCGGCGGGAACCGTGACGGCAGTTATTCCGACGCTGAACGCCGCATCCGTGTTGCCGGGGACGCTCGTGGCGTTGGGCGGGCATGCCGCCGTGGTGGTGTCCGACGGCGGGAGCACGGACGGCACGGCGGATGTCGCGCGGGCGGCAGGCGCCACCGTCGTGACGGGTCCGCGCGGGCGGGGCGTCCAGATCGCAGCGGGGATCGCAGCGGAGATCGGGGCGGCGCGTTCGCCTTGGCTGCTGCTGCTGCACGCCGACACGCGCCTGGCGCCGGGCTGGGCGGACGCTGCGGCGCTGCACATGCGGACGGCGCCGGACCGCGCCGGCTACTTCCGCTTCGCCCTCGACAGCCCCGATCCGCGTGCCCGCCGATTGGAGCGGATGGTCGCCTGGCGCTGCCGGGTGCTGGCGATGCCCTATGGCGACCAGGGATTGCTGATTGCTCGGGACGTCCTGGCTGGCGCAGGGGGCGTGCGTCCGTTGCCGCTGATGGAGGATGTCGACCTCATCCGACGGCTGGGCCGCGGCCGTTTGACGCCGCTGCCGATCGACGCCCTGACCTCTGCCGGACGATGGGAGCGCGACGGCTGGCATCGCCGCTCGGCTCGCAACCTCGGCTGCTTGGCCTTGTGGCGGGTGGGCGTGCCGCCGTCCTGGATTGCACGGCTTTACGCAAAAGACTGATCGCCCAGCGCATCAGCCGCTTTCGCCGGGAACTGGACCGGCGCGCGCCAGGTTACATCGTTATGGTTTGGCTCCAATCTCAATAACGGCAAGCGTGGGGAAACAGCATGGATGGATGCAGGATCGGCCGCCAAGGGCACAATGCGGGCCGGCTGAAGCGCTTTCGCCGTCTTTTGCTGCTGGTTCCGCTGCTTGCTGCATCTTGCGCCGGCCTGGCCAGAAACGACCAAGGCCCGCTGCAGCCGCAAACCGTAAGCGGGCCATGCGACGTGAAGAAGTTTTTCATCCTGAGCCAAACTTCGGTTCATACCGACATCACCATCGGCAACGTCGGGCAAGCCTGCAGCTTCACGCTGTTCAACGCTGACCTGCAGATCGTGCTCAACGCAGCTTTGGTGACAGACCAGCCCGCGCATGGCCGCGCGACAGCGGCGTTGATAACCGCTGGGCGGCAAGCAACGGTGTCCTACACCCCGCAGCCGGGCTACACTGGGCCGGACCATTTCAGCATCACCCTTGAACCGAATGACTTGGGGGTGACGTTTGCCGTCACGGTGCAATCGTCCTCGCCGCCTTCGTAGCCCTCGCGGCCACAAATCACATTCGCACAGGAGCCTGCCGATGAAAGCCGTCCTCCTCGCCCTAAGCCTGATAGCCGCAACGCCCGCCTTGGCCGCCAACGCCGATGCGCCGGACAAGAACGTGGACAAGCGCAACGATGCCGGAGGCGCCACGGGCAACGATCAAGTCGAACGCCTGAACAAGAGGCAGCTCGACGGGAACCAGCGCCCGGCGCCGGCCCGTCAGGACGCTCCGCCCGCTAAATAGCCGCGACCGGCATAGGAACCCCCAGCCGCTCCGCCCATGGCGCAAGCGCGGGCATGATGGAGGGATACAGCCGCACCCCCTCCGCCATCTGCCGCCGCCGCAGCGCCAGTCCCCGTGCGCCCGGCAGCCGAACGGCGTCCATGCCCGGCGCCGGCGGCGTATTGCGTGCAGCGTTCGCGAGCCACGTCGTCTGGCGCAAGAAGGCGTCCAGCCCGCCGAACGCGGCCGGGTCGATCACCTGCAGGAACACCGCCGCGCCCCAGCCTTCCGACGCATCCGCGCGGCCGAACCCGCCCAGCGCCGCCGTCAGCGCCTCCACCAGCAAGCCCATCGCATAGCCCTTGTGCCCGTGATCCATGCCGCCCAGCGGCAAGATGCTGCCCGCGGGATCGGTGAACAGCACGGCCGGGTCCGGCGTAGGGTTGCCGTCGGCGTCCAGCAGCCATGGATAGTCGAGGGTCCTGCCTTCGGTCCGCAGCCGGCCCGTCAGGCCGTTGGTCGTGGTGCTCGTGCTGATATCCATCAGCACCGGGTCGCCATCCGTCGGGAACCCGGCCGCGATTGGGTTCGGCGTGATGAACGCCCGCGTGCCGCCGAATGGCGCGACGCTGGCCACCGACGGGTCGGAGCTCTGGAGGATCACCACCATCCCGCGTTCCGTGACGCGGGCCAAGTACGCCGCGAGACAGGCGATATGGTGGCTGCGGCGGATCACGACGGTCGCCGTCCCGTGCACCGCCGCACGCTCCAGCGCCAGGCCGATCGCCTGCACGACCAGCCATGGACCCGGCAGCCGCCGCCCGTCCCACAGCACGCTCGCGCCGCGGTCGCTGACCGTCTCCCACGCCCCCGTCACCGCCATGCTGCCCGTGGCCATCGCATTCAAATAGCCCGGCAGCAGCGCCAGCCCATGCGTCGTATGGCCCAGCAGGTCCCCCTCCGCCAGCACCTCCGCCACCACCGCCGCACGGTCCGCGCCAAGGCCCGCGGCCCCCAGCAATCGTTGCGCGAAGCTGAGCAGGTCCGTGTGGCGGTAGCTGGGTTTAGTCATGTGCGGCGTCCCCGTTCAAAACATGGCAAGCTCTGCCCACTATGGTCCGTCCGCCAGCCGCTCGATCGTGGCCGCATCGAACCCATGCTCGCGCAGCACCTCCGCGGTGTGCTCGCCCAGGCGGGGCGGCGGGCGCCGTATGCTGGGCGGACAGGCCGGCATCTGGATCGGGTTCGCAGGCAGGCGCAGCGTGCCTTCGGTCGGATGCTCCATCGTCTGCCAGAACCCGGTGGCGGCCAGATGCGGGTCGTCCAGCAGGTCTTCGAGTTCGTTCAGCACGGCATGCGGGATGTCGGTCCCGTCCAGCAACGCCGCCCATTCCGCGCTGCTGCGGAGCGCCACGAGCTGGCCCACCTCCTCCCAGATTCGCCCCACGTTGGCCTGGCGCCCGTGTTGGGTCGCGAATGCCGGGTCGGCGGCGAGGTCCGGGCGCGCAATCAGCTCGAAGAAACGGCGCCAATGCGGGTTGGTGTACGGCAGGAAGCAAAGGTGGCCATCCCGGGTGCGGAACGGACGGCGCATGCCTTCGCGGACCGGCTCGTAGCCCATGCGGCCGATCGTCGGCTCGAACACCGAGCCGCCGAGGTGCTCGTGCATGTTGAAGGCGACCATGGTTTCCAGCATGGGTATGCCGACCTCCTGGCCCTGGCCGGTGCGCTCGCGGTGGAACAGCGCGAGTGCGATGGCATAGGCCGCGTGCACGGCGCTGACTTTGTCGGCGATCAGCGACGGCATGTAGCGGGGCTCGCCCGCGGCGACCTTCTGCAGCATTGCGAGGCCGGACAGCGCCTGGATGATGTCGTCGTAGGCCGGGCGTCCGCCATAAGGGCCGTCGTCCTGGAAGCCGCGGACGTGGCAGTATACCAGGCGCGGGTTCGCGGACGCCAGCGCCGGGTAGCCGAGGCCGATGCGCGCGGCGGCGCTGGCGCGGATCGAGTGCAGCAGCACGTCGCTGCCCGCGGCCAGCCGGCGCAGCGCCGCCTGCCCGTCGGCGGTCTTGAGATCGAGGACGATGCTGCGCTTGTTGCGGTTGTTGGCGAGGAACAGCGCCCCCATGCCCTCCGACCGCCTCGGGCCGATGGCGCGGGTGACATCGCCCTCCGGCCCTTCGACCTTGATGACGTCGGCGCCCATGTCGCCGAGGTACTGGCCGGCCATCGGCCCCAGGATGACCGCCGACAGGTCGAGCACGGTGATCCCGTGCAGCGGTCCCGCGTTAGGTGGCAAGGCTGGGTTCCTCTTAGCTCATCCATAGCCCGCCCGTGACGTTGACGGCCTGCCCGGTCATATAGCCGGCCTCGTCCGAGGTCAGGAAGGCCACCACGCTGGCGATATCATCGGGGAGGCCGGTACGGCGCAACGGGATCGCTTGAGCGCGGACCTCCAAGCCCGGACGGCCCTCTGCCTTGGCTGACGCCTCGGCAACGGCGCGCATGGGCGTGTCGACGATGATGCCGGGGCAGACCGCGTTGATGCGTATGCCGTGTTCGGCCATCTCGCCGGCCATGCTCTGCGTCAGGCCGATCAGCGCGAACTTGCTGGCGCTATAGGCGGCGTGGTTCGGCAAGCCCTTCTTGCCGGCGAACGAGGCGACATTGACGACCGCGCCCGCGCGCCGGGCCACCATCGCCGGCAGGACCGCCTGGCAGAAGTGGAACGCGCCGTCGAGGTTGACGCCGAACGTGTCGCGCCACGCTTCGTCGGTGATGTCGAGGAACGGTGAGGTGCGCAGGATGCCGGCGTTGTTGACCAGGATGTCGGCCGGTCCAAGCGCGCGGGACAGCGCCGCCGCGCCCTCCGCCACGTCCTCGCGCCGCGCCACGCTGCCGGCCGCGACTGCCGCCGTGCCGCCGGATGCCTGGATGAGGCCGGCGGTGCCGTTCGCGCCGGCCTCATCGACGTCGAACACCCCGACGCGGCATCCCTCCCCCGCGAGCCGCAGCGCGATGGCGCGACCGATGCCGGCCCCTGCGCCGGTGACGATGGCCGTGCGGCCGTGCAGTGCATACATCGCTTCTTCCCTCACCCGAGAACCAAGGCGGCAGCCGGGGCAAGTGCGCCCGGCTCTTGGCGCTGCGCCGAAGCCGGGCACTCCGGTTGAGCAGGCCGCCCGCCGTCATCTTGGCCCTTCGCCTGCGCCCCCTGCAATACGCTTTGGCGCCATGCTGCGACCTTCGCCGCGTTCACCGGCCTACAGCCGAGTGACTACTGTTCCAGGAAGATCACGCCCGGCCGTCCCCGGCTGCGGCGTAGGCCAGGCAAAGTGCGGGCGGCAGCGTGATTGCCACCGTGTCGCCCACGGCGAAGCGGGGCGTCGTGCCCAGCTCGACCGCCGCGATCCCAGCATCCAGCGCCGACAGCTCATAGACCGTCTGCACGCCCTGATAGTGCACCGCCAGCACGCGGCCCGGCACCTGGTTCGCGCCCTCCGGCCCACCGAGCGTGATGTTCTCCGGGCGGATGGCGATCTGCACCGCCGCGCCCACCGCGACGCCGGCCGGCAGCTTGGCGCGCAGGGTCCGGCCGGACCCGGCCTCGATGGCGCCGAACCCGCCGTCGCGCGCCAGCAGCCGGCCGGAGATCAGGTTGGAGGACCCGGTGAACCCAGCCACGAACAGGTCGGCGGGGCTGTTGTAAACCTCGGCCGCGGTGTCCAGTTGCAGCAGGCGTCCGGCCCGCATGACGCCGATGCGGTCGCCGATCACCACCGCCTCCGACTGGTCATGCGTCACATACAGCGCCGTCACGCCCGACCGCTTGATGATCCGGCGCAGGTCGTCGCGCAGGCGCAGCCGCAACTGGGCGTCGAGGTTGCTCAGCGGCTCGTCGAGCAGCAGCAGGCGCGGCTGGTAAACCATGCTGCGGGCCAGCGCCACGCGCTGCATCTGGCCGCCCGACAGCGCCGTAACCGGGCGGTCGACGTAGGCGGCGAGGTCGACGAGTTCCAGGACCTCGGCCACGCGCCGTCCGATCTCCGCGCGGCCGAGGCGGCGGGTCTTCAGCGGATAGGCCACGTTCTGCCGCACCGTCATGTGCGGCCAGACGGCGTAGGACTGGAACACCATGCCGAAATTGCGGTCACGCGGCGGCAGCAGCACGCCGGCCCGCGGGTCCGAAATCACGTCGCCGCCGCTCCGGATGACGCCGCCAGTCGGACGCTCGAGCCCGGCCACGCAGCGCAACGTCGTGGTCTTGCCGCAGCCGGAAGGACCCAGCAGCACGACGATCTCGCCCGCGGCGATGGTGAAGCTCACATCGTCCACCGCCGCGTGCCCGGGCGCGTGCCCGGCGCCGAAGCGTTTCTCCAGATGGTCGACGTGGAGTTCGGCGGACATTCAGGTGGGGCTCACGTCCAGCCGCCGCTCACTGGCGGTAGCCGTAGATCTTGTTCCACTCCTCGATCCAGCCGTTGCGGAGCGAGGCGAACTGCGTGCCGTTGGGCACCCAGACCTTGTTCACCTTGGGGTCGTAGCCCTCGAGTGTCACGGGTGGGACCTTGAGCGACGTGAAGTTGCCCTGTTCGGCCATAGTGAACGCCTGGCCCTCCTCGGAGAGGCACCAGTTCAGGAACAGCCGGGCGGCGTTCGGGTTGGCGGCGGACTTGGGAATTCCCGACGCATAGGGCACCAAGGGCAGGCCCTCGGGCGGGAACACCAGCTCGACCGGGGCGCCGTCGCGTTTCTTGGAGAAGATTGCATTGCGGATCAGCGGCGCTACCGTGACCTCCCCGCGGATCAGCGCGTCGGATGCGGGTGCGCCGGACGGATACAGCGCGGGCTTGGTCGCGGCCTGTTTCGCCCAGTAATCCTCGCCCAAAACCTGGCGCTCGAACATGATCCGGGTCCACGTCGTGCCGCCGGAGGGCGCGATCACCTGGCCGATCTGGCCGCCGTTATAGATCGGGTTGGTCAGGTCCATCCAGCTCTTGGGCGGAACCTTGGCGAGCTCGGCATGATAGGCGATGCACCAGACCGGGGTGATGCGCGGCCACAGCTTCGGGGAAACACGGGACGCCTCCAGGTAGGCGGCGGCGTTCGGCGGGACGTAATCGAGGAACAGGTCCTCGATTTCCTGCATCAGCGCGCGGTCAGAGTGGTCGACCACGTCGGCCAGCAGCTTGCCGGCGGCGGCCTCGGTCTTGACGCGGGTGATCAGTTGGCCGCCCGACGCGCGCAGCATCTCGACGCGGACGAACGGGAAACGCTTGTTGAATGCGCCGATGGTCTCCTGCTCCGCCTCGCTGAAGCTTGCGCTGTAGAACACGACCCGCCCTTCCTTGCGCGCCGCCGCAACCAGCTCGGCAGGAGGGGTGTACGCTTCCGCACGGGCGGATCCGGCAGAAGCGGTGGCCGCCGCGGCGAGCATGGCCTGGCGTCTGGTCAGCATGGCGCTCCCTTTCATTTGTTCAGCTCATTTGTTCAGGCAGGGTTCAGCCGGCGCGCCCGGCGCTTCCGGCCGCCGCACCCCGGGACAGCCGGCCGACGATGCCGATCAGCACGCCCAGCAGCGCCATCTGCACCAGGCTGTAGGCCGCGGTGACGCTCATGTTGCCGCCCTCGTAATAGCCCAGCAACTGCACCGACATGACCATCGACCCGCTGGTGTAGAGGAACAGCGAGGACCCGAGCTCCCGGGTGGACAGGATGAACAGCAGGGTCATGGCGGCGATGACGCCGGGCCGGGCGAGCGGCAGGACGATGGTGACGATGGTGCTGGCCACGCTGCGTCCGCAGACCCAGGCCGCCTCCTCCAGTTCCCGATGAATTTGCATGAGCGACGTGCTGAGTGCCTTCACCGTGTCGGGGATGAAGCGGGCGACGAAGGCCAGCGCCAGGATCCAGAGCGTGCCATAGAGCCCGCCGGGCAGGCCGATCCAGGCCCATAGGTAGGCGACGCCGATCACCAGGCCGGGGATGGCGACCGGGACGGTGGCGATGACATCGATGCTGCGGCGGAACGGCGCCCGGCTGCGCACCACGGTGTAGCCGATGGCGAAGGCCAGCACGCCGCCGATGGCCGCGGTGAGAATGCCGACCTTCACCGTGTTCACGATCGCATCGATGGTCAGCGGATTGGCGAACAGCCGCTCGAAGTGCAGCAGGCTGTATTGCTTGGGATCGGCAAGGCTCGCGAGGTCGCGCACGAACAGGAATTTGCGGAATGCCGCCACGATCAGCGCGAGGCTCGGCAGCGCGACGACGATCAGCAAATAGGCGGCTGCGATCCCGAGCGTCAGGAAGCGCCACGGCCCCAGCCGGAGCGCGCGCGGGCGGAACGCCTTGCCGGCCACGGTCGTGTAGCTGCGTCCGGACAGCGCCTTGTTCTGCAGCAGAACCAGCACGCCGGTCACGGCCATCAGGATGACCGCGACGGAGGCGGCGGAGCTGTAAAGCGGCGGCGACCAGGCGGTGAGGGTGTAGATATAGGTCGTGAGCACCGGGATGTTGGCCGGAGCGCCGAGCACGGCCGGGATGCCGTAGATGCCCAGCATGACGACGAAGGACAGCAGCATCCCGGAGATGATCGCCGGCGCGATCAGCGGGAAGGTGACGGTCAGGATGGTGCGCAGCGCGCTGGCGCCCGACATCTCCGCCGCCTCCTCCAGGGAGGGGTCCATGTTCTTCAGGGCGGCGGAGGTGAACATATAGACATAGGGCGCGTAGTACATGCCGAATACAAAGATGATGCCGGACATCGAATACAGGTTGAAGCGGAAATCGACGCCGGCGCGGGCCAGGAAGATGTTCAGCAGCCCGGTCTTCGGCGAGCCGAGGATGGCCCAGGCGACGCCGCCGACCAATGGCGGCACGAACAGCGGCAACATGCCGGCGGCGGCGATCAGCCCTTTGCACGGCGTGTCGGTCCGCACCACGATCCAGGCGAACGACAGCCCGATCGCCACCGCCATCGCCGTGCCGCCGGCGCAGGCGATCATGGAATTGGCCAGGGCCAGATGGACGTTGGGGTTGCCGAGCACCTGGATGAAATTAGCCAGCGAAAGGTTCGCCAGGCGTATGCCGTCCACCACCGGGTCGGCGTCGGTCAACGCGCCCAGCAGCAGCGTCGCAATGGGATACAGCACCAGGAACAGCAGGATCAGCAACAGGCCAGCCGACCAGGCGTAGCCCACTAGCCCGCGCGACGCACGCGGCATGGCCAGCACCGGCGGCGCTGCAGTCACGCCAACCTGCGTGTCCATCCGTTCCTCCCGGCCGGCTAGCTTTTAAGGCCCGGCGTTTGATGCATCGTTAACACCGGCGGCGCGGGTTCACCAGCTTATGCCGTCACGTCCGCGTCAATAACGGAAAGGCGCTGTGGGCGTGCGGGGCCGCGACCGACTCCGCCGGGCGCAGGTAGGAGGCGTCGAGCCCGGCGAAACCGGTCAGGCCCAGCAGGCCCAGGCACTCCGCAACCTCGATGTCGAGCAGTTCGACCACCCGCGCGATCCCGGCGGCCCCGGCGGCGGCGAACCCATAGCAATAGAGCCGCCCGAGGCCGACCAGGTCCGCGCCGAGCGCCATCGCCTTTACGATGTCGGTGCCGCGGCTGAACCCGCCATCGACCATCACCTGCGCCCGTCCGGCGACGGCGGCCACGATCTCGGGCAGCACCTCGATCGCCCCGGCGCCATGGTCCAGTTGCCGTCCGCCATGGTTCGAGACATAGACGGCCTCGACCCCGATCCCGCAGGCGGCGGCAGCGTCCTCGGCGGTGGCGATGCCCTTGAGGATCAACGGGATGGCGTGCTTGTCCTTGAACCGCCGGATGTCGTCCCAGCTCAGCGCAGCCTGGAACTCCATGCCGCCGGCCTCGGCCCGCCACGGCTTGGCGAAACGGTTGGCGATGTCCCGCTCCCGCCGGCTATACAGCGCGCTGTCGACCGTGATGCAGAATGCGTCATACCCGGCGTCCACGGCGCGGCGCACGTGGCCGTCAACCCAGGCGCCGTCGCCGCGGACGTAAAGCTGGAAGATGCGCGGGCCGGACGAAGCCGCCGCCACCTCCTCCATGCTGCGTTCCGACACCGAACTCAGCATGAACGGCACTCCGGCGAACGCTGCGCCCTGGGCCACGCCCACGCCGCCGCCCTCGCCCATGTAGTCCAGGCCGCCCACCGGGGCGAGGCAGGCCGGCAGCCGGATGCGCTTGCCGAAGAACTGGCCGGAGGTGTCGATGGACGAAACGTCCCGCAGCACGCGCGGGCGGAAGGCGATGCGGTCGAGCGCCAAGCGGTTGCGCGCCTGCGTGGTCTCGGTTCCGGCGCCGCCGGCGAGATAATCCCACATATTGCGGTCGAGCCGTGCGCGGGCCGCGGCCACGACCTCATGCAGGGTCTGCAGTTGGCCGGCTGCGATGGTGATTCCGGTGTCCATGCGTTGGTTCCTCCGGCAAGGAAATTGACCCGTTCGGCGACGGCTGTGAAGGCCCGCCGCTCAGTTCCGCATGCGCACGCCGAGCACGAAGCCGAACAGGCCGAGCAGGACGGTTCCCATGACGGTCTGCACGCTGGACAGCAGGACCCCCAATTGCCCGCTCGGCCTGACCCCGACCTCGGAGGTGCCGACGGTGGTCATGGAGTCGAGGCTGAACAGGACGTAGTCGATCAGCCGGAACCCCGTCCCGGTGGCGACCCCTGCCCGCGGCTCCAGGCAGCCGGTCAGCCAGTAGATCGCGGCGAAACAGAACAGGACGACGAGGAAGGCGCGCAGCACCCGCGTGACGCTCTCGCCGTAGTCGCACAGCCATTCCGCGGCCACGTCGCCCAGCCATCGGAGGCCGGGCATGACCGCGCGGATGTCGCGCCGCTGCAGCGCCGCATGGGCAATTTGGGCGTGGAGCCGCTTGCCCATCCGGCGTCGGCGGCGGAACGCCCAGCTTGCGTCGTCGGCGCTGCCGAGCGTGCGGAAGTTCTGCTCCAGCACGATATAGCCCTCGCGCGCGGCGTCGAACTCCCCGGCCGCCTCCTCGCCGATCGCTCCGCCAAGCTGGTGCGCGCGCATGCGGGTGCGCTCCATCCAAGCGCCTGCGACGCGGATATGGCGCAGGTTGCAGCTCATGAGGGATACGTGGGGCAGCACGGCATCGCTCAGGTCGGCGCCCCCGAGGTCGGCGCCGTCCAGCACGGCCTCCCGCAGGTTCGCGCCGCGCAGCAGGGCGCCGGCAAGGTTGGCGCGCCGCAGGGTGGCCCCCACCAGTTCCGCGCCGGCCAGGTCAGCATTTGCAAGCTGCGCCTCATCCAGGCGCGAACCCCGGAAGTTGGTCCGCTCCGCTGCGATCTCGGGCAGCTTGGCTCCCCAAAGATCGGCGCCGGACAGGTCCGCCCCGTCCATGACGGCGCGAGCGAAGTTGGCGAAGCGGAGCCGGGCGCCGGACAGGTTGGCGTCTTCCAGCAGCGTGCCGCTGAAATCCGCCTGGCCCGCGTTCACGCTGCTCAGGACGCCGCCGATCAGGTCTGCGCCGCGGAAACTCGCCTCCTCCAGCCTTCCCCGGTGCAGGATGATGCCGCTGCACGAGGCCCCGCTGAGGTCGGCGCCCGCCAGGTCAGCGCCAGAAAGGTTGGCGCGGCGCAGGCTGGCGCCCGCCATGTCGCGCCCGCCAAGCCTGATGCCGCCGAGCGCCGCATCCCACCAAGCCGCACCCCGTATGCGCGCGCCCAGCCCGGCAGCAGAAACATCCGCCCCATCGAACGCCGGCAAAGGTTTCCCGCCCTGTTGCCCGGCAAAGCGCAGGAGCGCCTCGGTCGCGACGGCATCGGCGGACTCGGCAGGTGCGTCGGGCTCGGCAGGCGGCGGCATGGCTGCCTCGTTGGGATGTGGTGCAGGCGTCATGCGCTGCCGCTATGCCGCCAAGGGCCTAGCCCCCAGGCGCCAGGGCCTCGATCTGGGTCAGCAGCCGCGAGAAGTCGATCGGCTTGGGATGGTAGTCGTTGCAACCCGCCGCGAGCGCCTTTTCCCGGTCGCCCGACATGGCGTGAGCCGTCAGCGCGATGATGGGGATGCCGGCGGTGGCAGAATCGGCCTTCAACATGCGCGCGGCCGACCAGCCGTCGAGGATCGGCAGGTTCATGTCCAGCAGCACGATGTCAGGCAGGTCCGCCCGGACCCGGTCAACCCCGGCCTGGCCATCGGTGGCGACCGTCACCTCGTAGCCGCGGCGCTTCAGCCGGCGGGACAGGAAATCCCAGATTTCCTCATGATCTTCGACCAGGAGCAAGCGCATGGATGGCTCTCCGCAACGGCGTTCAGGGGTGTCCGGACGGGGCCGCGCCGCCCTCTGCCGCCTCGGCGTGGGACGGCGTGAGCGCGCGGAGCTCCCCGGCGAGCTGGCGAAGGTTCGTCTGCCCCTTGCTCAGCACCCGGTCCGCGCCGCCAAGACGCCGGCGCTCGTCCGCATCCAGGTCCCGCGCCGTCAGGACCACGACGGGGATCTCGCTGCAGCCGGGCCGCTGGCGAAGCTCGTGCAGGAAGGCGAAACCGTCCATCACCGGCATCGTGAGGTCGAGCAGGATGAGCTGCGGCGGCGCGTGCGCCACGACGTCCAGCGCGTCGCGCCCGTTCCCCGCTTCCGAAACGGTCCAGCCGTTCCGTTCGAGCACGCTGCGCAGCCGCGCCCGGGCGTCGGGGTCGTCATCCACCACGAGGATGTCGCCGGCGTCGCCGCGGAACCGTTCCATGACGCCCTTGAGGCGATCCCACTCAACCGGCTTGAGCACGGTGTCGGCGGCGCCGAGCGACTCGCCCAGGCCGGGTTCGTTGACGAACGTCACCATCACGACCGGGATCGTCGCCAGGTTTGGGTCGGCCTTGAGCGCGCCCAGCACCGACCAGCCGTCCATCTGCGGCATCATCACATCCAACAGGATCGCGCGGGGGTGCTGGGTGCGGGCGAGCTCGATCCCTGCCCGGCCGTCCGCTGCCGTCAGCACCGCGAATCCCTCGCGTTCCAGGAACCGGCTCAGCAGGTCGCGCTGGGCCGGGTCGTCGTCCACTACCAGGACCAGATGCTGCCCGGAGCTTGCCGGCGCCGACGCTTCGGCTTCTTCGGCGGGCTGTTCCGGCATCTCGGCCGGCAGGCGGATGGTGAACGTCGAACCCTTGCCGTAGGTGCTGGACACCTCCACGTCCCCGCCCAGCAGGCGGCAGAATGCGCGCGTGATCGCCAGCCCTAGCCCGGTGCCGCCGAACCGCCGGGTCGTCGAGGCGTCGGCCTGGCTGAACCGCTCAAACAGCCGCTCCAACTGCTCCGGCGTCATGCCAATGCCGCTATCGGCGACGCTGAAGACAACCTCCTCCCCGGCCCGGGCGACCTGCAGCACGATCCGGCCGCCCTCGGTGAACTTGGCCGCGTTGCTGACCAGGTTGAACAGGCATTGCCGCACCTTGACCTGGTCGGTGTGCATCTCGCCCAGGTTCGGCGCCAGGTCGAGGACAACCTCGTTGCCCTTCTGCTGCACCAGGGTCTCCACCGTGGAAGCGACCCCGCGCACGAGCTCCTCGACGGCGAAGGTTTCGGCGAAAGTGGTCATCCGCTCCGCCTCGATCTTCGACAGGTCCAGCACGTCGTTGATGAGGCTTAATAGGTGGCGCGCGTTGGACTGTATCTTGCGGACATCGCTCAGCAGGGCTTCGTCGCCGGCCTCCTCCATCTCCTCCTCGAGCATCTCGCTGTAGCCGATGACGGCCGACAGCGGGGTGCGCAGCTCATGGCTCATGTTGGCGAGGAACTGGCTTTTCGCCCGGTTGGCTGACTCGGCCGCAGCCTTGGCCGCGGTCAGCTCCTCCTCCGCACGCTTCCGCTCGGTGATGTCGGTATGGGTGCCCACCCACTCGCGGGTCTCGCCGTCGTCCAGGATCGGGACGCCGCGGACCGCCATCGTGCGCCACTCCCCGTCGGCCCGGCGCAGGCGGTGGTCCATCGCATACAGCGCATGGCCCGCCACTGCCCGGTTCCAGGCCTCAAGAGTGGCGTCGCGGTCTTCGGGATGAACGGCCTGCAGCCAACCCATACCCTCGATATCTTGTGGGGCTTGCCCGGTGAAGGCGCTCCAACTCGATTGCGCCCCGGTCAGCTCGCCCGCCGGCGTCGCGGTCCAGACGATCGCGGCGCTGGTTTCAATCAGGGTGCGGAACCGCTCCTCGCTTTCGCGCAGCCGGCGTTCGGCCCGCTTGCGGATGGTGACGTCGGTCACCACCAACCCGGCGCCGGCCGCGCCGACGCCCGGCAACGCCGGCAACGGGAAGAACCCAAACTGGAACTCACGCATCTGCCTGGGATTGATCCGGCTGGGCACCTCCACGTCGACATTCGCCATCGTGCTGCCAGCCCTAAGCACCTCATGCAGCCGCGGTTCCAACGCCTCGCGCATGTCGGGCAAGATGTCCCAAAGGCTGTTCCCCACATCCGCGTCGAGCGCCCGTTCGCTCATAGCCGAAAGCCGGCGGTTCATATGCCGCACGCGCAGGCCTGGATCGAGGAAGCCGAGACCAATCGGGGCGTTCTCCAAAACGCCCTCCAGCAGCGCCGCGCTGGCACGCTCCGCCCGGCGGCGCCGCACGGCCAGCAATGCAACCGCGCCGAACGCCGCCAAGATGGACAAGGCCGCGATCGTCACCAGCAATGGCCCCCGCAACGCCTCCTGCCGGTCGAGGCGGTCGATCCGCGCCCGGGCGCCGTCCTGCAAGGAGGCGACGGCCGACCGCACGTCGTCCATCGACGCCTTGTCCTCCCCGGACCGGACCAGCGCAGTCGCGGCATCGAGGCCGGAGTCGCGCCGCGCCGCGACGACCCGGGCTGCGAACTCCCGTTTGCCGTTGACGAGCGCGGCGAGCTTGCCATCCGGCTGCCCCTGCGGACCCACCGCCGCGAGGGCGCCGTCCAGCGTGGCGCGGGCGTTCTCATAGGGTTCAAGGTAGTTTTGCTCGCCGGTCAGCGCGTAGCCGCGCTCACCAGTTTCGAGGTCCTTAAGGGTGGACAGCAGCCGCTCGCCCGCCACCAGCACGCGGTTTTCCTCGGCCACCAGGACACGGGCGTGGTAAGCGTCGCTCAGCGACCATGCCGCTGCCCCGAGGCCGACGATCAGCAGGATGCCCGCCAACACATTGAGCAGGCCATGGTCGCGCACAAAGCCTATGGGGCCGCGGGGCTTGCCCTCCTGCGCCTGAGGTTCGTTCATCATCTGGGACCTTGCAGCAGAACAAACACTACGCGCCTGCCCCAGCGATGTTCCCATGTCCGGAACGTAAGGTGGCGTCGACCGCGTTGGCAGCGCAGGTCGCGCGACCCTTGGCCAGGCATGGCGACGGGGGGTGCCGCCTAGCCGGCGTTTACGAAGCTAGGCAGCGGCGGCGAGATCGTCGCCGTGGCCGCCCCGGTCAGTCATGATCCTCATGCGTTTCGACAGGATGGGAGTACGACTGGATGCCCCGGACCTCGGTGTAGGCGCTATCCAGCACCAACTCCAACAGCAGCAACGACCGGCCGGTCACGACATAGTCGGTGTCGAACTCCAACTGCGTCCGGTCGGGGTCGCCGTCCTGGTTGGTGTCGATGGAGCACTTCCACGCCAAGCCGCCGGGCACCACAGGCAGCGCGAACGGAACGCTGTCGTGATACGAGTTCATGATGACCAGCACCGTCGCGTCCGCGCCGCGACGCCGAATGCCGGAAGCCTGCGCCCGGCCATCCAGCAGGATGCCGATGCAGCGCATGTTCTCATCGTGCCACGCCGCCTGGTCCATCTCCTCGCCATCCGGCTTCAGCCAAGTCACGTCCTTGATGCCAAGCTCGTCGTTCCACTCCGCCGTCAGGAACCGGGAACGGTAAAGGATCGGCAGCCGCCGCCTGAGCGCGGTCAGTTGCGATACGAAGCGCACAAGGTCCTTGCCCTTCTTTTCGAGATCCCAATCCAACCAGCTTATCTCGTTGTCCTGGCAATACGCATTGTTGTTGCCGCCCTGGGTGCGGCCGAACTCGTCCCCAGCCAGCAGCATCGGCGTGCCGCGGGACAGCAGCAGCGTCGCCAGCATGTTCTTGATCTGCCGCGTGCGCAGGTCGTTGATGTCGGGATCGTCGGTTGGACCCTCGGCGCCGCAGTTCCAGCTCTCGTTGTTGCTGTTGCCGTCGTTGTTATCCTCCCCATTCGCCTCGTTGTGCTTCTCGTTGTACGAGGCCCAGTCGTTCAGGGTGAACCCGTCATGCGCCGTGAGGAAGTTGACGGACGACCAGGCGGGCCGCCCACGATGGTTGAAGAAGTCGCTGCTGCCGGTGAACCGCGTCGCCAGGTCCTTGATCTTGCCCGCGTCGCCCTTCCAGTACGCCCGCACGTTGTCGCGGTAACGGTCGTTCCACTCCGCCCAGCCCGGCGGGAAACCGCCCACCTGGTAGCCGCCGGGTCCGCAGTCCCAGGGCTCGGTGATCATCTTGACCTGGCTCAGCACCGGGTCCTGCGCCACGGCGCGCAGGAACCCGCTTTCCTGGTCGAAACCATGGCTCTCGCGGGCCAGGATCGTGCCGAGGTCGAAGCGGAACCCGTCCACGTGCATCTCGGTGACCCAGTAGCGCAGGCTGTCCATCACCATCTGGATCACGCGGGCGTTCGACAGGTTGACCGTGTTCCCGGTGCCGGTGTCGTTGATGTAATAGCGCTTTTGGTCGGGCAGCAGCCGGTAGTAGCTGGCGTTGTCGATGCCCTTGAACGACAGCGTCGGCCCCTTCTCGTTGCCCTCGCAGGTATGGTTGTAGACCACGTCCAGGATGACCTCGATCCCGGCGGCATGGAACCGGCTGACCATTTCCTTGAACTCGGAAAAGGCGAAATCCGGCACGGCGGCATAGCGGCGGCTCGGGGCGAAGAACGATAGGGTCGAATAGCCCCAATAGTTCACCAACCCCTTCTCCACGAGGTAGCTGTCATCGGCGAACATATGGATCGGCAGCAGCTCGACGCTGGTGACGCCGAGGTCGCGGATGTAGCGCACCACCTCCGGCGTCGCCAGGCCGCGGTAGGTGCCGCGCAGCTCCTCCGGGACGGCCGGGTGCAGCTTGGTGAAGCCCTTGACGTGGGTTTCATAGAGGACGGTCCGCTCGTATGGCACGCGCGGGGCGCGGTCCTCGCCCCAGGTGAATGCCGGGTCGATCACGCGGCCTTTTGGCATGAACGGGGCGCTGTCGCGGTCGTCGAAGGTCGTGTCCTCCTCGCCCATCTTGTAGCCGAACAGCTCGGGCACCCATTTGATGTGGCCGACCGCGGCCTTGGCGTAGGGATCCAGCACGAGCTTGTTGGGGTTGAACCGATGGCCGTTCTCGGGGTCGTAGGGGCCATGCACCCGATAGCCGTAAACCGTGCCGGGCCGGGCGTCCGGCAGGAAGCCGTGCCAGGTCTCGTTGGTGTACTCAGGCAGGGCGACGCGGCCGATCTCGGTCTCGCCACGGTCGTCGAACAGGCACAATTCCACCTTGGTGGCGTTCGCCGAGAAGATGGCGAAGTTCACCCCGAGGCCGGTCCAGGTCGCGCCTTGCGGAAACGGGCGGCCTTCCTCGACGCGCAAGCCGTTGGATTGAGTCATTCGTCCATCCTGCATGGAGAAGGTTTGAAGCCTTGTTCAAGCGCACGCCGGGCAGCACGGTTGCACTGCAACATCGCATGCCTGGCCGGCATCGGCCCCAACGCAATCACAGAACCGTGTCCGATTGCACCGGCTCGGCCGCTGGCCGTGGCGCCCGTGTCGCGATCGCCCTTGCCAGCGCGACCAGTTCGCCCAAGGACAGGATGATGGTCTCCTCGTGGCCCTCCGACCGCAGGGCGGCGAGCATGGAACTGGCGCCTGCCGCGTGCCAGAGGCAGACGACGATCGCGGCATTCGGCATCTGCCGCTCGATCCGCCGAAGCAAATAGCGGATGCCGGACGGGCTGCTGCCCTGTTCCAGCACCGATAGGCAGCACAAACGGGCACCGGCGAGGTTCGCCTGGTTCGCACGTCCGGCGCCGAGCATGGAGTTCGACTCACAGCTCGCACCGAATCCGGCGTCGCGCAGCACCTGCATCGCCATCGCAGCGGCGAGGTCGTCGAGCTGCCCGCGTCCAGGGATGCATACAACGGCGTCGTCCGCCTGCCATTCCGGTGGCGGCGCCTGGCGGTCCGGCCCGTGCTCAGGCCCGGTCCGCGCCAGGCCGGCGAGCAAGGCCTCGATCTGCCGATGGATCGCCTCGAGCCGTTCGAACGCAAGGGCGTCACGCGACAAATCGGCCTGGGCAAGGGCCAAGCCCTGCATGGCGACGCGATCGTAGTAGTCGGCCAGGGAAGACTCGCCGATCACCCTGCGGGCCTGCGCGACCAATTCCTTGGCGTTGCCCTCAAGCGCACGCTGGTAGAACGTTTCCGGGGGGTCGAGCGGCGGGCGGTCGCCAAGCATCACCTCCAGGAAGGCCAACGGCTCGACGTGACGCCCGATCACGACCAGGCAAACCGTCAGCGGGGTTGCGAGCAGCAGCCCGACCGGCCCCCACAGGAAAGCCCAGAAAGCCGCCGAAAGGATGATCGCGATCGGCGAAAGCCCGGTGCTGTGGCCGTATAGCAGCGGCTCGATGACCTGGGCCACGATCACGTCGGCCAGGACGAACAGCCCAAGCACGATCACTGCCAGCGACCAGCCCGGCGCCACCGCAAGCGCCAGCAGGAGGGGAGGCGCCACGGCGATGAACGTCCCGATGAACGGCACGAAGCGCATGAGCGCCGCCAGGATGCCCCACAGCACCGGGTTCGGCAGGCCGGCGAGCCATAGGCCGGCAGCAATGAAAATGCCGAAGCTCGTGTTCAGGGCCAGTTGGAACAGGAAGAAGCGCGACAGGCGCCCGGCCGCGTCGTTCATCGCCAGGATGGTCCGGTGCAGGTCCTGCCGGCCGACCAGGCGGACCAGGCGGTCGCGCAGGTCCTCCCGCGAGAGCAGCACGAAAATGACGAACACCACCACGATCCCAAGCGTGGCCAGAGGGCCGAAAATCGGCGCAACAACCGTGCGGACGATCAGCAACGCCGAGGACGCATCCAGCCCGCCCGCCAGCCCTGACGCAACGGGAGCGGGGACCACCGCCACGCTGGTCCGCGCGCTGTCGGGGCCGGCGCCCCCGCCGCCGGCGACGCCCTCGATCAGCGAATGGATCGAGCTATTGATGCGCTCAAGGAATTCGCCGCCGATCGCCAACGACTTCATCTTCTGCTGGATGGTCGCGCTGTAGCTCGGCAGGCTGGCCGCCAACGTCGTCGCCTGCCGGCCAACGACAAGGCCGATGCCGCTGATGACGATGAAGGCGAGCGCGACGGCGATCAGGACCGCGGGCGCCTTGCCGACGCGGGCGCGCTGCAGCAGCGACACCGCCGGCGCCAGCACGAAGGCCAGCAGGACCGCGAGCACGAGGGGCACAAACAGTTCGCGCCCGAAATACAATGCGGCGACAATGACCGCCCCGGCATTCAGGGCCGACAAGCCGGTGCGGCCCGGCGCAAGTGCGGCCTGCTGCCCATCCGCTTCGGGGTGACTTGGACGAGACGCTGACATCGAGGTTTCCTGGCTGGACAGGCAAGGCCAGCGATTCCATGTGGATCACCGGAGGTGGCGCCACGCTCGCGCGGCTACTACATCGGGCGGCGCCATCGGCAAAGCAGGAGTCGAGTCACGTGACCAAGATATTGTTGGTTGAGGATCATGAGGCGCTTTGGGATTTCCTGTCGCGCCGGCTCCGCCGCCATGGCTTCGACGTCGTGCTCGCCCATGACGGCCAGCACGCCCTCGACCAGGTGAGCGCCGAGCAGCCGGACATCATCCTGTTGGACATGGACCTGCCGATCATGGACGGCTGGACCGTCGCCCGCACCCTGCACGGCGACCCCGCCCGGGCCGCGATCCCGATCATTGCATTGACGGCGCACGCCATGGCCGGTGACCGCGCGAAGGCCTTGGCCGCCGGGTGCGACGACTATCATGCGAAACCGGTGAATTTCCCCAACCTGCTGACGCAGATCGATGACGCGCTGCTGAAGCGTGAGGAAGCGGCGCCCTAATGGAGGCGGTGGCGTTGGGCGGGCATCATAACGCTAATTCGCGCCCGCCCCTACGCATCAGTGCTTGGTGTCGGTCCAACTCTCGGCCGGCACGGTTGCGAGGCGGGTCTCCGCAGAGGCGAAGATGCCGTTCGGAATCAGATCCATGATCGGCTCCAGTTCCGTGAAGGCGACGGCGGAGGACGCGGTCCCGTCCATCCATTGCACGAACAGGCCCACGCGGTCGCTCCAGCGGCAGACGGTGAACAAGGGCCTGCTCCTGGGATCGTCCTCACAGAAGATGAATGCGACCCACGCCATTCCGGTGTCGGGTTTCAGTTCCACAACCCAGCCGCGGGGCAGGTTGTCGCGTAAAACGTCGAAAAGGCTCGCTTCGTCCCTCGAAAGCAGCAAGGTGGCAAAACTAGCGTTCGAGGTGCTGCCGATCTCAGTCAGCATTGCTGTGCCCTCCAGGTGCGTAATGCAACGGCTTAATTACGGGGTATTCCGAGGCGGGTGACTTGGCCGGCAACGCCGCGCATGGGCGCCCGGCTGCGTTCGAAACTAACGTTCCAATTCGAGCACTCGCGCCAACGCTTCCTCAACGCTCGCCAGTTCCTGGTCGACGCCTGATGCCTTGATGATCACCGCTGTTCCGGCCTGGGTGGCGCTCAGGAACCACAGCGGGCTCATGCGGTCGTGTTTGTACAGCTCGGCCAGTTCGGGATAATCCTCATGGTCAGTCATGATGGAGATGCCGAACCCTTGGGGCCGGGCGGCGCTCCACGCCATGATGGTCTCAAGTTGCGACAGGGAGAAGAAGGTGGCTTCGGACCGGCTGGTGGTGGCCATGATCGAGGGTCTCCAACATGTTAACCCATTCATCACGATTCCGCGAGGCAATACAAGAAAATAGTTTGAATGCGGCAACATTCATTCGTTGGTTTCAACCGGAGGGCTTTTGAGCAACCGGCGATTTAGATGCGAGTCCGAAGTGAACCTTAGTCGGATGGGAGCGTCGTGCCTGTGATCCCTGAGCATGCAAGCTAGCCGCATGCGTTAAATGCCGCCTGCGCCGAACCCGGCAACACTCAGACCCGGCTTACAAGCTGTGCGCCGTTGAAGGCGATGGCGCAGAGTTGCGCACGAGTTCGATCAGGTTCCTAAGCCTGAATGGCTTGGCAAGACAGGTCTCGCGCGGGTCCGGCGCACGCCCCTTTAAGCGGTCGAGCCGACCGCTCGCAAAGATGACGTTTAGTTCCGGCCAACGCGCATGCAGCCAATCAGCCAGCTCGAGCCCGCTCCGCCCTTCCCCAAGGTCGATATCCGTCACCACGAGTTGCGGAGCAGGGGCGCCAACCATGCGCCGCATCGCATCCTCCGCGGTTGCCGCTTCGACCACATCGTATCCATGCTCCTGTAGGTACTCGACCGCCACGTCGCGGATGATGGCGTCATCTTCGACAAAGATCAGTTGCATGTCACACTACCCACACAAACCCCTAGCTGTATACACCGACCACTTTTGCTAGCGGACGCGCTAGGTTATTGTTCCCGCTGCGACAACACGAAACCGTGTTGTCAACATTTTGCGATTGCAAGCAAATCACTCTCATTATATGTAACAGATATGGCTGAGTTAACGCCCAGCGACGCTGACCGCAGGCTGAAGCACCTACGCTACAGGGTGGCCGACCTGAGCGCCGCATCCCCGACACTGCATAAGGCGTTGGAAGTCAGCCGCGTTGCGCTGGCCGAGTGCGAAGACCAGCTTCACGCCGTAATGGGAAGCGCCGTCGACGAGGCGATCCTCATCCTGGACAGCCAAGGGCAGGTGACAAGCTGCAATCCCGGGACTGAGCGCATCCTGGGTTGGACCGAGGCCAACATCCTTGGCCTCGACAGCGCCGTGCTTTTCACGCCGGCGGAGCGTGAGGCTGGCGAGCCCGCGGCCGAGATGCAGGCCGCGGCAGCCGCCGGCAACATCAACACCGAGCGCTGGATGCTGCGCCAGGACGGCACTCGGTTTTGGGCGACGCAGACGTTGATGCCGTTGCGCGGAAAAGCCGGCGAGGAGCGCGGCTTCCTCAAGATCGTGCGCGACCGCACCGAACGGCACCTCGCTGAAACGGCTTTGGCGCAGAGCGAGGCGCGGCTGCGGCAACTGAACGAAACACTCGCGGCCGAGGTCGCGCAGCGCACCAAGGAGCGCGACCGCATTTGGCAACTCAGCCAAGACTTGCTGATGGTTGCCCGCCTCGACGCCACGCTGGTGGCGGTCAACCCGGCCTGGTCCGCCAGCCTGGGTTGGACGGAGGCCGAGCTGGTCGGCCGGTTCGCCTTGGATCTAGTCCATCCCGACGACCACGACGCGACCCTCGCCGAACTGGGCCGCCTTGCGGCGAGATTGCCGACGCGGGGCTTCCTGAACCGTTACCGGCACCGCGACGGCTCGTGGCGTTGGTTTGCCTGGACGGCGCTTCCCGACACCGGGCTGATCTATGCGACCGGGCGCGATGTCACTGCCGAGCGTGCAACGAGCGGGGCGCTGCATGTGGCGGAGGAGCAGTTGCACCAATCGCAGAAGATGGAGACGATGGGCCAGCTCACGGGCGGCATCGCGCACGACTTCAATAACCTGCTTCAGGGCATCGGCAACAACCTGGACATGGTGCTGCGCCGGCTTGAGCAAGGCCGTCCGGCGGAGGCAGGCCGCTATGTGGAGACGGCGCACAAGGGAGTGGAGCGGGCGGCGGCGCTGACAGTCCGCCTGCTGGCTTTCGTGCGCCGGCAGCAATTGCAGCCCTGTCCGGTCGACCCGGCTGCGCTGATCGGGGGTCTGGCAGAGCTGGTCGGGCGCACGATGGGATCGACGATCGAGCTCGCGTGGCGCTTGGAGGATGATGCCTGGCCTGTGCTATGCGACCCGAGCCGGCTGGAAAGCGCACTGCTGAACCTCGCCATCAACGCGCGCGACGCTATGCCTGAGGGTGGGCGGCTGACGATCAGCACCCGGCACATCCGGCTATCCGCCGCGGACTTGGCTGGCCAGGGCGGGGCGGGGCCGGGCGACTATGTCGAGATCGCCGTCGCCGATACCGGCGTCGGCATGACGCCCGCCGTGTTGGCGCGCGCGTTCGAGCCGTTCTTCACGACCAAGCCGGTCGGCCACGGCACCGGGTTGGGCCTTTCGCAGTTGCATGGCTTCGCGCAGCAAGCGGATGGCGTCGTGCGCCTGGAAAGCGCGGTGGGTTTTGGCACCACTGTGCGGCTTTACTTGCCACGATACAGCCCCGAGCTGCCGATCGATGCATCAAGCACGACTGAGCTGACGCAACGCGTCGTTCCTTGACCGACGCCAGGCGCTCGCCATCCAAAGTCAGGACAAGTTATGAGATGTTGTCTAAAAAATCTGCTGCGATCCGATAGAGTGTGAGCTTCTGAAGATTGTTGCCAGATACATTCGTTTTTTGTTTACATCTCGGGTGGGATGTCTCAAATATACTCCTGCGTCGTCGTGATGACGCTGGGGCAACGATATGCAAAGCGACCTGCTGCGTGCCGGAGTGCGTGTGCTGCTAGTCGATGACGACGAGCTGATACGCGAATGTTTGGCAGAACTGCTCACGGACGCTGGATGGCGTGTGAGCGCCGCCGCCAGCGCCGAGGAGGCTCTACGAATCGCCGATGCGGATGGGCCGCAGGATATACTGGTCGCCGACCTGTTGCTCGGCCGCGGCATGAACGGCGTGGCTTTGGTCGCTGCCGCTCGGCACCGCTGGCCGCACGTCCGCGCCGTGCTGATCAGCGGTGCCGATGTCGCCGATCCCATGCTTGATCCTGGCGACCGGTATCTGCGTAAGCCTTTTTCCAGCAAGACCTTGATCCAGCTCGTCGCGGAACTGGCCTGGCCAGAGGTTCACGCCACGGTCATGCAACCATTCGTCACCGCACACCGCAGCATGAACGGTGTGGTGGCGCGGTAGTCGCTACGCCATCGGGCCAAGCTCACCGTGGCATCCTCGGAGACCGCATGCCGGCGCGCCGTTGCGTTAGGCCATAGCCACGGACAACGCGATCAAGCCCCGGCGGGCAGGTTATACTCCAACAGCGCGTTTGTCGCAGCGTAAGGCGCAGCGTCGAAGGTCGCGTATGCCAGCCGAATGAAACGAACGGCCTGATCCGGGCAGCCGGCTACAAGCGCCTGATCGGCAAGTTGGGCGAAACGTTGCCCGTCGGAGCCGCAAGCCGGATTACTGGCGGCGATGCGCAGCGATAGGATTGACGATTGCATGGCTCTGTCCACCCGAAGCCGGCCACCATGGCCAGCCATATCGGACAGGAATATACATCACGATTACGTAATAATCCACCTTAGATTTAGGCTGCCGCGATCAGCGGCCCGACAACCAGGACCGCCAATGTGGCCGCGAATGGCTGCGCGGCGATGCGGCGAAGCCCGCCGTGCATTTCGGACGATTGAGCATTCCGACGAACAACAAAACGTTGCTGCCATTTAAAAGATCGTTTCACGCACTACATTTCGTTAGTCTGATAGCGTCGCTCAGTCTCTGCGGAGAATGGTAATCCTACAATACCATGGTGAAGCCTCCCGCTCTGGACTGTCAGCGCCGACTGGCGCCGACCTGGCTTGTGCCCAGGAGCCGATCCACACCCCAGGGTTCATCCAGCCGCATGGCGCGGTGTTGGCGATCAGGCCTTCCGGCGGCTGGACCGTGGTTGCCGCAAGCCGCAACCTGGCGCAACTGCTGGGTGCCGCATCGATCGCCGGCGGGACGGCCGGTCGCAGCATAAGCAGCGTTTTGGGAACGGATTTCGCCGACGCGGTCCGGCAACGCTTCCAAGACGGCAGGCTCCGGGGCTACGCGCCATGGCAATCCACTCTCGTGCTGGCCGGCGCGGCCCAGGCATTCGATGTGGCCGTCCATGCCCATGATGGCCTGGTGCTCGTCGAACTGGAACACGCCAGCGCGCAAGAGGATGCAGCCGCGCTGACATCTGTCCGCCAGCTCCGGGAAGCCATCGCCGACCTGCGGGGAACCAGGAGCGAGCTCGAAGCGCTGGCGCGTGCCGCAGTCCGGGGCGTCAGGCTCCTGACCGGCTACGAACGGGTGCTGATCTACCGGTTCGACGCCGACTGGAACGGGCAGGTGATCACCGAGGACAAGGCCGCCGATTGGGAGCAATCCTTGGAAGGGCTGCACTTCCCGGCCAGCGACATCCCGGCGCAGGCGCGGGAACTCTACCGACGCAGCCCGATGCGCTGGATACCCGACCGGGACGCCGTTCCGGTGCCATTCGATATCGGTACAGCTTGGGACGCGGCCTCGAAGGCCCTGCCGCCGCCCCGCACCATCGACCTGTCGTTCGCGCTGCTGCGCAGCATGTCGCCGGTGCACCTGCAATTCCACCGCAACATGGGCGTCAACGGCTCCATGTCGCTGTCCATCCTGCTCGACGAGCGGCTCTGGGGCTTGATGGTGTGCCATCACCGCCAGCCCTACTACCCGTCCCCGGGCCAGCGTACGGCCGCCGCGGCACTGACCGACGCCTTCGCGCTGCGCATCGCCTCCGCCGAGCGCACTGACACCGAGCAGGCCCGGCGTGAAGGCTTGGCGCGCCTTTCCGCGTTGCTGGCCCACATGGCGGGAGCCGAGGTGGTCACCGCCGCACTCACGACGGGCAGCGTCACCGTCGGCAGCCTGTTCGCCTCCACCGGCGCCGCCGTTGCCTATGACGGCATCCTTTCCTTCATCGGGCATGCGCCGCCTGAGGCCGACGTGCGGGACCTCGCGGCTTGGCTGCGCACGCAGGACGGCCCGGGCACGCTGTTCCAAACCGACAACCTGGCTGCGGCCTACCCGCCCTGGAAGCATCGCGCCATCGCCAGCGGCCTGCTCGCGGTGTTCTTGTCGGCCGACCGGTCCGACATGCTGCTTTGGTTCCGGCCAGAGGAGCCGCAACTGGTGAACTGGGGCGGCAGCCCGCACAAGGACGTGGCGGACGGGTCTTCCCCCCTGCCCCGGTTATCGTTCGAGCGGTGGGTCGAGACCCGGCACAGCTTCGCCAAGCCCTGGGCCGAGTGGGAACTGGAGATGGCCGAAACCCTCCGGCACGGCATCACCGAGGTCATGCTGCGCGGCCTGCGCCGGATCGCCGAATTGCACGACAAGCTGCGCCAAAGCCAGAAGATGGAGGCGGTCGGCCAGCTCACGGGCGGCATCGCGCACGACTTCAACAACCTGCTGGCCGGCATCCTCGGCAGCCTCGAACTGACGCAGGCCCGCGTGGCCCAGGGCCGGTTCGGCGAGGTCGACCGCTACATCGGCACGGCCAAGGCGTCCGCCAATCGCGCGGCCTCGCTGGTGCATCGTTTGCTGGCCTTCTCACGGCGGCAGACGCTCGACCCCAAAACGGTCGACGTGAACCGGCTCACGACGTCGATGGAAGAGCTGATCCGCCGCACCGTCGGCCCTTCCATCCATGTGGAAACCGTCATGTCGGGCGGCCTATGGAAGACGCTGTGCGACGCGAACCAGCTTGAGAACGCGCTGCTCAACCTGGCCATCAACGCCCGCGACGCCATGCCGGAAGGCGGGCGCCTGACCATCGAGGCGGCGAACGTCCGCTTGGACGACGCCTACGCCAGCCGCCACCACGACGTCGAGGCCGGGCAATACGTGGCGGTGTCGGTCACCGACACCGGGTCCGGCATGGCGCCGGATGTGATCGCGCACGTGTTCGAGCCTTTTTTCACCACCAAGCCGACTGGCCAGGGCACCGGCCTGGGGCTGTCCATGGTTTACGGCTTCACCAAGCAGTCGAACGGCCACGCCCGCATCTACAGCGAGGCAGGGCGGGGAACGACCGTGCGCCTGTATCTGCCGCGCCATCTCGGAAGCACCGAGACGGAGGCGGACAGTCCCGTTTCCATGGCAGAAAACGGCGGCCAAACCGGCGGGACGGTGCTGGTGGTCGACGACGAGCCGGTCGTGCGCATGTTGATCGGCGACGTGCTGCGCGACCGCGGCTACAGCGTGATCGAGGCGGCCAACGGCGCCGAAGGGCTCCGCGTCCTGCGTTCCGACCACGCCGTCGACCTGCTGGTGAGCGACATCGGACTGCCGGGCGGCCTGGACGGGCGGCAGCTTGCCGATGCCGCACGGGTTCAACGGCCCGATCTGAAAGTGCTGTTCATCACCGGCTACGCCGAAAATGCCGTGTTGGGCGGCGGCGTGCTGGACCCGGGCATGCAAGTGATAACGAAGCCCTTCGCCATGGATGTCTTGACCGCCAAAGTCCGGACGATGATGTAGGCGGCACCCTACGCCTGGGTGCTGCGCGCGCACCCATAAGGTCAGTCATCGGCGGCAAACCCGCCTGAACTCGCGCCGAGGCACGGAGGATACCAAGTTGCCGTCGCTGTCATATATGCGCGGAGACGGCTTGCAGGACTTATGGAACGGGATCACGCTGAACAGTAATCAGCGCAGCCACGCATATCAAAGCGCGCTGAGAAGCCGCCCGGATAAGGAGGAAGCTTATGCCGACACGTCGCAGTGTCCTGGGCAGTGTCCTGGGCAGCGCCCTGGTAGGCGCGGCTGTTTCCGCGGCGTCACGGGCGCGGGCGCAAATCCAGCCCGCCATTCGGATCGGCGCGTTGCAGGACGCGTCCGGGCCATACAGCTATTTGGGCGGCGCCGGGTCGATCGCCTGCGCCCGGCAGGCCATCGAGGAGATAGCCGGGCAGCACGGCCTGCAGGTTGAACTGCTGACGGCCGACCACCAGAACAAGCCCGACATCGGCGCTGCCATCGCCCGGCAATGGTTGGATAACGGAGTGGACGCGCTGTTGGAGTTCAACAACTCGGCCATCGCGCTCGCAGTCAACACGCTGGTGCGCGACCGGGACAAGGTGATGCTCGCGAACAATGTGGGTTCGGCGACATTAAGCGGGGTGAACTGCACGCCCAACATGACGCACTGGACCTTCGACACCGCCATGCTGGCCCGGGTGATGGGCAACGCCCTTTCCGAGCAGGGCGGCAAGACATGGTTCTTTATCCGCGCCGACTATGTGTTCGGCCGCACGCTGCGGGACGACACGGCTGCGGTCGTCGAGGCGCGTGGCGGCCGGGTGCTGGGGGACGTGGCGCTGCCGGTGGGCACGTCGGACTACGCGGCTGCGCTGCTGCAGGCCCAGGTGTCCGGCGCGGATATCGTGGCACTGGCGCTGGCCGGTCAGGACCTGCTGAGCTGCCTGAAGCAAGCGGCGGAGGTGGGCGTCGGCCGCGGCAAGCAGCGGCTGGGCGCGCTCATCATCTACTTGCAGGACATCCGGGCGCTGGGTCTCCAAACCGCGCAGGGCGTACAGTTGACGGAGTCGTTCTATTGGGACCTGGACGACCGCAGCCGCGCCTTCACCAACCGCATCTTGCCCCGCACTGGCGGCAGGCCGCCCAATATGGGCCAGGCTGGCGCCTATTCTGCCGTCCGGCACTATTTGGAGGCAGTGGCGAGCCTGGGCGCCGCTGAGGCCAAGGCTTCGGGCCGCGCCACCGTTGCGCGCATGAAGCAGATGCCGATCAAGGACGACGTGCTGAACAATGCCCGCATTCGCGACGACGGCCGCGTGGTCAGCGACGTTTATTTGTTCGAGGTCAAGCGCCCGGAGGAGAGCCGGAGCGAGTGGGACGTCTACAAGCTGAAGGCGACGCTCGGCCCCGACGAAGCCTGGCGGCCCATGGCCCAAGGCGGCTGCCCGCTGATCCACGCCTGAGCCCCCCTGCCGCTGATGCGCCCGCGCTCGGTCGCCGCCATCGGCACGCCGGCCGGTCGCGGGCAGCTCCCGAAAGCCTCGCGGCCGGTGGCTGCAGACCTAAGCATGGTCCTAGTGGTCCGATCCCAATGCTTGAGTCCCAAGCGGTAGGTAAATCGGTCCACCAGATAACGGCTAGTGGTGCGTCAGCCTTGAGGCCCTGCCATCATCGGCATGCATGACATGGCCGCGCCAAACGACACGCGCGCCCAGGTAGCTCGCGGCGACTTGGCTGACCGACATGACATCACGAAAGGGCAGCAGCCATACAGGCGCTGCGACGGCCGGCCGCCATTCCTGGAACAGCGCACGGTCGGTCCATCTTGCCGCAGCAGCGCGCACTGCCCAGGCGACTGCGAATAGTGCTGCGGACCACGCGGACCCACCGCTTAAAACAAAGGCGATCGTGGCCCAGAACAACGGGAATTGCAGCGTGGAGGCCGCGAACAGCACGGGCTCGAGCGCCCGAATGGTGCGTGCCCAGCGCAGTTCATGCTGCCAAAGCGCGCGCAGCGACTTCTCCGGCACCGCCGTCATCGGCACCGTGCCCGCGAGCCTGACGCCCAGGCCGAGCTGATGGACCCGCTGGGCCAGGACATTGTCGTCGGCCAGGTGCCTGACCAGCGAGTCTAGCCCGCCGATGCTTGCCAAAGTTTCGCGCTGCAGCGCCATGGTGGTGCCGAGGCAATCCTCGCGCCCCAGCGCCCGGGACAGCAGAGCGCCCGGCAGGAACGAGTGGCTGATCCCGGTCGCTCCGAGCCGGCTTGCAACCCCTGCGGCCGTCGGCAAGCCTGTGCATAAGGTTGTCACCAGGCCGACTCCTGGCGCCTCCAAGGCAGCGACGACGTGCTCGAGGTAGGAGGGGGACACGTGCAGGTCGCTGTCGGAGAACACAAGCACCTCGTGCCGCGCCGCCGGCATCATGTTCATCAGGTTGCTGATCTTGCGGTTCGGCCCATGGAAGCTGGCGTCGACCACTACCGCGATGTCGCAGGCGGGGAAGCGCTCCTGCATTCGCCGCGCTATAGGCAGCGCCGGGTCGCTCGGGTCCTGCACGCCGAACACGATCTGGAATGCCGGATAGGCCTGGCCGCAGATGGACGCCAGCGCTGCCTCCAACATGGGCTCGTCGCCGCAAAGCGGTTTCAGCACCGTGACCGCGGGACGATGCCGTGCAGTGCGGGCTGTCCGCTGCGCGAAGCAATGCACCGCGATGGCTCCAACCGTCACCGCGACCAGGCCGCAGGCGGCCAGCAACGCGGCTAGGCCGGCAAGAAGGCGAACTCCGGTCAACAACTCGCCTGTCAATGTGATGCAGGCCGGGGTGATGCAGGCCGGGGCGATGCAGGCCGGCGGGCGATTGACCGCCAAAGCATGAGGCCGACGAGACCGACCAGGATCTCGCGCACACGTTTGACCAACGACAGCGCGAATGCCGGCCCCATCGGCAGGCCGACGGCTGCGGCGGCGAGCACGAAACCGCCCTCCTGCGCACCAAGTGCCGCAGGGATTGCGAAACCGGCGCTGCGGGCGGCCATGCCGAGGCTCTCGACCGTGAAGGCCTGCAGCGGCGTCGCAGGCACGCCAAGCGCGTTCAAGACAACCCAGGTCTCGATGCTGCCCAACACCCAGGCGAGCAGGTGCAGCAAGATGCACCGCAACAGCGCCGCGGGCCGGCGATAAAAGCCGAGCGCAGCCGCTTGCAGCCCATCAAGCGACGTGCCAGCCAAGGCCGGCCAGCGCCGGGCGATCCCGCGCATCAATGCCTCGATCACGCCCAACAGGCCGAAACGCTGCGCAAGGAGGAGCGCCACCGTCGCACCGATGCCGGCAAGCGCTGCACCGAGCCAGGCGCCCCACCCCGCCGCTCCTTGCGACAGCCATGCCAACGTGCACAGGCCCGCCAGCAAGACGGCGACCTGCGTCAGGAATTCGACCGTGACGTCCACAATCACGCTGGCGCCGGCCCGGCTCAGAGCAATGCCGTAGCGGGACAGCAGTTGGGCGCCCACGATCTCGCCGCCGACCTGCGCCACCGGCAGCAAGGAATCAATGCCTTCGCGGATGATGCGCAGGCGATAAAAGACGCCAATGCCCGGCCCCGACCCGGCGAACAAGCAACGCCAAGCCACCCCGGACAGCAGCAATTGCCCAAGGTGCAGCCCGACCAGGCCGGGGACGACCCAAAACGCCCGCATCACGTCGGCGCTTTCCTCGATGAAAACGGTCCAGTTCGACACTATGCCGAGGACGACACCGACACCCGCGACGGCGCCGATCGCGAGCGGCCAGCCGACAATGGGCCGGGGCCGGCCGCCCTCGACGTCAGAACGGGCCATTGGCGAGGCCTGATTCAGTCAGGATCGGCATAGCTCAGGAAAAGTCGGCCGTGTTGGTTGCACAGTGGGTTCTGCCAGGTTCCGGGGTGGCAGCACGCATATCACACGGCCAAACTCGTGATAAGGCAGGCGGGGAGGACTTCGTCCTGGGCTGGGCGTCCTTTATCCAGGTGCCGTCGCCGGACCAGGCCGTGGCCGGCACCGCGGCGAAGGACCCGGCCCTTATCACCTAAAACTCCGGCACGACGGGCAATCCCAAGGACGTGCTGCGCGCGCACCGCACGCTGCTCGGAATCGTCATGCCCACGATCCCGAGTAACGGCAATGCTGCCCGCTGTTCCCGTCGCATCGGCGCTTGCCTGCTCGCCTGCCGACGACGGTTCGGGTACGCGCCGACTTAACTATTCGCGCGCGGCAGCCAGCGCCGCATTGAACGTCGCGCTTGGACGCATCACTGCCTTGCACTTCTCGTCGTCGGCCAGGTAATAGCCGCCGATGTCGACCGGCTTGCCCTGCACGGCCGACAGCTCCTGAACGATCGTCGCCTCGTTCTCGGTCAGCGCCTGAGCCAGCGGCGTGAACCGCGCCTGCAACGCCGGGTCGTCAGTCTGCCCGGCGAGTTCCTGCGCCCAGTACATGGCGAGGTAGAACTGGCTTCCGCGGTTGTCCAATTCACCGGTGCGCGGCGACGGCGACTTGTTGTTGTCGAGCAGCTTGCCAGTGGCAGCGTCCAGCGTCTTGGCAAGCAGCTTGGCCTTGTCGTTGCCGGTCTTGATGCCGAGTTCTTCCAGCGACACGGCCAACGCGAGGAACTCGCCCAGCGAATCCCAGCGCAGGTGGTTCTCCTCAACCAACTGCTGCACGTGCTTCGGCGCGGAACCGCCGGCGCCGGTCTCGTACATGCCCCCGCCGGCCATCAGCGGGACGATCGACAGCATCTTGGCGCTGGTGCCCAGCTCCATGATGGGGAACAGGTCGGTCAGGTAGTCGCGCAGGATGTTGCCGGTCACCGAGATGGTGTCCAGTCCACGCACGACGCGCTCCAGCGTATAACGCATGGCGCGCACCTGCGACATGATCTGGATGTCGAGCCCGGCGGTGTCGTGATCCCCAAGGTAGGTCTCGACCTTCTTGATCAGCTCGGCTTCGTGCGGACGGTATGGGTCCAGCCAAAACAGGGCAGGCATGCCGGAGTTGCGGGCGCGGGTGACGGCCAGCTTGACCCAATCGCGAACCGGGGCATCCTTGCACTGGCACATGCGCCAGATATCGCCAGCCTCGACGTTCTGCGCCAGCAAGATTTCGCCCGTAGCGAGGTCGACGACGCGGGCCTCGCCGTCCTCCGGAATCTCAAAGGTCTTGTCGTGCGAGCCGTATTCTTCGGCCTGCTGCGCCATCAGGCCGACGTTCGGCACCGTGCCCATGGTCACCGGATCGAAGTTGCCGTTGGTTTTGCAGAAGTTGATCACCTCCTGATAGATCCGGGCGAACGTGCTTTCGGGGATCACCGCCTTGGTGTCCTTCGGACGGCCGTCCGGACCCCACATCTTGCCGCCGATCCGGATCATGGCGGGCATCGAGGCATCGACGATCACGTTGTTTGGCGCGTGCAGGTTGGTGATGCCTTTCACCGAATCGACCATCGCCAGCTCCGGACGATGCTCGTGGCAGGCGTGCAGGTCGCGGACGATTTCTTCGCGCTTCGATTGCGGCAGGGTGGCGATCTTGTCGTGAAGATCGACCATGCCGTTGTTGACGTTGACGCCCAGCTCGTCAAACAGCTCGCCATGCTTCTCGAAGGCTTCCTTGTAGAAGATGCGGACGGCATGGCCGAAGACGATCGGGTGCGAGATTTTCATCATCGTCGCCTTGACGTGCAGCGAGAACATCACGCCGGTCTTGTGCGCATCTTCCATCTCGCGTTCGTAGAAGTCACAGAGCGCCTTTTTGCTCATGAACATGATGTCGATGATCTCGCCGGCCAGCAGGGACACTTTGGGTTTGAGCACGAGGATCTTGCCGCTTTTGGTGACCAAATCCATTTGGACATCGCGCGCTTTGTCCAGCGTCATCGACTTTTCGCCGTGATAGAAGTCGCCGGTCTTCATGGCGGCCACATGGGTGCGCGACGCCTGGCTCCACTCGCCCATGGAATGGGGGTTCTTGCGGGCATATTGCTTGACCGCCAGCGGCGCCCGGCGGTCGGAGTTGCCTTCGCGCAGCACCGGATTGACGGCGCTGCCCAAACTCTTGGAGTAGCGCGAACGGATCGCCTTCTCGGCGTCGGTCTTCGGGTTCTCCGGAAAATCGGGGATGTTGAAGCCGCGGGCCTGCAGCTCCTTGATGGCGTCGACCAGTTGATGCACCGAGGCGCTGATGTTGGGCAGCTTGATGATGTTGGTGCCGGGGTCCAACGTCAGTCGCCCGAGCTCGGCCAGGTTGTCGGGCACCTTCTGCGCGTCCGTCAGGTACTCGGGGAATTCAGCCAAAATCCGGGCCGCCACGGAAATATCGCTCGTGGTGATCTTGATGCCCGCAGGCGCCGTGAAGGCGCTGATGATGGGCAAAAAGGCGCAAGTCGCCAGCAGGGGCGCTTCATCGGTCAGGGTGTAGATGATCGTGGGCTGCTCGGTCGTCATTGACGAATCTCCTCCGCGTTAGCTTGAGTTGTTTCCTGCCTGCGGCGACCCCAAGCATGGCGCTTACCCAAGCAGAGCACTTTGCCATCGATGGCGTAGCTGAGTTGCCCGTTCTGCTCAAGGTGAAGGCCGCTTCGTCTTGATTTCCACACCCTGGCGTGCCGTCTAGCCGCATCCGTCACGCCGGTACCGTGGGCGACAGAGAAGCGTCGGCTTGGGGGCAGCGGATCATGCCATATGCGGTTCCGTTTCGTTCGGAAGCTTCCGGGGCAGGATCGGCATGACGGCGCAGGCGGGGACCGAAATCTAGGAATGCGGGCGTCACTCCCGCCATTCGACCGCCTGTTGGATCGGCGCCCGGTTGGTGCGGAACCCGTTCGCCGCATGGGCCGCGTCCGCATACCCGAACGAAATCCCGCAGACCACCAGGCGTGTGCCGGGCAGGCCGAAATGCTCCCGCAGCCAAGGAGCGAAGGCCGCGACCGCCGCCTGCGGGACCGCGGCGAGGCCGAGCGACTGGGCCGCCAGCAGGAACACCGAAACGTAACCGCCGCAATCAATGGCGCCGTATGTCCCCAGGTCTCGCTCCGTGGTCACCAGGGCAAAGTGCGGCGCGCCGAAGAACCGGAAATTCTCCAGCATCTGCGCCAACGAGCGCGCCCGGTCCCCCCGTTCGATGCCGACCGCGCCATAGAGCTGGAACCCGCACTCCCGCCGCCGCTCCAGGTAGGCGCCGCGGTAGGCGTCGGGGAAGGCGTCGGGGAAGGCGAAGTCCGGAGCGTCCGCAACGTCCGACTGCTGGTGCGCGCCGAGCGCGTCGGCCAGGCGCCGGGTCGCGTCGCCGGAGGTGATCGTCACCTGCCATGGCTGCATGTTGCACCATGACGGGGTCCGTTGCGCCATCTCCAGCAGGCGCTCGATCGTCGGACGCGGGACCGGCGTGTCGAGGAAGCCGCGGCAGCTCCATCGCTGGCGCAGCAGGCTGTCGAGCACCGGGGCGGCTGCGTCGGCGCGATTGGTTAGAGCATCCAATGTCCTGGCTCCTCAATGTGCGCCTTGATAATGCGCGAATTGAGGAGCCAATGGCAGGCTCACGTCGCCTCGTGCTCGACCATGCCGCCCGGCTATTCCGCGCCCATGGAGTTAATGACCGACCTTTCAGTCGTCACCTTGCGCGGCGCTCATGACCGCTTTGTGCCGGTGCAGCGCCTCTCCGGCGCAGCGCCTAACCGGCTAACAAGCAGTCCTGGACAAGCAAGCCCGGCCAGGGTCGCGCCGCAAAGCCAAGCAAACGCATACGGGTCCTCCCCTCACCCTGGGCGGAATGGGGTGGCAGGGCCGGACGCCATCGCCTCGCGCACGATATGCCCCTCATGCACCGTGTCCGTGCGGAGCGCCAACAGCCGGGCGCCGTCCAACGAGGTTCCGCGGGCGGGAACCCGGTCCAGCGGCGGCGTGCTGCCATCCAGCGCCGCAAATAGCGGGTCGGTAAGGATCGGACCCAGGCCTAGCAACCCGCCCGTGACGGCGGTGCAGATTGGCCCGCTGCCAGTCAGGCGGGATGCTGCGGCGCGCACGGCATCGGCCAGCCGTGCGGACGCCTGCCGGATGAGCGCAGCAGCAACCGCGTCGCCGGCCTGGGCCGCCTGCGCCACGTCGCCCGCAAAGCTCGCGGCCAGGCGCGGTGGGTTTTCGTGCCCTTCCAACTGGGCCGCGAACCCCGGCAAGGAACCAAAGCGCGCTGCCGCAGCCGCTTGCAGCGCAGTCGCCGGGCCGCGCCCGTCGGCTCCGCGAAGGGCAGCCCGCAGGCCCTGCAGCCCTAACCACGCGCCACTGCCCTCGTCGCCGAGCCATGGTCCCCACCCATCCGCCCGGTGCAGAATCCCGTCTGGACCGATCGCGACGGCAACGGCGCCGGTCCCAACGGCGAGCACCACGCCCGGCTCGCCGTCCAGCGCGCCGGCATGCGAGGTGGAAGCGTCGCTGGCAACAGCGGCCGTGCACGCGGGCAAGCCGATGCAGAGGCGTGCCGCCAGGGCGCGCGCTGCATGCGGCGCGGCGAGCGCCCCAGCGGCGCCAACACCTACCGCATCCAGCCGCGCCGACCCGGCAGCGCGCAGCATGGGGGCAACCACGGCGAGGATGGCCGCCTCGGCAAGGCCCGCGCCCTTTGGCGCTGCAAGGCCCGGCGCCCCGGCGCCCTGCGCGTCCGTGCGGCTGGCGCCAACCCAAAGCGCCGCCCGGCAGCCGGTCTTGCCCAGGTCTATGGCTAAGACGCTAGCGGCCACCCAGCGCCGCCATCCATATTTGCCGGGGCACCGCCTCGCCCGCACAGGCGGCGCGCCCGGCTTTGGCCGAGATGCACGCCAAGGCGGTGGAAACCGCGACCCAGCGGTATGCAGCGGAACTCGCGTCCGGGTAAGCGGCGGCGGACTGCATCCGCCCGGCTCACGCCGCCAGTTCGAGAATCTCCCGGACCTGCGCCGGTCCGTCGATGCGTCGCGGGTTGCGAGGCACCCAGGGCGTTCCCATAGCCTGCTCGGCGATGCGGCCGAAGCTTTTCGGCCCGATCTTGACGGCCCCCAGGCTGCGCGGCATGCCGAGGCTGGCGATGAAGGCATCCAGCGCGCTGCCGGCAGGCTGCCCGGGATGACCCATTGCGGCGGAGACCAGCATCTGGCGGGCGGCGTTCACCGGTTCGTTCCAGCGCATCACCGCCGGCAGCATGATGCACGAGGTATGCCCGTGCGGGATGCCGAACACTGCCCCGAGCACGTAGCCGATCCCGTGGCTCGCACCCATGGGGACGCCGCTGGCCAACGGCCCCATGGAGAGCCACGCGCCCATCTGGCAATCGAGGCGGGCCTGCAGGTCCATGGGATCGGCCTTTACCCGCAACAGGCCGCGGTGCAGCAGCGCCAGCCCGTGCAGCGCCTGGGCATCGGTGAACGCATTGGCCTCATTCGAGCAGATGCCTTCCACGCAATGGTCGACCGCACGGATGCCGGTCGACAGCCACAGCCACTCGGGGGTGTGGACGGTGATCGCCGGGTCAAGGATGACGGCGCGCGGGATGACCTGCGGATGCCGGAATAGCTCTTTTTCCTTGGTGCGCTCGTCGGTGACGCCCGCGATGGCGCTGAACTCGCCGGCGGAAAGCGTCGTCGGCACGCTGATCTGCCGCACCGACGGCACGCAAGGCGGCAGGACGGCCGTCCCGTCAGGCCCAGTGACAGGCCGAAGCGTGTCCATGGCTTCAGGCGTGCGGATGTCGTTGGCTAGGCAGAGCTGCACCGCCTTGGCGCCGTCGGTGATCGAGCCGCCGCCGACCGTGACGATCAGGTCGGCATCGGCTTTCCGCGCGGCCTCTGCCGCTGCTATGACGGCGTGCCGCGGCGTGTGCGGCGGCATTTGGTCGAACAGGCCGGCACAGCGGCTGCCCAACGCGCCACGCATCTTTTCGATCTCGTCCGTTGCACGGTTGAGCGTGCCGCTTACCATCAGGAAGACCCGGCGCGCATCAAACCGTTTGACTAGCTCGGCGACCGAGGCGGCGGCCGGTTGGCCGAACAGCACCTCGTCCATTTGGCTCAATACGACGCGGCCGGGTTGCATGCTGGTCTCCTGCGCAGGGTTTGCTGAGTTATACGAGGGCAGCACCGCGCAGGAAAACCCTTTCGAGTTCACCGGCCTGCTGCGCTTACAGCACGCGCGCGAGGAAACCCCGCCAGGAACATCGCGTGCGTCGCGGCCAGATCCACGTTCTGCAGCGCGGTCATGTGCGGGAACAGGTTGAACTGCTAGAACACCATGCCGACCTTCTGCCGCATCTGCCACTTCGTCATCGCTGGCGAACCCCTTCCAGCGCGTGCTTCACGAACGGCCTGTCGCGGCCTAGGCGCTGCCGATGAGGATGCCGGTCGCGAGCACCAGCGCGCCCCCGAGCATCACCTTCGCAGCGGCAGAGAGCGGCGACGTGTCCATGTACTTCCACTGTATCCAGGCAATCACCGCCAGCTCGATCACCACCACGATCACCGACACGACCGTCGCGGTGATGAAGTCCGGGATCAGGTAAGGTATCGTGTGGCCGATGCCGCCGGCGATGGTCATCAACCCGCACACCA
>CAXSGE010000011.1:0-81721 GCA_964236715.1 uncultured Acetobacteraceae bacterium | reverse complement strand
CCTCCGTCGCGTCGGTCATCTTCGTCAACGAGCTGACGTTCCGCGCCCAGCAGATCGTCGGGCAGAACTTCAAGTTCTTCCAGGTCTTCATCGCCACGGGCGCCATCTATTTGGCGATGACCAGCGCCATCACCGCGCTGCAATCCGTGCTGGAGCGGCGGTTCGACTGGGACCGCGACCAGGCTGCCGTTCCGGCGTGGGAGCGGCTGCTGCGTTTCCGCCGGGCGTCGGTGCCGCTGGCGATGCCGCCCGCCCGGGCCACGGCGCCCGTCCCGGAGACGGACGCCGCTTGGCTGGGCAGCCTGATCGGCGCCACGGACGGGACGCAGCGTGGCAAGCCCTTCGTCGTGGGGCGCAACGTGCAGAAGGCATATGGCGGGCGCGAGGTGTTGTCCGGCGTGGATTTCAGCATCGCCCAGGGCGAGGTCGTGGTGATCCTCGGGCCGAGCGGCTCGGGCAAAAGCACGTTGCTGCGCATGATCAACCACCTGGAAGCCATGGACTATGGCGAGATCACCGTCGGGGGCCGATCGGTGGGTTACCTGCCCAATGCCGGCGGCCCGCCACGGCCAATGCGCAACCTGGCCCGTGCGCGGGCGGAGGCGCGGATCGGCATGGTGTTCCAGCATTTCAACCTATTCGCCCACCTTACCGCACTCGAGAACATTACCGAGACTCCCGTCCGGGTTCACAGCGTCCCCCGCGCCGATGCGGAGGCGACCGCGCTGCGGCTTCTTGGCGCAGTTGGGCTGGCCCGGCATGCCCACGATCTGCCGCACCGGCTTTCAGGCGGCCAGCAGCAGCGCGTCGCGATCATCCGCGCCCTGGCGATCCAGCCAAAGTTAATGCTGTTCGACGAGCCGACCTCGGCACTCGATCCCGAACTGGTCGGGGAGGTCCTGGCCGTGATGCGGCGGCTGGCGGAGGCTGGGATGACGATGATCGTGGTGACGCACGAGATCCGCTTCGCCCGCGAGGTCGCCGACCGGGTGATCTTCATGGACGAGGGCCGGGTCGTCGAGCAAGGGCCGCCCGAGGACGTTATCGACAACCCACGGCACGAACGCACGCGCCGCTTCCTGCGCCTGGTGGAGCAGGAAGACGTGGCGGACGCGGCGGCCTGACGAAGTGGACGCCAATTGGGGCGTGCACGGCTCGCTGCGCCAGAATGCCTTCACCTGCACCTGAGAGGCCATTTATGACAGGTCGCCAAACATTCGAGGCTGCCGACTTCGCGCTGCAGGGCGGCGAGCGCTTGCCGGTGGCGAAGCTCGTTTACCGCACGCTCGGCACGCTGTCGCCGGCACGGGACAACGCCGTGCTGATACCGTCCTGGTATTCCGGAACGGACCGCGAGGCGGAGCTCTGCATGGTCGGGGCCGACCGCGCCATCGACCCTGGCCGCCACTTCATCGTGTTCACCAACCTGCTTTCCGGCGGCGTGTCGTCATCGCCGAGCAACACGCCCGCGCCGTTCGAGGCCGGCCGCTTCCCGCGCGTCACCCTGCACGACAACGTCCGGCTGCAGCACATGCTGCTCACCGAGAAGCTGGGGATCGAGCACCTGAAGCTCGTCGCCGGCTGGTCCATGGGCGGCTGCCAGGCCTATCAATGGGGCGCGCAGTATCCTGGCATGATGGACGCCATCGCGCCGCTCTGCTGCTCGGCGCGCACCGGGCATTTCAACAAGATCTTCCTGCTGTCGCTGCGGCGTGCCCTCGAACTCGACCCGGCCTTCGAGGACGGGTTCTACACGCGTCCGCCGGTCCGTGGCCTGCGCGCCTTCGCCACGATCTACGCCGGCTGGGGCTTCTCCGAGCCGTTCTACCGCACCGAGGCGTTCCGCCAGTTCGGCGCCAGCACGGCGGCTGAGTTCTCCGCCCGCTTCTGGGAGCCGGGCTTCCTGCACCTGGACGCCAACGACCTGCTCGCCTTGCTGCGCACGTGGCAGGATGGCGACATCAGTGCCGGCGAGGCGTATGGCGGCGATCTTGACCGTGCGCTGGGCGCCATCACGGCGCGGGCGATCGTCATGCCCGGCGAGTACGACAGCTATTTCCCGCCGGTGGACTGCCGTGCCGAGGTGGCGCGCATGCCGAATGCCGAATGCCGCCCCATCCCGTCGATCTGGGGGCACATGACGCTCTGGAACCCGGCCGACCGCCCCTTCATCGACGCGGCCCTGTGCGAACTGCTGGCAGCCTGATACCTTACGCTGCCCCACTGCGCCGGAGCCGGAGAATCAGCCCAGCCGTAACGGCCAAGCCCAACCCGCCGGGAGGCTTGTCGCAGATCGGACGGCGTATCCGGGCGCTTCGCAAGTTGCAGCGCCTGCGCCTGCTTGACCTTGCGGAACGGGCCGGCTGCTCCGAAAGCCTCGTTTCCCGCATCGAGACCGGGCGCGTCATGCCGTCCTTGAGCACGCTGCACCGGCTGTCGCAAGCGCTCCGCGTGAACGTGGCGGTGCTGATGGAAGACCCGCAGGAGCAGGCCTGCACCGTGTATTCGCCGGAGACCCGGCCGCAGACCGCTCACAGCGCCACTGCCGAGGGAGACGGATCGACCGCCGAAAGCCTGGTCCCGTATTCGGCCGAGGGCAGGCTGGAGGCGCTGATCGTGCTGCTGCCGGGCAGTGGGGCGCTATGCGGCCCCTTCAGCCACGAAGGCGAGGAGGTCGGCCTGGTGCTGGAAGGCACGCTGGAGCTGAGCGTGAACGGCAAGGCGCATGTCATCCCTGCCGGATCGAGTTTTATTTTGCGTCCGACCTTCCCCATAGCTACCGCGCCGCTTCGGCCGCGGCGTGCCGGGTGGTATGGGTCAACACGCCGCCCACGTTCTGACGTCACACGGGGTTGCCCGGCGCGGGATGCACGGCCCGCCAATGTTCGGCGATCTCCCGTCCGGTCGCGACCCAAACCTTGTCATGCCGCCGGACGTGCTCCAGGAACCGCACCAAACCCGCGATGCGTCCGGGCCGTCCGATGATCCTGTCGTGCACGGCAAGCGACATGAGCCGGGGCCGGTCCGCACCCTCCGCATAGAGCACGTCGAAGCAGTCGATCATGTAGCGCGCGAAATCGTCGGCACAGGAGAATCCATGGTTCTGATCGAACCGGTTGTCATTGGTCTCGAACGAATAAGGAATGACCAGGTGCTGGCGCCCGCCGACCTCGCGCCAATAGGGCAGCTCGTCGTTCAGCGCGTCCCGGTCGTATAGCAGCCTCCCGGTCTCGGCCAGGAGCCGGCGCGTGTTGGCGCTTGGCCGCCCGGTCATCCAGCCGACGGGTGCGGTGCCGCAAACCCGCTCGAAGCTCTCGAACGCCAGACGGATGTGCTCGCGTTCCTCGGCCTCCGGCATGAGTTGGTAGTCGAGCCAGCGGTAGTGATGGCTGACGAGTTCGTGCCCGTCGTCGAGATAGGCACGGGTCAGCGCCGGATTGCGCTCGGCGGCACGCGCGACCGCCAGCAGGCACACCTTCATCCCGAACCGGCGGAACAGCTTCAGCAACCGCCAGCCGCCGACGCGGGAGCCGTACTCGAACACGCTTTCCACGAGCGGGCTGCGCAGGCCGGGCAGCGCGGGCGCACCGATGTCGGTCAGCACGCCTTCAGACGTGCCATCGCCGTCCATGAGCGAGCGCTCGCCGCCTCCCTCGAAGTTGACATTGATGTTGAGCGCGAGCCGTGCGGCGCCGGGCCACTGCGCGTGCGGCAGGTCGTCCGCGTAGCCGACGTAGTCGCGGTCGTCGAAGGGGAGGTCAGGCAAGGCCCATCCCCGCCCCCACGGCGTTGGCGATGCGCTTTTCAAACGAATGCACGCAGGCCTCGTGATAGGGCGAGAAGCGCGGGTCCACGTAACCCGGCGACGACCGGCCGCGCTGCATCGCCTCCACCACGCCGACGTCCTCAAGGTTGATGCTGTGCAGGTTGGTCTCGACCACCTTCCGCGCGCGGGCCATCTCCGCCGTCATCGCCGCATCGCCCGCGTAGAAGAAATGGACCCGTTCCAGCACGCGGTCAGGGCCGATCGGATAGAGGCCCCATACGTTGATGTGGTCGGCATGGACGCCGAGCAGCAAGTTGGGCATCAGCGAGGGATATTCGGCCCGGATCTGCCAATGTTCGCCGAGGCGCGGGAACATCGGCAGCTCGCCATGCCCGGCCTTGTCCCGCTCATAAAGGTCGCTGCCCTGCCCGGCGATCGGCTCTTCGACGACGCTGTAATGGTTCGCCATCGACGAGACCGAGTTGAGGAACGGATGCGTCCAGGGCAGATGATACCCCTCGATGAAGTTCTCGATCGGCAGCTTCCAATTGGCGGCCAGCTCGAAATCCATGACCCGGCCAAGGCGCATGGTGGCGAAGTCGTGCTCGGGATAGCGGCGTTCGATGGGCGCCATGTGCTCGGAAAGCGGCGGCGCGGCGGCGGACAGGTTGAGGAAGATCAGCCCGTTCCACGTGTCGCAACGGATGGCCTTGAGGTCGAGGCAGTCGCGCTCGATCGGCCCGGTGCCGTGGTTGCCGTCGCCGCTGAAGTGCGGGGTCTTCAACAGGGTCCCATCCAGGCCATAGGCCCAGGCGTGATACGGGCAGACCAGGGTCGGACGCCGCTGCTGCGCGCTCTCGACAAGCACCACTCCGCGATGGCGGCACACGTTGTGGAACGCCTTGATGCCGCCGTCCCGTTGCCGCACGACGACGACGGGGCGGCCGAGCAGATCGAGCGGCATCGTGTCGCCGGGATCAGGAATGCTCTCGGCCGCGCCCACGAATACCCAACTTGCGTCGAAGACGTGTTCCCGCTCGAGCGCAAGGAAGTCACGGTCGGTGTAGGCTTCACGCGGCAAGCCCCGGGCTTCGGTGACCGGCTGATTGATGGCGCGAAGCACCGCAGGGCTGAGGACACTGGAGATGGACGACATTTCGCTCTCCGTTCACCGTTGCCCCCGTACTATGAAAGCTGCTTGCATTCTAAGCAAGCCTTGCCGAAACTGAGCAGTTCGGCCTGCCGCCGGCAGATGATGCTCAAACTATGTGCAGGGAGGCCGAATGGACCGGGTTCTGGTGACGGGCAGCAGCGGACTCGTCGGCTACCGCGTTGCCGAGCGCCTGCACGAGGCCGGGGCGGATGTGCTGGGGGTGGACCTGCTGGCCACCGCCGGGCCGTTCCCTTCCGTCGCCGGCGACGCGGCGGACCTGCCGCTCATGCGGCGACTGGTCGAGGGCCGCCCCAACGTGGTGCATTCCGGCGCGGTTTCGGGTCCGATGCTCATGCTGGACAACCCTTACGGCATCGCGCAAGCCAACCTGGGTGGCGCGATGGGAGTGTTCGAGGCTTGCCGCCAGGTGGGGGTGCGTCGCCTCGTGTGGCTGTCGTCGATCGCGGTCTATGGCGACCAGCCGACGCTGGAGCCCATTCCGGAGACCACGGCGGTCAACCCGCAAAGCTTTTACGGCCATACGAAGGCGGCCGGGGAGGTCCTGCTCCGCGCCTATGCCGCGCGTTACGGCCTGCCGGCGGTGGCGCTGCGCCTTTCCTCAGTGTTCGGCCTGCGGCGGCGAACCGAGTATGGGCTGCGGCAGGTGATCGAGGCCGGGCTGGCTGGCCGGCCCGTCGCGGTCGCGGCCGAAGGCACCAGCTTTCGCCAATACCTGCACGTGGATGATGCGGCGGAAGCAGTCTTGCTGGCGCTGGCTGCGGCTGATCCGCCGCAACTCCTCTACAACGTCACCGGCGGCACGTATGTGACCGAGGCTGCGCTCGCAGCGATGCTGCAGGACATGGTGCCCGGCTTGGCCACCGTGCCGGGTCCTCCGGCTTGGAACGAAGGCCATCTCGGCCCGCTCGTGATCGACGCAGCCCAGCGGGACCTCGCCTATTGGCCTCGGGTCAGCTTACGGGATGGATTGTTGGAGTTGGCGACGGAGCTGAGCCGGCGGCGGCGTCCTCATACGGACGGTTCAATGCGCTGACCGTCCCCTGCGTCGCGTCCAGGGGCATGATCCTCCTCAGGCGGGTCAATGGAAAGGGGATCGGGTGCAAACATGCTGACAAGGGCAGCCGCAAGGACATTTCCGGCGACCGCAAGCAGTGTCCAGCCGTGCCACCGTGGCGTGAGATAACCGCCGGTGACTGCGCCTACCGCAAAGGAAGCGCAGAGCAGCCCGAGGACGGCGGTGTGGAGCCAGTCTTCTGACGAGTGCGGATCGAACAAAGCCTTGGACAAGGCGGACACTGCGCTTCGCAAGTTGCCCGTCGTCATGCCGGTGTTGAATGACCAGCCGCCGATATGGGACAGGGCCGTGATCTGCAAGGCAGCCAAGAATCCGACAGAAGCTGTAACGATATTGTTGGATAGGCGATCCGCCCAGGCTGCAAGGACAACCAACAAACCGCACTCCGCCGTCAACCGGATCGTCCGGGAGTTCAGGCCCCTCCGTTTCAGCAGGGTTCCCGACACGCGAGAAAACAGCAGGCCGACCACGAACGCGGCAATCGAGGGCACCTGCCGCAATGCGCCGGCCCCATCGCCGTTCGCCAGAGCGATGCCGAACAAAACGACGTTTCCGGTTTGCGCCGTGGCGAACACGTTCCCATGGGCCATGTAAACCCAAGCATCCAACATCCCACCGGCGATGGTCAGGGCGCAGCTTGCAGCGGCGGCAATCAGCAGGCGCGTGCTGGAATGAAGCGCGGCCCATCGCTGCGCGCGCCGTTGAACCGCTTGTTTGGCGGAACCGGTTGGCCCTTGGTCCATTACAGGTCGCAACGGGCTGCTGGGACAGTTCGAGTCAGGGCTGCATCCGGCAATGGACCGGCGCTGTTTCGGCCATAGCCAGGACGCCGCGCTGCAGCCTCGCGGTCACGTCAAGCCGCCAAGAATGGATGCACCGCGTCAAGCAACGCATCGGGCGCTTCTTCCTGCACCAGGTGCCCGCATGGCAGGGCATGGCCTTGCACGTTCTCCGCGGCGGTCCGCCACAGCCCGAGGACGTCGAACAGTTTCCCCACCGTTCCCTTGGCGCCCCACAAGGCAAGCAAAGGCTGCGGAACCTTCCGTCCGGCATCGGCACGAAGGTGGTCCATGTCGACCGTCACCGACGCGCGATAGTCCTCGCAAACCGCGTGGACGCATGCGGGATCGCGGTAGCCGCGTAAATACTCCGCATAGCAACCGGGCGTAATCGCCCCGGCCGTTCCACACTGCGCGTCCAGATGGGCCTTCAGGTATGCCTCGGTCGAGGCATTGATCATCGTTTCCGGCAACGGCCCCGGCTGGATGTGGAAAAACCACCAGAAATACTTCGTGGCGAAGGCCTGCCCGGTTTCCTCATACATCTTATCAGTCGGCGCGATGTCCAGCGTCACCCCGCGGGTGATCGCGTCGGGATGGTCCAGCATCATGCGGTGCAGGACCCGGGCGCCCCGGTCGTGCGCCACGGCCTGGAACGTGTCGAAGCCCAACGACTGCATGACCTCCACTTGATCGTTGCCCATCGCGCGCTTGGAATAGTTGGCGTGGCCGGGGCCGCCATCCGGCTTGCTGGAGTCCCCATAGCCGCGCAGGTCCGTCAGCACGAGGGTGAAGCGCTGAGCCAGCTTCGGCGCGACCTTGTGCCAGGTGACATGCGTTTCCGGGTGGCCATGCAGCAGCAGCAACGGCGGGCCGTCGCCGCCCACAAGCGTGTTGATGGTAGCCCCAGGCGCCTCGATGAAACTTTGCTTGAAGCCGGGGAACAGGGCTTTGTTGGCGATGTCGCCTGGCCCGCCGTCGTACCCGCCCGCCACAGCATCCATCTCGCACCCGAAGTTGTTTGAGAGTTCCGGGACATCCGGCGTGCCCTTTTGGGCAACAAACGCCCGTCAACGGCATAGTTCCATCCGACGCCCACCAACGGCCACAGCCCCTTGGGGTCACATCAGGACAAACGCATGAGGCCGCTGCCAGAGTCTTGGAACCCGGCTAAGCAGACGCCTATCAGTCTGCGCACAGACAACAACCTAAGCAGGGTTGCGTGGCTTGGACCTTCAAAGACTCATCTGTGTCCCAGGCCACGCAACCCTGCTTAGTCGATCCTCATGCATCCCAGAGAAAAGGCGTGCCGTGTCACGACGTTGTTTGCGAACTCGGTCATGGCATTTCGACCGCCAATGCGTTGACGACAGCAAATAGAAAGGGAAAGCCATGGCCCAGCAGATACCAATGAGCCAGTCCGACACCACCGGCGAGGCTCAGGACGACGGCACGATCGAGGTTGCGCCTGACCTCGCCTACCTACGCCTCGCCATCGTCAACGCCGTTCTCTACGGAAAGCCCGGCGCGCCCGGCTGGGTGCTCGTCGACACCGGCGTCATCGGCATGGCCGGGCGGATCAGGCGCGCGGCGGCCGAGCGCTTCGGCGCCGGTGTGCCCCCCGCCGCGATCGTGCTGACCCATGGGCACTTCGACCACGTCGGCACGCTGGAAGACCTGGCCCGCGGCTGGGACGTGCCGGTTTATGCGCATCCCTTGGAGATGCCGTATCTCGATGGCAGCGCGTCGTATCCGCCGCCCGATCCGACGGTGGGCGGCGGCCTCACGGCGCTGCTGTCGCCATTGTTCCCCCGCAGCCCCGTCGACGTGAAGGAACGGCTGCAACCCCTGCCCGCCGACGGCAGCGTGCCGGGGATGCCGGCCTGGCGCTGGGTCCATGTGCCGGGCCATTCGGTCGGCCAGGTCGCGTTGTGGCGCGACGCCGGCCGCAGCCTGATCGCCGCCGACGCCTTCGTCACGACGGCGCAGGAGTCGGCCTATGCCGCCGTCACCCAGGAGCCGGAGCTGCACGGCCCGCCCAAGTATTTCACCCATGACTGGCAGGCTGCCCGCGAGTCCGTCATGCGCCTGGCGCAACTGGAGCCGGAACTGGTGATCACCGGCCACGGACGGGCCATGCGGGGCGCCGCGATGCGGGCGGCGCTGCACACGCTGGCGCAGGACTTCGACCGGCTCGCCGTGCCGGAGCATGGACGCTACGTCGATGCCCCGCAACGCGCAGAGGATGGCAGCGCCTATCGCTAATACCCCATTGCATGCGGCAGCCACATGGCGAGGCCCGGCACGAAGGCGATCACCAGCAGGCAGGCGAGCAGCAACGAAAGGTAGGCCAGCATCGGCTTGGCCGTCACCTCGATCGGCGCCCCGCCGATCAGGCACGCGCCATACAGCCCAAGGCCCAGCGGCGGCCCGACGATGATCAGCGCCGCCGGCGCCAGCCCGGCCATGAACAAGCCGCCGGTCGACAGGCTGGCGACGAACCCCGGGATGATCAGGTTGATGCAGGGCAGGGTGGTCTCGGCCATCACGGCGGAGGCGGCCAGCAGCCTAACGCGCCATGAATGGCGTGAGGAGCGTTATCCATCGCGCTCACGCCTCCTCCGGCACTTGCCCGAACTCACCGAGATATTCTGGCGGGCCGAACTCGTCCGCGTCGCCGTCATGGAGCACCCGTACGACCCGCGCGCCAACGATCGAGCCTCCGGCCAGCGCCTTTTCCGCCCGCCGCACTCCTTCTTCGGCCGTGCGGCAGACGATGGGGATGCCGGGCTTCAGCGCCCCGCGCGCACCGGTCACGTAGGGCTGGTAGATGATTTGCGCTGTGGCCGGCATGGCTGTGGGTCTTTCGATTCGATGTGGAGGCTTGTGGCAGCATAACGCTCGGACACAGCACGGGCGCGCCGCCTTGCGTTGTGAAAGCCTATCCTGATACAATATCGAAATAATATGGCTCAGGACGGCGCTGCCGGATTGCGGAGCATCTCAATGCCAGTTCGAAAGATATTGCATTATGCATAACCAGGCTTCCTCTTTGCCTCTAGCAGTTGCGTTGGCCGCTGTTCTCCAGTTGTCGTTGACGGCATCGGCGCAGGCGCTTCCTGGCCAGGGTTACGCCGAAGGCCCCGACGGACGCGCGTCTTACCAGGCGATCGTCGAAAAGAGCGGGCCGAACTGTCCCGGGCTGCGTGAGAGCCTATATGGGACAAAATCCAGGTGCATCGCGCGTTTCAGCCCCGGCGCGAAAGCGCTGCAGGATTATTCAGAGGCATCCTGCACTGATATTGACCTCCGGATGAAGGCTTGCGGCGTTCCAATCCCGAAAATGCCGAAAGGGCTTACCCCGGCGGAGTTGCGTGAACAGGATCGCGCACGACAGATTGAAACCCGCAAGCCATGAACGAGAACATGGCAGCGTTGCGCCTCGCCGCTACCCTAGGCCGAGTGCAAGCTGTGCAGGAATAGAGTGTACGTCGGCCTGCAGGTTAGATAGGGTGACCCCGAGCAGGCGCACCCCGCGCGGCGGCGGGAACAACGGCCGCAGCAATTCGAGGCTGATCCGCTCGAGCGCCGCCTGCGTCGCGACAGGCTCGGTGCAGGACCGGCCGCGGGTGACCAGTTGGAAGTCGGCGTGCTTCAGCTTGACCGTCACCGTACGCCCGGCGTGCCCGCCCCGGCTGCACGCGTCCCAAACCTTGGCGAACACCGGCGCCAACGCCGGCGTCACCTCGTCCCAATGCAGGAGGTCGCGCTCGAAGGTGGTCTCGGCGCCGACCGACTTGCGCACCCGGTCGGCCTGCACCGGCCGGTCGTCCACGCCCCGGGCGACCCCGTAAAGGTAGTCGCCCGACTTGCCGAAGTGCTCGGCCAGGAACGCGCGCGACTGCTGGCGCAGGTCAAGCCCGGTGTGGATGCCGAGCGCCTGCATCCGGGCCGCGGTGACGGGTCCGATGCCGTGAAATTTGCCGACCGGCAGCGTCTCCACGAAGCCCGGCCCCATGCGCGGGGTGATGACGAACAAGCCGTCCGGCTTGCGGTGGTCGGACGCGAGCTTGGCCAGGAACTTGTTGTAGGACACCCCGGCGGAGGCGGTCAGGCCGGTTTCGCGCCGGATCGCCGCCCGGATCTCGGCGGCGATGGCGGTCGCCGAGCCACGGTCCAGCAGGGGCGCGGTCACGTCGAGATAGGCCTCATCCAGCGAGAGCGGCTGGATGGCCGGGGTATAGCGGGCGAAGATGGCGTGGACCTGCTGCGACACCGCCTTGTAGACGTCGAATCGCGGGCGGACGAACACCAAGGCCGGGCAGCGCCGCCGGGCGATGACGGAGGGCATGGCCGAGTACACCCCGAACCGGCGCGCCTCGTAGCTTGCGGCTGCGACCACGCCGCGCTCGCGGGAGCCGCCGACCGCAAGCGGCACGCCGCGCAGGCTCGGGTCGTCGCGCTGCTCCACGGAGGCATAGAACGCGTCCATGTCGACGTGGATGATGCGGCGTTGCACAGGGACTTGGTCAGCCTGGTCGGGGTCGGACGGCATACGGCAGGAATGATAGCACTAAGCGCCGCGTTTGAGAACAAAGCAGGACCTGCCCAACGCGGAAGCACGGCGCGCATCACCTGAACGGCGCATGGCATAATTCCTGCACTATCCGCCCCATCATAGGGGAGAAGCAAATGTGCCAAGGTGACGATCCCGCCTGCGCGGAATTCGAGAAGCATCGGATCGATTTCCGCACCGACATGGCCAGGGAGCGCCGGGCGTTCCTCAAGTCCAGCTTCGCCGCGACCGGCGGCGCGGCCGCGGTGGCGACCGCCGGCATCTCCCTCGTGTCCCCGGCCCTTGCGCAAACCTCGGCGGCGCGGCAGCCGGGGCAGCCCGCCTACTTCCATTTGCCCGCCAACGCCGACACCGTGCACTGGGGATACTTCAGCAAGCTGCTGAAGCCGCAGGTAGAGGTGAACTCGGGCGATTATGTCACCATCGAGACGTTGACCCATCAGGCCAGCGACGACGCCGAGCGGATGATCACAGGCGATCCCGGGGCGGAGAGCGTTTACCTTTGGACCAAGGACAAGAAGGGCGTCATGCGCCGGGGCGCTGGCGCCGGCGACGGCGGGGGACTGGGCGTGCACATCTGCACCGGCCCCGTCGCGGTGCGCGGGGCGGAGCCGGGCGACGTGCTGGAGGTTCGCATCCTCGACGTGAAGCCGAGGCCGTCCGCCAACCCCGAGTTCAAGGGCCTGTGCTTCGGCAGCAACGCCGCCGCCAACTGGGGCTTCCAGTACAAGGACCTGATCACCGGCGACAAGCCGCGCGAGGTGGTCACGATCTATGAGATGGACGCGACCGGCGAGCGCAACTGGGCCCGCGCGATCTATAATTTCAAGTGGGTCCCGGTCACCGACCCGACGGGGAAGGTGCATCCGACGATCGACTATCCCGGGCTGCTGGTGGACCATGCGCGGACGCAGCGCAATTGGGACGTGCTGAAGAACATCCGCGTGCCGATCCGCCCGCATTTCGGCACCATGGGCCTGGCGCCGAAAGAGGCTGATTACGTCAACTCCATCCCGCCGAGCTATACCGGGGGGAACATCGACAATTGGCGCATCGGCAAGGGCGCGACGATGTACTACCCGGTCGCCGTCGATGGCGCGCTGCTTTCCGTCGGCGACCCGCATGCCGGCCAGGGCGACTCAGAGCTGTGCGGCACGGCCATCGAGTGCTCGTTGACCGGCACGTTCCAGCTTATTCTGCACAAGCAGGCCGACCTTGGCGGCACGGCGTTGGAGGCGCTCAACTTCCCGCTGATCGAGACGCAGGACGATTGGGTCATGTCGGGCTTCAGCTACCCGAACTACCTCGCCGACCTCGGCGCCAACGCGCAGAGCGAGATCTTCACCAAGTCCTCGATCGACCTTGCGATGCGGGACGCGTTCCGCAAGATGCGCAGCTTCCTGATGGGCACGAAGAAGCTGACGGAGGACGAAGCGATCTCGCTGATGTCGGTGGCGGTGGATTTCGGCATCACTCAGGTGGTGGACGGCAACTGGGGGGTGCACGCGATCATCAAAAAGAACGTGTTCGCCGGCTCGACCGCTTGAGCGGCAACGTGCCGCCGGCGGCGGATAATGGCCGGGTAATGAATCCCAAGCGGCACGTTCCGCCTCTCGATTGCAGGCTTCCGGATGCCTGCATGTTCTGCTACCGCGGCTAGCTCATGGCATCGATGCTCCTGTCCCCAGCAGCCGCGGATGGCGGCTACCGCGCGTTGCTGCGCCATCGCAACTTCGCCCTGTTCTTCACGGCGTATAGCATTTCGACGCTCGGCACCGCCGCGGTCCCGGTCGCGCTGACATTCGCGTTGCTCAGCGCCGGCTATTCCCCCTCTGCAATCGGCGCTGTGCTGGCGGCGCAGACAGCGCCGATGGTGCTGCTGATGCTCGCCGGCGGCGTTGTCGGCGACCGGTGGCCCCGGCGCCGCCTGATGATTGCGGCCGACCTGCTGCGCTGCGTGACCCAAGCGGCGCTGGCAACCCTGCTGGCCCTCGGCCATCCGACCCTTCCCGCCCTCATGATGCTGGCCGCGTGCTGCGGCGTCGGCACCGCTTTCTACGGACCGGCCGAAAGCGGCCTAATCCCGCAGGTCGCCGGCGTCAAACAGGTCAAAACCGCCAACAGCCTCGTCAGCCTGTCCGGCTCGCTCGCAGCGATATTGGGACCGGCGCTAGGCGGCCTGCTCGTCAGCTTCGGCGGCGCATCGGTCACGTTCGGCCTGGACGCGGCGTCCTACGCCGTCAGTGCTGCGTGCCTCGCATCGCTGCGCCTCGCGCCCCACGCGGTCACGCCCCGTGCCTCGCTCGTCACCGACCTGCAGCTTGGCTGGGGCGAGTTCAACCGCCACCGCTGGCTGCAGTTGGTGACCATGCAGCATGGCGTGCTCAACCTGCTCGCCTTTGCGCCATTATTCGTGCTCGGCCCGGCCCTGTTCGCCTCTGTGCCCGATGGCGCCCGGACCTGGGGCCTCATTGCTTCGGCGACTGGCGTGGGCGGGATCGCGGGTGGCCTGCTGGTCCTGCGCGTCCACATACCACGGCCGCTTTTGGCGGTGCAGATCGCCACCGCGCTGCTGGCAACCCCCCTCATCATGCTCGCGCTGCATGCGCCCGTGCCGCTGCTGGCCCTGGGGAGCGCCACGTTCGGCATCGCCCTCGCGGTCGTGAACGTCCTGGTCCAAACGTCGCTCCAGGAGAGCATCCCCCGCGACTTCCTGTCGCGGGTCAGCTCGATATTCGGCCTGGTGGCGATGGGCCTTGGCCCAATCGGATTCGCCCTCTGCGGCCCCGTGGCGAACCTGATCGGCACGGAGCGCGCGTTGGGACTGGGCGCATGCGCGCTGCTGATGAGCGTGGCTGCGCTGCTGGCGTCCTATGACATCCAGACGTTCAAGCGTTCCCCCACTGCCAACTCGACGCCGCGCCCATGACCGCGTCACTCCGCGGCAGCCGGGGCACGACAAATCCGGGCCTAAGCGCTATCATCCGGCGCCTAGTCAACGGGAGAGCCTGATGAGCGCCACAACAGCCCAGATTACCGGCCGCGACGCCGCCGCTGCAGGGATCGACGTCGTGCCGACTGGCGCGGTGCTCGGCGCCGAGGTCCGTGACGTCGACCTGCGCCGGATCGATGACGCGGCGTTCGGCGTCATCCATCAGGCCTGGCTCGACCATTCCGTGCTGCTGTTCCGTGGGCAGGCGCTCTCGGATGACGACCTGGCCGGCTTCAGCCGCCGCCTCGGCGACCTCGACCTCGCGCCGGTGCAGGAGAATGGCCGCGCCTCCGTGGAAGGGCGTCCGGAGATCTATGTGGTCTCCAACGTGCTCGGCGCCGACGGCGCGCCGATCGGCAGCCTGGGCGCCGGCGAGGCTGTCTGGCACACCGACATGTCCTATCTGCCCAAGCCGCCCAAGGCGAGCATGCTCTACGCTTTGGAAATTCCGCCGACCGGGGGCGACACCTGGTTCAGCGACATGCGCGCCGCCTATGACCGCCTGCCGGAAGCGCTGAAACACCGGATCGAGGGGCTGCGCGTCAAGCACGACGGCACCTACAACAGCGGCGGCTTCGTCCGTGCGGGCGTGACGCCGACGGACGACCCGCATGCCTCGCCGGGCACGGTGCATCCCTTGGTTTGCCGCCACCCCGAAACCGGGACCCGGATGCTCTACCTCGGGCGTCGCCGCAACGCCTACATCGAGGGCCTGCCGCTCGCGGAGTCCGAGGCGCTGCTCGACGAAGTCTGGCGCCGCGCCACGACGGACGACATCGCGTGGCGGCATCGCTGGCGGGTGGGCGACCTGGTGCTGTGGGACAACCGTTCCACCATGCACCGCCGCGATCCGTTCAGCGCCGATGCGCGCCGGGTGATGCACCGCACTCAGGTCAAGGGCGACGCGCCGCCCGCGGCCTGACGCTGCGGACGCGCCTAGCCGGGCCGCTGCATGGCCTGCTGGCGGCCGGCCCGCGGCTGCGTCACCGCGCTCACCAGGCCCATGGCGAGCAGGTTGAGGGCCAAGGCCACGATCCCGATGTTGAGGTCCTGCAACGGCTGCGGCAGCCACGGCAGCAGGTCGCGGGTCGTCGTATGGGTCAGCACCGTGGCCGCGACGGTGGCGACGCCGGCCACGATGCCGGTCATCGCGCCCGGCGCGGTGACGCGGTTGCGCGGCAGCAGGCTCGCCAGCAAGGACGGGAACAGTTGGGTCACGAAGCTGTATCCCATCAGCAGCAGCGCCACGATCGTATTGCCGCCTTGCAGGGTGAACAGCACGGCGACGAGCGCCACCAAAGGGACCATCAGCTTGGCGACCCGGGAAACGGACGCATCGGTCGCGCCGCGATGGGCCGCGCGGTAAAGGTTGTTGGCCAGCAGGGTCGCCGCCGCCATCAGGATCATGGCCCCGGGCACCAGCGCGGTCAGCACGCCAACCCCGCCGATCACGCCAACGAACCACGGATCGAAGTTGGCGATCGACAAGCGGAACAGCGACAAATCGATCTCGGGTCCGGTCAGGCCCGGCGCCTTGAGGATCGCGGCGAAGCCCACGAAGAACACGAACAGCAACACGAGCTGATACAGCGGCAGCACGACCGCGTTCTTGCGGAACACCTGGGCGTCCCGGGCGGTGTACAGCGAGCCGAAGGTGTGCGGCCACATGTAGAAGCCGAGCGCGGTCAGCATCACGGTCGAGTCGAACCAGACGATGCTTTCGCCGTGCGCCGGCAGGGCCAGGAAGCCGGGCTTGGCCGCTTCGATCGCAGCGAACATGCTGGCGTAGCTGCCATAAAGGTGCAGCGGCAAATAGATGCCCAGGAACAGCACGACCGCCAGGATCGAGAAGTCCTTCAGCACGGAGTTCCAAGCCGACCCATGGATGCCGGACAGCATGACATAGGCGGTGATGACCGCGGCGCCGATCCAGATGGCGACGGTCGCGGAAATGCTGCCATAGGATGCGACGGACATGATGATGCCCAGTCCCTTGAGCTGCAGCACCAAATACGGCAGCAGCGCGATCACCCCCACCACCGCCACCAGGATGCCCAAGCCGGGGCTGTCGTATTTGCGGGCGAAGAAGTCGGACTGCGAGATCAGGCGGTGCTGCTTCGCAAACCGCCAGATCGGCGGCAGCATCCAGTATGAAAGGATATAGGCCAGGCAGCCGTAGGACAGGATATACAGCGCCGGCCCGCCATGCCCATAGGCGTAGCCGCTGCCGCCAAGGAAGGTGAACGTGGTGTAGATTTCGCCCGCCATGAGCAGGAAGACGAAGATGGCGCCGAAGCCGCGCCCGCCTACCGACCATTGCTCAAGGTCCATGTCCCTGCCGCCGCGCGCGCGGATGCCAAGGGCGAGGGCCACGACAATGAAGGCCAGGATAATGCCGAGCGCGACGTTCATGGCGCCGATCCCGGCAGCACGCGATCGGGCGCGTCGCGGCGGTTAACCGGATCGCTCTGGTACACGATGGCCATGATGATGGACGTGGCGACGACCCATGACACCAGCCACACCAGGATGGTGGGCAAGCCGAGAACGGACGGCGCAACGCTGTTGAAGAACGGGGTCCCGGCCAGGATGCCGAGGAAAGGAAGAATTGCGAGCCACCGCATTGCTATAATGCCTCCCATCATGCTGGCACCGTCCCAGGCCCGAGCAATCTGCGCAACGCTAACGAGTTGAGCAAGAGGCAGGCCAGCGGCGCCGACTTGCCGCATAGCAGGCCGGCGAGGCCGCTGGCGCCGATGACGGCGAGCGGTTCGGCGATCATGCCCCAATCCCATAATGCCGGGCGGCGGTGTCGTGGAACAGCGCCCGCTGCTCGGCCGCCGTGTATTCGGCCGCAACCTCGCGGAACCGATCGCACAGCGCTGCATAGGTCATGGTCCGGCGGGCGACCGGGTAGTCGCTGCCGAACATGCAGCGATGCGGCCCGAACGCGTCGATGCAGGTCCGCAGCGTGGCGCGGTCGGCCTCGAACGTGCGGTCCGGCGCGTAGGCCGCGTAGTTCGAGAGCTTGATGGCGATATTGGGTTGCTCCCCCATCGCGCGCAGCCCGGCCCGCCAGCGCGCCATTCCCTCCGCGTCGCGGTCGTTCGGGGTGCAGCAATGATTGACGATGAAGCGCTGCGCCGGGGTGTCGCGCGCCAGGGCCGCCACCTCCTCCGCCTGGTGCGCGTTCATCAGCAAATCGAGCGCCCAGCCGTGCCGGGCCAGCAGCGCCAGGCCTCGGCGCCAGGCCGGCTCGTTCACCAACCCGCGCCGGGTCCAGCGCTTGGCGGGATCGGGGTGCCAGCGGATGGTCTCGCGCACGGCGGCGACGCGCGGCGACTCGGCGTGGGCATCGAGGGTCCGGGCCACATCCGGCGCTGCGAGCGGGGCGGCTGCCACATAGCGCGCGGCGACGCCGGGCGGGCGCGGCAGGGCATCCAGCCAGCGGGTCTCCTCGACCGGGTTGCGCGCCGGGTCCCACAGCGCCTCGACGTGAATGGACGCTGCCACGCCCTGCCTGGCGCTGTCGGCTGCGTAGTCGGGCGGCAGGTAGTCGCGCCGGAGGAAGCCGACATCGCCCAGCGCGCCGACCGCCGCCTCAGGCACCGTCAGCCACGGGTAGCGCCCGCCGGCGAGGTCCCACAAGTGGTGGTGCGCGTCGATGATCGGGCCTTGATACAGCGTGCGGGTTGCAGGCATGACGCCCTGCTGCGGGGCCAGGCTACGAGGCCCGGCTACGCGGCACTATCCCGGCACCATCGGGCGATGTCCGCATGGGTCGCGAACCAGCAGCCGCCGCGGGCCTTGGCGTGGGCAATCAGCTTCTCCAGCACCGGCAGGCGCGAGCGGTGGCCCGAGACGTGCGGGTGCAGGGTGAGCAGGAACAGCCCGCGCTCCTCCCAGGCCGCATCGAACTCGGCGGTGAAGATCTCCAGCACCGCGCTGGGCGGCGTGTAGGGCCGCAGCGCGCTGAAGCGGACGAAATTGTAGTAAACGGCGTCGTCGCGTATCCATTCGGGCGGCAGCTCGACGACGCCGGTCGGCTCGCCGTCCGCTTCCAGTTCGTAGGGGTCGTCGTCGGCCATGAGCGAGCTGTCATACAGCAGGCCAAGCTCGCGGATGATCGACATGGTGTCGACGGAGAAGTCCCAGCTCGCGGTCCGTATGCCAACGGGCCGGACGCCCGCGATCTTTTCCAGCGTGTCGGCGGCGCGGAAGGTCAGGTCGCGCTCCACCCCCGGCGGCAGGGTGGTGTTGGCCTCGTGGATCCACGAGTGGATGCCGATCTCGTGCCCATCCGCCGCGACGGCGCGGACCTCGTCGGGATACAGCAGGGCGGAGACGGCGGGGTAGAAGAAGCTGGCGGGGATGCTTTCGCGTTCGAGCAGCCGGCGTATGCGCGGCACCGCCTGGCGGTTGCCGTATTGGCCCTGGCTGATGCGCATCGGGCTCTCGTCGCTGTCGCGCAGCGGGATGGTGTCGTGGTCGGCGTCGAACGAGACCGCGAAAGCGCAGCGCGCGCCGCCGGGCCAGGCTTTCGGCGCCAGGCTGCGTCCGGCCCGGGCGCGGCCGACGATGCGGCGCCAGGTCGGCTCGGTCCATTGCCAGGGCTCGCCGTCGGGGTGTCTGGCCTCGGTCATTCTCCGCTCCATCGTGTCGTGCCGCGATCTTGCGCGAGGCTGGCGGGGGCGGCAACTGGCCGGGTAGTGCCAGGGTTGTGCGGCACGGGAAAGCGTGGGTAGCGTTCTCCCCGCGGATCAGGGAGTGCGGGCGATGGGCGTGGTTGCAGCAGGCTACGGCGCCGCCACAGGCGCATCCGGCATGTCGGCGCGGCGCGCGATCACCGCGGCCGGCATCGGCAACGTGCTGGAGTACTACGATTTCGGCATCTACGGCTTCCTCGCCAGCGTGATCGCCCGCAAGTTCTTCCCCGGCACGGACGAGGTCGCCGGGCTGCTGGCGACCTTCGCGGCGTTCGGGGTGGGGTTCCTGGCACGGCCATTGGGCGGGATCGTGCTGGGCCGGCTGGGCGACGTCCGCGGTCGCAAGTCGGCGCTGGTGACCACGATCCTGCTGATGGCGGTCGGCACCGTCGGCATCGGCCTGATCCCCAGCCACGCCAGCATCGGCGTGCTGGCGCCGGTCCTGCTGGTGCTGTGCCGCATCCTGCAGGGCTTGTCGGCGGGCGGCGAGTGGGGCAACGCGACCTCGTTCATCGTGGAATGGTCGCCGGAGGGGCGCCGTGGCTATTTCGGCAGCTACAGCCAGGCGTCGGTCGTCGGCGGGGTGCTGATGAGCTCGGCCGTCGCTGCCTTGCTGAATAGCTTTTTCTCAGCCGCTGACATCGACGCGTGGGCCTGGCGCTTGCCGTTCCTGCTGGGTGCAACGCTGCTGCCGGTTGGCCTGTGGCTGCGGCGCGGCATCGACGAGACCCCGCGCTTCCGGGCGGAGCAGGCCGGCGAGACGTCCGGCCTCGCCGACCTCGGCACGCCGTTCGGGCTGATGGCCAAGGCGTTCGGCTTCACCGTGCTGTGGACCGTGTCGTATTACGTGATGCTGACCTACTTGCCGACCTTCACGCAGAAATACGCCGGGCTGTCGGCGACGGCGGCGTTGTGGTCCAACACGGCCGGGCTGCTGGCGCTGCTGGTGGCGATCCCCGCCATGGGCGCGCTGTCGGACCGGATCGGGCGCAAGCCGATGCTGATATTCTGCTGCCTGACCTTCGTTGCGCTGGCCTATCCCGGCTTCCGGCTGATGCTGTCGGGCCTGTCCGCTTGGGGCGTGGCGCTTGTGCAGATCGGCTTCAACCTGGTGATCTCCGCCTTTTCCGGCCCTGGCCCGGCGGCCTTGGCTGAGCTGTTCCCCACGCGGTCGCGCACGACGCTGATGTCGGTGGGCTACGCGCTTTCGGTCGCGATCTTCGGCGGCTTCGCACCGTTCATCGCCACCTGGCTGATCCAGGCGACCGGAACCCCGATCGCGCCAACCTATTACCTGATCGCGGCCGGCCTAGTTTCAGCCGCCACCATCGCGACGTTCCGTGAAACGGCGTTCGAGCGGCTGCGCTAGGCCGGGAGTGCCGGTGCAGGAACCCCGGCCCACCTTGCGCTTTGCACCTCCACCGAATTATGGCATCTCTGTGTGCAAGATGTTCGTGGGATGAGGCCGCCGCCGCAGGTGCAGCGTGATGCCAGTTCCGCGATTGATGGATATCGAATGACGTTGCAGCGCAGCGCAGCCGCCTTGCCTAAGGGACCAAGCCTATGAGCGTGGCCGTCAGCGCCGTCCCCCACGTTGCCGCCCGTCCGTTGCGGGCCGCCGCCTTGCTGGGCGTGTTGGGCGTCGTCTATGGCGATATCGGCACCAGCCCGCTTTATGCATTCAAGGCCAGCCTGATCCATTTCACCGGCGTCGGCCTCGGCCCCATCGAGATCCTGGGCATACTTTCGCTGATTTTCTGGTCGCTGATCCTGATCGTGACCGTGAAATACGTGATGCTCGTCATGCGCGCCGATAACCATGGTGAGGGCGGCATCCTGGCGCTCATGGCATTGGCCCAACGCGGCACATCCAGCACCGCCATGCGCGCGGCGCTGGGCCTGATCGGCATTGGCGGCGCCTGCCTGTTCTTCGGCGACGGCGTGATCACGCCCGCCATCTCGGTCCTGTCCGCGGTCGAGGGGCTTGCGGTCGTGTCGCCGACCTTCAAAAGCCTGGTGCTGCCGCTGTCGATCATCGTGATCGTAGGGCTGTTCGCCGTGCAGGTGCGGGGCACCGACACCATCGGACGCCTGTTCGGCCCGGTGATGGCGGTCTGGTTCATTGCCTTGGCGGCGATGGGCATGTTCCAGATCACCCGCAACCCCGGCGTGCTCATGGCGATATCGCCGCACTATGCGGGCATGATCTGCCTCAACCACGGCTGGCTGGCTTTCGTCGCTCTCGGCTCCGTCGTCCTGGCCGTCACGGGCGCCGAGGCGCTCTATGCCGATATGGGCCATTTCGGCGCCCAGCCGATCCGGCTCGCCTGGGTGTTCTTCGTCCTGCCCTGCCTCGTGCTGAACTATTTCGGCCAGGGCGCCCTGGTCATGGCCGACCCGTCCGCATTGGAGAACCCCTTCTACCTCATGGTGCCCGAGAGCTTGCGCCTGCCCTTGGTGGGGCTTGCCACCGCGGCGACCGTCATCGCCAGCCAGGCCTTGATCTCCGGCGCATTCTCAGTCGCCCGGCAGTGCATGCAGATGGCATTCCTGCCGCGCATGGCAGTGCTGCACACCAGCCACTCCGAGGAAGGGCAGATCTTCGTCCCGCAGGTCAACACGGCGTTGCTGGTCGGCGTGCTGATCCTCGTGCTGGCGTTCCGCAGCAGCGACGCCCTGGCGGCCGCGTATGGCATCGCCGTCACGGGGACGTTCCTTTGCACCTGCGTGCTGGCGATGGTGGTGTTTCGCCGTCAGTACCATTGGCCGCGCAGCCTCGCCGTGTCGGTGTTCGGCTTCTTCTTTGCCGTCGACCTGATGTTTTTCGCGGCTAACGCCCTGAAGATCCCCGAGGGTGGCTGGGTGCCCTTGCTGCTGGGCTGCGGGCTTATGGCGATGATGACGTCGTGGAATCAGGGCCGCGAGCTGATGCTGGCGCGATGGAAGCAGGACAGCCTGCCGCTCGCCTCGTTCCTTGCACGCCTGCCGCAGTCCCGCACTGTCCGGGTCCCGGGGATGGCGGTGTTCCTGACCGGCAACCCGGACTACGTGCCGGCGGCCTTGCTGCATAACTTGAAGCATAACAAGGTGCTGCACGAAAAGGTCCTGTTCGTGACGGTGCAAAACGTGGACATGCCGCAAGCGCCGGCCGACGAGCGGATCGAGGTGTCGCAGCTTGCGCCCGGCGTGCACCGGGTCGTGCTGCGCTATGGTTTCATGGAGAGCCCCAACATCCCGCGCGGCCTTGAGGAGCTCAGCGCCCACGGGGTCGAATACAACGCCATGCAGGCCAGCTTTTTCCTCGGGCGCGAGGTGCTGGTGCGCGCCATGGTGCCGAAGCTGCCGGCCTGGCGGCTGTTCCTATTCTTATTCATGGCACGAAATGCCGTGCCCGCGACCGAATTCTTCCGTATTCCGAGCGACCGTGTCGTGGAACTCGGCGTCCGGGTTGCAATCTAGCTGTGACATGGCCGCAGCATCTCGGACCAAAACCAGGCGAAGCCTCTCGCATTGTCATGTAATAGGGTCTAACTAGGATCAAGCGAGCGTAACGAGACAGCGCTCGGGACCGACAGGGCAACCGCGCACGCCGATCACCATACGGGCGCGTTTAAGGCGAGGTGATGGCAAAGCTGACCATGCTGCTGGCCAAAGGGCCGGGGTGTCCGGAGGGCGATCTTGAAGATCAATTGACGGTGCGGCTGGCCCTCAACACCCAAGGCCAGATCGACTGGGCGGCCTATGACAGCGATCCGTTTCCTTGGCTCGCAATCCGCAGCCTTCGTGGCGTTGATGACAGGCAATCGGAATTGATCCGCCTCGACGAGGGCTGGGCCTTGCAAAGCCTGGTCAGCGAGGACGACCCGCTTTGGGCGTTCGAGGGTCACGTGTTCCGCCCCGGCGAGTTGGTCCGGCTAGGGCGGCCCGACGGCGAGGAACTGCTGTTCCGGATCGTCGCCAGCACGCCGGATTAGACCGGCTCGCGACTGCGGGAAATGGGCCGGCCCGCAATCGCAGCGAATGATGCGGCATCGGCTACGGTCGACGCGCCCGCCGCATGCTCCACGAAGCGGCGTCGCAAGGCGCCGAACTCATCTCCCTAGGCCGCTGGCACGGTGTCCCGGCCGATTTCGGTCACGCCCAGTTGCACAGGTCTTGCATGGCATTGCCACAAGTCTTGGGATCGATGGAGCCGCCATGCAACGCACGCCTTGGATTGCCGCCGCCCTGCTGCTTGCCGTCGCCATCCTGCCAGCCCGCCCGTCCGCTGCCGTGACCCGTGGCGGCACGCTGGTATTCGGCCGTCAAATCGAGAGCCAGTATCTCGATCCCACCCGCACGTCGCAGAATGCCGACATTTGGATTTCGCTGAACATCTACGACACGCTGCTGCAGCCGACTCCGGACGGCGCCGGCGTGCAGCCGGGCCTGGCGAGCGCCTGGACCGTGTCGGAGGACGGCAAGACCGTCACGCTGACGCTCCGCCCCGGCCTGAAATTCGCCGACGGCTCGCCGCTCGGGGCCAGCGACGTGAAATGGTCGCTGGACCGTGCCCGCGCCAAGCCTGGCGGTGGCGAATTCGCCTTCCTGCTGGCCTCGATCGCGTCGATCGACGTTGCAAACAAGACTGGCGCCGACGCCGTGGTGCTGCACATGGCCCACCCCGACCCGGTGATCCTGCAGGCGCTGTCGACCTTCAACGCGGGCATCATGCCGGAGAAGCTGCTGATGGCGGCGCCGGGCGCGACAATTGAGGAAAAGACCAAGGCCTTCGCCGACCATCCCGTAGGCTCCGGCCCCTTCACCTTGGAAAGCTGGAAGCGCAACAGCGAGATGGTGCTGGCGCGCAACCCGCATTACTGGCGCAAGGCGGAGGACGGCAAGCCACTCCCCTACCTCGACAGCGTGCGCCTGGTGATCATCCCCGACGACGCGACCCGCATCCTGAAGCTGCGCGCGGGCGAGCTGGACGTCGCCGAGTTCGTGCCGTACTCGCGCGTCGAGGAGCTGAAGGCGGATCCCAAGCTCAACATGGTGCTGTTCCCAGCCGCCCAGGTGAACTACTTCTCGCTCAACGTGCGGCCGACGTTCAAGGACGGGTCGAAGAACCCGATGGCCGATGGGCGCGTGCGGCAGGCGCTAAACTACGCCACCGATAAGGAGGCGCTGATCCAGGCCGTCAGCTACGGCACCGGCACGTTGCAGCGCAGCCTGATGCCTATGTCGACGCCGCTCGCCAGTGGCCCGGCCCAGCTCTACCCCTACGACCCCGCGAAGGCGAAGGCGTTGCTGGCGCAGGCGGGCTACGCATCCGGTTTCGAAATCACCTCGATGGCGCTCGCGGGCAGCGCCGACGATGCGGCTAAGCTGACGGTGCTGCAGCAATTGTGGGAGCAAGTGGGCGTGCGGCTCCAGATCGAGCAACTCGACTCGGCCACCCGTCTCGCCCGCTTCAACGCCGGCGACTTCCAGATGCGGGCGTCGCTGTGGACCAACGACATTAACGATCCGAACGAGGTCACCTCCATCCTGGCCTACTACCTGACCCGGCAGTCCGGCCACTCCGGCTGGCAGGACAAGCGGGTCGACGCGCTGTTCGAGCAGAGCCAGGAGGAACTGGACCCTGCGAAACGCGCCGCGGAGTATAAGGAAATCCAGGAGCGCTTCGCCGAAGCGGCGCCGATCGTGTTCGCGATGGAGGTCCCGTATCCCGTCGCCATGCGCAAAGCCGTGCACGGATTCGTGCAGATCCCGCTGGGCAACAACATGTTCGTCGAGGCCTCGGTCGACAAATAGGCGCGCCCGGCCATGCCCGTGCTCGTGATCCTGGGCCGCCGCGTGATCCAGGTCGCCGTGACCGTGGTGCTGGTGGCGCTGCTGGTGTTCGGGCTGATGCGGGTGCTGCCGGGCGACCCGGCGGTGGCGCTGCTGGGCGAGCGGGCGTCCGACGCGCAGATCGCGCACCTGCACCACGAGCTCGGCCTCGACCGCTCGATTGCGGCGCAGTTCTGGGAGTTCCTGGCCCACACGGTCCGGCTCGACCTCGGCGACTCGCTGACCCTGCGGGTGCCGGTGTCGCAACTGATCCGCGACGGGCTGCCGATCACCCTCATGCTGACCGGGATGGCGGCCGTGCTGGCGCTGCTGATTGCGGTGCCGCTCGCCTTCGTGGCGGCGCTGCGCCAGGGGAGCTGGGCCGACCTGCTGATCCGGACCGTGTCGCAAATCAGCCTGTCGATGCCGGTGTTCTACATCGGGCTGGTGCTGCTGATCACGCTGGCGGCGGGGCTGCACTGGTTCCCGGTCGGCGGCATCGGCAACGGCTTCGTGCAGGACCTGTATTACCTGTTCCTGCCGGCGCTGACGCTCGCCTTGTCGCTCTCGGCGGTCCTGCTGCGGAATCTGCGGGCCGCGCTGATCGAGGCATTGCGCGCCGATTATGTCGGCTTCGCCACCGCAAAGGGGCTGCGACGGCGCGTGGTGCTCGGACGCCACGTGCTGCGCAATGCCTGGATCTCGACGGTCACGCTACTCGGGCTGAACATCGGGACGCTGGTCGGCGGCGCCGTCATCACCGAGACGGTGTTCGCCATCCCGGGCATAGGGCGGCTGACCATCGACAGCATTTTCGCCCGCGACTACGCCGTGATGCAGGGGCTGACGATGGTGCTCGCCATCCTGGTCTCGGTGGTGTTCCTGCTGCTCGACGCAATTCAGGCGATGCTCGACCCCAGGTCTGGCGCGTGAGCGTCACAGCGATTGCGCTGCGGCCAAGGCGGGTTTGGCGCCGCCCGCGCCTCGCCACGGCGGCCGGCGTATTCATCCTACTGGGTTTCCTCGCCTGCGCCGTGGTGCCCGAGCGGATCGCGCCCTATCTGCCCAACGCTTTCGACTTCCGCGCGCTGCTCAAGCCGCCCAGCCTCGCGCATCCGTTCGGCACCGACAACTTCGGCCGCGACGTGCTGTCGCGCACGGTCTGGGCGGCGCGGATCGACCTGCAGATCGCGGTGTTCTCGACCGTGTTCGCCGCCGTGTTCGGCACGCTCGTGGGCTGCGTCGTCGGCTATGCCGGCGGCTGGGCGGACGCAATTTTCCGCCGCGTGGTCGACGTGTTCGTGACCATCCCGTTCCTGGTGCTGGTGATCGCCATCGTCGCCGTGCTGGGGCCGGGGCTGCGCAACATGTATGTCGCCATCTCCGCGGTGAACTGGATCATCTACGCGCGGCTGATGCGGGCAGAGGTGCGGGCGCAAGCGAGGCTGGACTATGCGGCGGCCGGACGGGTGATGGGCTATGGCACGCTGCGCGTCATGTTCCGCCACTTGCTGCCGAACGCGGTGTCGCCATTGGTGGTTTATTGGATGACGGACATGGCGCTGGCGATCCTGCTGGGCTCCTCGCTTGGCTACCTCGGCCTCGGCGCGCAGCCGCCGGCGGCGGAGTGGGGCGTGCTGATCGCCGACGGCAAAAACTTCATGACGACGGCCTGGTGGATGTCGATCTTCCCGGGCATTGCCATCGTCATCGCCGGCACCGGGTTCAGCCTGCTGGGCGACGGGCTGGCCGGCTGGCTGGGGCGCCGGGCCTGAGCTTGCTTTCCCTGCGCAACGTCGGCGTCGGCATCGGCGGTGCCCGCCCGGTGGATGGCGTCGACCTCGACATCGGCGCCGGCGAGGTGGTGGGCATCGTCGGCGAGTCCGGTTCGGGCAAAAGCCTGACCCTCCGCGCCATCCTGCGCCTGCTGCCCCCGTCCGCCACCCTGTCGGGCCAGGTGCTGTGGCGGGGGCAGGACCTCACGGCGCTGACGGAACCGGCAATACGCGCGATACGCGGGCGTGAGATCGCGATGGTGTTCCAGGAACCGATGACCGCGCTGAACCCGGTGCTGACCGTCGGCCTGCAGATCACCGAGAGCCTCAATGAGCATCTCGGCCTGCGCGGCCGGGCAGCCCGGCGCCGTGCGGCCGAGCTGCTCGACCTGGTCGGCATCCCTGGCGCCACCGGCCGGCTGGGCAGCTACCCGCACGAGTTCTCCGGCGGGATGCGGCAGCGGGCGATGATTGCGATCGCGCTGGCCTCCGGCCCGAAGCTGCTGCTCGCGGACGAGCCGACCACGGCGCTGGACGTGACCATCCAGGACCAGATCCTCAAACTGCTGTTGCGGCTGAAAGCGGAGCTAGGCATGGCGGTCGCGATCGTGACCCACGACCTCGGCGTCGTTGCCAGCACGTGCGACCGCGTGGCGGTGATGTATGCCGGGCGGGTGCTGGAAACCGGGGGCGTGGAGACGGTCCTGCGCGACCCTGCCCACGCCTACACGCTGGGCCTGCTGGGTTCGCTGCCCAGCGCGCGGCAGGCCCGCCAGCGCCTGGCCGGCATTCCCGGCAGCCCGTCCGACCTGGCCGACCCGTCCGCCTTGCCGCCGGGCTGCCGCTTCGCGCCGCGTTGCGGCTTCGTGCGCCCGGACTGCGAGGCCGCCATCCCGCCGCTGGCGGGGATAGCGCCCGGCCACGCCACCGCCTGCATCCGGGCCGGCGCGGTCCGTGCGGCGGCTCGCGCCGAGGCGGCGGCATGAGCGTCCTGCTGCGGGCCGACGACCTGACCCTGGGTTTCGCCGTGCGGCGCGGCCTGCTGGATACGCTCCGCGGCGGGGGCAGGCGCACCGTGCAGGCGCTGGCAGGCGTGACATTGGCGGTGAACCGGGGCGAGACGCTGGCCGTGGTGGGCGAGTCCGGCTGCGGCAAGTCCACCCTGGCCCGCGCCCTGGTACGGCTGCTGACGCTTGATGGTGGGCAGGTCGACTATGACGGGCAGGACGTGCGGGCGCTGCGAGGCGAGGCGCTGCGCCGCTATAACCGCCGGGTGCAGATGGTGTTCCAGGACCCGTACGGCTCGCTCAACCCCCGCATGACGGTCGGCGAGACGATCGGCGAGGCGCTGCGGGTGCATCGCATGGTTCCGGAGAGCCAGGTTGACGCCCGGATCAAGGAGCTGCTGCACCTCGTGCGGCTGCCGGCAGGCGCGGCGGACCGCCAGCCGCACGAGTTTTCCGGCGGGCAGCGCCAGCGCATCGCGATCGCCCGGGCGCTGGCGGTGGAGCCGGAGCTGCTGATCGCCGACGAGATCGTATCGGCGCTCGACGTCTCCGTGCAGGCCCAGGTGCTGAACCTGCTGTTGGACATGCAGGAACGGCTGGGCCTTGCCATCCTGTTCGTTTCGCACGACCTGCGGGTGGTGCGGCATCTGGCCCATCAGGTGGCGGTCATGTATCTCGGCCGCGTCGTCGAGCACGGCCCTACGGAGCGCGTGTTCGATGCGCCGCTGCATCCCTACACCCAGGCGCTGCTACGCGCCGCACCCACGTTGGACACCCGGCGGCGCGACGCCGAAAGCGCGGTGCGCGGCGAGTTGCCGAGCCCGCTGCAGATGCCGCCAGGCTGCCCGTTCCATCCGCGCTGCCCGCAGGCGTTCGACCGCTGCCGGGTCGAGCGTCCGGCGATGCGCGTGCGCTCGAGCCATGGCGCCGCCTGCCATCTCGTGGAGGCCTGATGCCCGTCCTGTTCATCTGCTCGCCGCTGGAGCCTGCGAATGTCGGCCGGCTGCGGGCGCTCGACCCCGCGCTCGAGGTGGTGCATCGGCCGGAGCTGCTGCCGCCAGTGCGCTACGCGAACGACCACAAGGGCGCGCCCTTCGCCCGCACCGGCGCGATGCTGGCCGCGTGGCGGGATGGGCTCGCCCAGGCCGACATCTTGTGGGACCTGCCGGCGCCGGAGGACGTGCTGGCGCGCGGGATGCTGTATTGATGATGGCATCAGTCTGTGCGTTGGATGCGGCTCTATTCCCAGTTAAGCAGGGCATGATCGATGGAAGGTAAACCAATGTCCCGGACGCTGCGGCTGAAGATCTCTGGCCTAGATGACGAAATCCGTGTGGCGGCGCTCAAGCGGTCGCTGGGCCTCGTTGCTGACGTGCAAGGCGTCGTCGTCGATCCCGAGCGCGGCGAAGTTCTCGTAAGCGGCGATCCCGAGGAGCATCGGGTGGTGGTCCACCTCGCCAATGAGGGCTTCGAGGCTCATCCCGTTCACGAGCCTGTCCACCAATCGGCCGCGGATGGCCCGGCATCAGCTCGCGCCTCTAAGAGTGGGGACGAAACTCGGATCAGAGATGCGAGCAACCACCTTCGCGGCAAGGGCGAATCCCAAGTTAAGGGCAAGGCAAAGCAGAGTGCCGGACAGGTTCGGGACACCTTTGCCTCAGCCAGAAGGACGATCCGTGGAGACGGGTCCACCATGGGTGCTGAACTGGACGGCTTCATGGCGGCGCGCCCGATGACGGCGCTGCTCATCGCGGCAGGGTTCGGCTACGTGCTGGCCCGCCTCATGCTGCGATGAGGAACTGACGGGCCGGGGGGTAAGTTTGCAGCATCATATTCCGGGACTGAACGCCTAGTGGCCTGATGCCAACGCCCGCTTCATGGCGTTGGCTGAATCAGTCCACCAAACAAGGCTAGTGCTCTGACGCAGGCTGCTTCCTTCGTCTGCGTCAGAGCACTAGAGCGTGGTCCAATCGGCCGGCCATTCCAAACGGTAATTTCAGGCCATGCGGCTGCGACGGCCTGACCCGGCTGCGGACAGTGAGCAGCAAGATCGCGATACACAGGCGATTGCCGCGCCGCCCCGCGCACCATAACTCAATGCAACAATGGTGCGCCGTCCATCACTCTGCAATCAGCGAGGCCAAGCCAACTACACCGCAACTCCACAACCTTGACGGCCGCATTCCAGGCCATGGTCCTGTTGGACGGCGTAGCCGCGGCGAGAGTCTTGACCTCAGGACTGCCACGCTCGGGACCGCGCCCGATTTCCATCGCCGCCACAATGGGAGACTTGAGTGAAAGCTTTTCATGCTGCGATAAAACCCTGGAAATAATAGCCCCGTTAGCTATGAGCGGCCTTTCGTCATTCAGCCGTTTCCGGGCTCGTGCGTCGGCGTCCAAATGGGTTCGTCGCTCTACGGCAGCCTTGATCGCATCTGGCTGCTCGGCTTGCAGCGCCGCGCCTGCGCAAAACGTGTTCGGTTCTTTTGTCCCGTCCTGGCTGGTTTGTTCCATCATCGGCCTCTGCGCGGCCGTTCTGTGCCGCTTCATCTTCAAGTTCGCCGGGCTAAGCGACCAGCTCTTGTTTCCACCATTGACCTACGTCGGCATCGGAATAGCCGTTGCGCTTGCGGCGTGGCTCTTCTGGTTCGGGCACTGAGGCGGATGCGAAAGGCACTCGGCATCGTCATCAGCCTCCTCGTGCTGGCAGCAGTGGCAGTCCTGCTGTTCCTGGCAGTCGGGCGTCTCGATACCAGGCCGCGCACCGACGACGCTTATCTTCAAGCGGACATCATCCATATGGCGCCGGACGTGAGCGGACGGATCACCCGCCTGAACGTGCGCGACAACCAGTTCGTGCATCGTGGCGATGAACTGTTCGTCATCGACCAGGAGCTGTTCATCGAGCACGTTGCCCAGGCGAAGGCGCAGTTGGCCTCCGTCCAGGCCCAACTCGCAACCGACATCAATCAAGTTGCCTCGCAAGTTTCCAAGGCACAGGCTGCGGCAACAGCGGTCAAGAGCGCCGAGGCCCAATCCGCACTGGCGAACGTGACTGTGGGGCGGCTCGCGCCACTCGGGGCGCGCGGCTATGTCAGCACCGAACAGGTTGATCAGGCCCGCACGACAGCGCGCACCGCGCAAGTATCGGTCCAGACGGCCAGGGACGAGGCCCGGGCTGCGGCGCAGTCGGTGACAAACGTCGCGTCGCTCGAAGCGCAGGTTGTGGCGTCCCAAGCCGAGCTTGCCTTGGCCGAACGCAACCTGAGGCTCACGGTGGTGCGGTCGCCGTGCGATGGGCAGATCACCTCATTGAAGGTGGCGGCGGGCGAGTATGCCACGACGGGAACGGCGGTGTTCACCATCATCGACACCGAACATTGGTATGCGATCGGCAACTTCCGCGAAACCGACCTATCCGGCCTGCGGTCCGGCCTCCACGCTACGGCCTTCGTGCTCAGCTTCGGCGGGCAGGCGGTGCATGGCGTGGTCGAAAGCATTGGCGGCGGGGTCTCGCCGGACGAGGCTTCCACGAGCGGCGGCCTCCCGGCCATCCCGCGAAGCCTCGACTGGGTGCGCATCGCCCAGCGGTTCCCAGTACGCGTGCTGCTGGACAATCCGCCGGCGCCGCTGATGCGGATTGGCGCCAGCGTCGTCTTATTGGTCGACCGGTGAGCAAGGACAGGCCGCCCGCAGTCGATGTCGGCGACCCGCCAGCGATGCTCGCGCTGCTGCGCCACGAGTTGCGGCCCACGCCCGGGCGGCTCGGCAACACGCTGCGGCTGACCCTGTTCGGCTTGGCGACCATCACCATCGGCGAGATGTTCCGCCTGCCGGACATCCTGCTATTCGCCTACACTGGTTTCATCGTTTTCAGCACTGACGCGGGTTCGACGACCACCACCTCGCTGGCCGGCGCAGCCGCTGTCGTCGCGTCGACCGGCCTCATCATCCTGGTGTTCATGGTGAGCCTGTCGCAGCCTGCCCTGCGACTGCCGCTCATGGCCCTGCTGACCTTCGTCACCGGGTTCGTGACCAAAAGTGCCAAGCTCGGCCACGCCCTGCAGATTTTCGGGATGTGGACTGTCTATAATATTCCATCGGGCGACCTGCTGCTGCAGGGCGCGCTGGAGCAGACCTACGTGTCGGGAAACACAACCGAGAACACGCTGCCCAACATCCTGTTCATGTCGCCGGAGGAATCGCTGCTCCAAAGCGTGCTGTGGAATACGTTTGAATTGGTTGTGGCCGTGGTGCTGCTCTATTTGTACAATCAAGCTTTAGGGCGTGACCCGGCGCAAGTTCTCCGCTCCGACTTGGCCGATCGCCTCGATGCGGCGGCACGGGTTTGCGATGGCGACCGCGACGCCGTGCCCAAACTCGCCAAGCTCGCGAGGCAGGGCACGGCCAAGCCGCTCAAGCTGCAAGGCGCGGCCAAGATGTGGCACCGCGGTTCGCCCCGGCACGAAGACGCCGAAAAGCTGATCGGCGAGGTCGACCGGCTCGGCCTTCTCATACTGGCATGGCATCGGGTTGCAACCGATTCCCCTGGAGCGACGCTTGCCCACGCGGCTCGCACTTGCCGGGCTGCCGGGCGGGCATTGCGGAAGAATACCCCGTTCCAGGAGCAGCCCGGCGATGCGACGCCGGGTTCCGGGAGTGGGGACAGCAAGCCCCCGCCTGCCGTGCTTCCGCTCGCGGCGGAGTTGGCGGACGTCCTGAGGGAGATCCGGCGTATCCTGAGCAACGAACCCGCCGGGAAGCAAAGCAAGCCGAAAGCAGGTAAGGGGTCCAGTGGGTTCTTCCTCGCCGACGCCTGGACCAATCCGTATTATGTCCAATTCGGCCTAAAGCTCACCCTTTGCGCGATGTTTTGCTACGGAGTCGAACGGCTGACGAACTGGTCGGGCATCGCCACCTGCCTGATCACCGTCTTCGTCGTCTCGTTCGAGTCGACTGGCGAGACGATCCACAAGGCGCTGCTGCGCATTGCGGGATGCCTGATAGGCGCCATGCTCGGCATCGGGACCATCCTGCTTCTGATGCCGTTCATGACCACGCTGGCCGACCTCCTGCTGGTCATGGCCGGGCCGCTGCTGCTGGCGGCTTGGATCAAGAACGGCAGCGAGCGGACCAACTACGCCGGCCAGCAGATCGCGATCGCCTACTTCGCCTGCGTGCTGTCGGGCTATGGTCCGACCACTAGCATGGAGGCGGGGCGCGACCGTATCATCGGCATCTTGCTGGGCGACGTGACGGTTTATGTGGTCTTCACCACGATTTGGCCCGTCAGCATCGTGAGCGGCGTGCGCAAGAACCTGGGCCAGGCGCTCAAAAGCCTGGCCGACTTGCTGGTCTCGACCCGCCCATCGGACACGCAGGAACATGCCCCAGATCCTGGGAAGCTGCGGCAAGGCTTCGACAAGGCGATCGCGGGCACCCAAGCCAGCCTTGTGAACGACCGCTACGAGACGACCAGGATACGGCCCGACCGGCGCGACCGAGACCGCGAACACCGGCTCATCGACGCTGGCTCCGTCGCTAGCGTGCAGGCGCTGGTGCTGCCGGTCTCGATGATCGTGGCGCTTCAGCAGCAGCCCGGCGGCACCGAGGCGTCCATGCCGAAGGCGGCGCAAGTCGCAACCGCCGACTATCAGGGCGCGATGGCGGATTGGTTCCGCGGCTGCGCCCGTTGGATGCAGGATGGGACCGGGGGAGGCGCGCTGCTGGCAACGCTGCCCAGGCCCCCCGATCTCGCGCACGCGGGGCCGGAGGGCAACGCTGAGGCGCACCTAGCCGCTTGCGCTGCGTGGTATGGCCTCCTTCATGATGACGCCACCACCATGATCAGGGAGGTTGGCGCCGACGCAGCCCATGTGGGAACTCCGGCGCTGGAGCCGGCCGTTGCGGGCGGTTGATGGCATGAGACGGATGCTTCTTTTGCTGGCGTTGCCGCTTTATGGCTGCAACGACACGAGCGACTTGGCTCCTGCTTCACCGGAAGCCCCGTGGCGGACCACCGTATCCGCTCCGGGCGCACCGCCGGACACCGCGTCTCTCCGCACCCCGCCCGCAGCCCTCGTTACCGGCGCGGTGCCGGGCCGCTACGACCTGCCGAGGGATCCCGCCCTGCCATGGCCGGACAGTCACCCAGTGATCGACGCCTCGCATGAATACAGCTTGGTCGAGCTGATCGACATCGCCCAGCGCAGCAACAAGCAGACCCGAATTGCTTGGGAGGAGGCGCGCCAGGCTGCGATCAGCGTGGGAATCAGCCGGGCCGCCTACCTGCCGCAGATCACCGTGGACGTGCTTGGGGGATACCAGCGCTCGGTCACGCCGTTCCCCACCTTTCTCAGCAAAAAGGGTTACATCACGTCAGACGCCGAGGGGCTGTTCCCTGCGGTGACCATGAGCTACCTGCTGTTCGATTTCGGCGGGCGGGCGGCCAATGTGCAGTCGGCCAAGCAGGCATCCATTGCCGCCAACATTTCCTTCACTGCCGCCCACCAAACGGTGATCCTCGACGTATCGCGAGCGTACTTCTCGCTTGGGGCGGCGGACGCGCAGGTCGAGAGCGCGGCGCAATCGCTCAAGAACGCCCAGCTCCTGTTCGACTCGGCTGAACAGAAGCTGCGCCACGGCGAGGGCACGGTGACCGATGTCGACCAGGCACGGCGCTCCGTGGCGCAGGCCCGCTACGCGATAGCCCAAGCCGCCAGCGCCCGGAACGCAGCCCTATACAGCCTGCTCGCGGCCATGGGGTCGCCGCCGGACGCTAAACTGCGCGTCGCGTTGCCGTCCGGTCAGCCGCTGCCGCGCCAAGTCGGCGCAACGGTCCAGCAGCTCATGCAGACTGCGCTGGAACGCAGGCCGGATTTGCTGGCCGATTTGGCCAAGCTCCGCGCCAGCGAGGCCCAGGTCGCGTCTGCGCGGTCGGCCCTGTTCCCCAAGGTTCTCATCAGTATCAAGGGGAGCGGGAAGTATGGGCAGATATCGACCGAAGACCTGCCCTCCACCCCTATCCGCGGGACGGAAGTCGGGGCCTACCTCGACTTTAGCTGGAGCCTCTACCAGGGTGGCTCGCTGCAGAACCAGATCAAGCTGGCCCAGTCCGCCGCCGCCGAAGCGGCGGACACGCTGCAGCAGGGCCAGGACCAAGCGATGCGGCAAGTGGCGCTCAATTACGACGAGCTGACGACCGGCCTCACGCAGTATAATGCCGCTGTCGCGTTGCAGGCCGCCTCCCAGACCGCGTTCGACTCAGCTTCGGATGCATACCGGCACCGGGTGGGGACGCTGACGGATGCGAGCAACGCACAGACGGCGCTTGCCACGGCGAAAAGCACGGTTGCGGCTGTCCACTCCCAGGTTCTCACCACGGCCGCCGCGCTCGCATTCGCCACGGGGCAGCTAACATCGACCCAGGACGCGAATGGTTTAGCATCCCGGTTGAGTTCCACCGGCACGATGCCTCAGCCGCAATAGAGCCCGCTTTCGCAAGCCTGGCAGGCGCGCCGCCTAGCCGCAGCAAGAACGCGACAGTTCAAGCGCAACGATGTTCGGACCTCGCCGTTCATTGACTCCAAGCCTAGTGGTTCGTGGATGGGCTTGCGCGCGAGGCGTTGAGGTTAGCATGGACATTAAGCCGCTTATTGGCCTTGTGGGCGTGCTGATTGCTGCCCTGAACGTCGAATTCAACGACGGGGTTACGTCTGCGGCGCTTATTGACGTGCGAGGCGGGCTCGGGATCAGCCACGATCCCGGCACCTGGCTCACGAGTCTGTTCGCCGTGGGCGAGGTGATCGGAATGAGCATGGCGACGTGGTGGGCGGTCACGGTGTCGATCCGGCGATTCGCGCTGTTCGCTATCGCCCTTTGCTGCGTGAGCACGCTTCTCATACCGACGACATCGGACCTGATCCTGCTTTACGGCTTGCGGTTCATCCAGGGCGTTTCGGCCGGGTTCACCATCCCGCTGCTCTTGACGATCGGGCTGCGGGTGCTGGCGCCGCCGATCCGGCTATACGGCCTGGCGCTGTATGCGCTCACGGCGACGTTCGGCCCCAGCATCTCCACCACCTTGGCGGCCTTATGGACCGACGCGGTGGGCTGGCAGTTCGTGTTCTGGGAGGACCTGCCGCTATGCGCGATTGCCGCCGTGCTGGTCTGGTACGGCGTGGAGCAGGACCCGCCGAAATACGAACGGCTGCGGCTGTTCGACTGGCGCGGCGCGCTTCTGGTCGCCATTGGTTTTGGCGCGCTGACGACGATGCTGGAGCAGGGCGACCGCTACGACTGGTTCAACTCCAAGATGATCTGTGTCTTGGCCTTGATCAGTGTGGTGACGCTCCCGTTGCTGGTCGTCAACGAGCTGCACCACGAATTGCCGCTCTACAAATTTTCTTTGCTGAAACAGCGTAATTTTACCTATTCGCTCGTCGCCTTGTTCATCTTCTTGCTGCTTGGTTTGTCCGCGTCCACCATCCCACTTCAGTTCTTGCAGGAAGTTCAGGGTTATCGGCCGAATCAATCCTACGTCGTCACCCTCGTGGTTGCTGCAGGGCAGTTCGTCATGCTTCCAGCCGTGGCGTTCCTGCTGAACTTCGAGCGCGTGGACGCGCGCGTCGTGAGCTTCATCGGGATGGCGTGCATCCTGGTGTCCTGCCTTGGCAGCACGCTGCTGACGTCCGTCGTGGACGGCGGGGGTTTCTTGCTCTGGCAAGGATTTCAGCTCGTCGGACAGCCGATGATCGTGATGCCGCTGCTGATGATTGCGACCAACACGATCAGGAACCCGGCGGACGGGCCGTTCGCCTCCACCTTGGTCAACACCATGCGCGCGGTCGCCGAGCCGGTGGGAGTATGGCTGCTGCAACTGATCATGCGCTGGCGTGGAGCCTTCCATTACAATGACATCGTCGACCAATCCGGGCTGGGATCGTTCAGCGCGCTGCAGCATCATTCGCAGGCCGCCTTGGCGGTGTTCTCGCAGGCGGTTCAGGCGCAGTCGACCGTCATGGCGCTCAGCGACGCATACTTCGTGATCGCGGCGCTTACCGTCGTCTTGATGGTCGTGCTGCTGGTGCTGCCGGTTCGCACCTATCCGCCCCGCATTGAGTTGGCCAAGAACTGACGGACACGAAGAATGGCAGCCGCGAGCGACGAAGCAAAGGACGATGGCAACAAGGAACCGCCCAAGAAGGACAGTTCCGGCCAGGACGGCTCCAAGCAGGACGGGGCCAAAAATCAGGATGGCGGGTCCGAGGGGAAGCAGCAAGCCAAGGGCAAGGACGACGGCAAGCCCGCCAAGCGCAAGCCCGTCTGGCCGTGGGTCGTTGCCGGAGTGGTCGGCGTGGGTTTCGTGGCCGTGGTGTTGGCGATCATCTACGTTCCGCGTTCCACGGTTTACACGGACGATGCCTACATGACGGCGCATTACTCGACGATTGCGCCGCAAATCTCGGGCAAGATCACCTCCGTCGACGTCGAGGACAACCAGCAGGTGCGCGCCGGCCAGGTGCTCGTGACGGTTGATGACCGTGATTACCTTGCGGCGCTAGCCAACGCCGAGGCGGTGCTGGAGCGCGACCAGGCGCAAGTGAACAACGCGGCCGGCTCCATTCAGCGGCAGCCCTCGGTCATCGGCCAGTCGCAGGCGCAAGTGCCATCTGCCCAGGCGCAGCTCACTTTTGCCCTGGCCAACCAAAAGCGTTACCGCAGCCTCTCCGCGACTGGGGCAGGCACGGTGCAAGAGCGCCAACAGGCGGACCAGGCGGTGGAGCAGGCGCAGGCGGCGGTCGACCAAGCGAAAGCGGCAACCGAGTCGGGTAAGCGCCAGATACCGATCTTGGAGGCGCAGCGCGCGGCGGCAGCCGCTACGGTGAAAGCCGATGAGGCGCAGGTGCAGCAGGCCAAGCTCAACCTGTCGTACACTCGCATTGTGGCGCCGTTGGACGGCATGGTGGCCCAGCGCACCGTGCAAGTCGGCAACTACGTCGGTCCCGGCGTGTCGCTCATGGCCGTGGTTCCGCTCGACCGCATCTACATCGAGGCGAACTATCGCGAGGAAGCATTGCGGCACATGCTTCCAGGGCAGCATGTGCGCATCCATGTCGACGCCTACAACATCACGCTCGACGGCGTCGTGGACAGCTTGCCTCCGGCCTCCGGCGCTGCATTCGGGGCAATTCAGCCGAACAACGCGACCGGCAATTTCACCAAGATCGTGCAGCGCCTGCCCGTGAAGATCGTGGTGACGCCGGGCCAGGATGAGGCGAAGCTGCTGCGCCTGGGCTTTTCCGTCGAAACGATGGTCGACACCGGGCTGGCGAACGTAAAGGGCGAGCAACGCAATGACCCGGCGCGGATATCGGCGCGCTGAGCGATGACGGTGCACAAGCAGCGCGTGGCTGGGCGGGGAACGACGCCGATAGTCGCATCCATCATGCTCGCCGGCTTCCTTGCTGGCTGCACGGTCGGGCCGGACTTCCATCCTCCGGCGGTGAACGCGCCAGGCGCCTATGGGTCTGAACCTCTGGACGTGCCGAGCGTCACCGTCTCCAGCGAAGTCGACGATCATTGGTGGCGGAGCTTTAACGACCCGGAACTGTCGTCGCTAGTGGAGCGGTTGGCACGCCAAAACCTCGACCTGAAGACGGCGCTGGAACGGATTTTCCAGGGCCGGGCGCAGCGCCAGGTCACGGCTTCACAGGGTTTGCCGAACATCAACGGGCAGGGCTCATATACCCGCAATCGCGCGAGCCCGACGGGCATTATTTCGCTGGAGACGCCCGCACCGGGCGCGCCGCTGGAATATGACCTGTTCCAGGAGGGGCTGTCCTCATCCTGGGAGCTGGACCTATTCGGCCGGGTCCGCCGGGGCGTGGAGGCGGCCGACGCGGATATATTGGCCTCGGTGGAGAATCGGCGCGGCGTTGCCCTGTCGGCGATCTCCGATCTTGCCCAAGACTATCTGCAATTGCGCGGCGCGCAGGCGCGGCTGGCCATCACGGAACGCAACGCCCAATTGGCGGGCGAGAACTTGCGGCTGGTCAGGAACCGCTTTGCCAACGGCGTCGCCACGACGCTCGACATGGCGCAGGCGCAGGGGCAGCTATCGACCATCGCCGCCACCCTGCCGCCGCTTCGCACCCAGGCGGCGCAACTGATCAACGCCATCGGCCTGCTCCTGGGCGAGCTGCCCCGAGCGTTGCAACCGGAGCTGCAAACTCCAGTCGCCCAACCTGACGTGCCGCCGAGCGTGCCGATCGGCTTGCCCGGCACGCTGGTGCGGCGCCGTCCCGACGTTCGGCAGGCGGAGGCCAACCTGCACTCCGCCACCGCGCAGACGGGGGTGGCGGTCGCCAATTTCTATCCTGACATTAAGCTGACGGGCAGCTTCGACCTCGAGAGCCTGCGGTTCAAGGACGCCTTCAACCTGTACTCCAGCGCCTTCCAGGTAGGGCCGTCGATTTCCATTCCTATCTTCCAGGGCGGCCAGTTGCGCGGCACGTTGCGCTTGCGGGAGTCACAACAGCGGCAGGCGGCGATCAGCTTCCAGAAGACGGTGCTGCAGGCCTATCAGGAGGTGGACGACGCCCTTACGGCTTATGCCCAGGCGCAGCGCCAGAAGCTCCAGTTGGCAGAGTCCGCGAAGCAAAACGAAATCGCCCTAGGCGCCGCGCGGCAACGGTATGCAGCGGGGGCCATCGACTTCTTGAATGTCATTTCCACGCAGGCGCAACTGCTGCAAAGCCAGAGCGACCTGGCGAACATCAACACTCAAATCGCAACGGACCTGGTTGCGTTGTATCGGTCCCTTGGCGGAGGCTGGGAAATCGCGGACACGATCGGCAAATAACCGCTCCACCGTCCCGGATGCGGGCTCCGCATTCACTGCGCCCAACGGCACACGGCCCTGCGCCAATCCCCCGACCTGCCGCACCGTATCGAACGCCTGATGCTCCGCCGCCTCGTCCACCAGGCCACCGCGGGACAGGTTGATGAAGAACGCGCCGCGCTTCATGCGGGCGAAGGCGGCGGCATCCATCAGGTTTTCCGTCTCGGTCGTAGCCAGCGCGAGGCAGATCACGAAGTTGGCCTCGCCCAGCAGCGTCGCGAGCGGGACGTGGCGCAGCACCGCATCGATGACCTCGACAGGGGAAAGCGACTTGGTCCGGTAGCACGCCGCGAGTTCAGAGGCTGGCAGGAAGCCGATGGCGGCGTCGGACATGGACGCTCCTTTGGTGATGAGGGGAGTCGCGCCGTCAGGCCTTCTTGATGCCCCAGAACAGGCTGAACGAGCCGCGTGGGATGTTGCTGATGTTGCTGCGGTATGCCGTCGCCTGGAAGAACTGCCCGAGCGGGTAGTAGCCGGGGTTTTCCAAGAAGCGGGCCTGGAGGTCGCGGCAGATTCGCCGCTGGCTTTCGAGGTCGGGCGCGTCGAACCAGGCGCTGCGCAGCTCCGCCTGCCGCGGGTCGGTCGGCCAACCGACGAAGCCCGCGCGCCCGACCGCGTTCAGCGACGGATTGGACCCTGGATTCAACAAGTCGTAGCCGGCCGTGTACGTGCAATGCGCGTTCCAGCCGCCCTTGTCCGGCGGCTCCTGGCTGTTGCGCCGGCTGGTCACCGTGCCCCAGTCCAGCGCCTGGTAGTCGAGGTTGATCCCGCTTTTGCGGAACATGTCGGCGCTGACCTCGCACAGCGCGTTGACCGCGGGAAAGTCGGTGGCGGCCAGCATGACCACCTTCTCGCCGCCATACCCGGCCGTAGCGAGGTCGCGCTTGACGCGCTCGTAGTCGCGTGGGCCGGCAAACACCTCCAGCCCTGCATCGGTGGCCAGCGGCGTGCCCGGCGTGAACACGCCCGCGGGCTGACGCCACATCTGCGGATCAGTGCCGACCACGGCCGCCATGAAGTCCGACTGGTCGATCGCGCCGAGCAGCGCATGTTTCACGGCAGGGTTGTCGAACGGCGGATACAGGCTGTTGATGCGCAGGAAACCGATGTTGCCCGCCCGGTCGATGATCTCCGTGGTGATCGAGCGGTTGCGCCGGAGCATGGGCAGCAGGTCCGCCGTCGGCGCCTCCCACCAGTCGATCTCGCCCGCCTGCAGGGCCGCCGCCGCGGTTGCCGCGTCGGGAATGGTCCGCCACTCGATCCGTTCGATCGTGGCTAGCTTCGGCCCTGCCGTGAAGCTCGATACGCCCGACGGGCGCGGCACGTAGCCGTCGAAGCGCTGATACACGGCGCGCGAGCCCGGCACGCGTTCGCCGGCGATGAAGCGGTAGGGGCCGCTGCCGTTCATCTCGGTGACCTGCTGCGAGCCCGGCGTGTTGGCCAGGCGCTCCGGCATCACCGGCAGCATTGCGTTGCTGCCGCGGCCGAGGGCCAACGGCAGGGCAGGAAACGGCTTCTTCAGGCGGAACCGGATCGTGCGGTCGTCAGGCGCCGCAAGCTCGTCGGTTGCCGCCAGCAGGGAGGCGCCGAACGCGTCGCGTGACGCCCAGCGGCGGATGCTCGCCACCGCATCGCGCGCCAGCACCGGCGTGCCGTCGTGGAATTTCAAGCCCGGGCGCAGGGTGAGCGTCCACAGCTTGCCGTCGTTCTCGACGACATGGCCCTCCACCATTTGCGGCTGCGGCTGGTAATTCTCGTCGAGGCCGTAGAGCGTGTCGAAGACCAAGAAGGCATGGTTGCGCGTGACGTATGCCGTCACCCACACCGGGTCGAGCTGGGCCAGGTCAGCCTGCGGAGCGAAGATCAACGTATCAGCCCCGGCGGCGCGTGCGAGCCGCGGTGCGGCCAAACCCGCTGCTCCGGCCATGCCGGCCTTCAGCAGTTCACGACGCTGCACCCTCCCCGTCAAAGCTGCACCCCTCGCGTCAACGCTCCGTCCACGACCAGGTTTGTGCCGCTGACGAAACTCGCGGCCGGGCTTGCAATGAACACGGTTGCGCGAGCCATCTCCTCGGGTTTCCCCATGCGTCCGGTGGGGTTGAGCGCCAATGCCTGGGCGAAGAACGCCGGGTTGTCGCGCTCGATCCGCGCCCATACGCCGCCGTCGAAATAGGTGTTGCCCGGCGAAACCGTGTTGGCCCGGATGTTCTTGCCCGCGAGCTGGAAGGCGAGGCCCTGGGCGTAGTGCACCAGTGCCGCCTTCATCGCCCCGTAGGCGCCTGCAGCAAAGTCGATCTCGCGACCGGACACGCTGGAGATGAAAGTGATCGAGGCCGCGCCGGACCGCTCCAGGTGGGGCAGGGCGGCCTCTACCAGGCGCACCGCCCCCATCAGGTCCGTTTCGAACTCGGCGCGCCAGGCGGCTTCATCCTGGCCGATCGCCAGTGCGCTGACGTTGGCCACCACGATGTCCAGCCCGCCCAGTGCGGCTGCGGCTGCCTCGACGAAACTGTGCAGCCCGGGTCCGTCCGCAACATCGAGCGCCTGGCCGAATGCTGCCACGCCTTTGCCGCGCAACGCGGAAACGGCGTCGGCGACTTCGCCCGCATTGCGCGCGCACAGGGCCACATTCGCGCCCTCCTGGGCGAAGCACTCCGCAATGGCGCGGCCAATCCCCTTCGTGCCGCCGGTGATGAGCGCGCGGCGTCCTTTGAGCCCGAGATCCATGAACCATCCTTCCGGCTTTGTGCAGCTTTTGGATATCAATGCGACTTTCGTGCCGATGGAAGCTGCCGCGACCCAGCCATCACCCCGGCGGGCGCCGCGTATGCCAATCGGTGCGCTGCTGGAACGCGTGTCCGGCGCGGCACAGCAGCGCCTCCGACACGTGCGGCCCGACAAGCTGCAGGCTGAGCGGCAGGCCCGCCGCGTCCATGCCGCTCGGCAGGGTGATGGTCGGGTTGCCCGCCCAGTTGAACGGGGCGGTGAAGCGCAGCATCCGCAGCAGCACCCCATCGTCCTGCCCATACTCCGCCATGCGGTCCAGGCTTGGCACCGGAACCGGCATGGTCGGCATCAGCAGCAGGTCCACGTCTTGGAACACCGCGGCCAGCCGTCCGGAGAACTCCAGCCGCTCGTGCATGATCCCGCCGAACTCGGTCGCCGACATCCGCCGCCCGTGCTCGATCAGGTTGGCGAGGTCCGGGCCATATTCGCCGGCGCGCGCCGGGTAGCTGCCCTGGTGCGCGATCGCTGTTTCGACGGCGCAGAACGGAATCCAGCCGCGCAGCAGCGCGTCCGTCGGCGGGAACTCGATCTCGCGGATTCGCGCGCCGAGGGCCGCCAAGACGCCCTCCGCGGCCCGCACGGCTTCGGTGACCTCGCGGTCGATGCCGTCGCCGTTGTAGCTGCGGTCGATCCCGATGGTGACGCCGCTGATGCCCCGGCCCAGTTCTGCGAGATAATCGGGCACTGGCTGCTGGATCGCGGTCGGGTCGTCCGCATCGGCGCCGGCGATGACGCCCAGGATCGCCGCCGCATCGGCCGCGTTACGCGCCATCGGCCCGACGTGATCGAGCGACGCCCCCAGCGGCAGGATGCCATGCCGGCTGACCCGCCCCCAGGTCGGCTTGATCCCGGTCAGCCCGCAGGTGGCCGACGGGAACCGGATCGATCCCCCGGTATCCGAGCCGAGCGAGCCGAAGCACAGGCCCAGCGCCGTCGCGACGCCCGACCCGGTCGACGACGAGCCGACCCAGTGCGCGGCATTCCAAGGGTTGAGCGGCGGCGGATCGTCCGGATGATGGCTGGTGTAGGCGCCCTCGGTCATCTGCAGCTTGCCGAGGATCACCGCGCCGGCGTCCTCAAGGCGGCGCACGACCGTCGCGTCGTGGTCAGGCGTCGAGTTCCGCCGCAGCGGCATGCCGCCGGTGGTCGGCGCGAAGCTGGTGGCGCAGAGGTCCTTCACCGCAAGCGGGACGCCGTGCAGCGGGCCGCGCCAGAAGCCGGCGGCGATCTCCGCCTCCGCACGCGCGGCGGCGGTACGGGCACGGTCCGCCAGCACGGCCGTGTAGCTGCGCGCCTGCCCGTCCAGCCGGGCGATCCGGTCAAGGATCGCGTCGGCCACCGTCACGGGCGAGAGCTCCCGCCGCCGGATGCGCTCCGAGACTTCGAGCAGCGGCAGGTAATGCAAGTCTGCGGACGACATGGCTGGCCCTCCTTGATCCGGCTGCGGCGCGTGCTGGCCCCGGCGGCAATATCGCGGGCATCAAGACAAGCATCTCAGCCCGCCGAAGGGAATAGGCGGCGTCGCCACGACGCCGATCTTCGGGCTGGGGCACTTCGCCCAGGCCGCCGCCATCCATCGTGCAACTCGATGCTCCGGCTTCACGCGGCGGTGCGCAGGCCCCGGTTCAGCGGCTTGATGGCGAGGCGCCGCGCCTCCGCCAGTGCATTCACGTCGCGAAGGATGACACGGTTGCGCTCCATCACGTCGGCCAGGGCCGCAGCAGGGATCGCCAGCACGTCGGCGTCCGCTTCCGCCACGACGCGAACAGGGCAGGAGCCGCCGGCCAAGATTTCATGCAGGACAAAAAGCTGTCCCGACCCGACCAATTCAAGCCGGGCCTCGACGCCCGTGTTCGGCACCGACACGGCGAGCTCGCCCGCCAACACCAGGACGGCATCCGGCGCGACCGCACCGGCTGACATCACGAGGTCGCCGCGGCGGTAACGGCGGAAGGCGCTGGCCTGCGCGAGCTGTGACAGGACGTCGGCGTCGCCGTGGAAAACGCCCGCCGTCGTGAGCATCCGGAGGCGGGATTGCGCGTCGGGCGCGGCCGCTCCGTCAGGCGCCGGCCCAATCTGCAGCCGCAATCCGCGACGCTGGGCGACATACCAGAACCGGCTGAGGAACTCGTCGCGCGGGCCTGAAAGGATTCCTGGGTTTGCGACGGGCAGTACCGCCGCATAGTTTATTGCCGTGTCCGAGATCGCGGTCACACGGCATTTCACGCTTCCGGCGCCGACCATGCCCGGGAGCGCGCCCCCGGCTTCCAGCACGGCCTCGCGGACCAATTCGGGCGGGATGTCGACGCCGAACGTCAGCGGAATGGTGATGGCGGCGGGGTCGTTCGAGCGGGCGGCGATGACCAGGTTGCCCTTCGCGAGCGTGCTGTTGGCGACGACGAGGCGGCTGCCGTCGTTGTTGACCAGCGTCACGGTGCGCCAGTCCATCTCCACCACCCGGGCGGCCTTGCCGTCGATGACGATCCAGTCGCCGATGCCGAACTTGTGCGCCGAGAGCAGCCCGAGGCCGGACAGGAGGTTGCCCAAGAACTCCTGCAGGGCAAAGCCGAGCACGATCGAGCCAACGCCCACCGCGGCGAACAGGCTGGCGAGATCGACATCCCAGATTCTCGACACCGCCACCGCGCCCCAAACCAGCGACAGGCCAATGCGCAGGATGTCGAGCAGCAGTTTCGGCGCGCTCATCTGCTCATCGAGCAGGCGCATCAGCCCTGCCTGGGCAAGCCGGAGCAGGAGATACAGGCTGGTGAGCGCGAACGCGGTTTCGACGGTGCGCACAGCCCAATTGTCGGGCGGCAGTTCGGCCAGCACCCGCAGGATCAGCCAGGCCGCGCCTGTGGGCAGCAGCAGATAGGCAAGCTGGCGCAGGATGTCGGACGTGAACTCGTTGCGGGCGCCAAGCGCGCGGGAGGCCTCGATCAACCCGATCGCCACCGTTGGATAGCCCAGCATCAGCACGAGCGCCCATACGGCGTTGCCCGAGAATGAGGGCCAGGGCAGAAGATCGGTCATCGAGCTACTCCGCCGCTTGGGTTTGCGGTCCGGATACCATCCTGGCCGATGCTGGCGCCGCCTGCCGCGCCCAGGTCTGCACGGCGCCGAACGCCGGGGCCACGATCGGCGGGACGGCCTCGAAACCCTCGACGCCGGTCAGCAAGTTGTAAGTGCTCTCGCTGACCCGAACGAAGCCGGGTTCTGCCTGGAGCGCGATAAGCCGGGCGATGCTGAGGGTCCGGCCCCAAATGTCATACAGGCTGTTGCCGTGTCCTAGCAGCAGAACGTCGATCTCGCCCGACGCAAGGCCGAACCGCAACGTGATCGACGACGCCCACCCGGTCCCGAGGCGTTGCACCGCTTGGGTTGCGCTCTGCGCCCACGCCAGGGTGCGCATGGCATGGTCGAGCTGGGGCGAGGACAAGCCGCAGACCAGGATGTGGCTTTCGCCCAGCGAGCGCACCGGCTCGACGCCGTGGCTCGCAGCCGATCCGCCGATCACGTCCAGCAGCGTGTTCAGCACTTCGCTCATCTCCGCGGCGCTGCGGTCCATGGAAAGCGCATCGAGTCCGTCGATCCAGGTGACCGCGACCGTGACGTTCGGGATCGTCTCCGCCGTGAGCGCGGTCCCGCTGCGCATCCGCTCGACGAGCCCGGCGGGATAGAGGCTGCGCAGCAGGCTGTCCGATTTCAGCTCCGCCGCCTTGACCTGCTGTTCCCGCATGCCGATGGTCGCGACCATGGCGTTGTAGCCTCGGCCCAGGGCCGCGAACTCATCGCTGCCGTGGACCTCGACCGGTTCGACGCTGGTCCCCGCAGCCCCCGATAATATCGGCTGCATGGCGCGTATCACCCGCTGCAGCGGGCGCATGAACAGGCGGGCGCAAACGAGGGCCAGGAACGTCAACGCGATCGCGGCGGCTGCGGCGGCGACCAGCAGGTTGCGCTCAAGCCGGGCCGCTGGGGCGAATGCCTCCGCGGTGTCCTGTTTCGCCTGTATGGCCCAGCGCAGGCCGGCGATCTCGATGGGTCCGTAGGCCGACACCACCTCGACGCCGCGATAATCGAGGAAGCGAGCGATCCCCGATTTGTTGTGGAACGCGCCCTCCACCGCGTTGTTGCGGTCCGGCATATAGAGGATCGTGGTGCCAAGGGTGCGTATCTGGTCGGCAACCGACGACGGCAGCCCGTTCGCCCGCGCCTGGGCGAGGAACTTCTCGGGATCGGCTGCCATGAAGCGCGACTGGCTGCGGAGCAGACGGTCCTCGCCGACCATCAGCACCTCGCCCGTTTCGCCTTGGCCGGTCCTTTGCCACGCGCCGTCGTCGGTGAGCAGCGAATTGAGGGTGCTGATGTCGATCTGGGCCACGAAGACGCCGATGGTCTGCCCGTCGGCGATGATCGGCACCGCAGTGAACATCTGCGGCGCGAGGGCCGAAGGCAAGTATGCCGAGAAGTCCTCCACGACTGCCTTGCCGCCATTCTCGGGATCGAGGGCGCGCTGCGCCACACGGGCGAAGCCGGAGCGGGCGAAGGGGCCGTGATACATGTTGCTGGCGAAGTCGGGTTCCTTGGCGACGGTGTAAACGACGTCGCCGGTCGCGGCATCCATGAGGTTGATGTCATAGAACCCGACCGTTTGTGCGGCGCGCTTCATGATGGCATGAAAGCGCTCGTGGGCGGCGTCATACCGCGAGCCGCCCGGCGCGGCGGTTAGCAAGCCCTTTTGGCCGGTCGGAGCGGGGTTCCTGGCGATGTAGTCGGCTTGGAGCCGCCGGGCGACGGGGTCGGCAGGCATCAAGCCTTCAAGCGGCGTGTGGTCGCCGGCGATCTTGTCCAGATGGGGCAAGAACTCCTTGTTGTACCAAGCCTCCAAGACGGCGGTGTCGGCTTGCGCGCCCGGCGTGCCGGCTTGCACATCCGCGTGCATGTCCCGGAACGCGGCGATCAGGGCCTTGGTGGCCGCGGCGGTCTCGGGGGCGCTGCCAATCGCCTGGGTAAAGCGAAGCTGGTTGCGGATGTAGCTTTCGACCCGCTGGCGCTTAAGCTCGCGCTGCGCCGTGAGCTGCACGCTCACGGACTCCGTCAAAGCCTGCTCGCCGGAGCGGTAGCCGATGACGCCGCCCGCCGCTAAACAAACCAGGCCCGTTATGAGCAAGGTCAGGATGATTTTCGAGTAGATCGATAACTGCCGCATCGTGCCCTCACCACCGCGAATACGGCTTAGCGCGCCGGGCGTTTGCGGCCTTGCAGCGCTTTGCGGTTCTTTATCGCAACTTTGCGGTTCGGGCCGATGATGACGATCTCGGTCTGCGCCTCCTTTGGGAACGGCAATTAAAACGGTCCGTAGCGAGCGAAGCCGAGCTGCCGCATACAGCGACTAAGATGTCGCGCTCTCCTGCTGGATGCGGGCGCATTGATCCCAACCCCGACTGAAGTCCAGAAATCTCCTCGATGCAGCCGCGGGTCCGCTATAGCCTGAATGGTGGGTGGCCGCTCAGCCCAGCTCCACTGCGCGCGGCAACGCCGCAAAGACGCCACGGCGCGTCACCGACAGCGCTGCCGCTGCTTGGGCGGCGGCGATGGCGTCCGGCAAGGCGGTGCCCCTCCCCAACTGCGCCACCAGCACGCCGCAGAACGTGTCCCCGGCTCCGGCGGTGTCGAGCGGCGTCACGGCTACGGCCGCCATGTGGCCCGCGCCTCCTGCATCCACCCAAAGGCAGCCGCCGGCGCCCAGCGTGACAATGGCCGTTGCGCAACCGAGCGCACGTAGCCGCCACGCTGCCGCCTCCGGGTCGGACAAACCTGTGATCGCCTCCGCCTCGCCTCGATTGACAACCGCCACCTCGCAAAACCGCAGCAGTCCCGTCATCGGCCAGCGCAACGGGGCGGCGTTCAGCACGATGCGGGCCGCCGCAGCACGGGCAGCCGCCAATGTCGCCAACTCGGTCAGGTTGCCCTGGAGCAGCAGATAGTCCTCGCGCGTCGACTCAGCGGCGAAGGACGCCGCCTCGGCGGCGGTCAGCGCGTCGGCGCAGCCACACAGGCTGACGATGCTGTTCTCGCCATCGGCGGCAACCATGACGATCGACTGGTCGGTCGGGACCGGCTTGGCCAGCAACCGCAGCTCCGCCAGCGGCTCAAGCGCCAGCGCCACGGCGACGACGCCCGCATCCGCATCGGCGCCCACCGGCGCGCAGAACCGCACGCGCGCTCCGGCGCGGGCCGCGACAACGGCCTGGTTCAGCCCTTTGCCGCCCGGCGAACGCATCGCCGACGTGGCGACGGCGGTCTCGCCGGGACGCGCCAGATGCGGCAAGGCCAGCGACAGGTCGATCCCCGCGTTGCCCAGCACGAACACCGTGGTCATCGGCGCATGGTCAAGCGCGGCCTCAAACCGAGCAGAAGACGCGGCGGGGATTGCCGGCCATCATCTGCGCGACCTGAGCCTCGGTGACGCCGTGACGGCGCAGGCGCGGCAGGAAATGCCGCTGGAGATAGGCGTAGCCGAACCCGCCATACCGGGTCAGCATCATCTTGAGGAACACGTCCTGCGACAGCAGCAGCCGGTCGAGGCAGCCGCGCTCGATCAGCCCCATGATGGCGCGCGCATTGTCCTCGTCGGACGGGCATTGCACGCCCTGGTCGGCATACCAGAAATCCATGCCGATCATGTCGTATTCCAGGAATGCGCCGCGTTCCGCGAGCGCCACCTGATATTCGACGTCGCCGCCGGACGGGTTCATGTGGCACAGCACGGTGTGGCGCAGGTCGCCGCCCTCGTTGGCCACCACGTCCAGCACGCGGTGAGCCACGCGGAACCAGCCGGGCAGATGCACCATCAACGGCAATCCGGTGCGGCGCTGCGCCTGCGCGGCGCCCCGGAGCGATTTCTGCTCCTCGTCCGTCATATCGGCGGAGATGCCGATCTCGCCGATCAGGCCGATGCGGATGCCGGTGCCCGCGACACCCTCGACCGCCTCCCGGACGATCTCGTCGGCGATGTCGCCCGCCGACATGGCGTGCACCCGTTCGGGATGCGAGGCTTGCAGGTAGAAGCCGCCGCCCATGACCACGTTGAGCTGCGTCGCCTGCGAAATGCGCAGCAGCGCACGCGGATCGCGGCCGATGCCCTGGCAGGTCGGATCGACCACGGTGCGCCCGCCCAGCGCCGCCACGTCGGCCAGCTCGGCGATGGCCAGGCGCTCGTCATCCAGCGTGCAGTTGCTGAGGTTGACGAACGGGTCCATGCGCAGCTCGCCCAGGATGCCCGGATGCACCGGGTCGCAGGCAAGCCGTGAACGCCGCGGGTCCTTCGGCTTGTTCCACCAGCAGCGGCAATCGTTCAGCAGGTGCTCGTGCATCAGCGTGACGCCGAGGTCGGCCGCCGCAATGGGGCCGGCCACGGTCATCGCCTGGCCGGAACCGACATGCGCGGGCGAGAGTTCCGACATGATGCTATTCCCCCTAGCCGCCAGCGCGCCGGCGATTGGTCAGCCGGGCGAAGACGCGGGTGTTGAGCCAGATGGCGGCCAGGATGATGGCGCCGGTAACGATCTGGACCAGGAAGGGCGAGGTGTGGACCAGGATCAGCCCGTTGCCGATGACGGCGATGGTCAAGGCCCCGAGCACCGTGCCGATGATCGTGCCGCTGCCGCCTAGCAGCGACGTGCCGCCCAGCACCACGGCAGCGATCACGTCAAGCTCGAACCCGACCGCCGCATTGGACGAGCCGGACCCGAGCCGCGCGGCGATGATCAAACCGGCCATCGCGGACGTGACGCCGGTCAGCATGAAGGCCGAGGCCGCCACTAGCCGGGCCGGCATGCCAACCCGGCGCGCCGCCTCGGCATTGGCGCCGACCGCGGTGATCTGCCGGCCGTAGCGGGTCTGGCCGAGCACGACATAGAAGACGACGGCCACCCCGGCGGCGAGCACGGCGGGCACCGGCACGCCGAACGCCCAGCCGCGTCCAATCGCCATGAACCCCGGCGCGCCGGCGATGGGGATCGAGTAGCCCTGGGTCAGCAGCAACGCGAAGCCACGCAGCATCGACAGCCCGGCCAGGGTAACAATGAAGGACGGAATCTGCTGATACGCGGTGAACCATCCCTGCAATGCGCCGACCAGGGCGCCCAGCAGCAGCATAGCCATTGCCACCAGCGGCCAGGGCAGCCCGGCGGCCAGGGCGATCGCCGTCAAGGCATTGGTCAACGCAACGATGGAGCCGACCGACAGGTCGATCCCTCCGGTGGTGATGACAAAGGTCATGCCGGACGCCACGATCAGCATCGGCGCCAGTTGCCGCAGCAGGTTGAGCAGGTTGCCCGGCAGCAGGAACACCGGCGAGACCGCGGCGAAGATGACACAGCACACCGCAAAGAACGCGGCGATCGACAAGACCTGCGCATGTTCGAGCAGGAAGTCGGCCCGGCTGTGCGCCGCGCCGTCGTCGACCGCCAAGCTGCGGCTCATGCCCGCGCCCCGCCGACGATCAGTTGCACCACCTCCTCCAAGTTGGTCTCGCCGATCAAGCGTTCCGCCACTTTGGCGCCTTCATACATGAACGCGATGCGGTCGCAGACGCGGAACAGGTCCTGCAGCCGGTGCGTCACCAGCACCACCGCGACGCCTTGCGCCTTGACGCGGTTGATCAGGGCCAGCACCGCCTCGACCTCGGCCACCGCAAGCGCCGATGTCGGCTCGTCCAGCAGCAGCACGCGCGGGTTGAACGAGGCGGCACGGGCGATGGCGATGGACTGGCGCTGGCCGCCCGACAGCCGCGCGACCTTGGCGCTCATGCGCGGAATCCGGATGCCGAGCGCATCCAGCATCTGGCGGCCTTGCTGCGCCATCGCCGCCTTGTCGAGAAATCCGGCGCGGCAGATCTCGCGGCCGAGGAACAGGTTGCCCGCGACGTCGATCGTGTCGCACAGGCTCAGCTCCTGATAGACCATTTCGATGCGGCGCGCTCGCGCTTCGGCCGGGCCGTCGAGCCGCACTGGCTTGCCCGACAGGGCCAGGCTGCCGGAATCGGGAATGCAGGCCCCGGACATGACCTTGCTGAGGGTGGACTTGCCGGCGGCATTGTCGCCGACCAGGCCCAGGCATTCGCCGCCATACAGGTCGAGATCAACGTCGCGCAACGCGGTCAGCGAACCGAAGGCCTTGCCGATGCCGCGCAGCGACATCAACGGCGCCGATGCCTCCATCGAGGCCCTTACTTGAACACCGAACGGTACGGCCCGACGTTCGCCTTGGTGACAATGGTGACCGGAACGGCGATGTTGCGGTCCACGGTGCCGCCCTTGCTGAGCGTCACCAGCGCGTTGATCCCTGCCGCCGCCATACCCGCCGGGTCCTGCTGGACCACCGCGACCACGTAGCCGGCGTCGAGGCCCTTGATGGCCTGCGCCGTCAAGTCCCAGCCGAACACCTTGACGCTGTCCTGCTTGCCCTGGCTTTCCACCGCCGCGATGGCCCCCAGCAGGGCTGGTTCGCCGGTCGCGTAGATGACGTTCATGTCCGGGTTGCCGGTCATCAGGGTCTCGGCGGCCGAGAGGGCATTGTCTTGTATGTTGCGGCCATCGACCACGCCGGCCAGCGAGATGCCGGGCTTGCCGGCGATGGCGTCCAGGAACGCCTTCTGCCGCTGGTTTTGGATGAACGAATTCAGCGCGCCGACGACGCCGACCTTCGCCTTGCCGCCCATGGCGGACTGCACATACGGCAGGAAGGCATTGGCCAGGAGCTGCCCGGCCTTTGCGTTGTCGACGCCGATCTGCGCCTTCTGCGGCCCGTCGGACGGCAGCACGGAATCCACGGCGACGACCGGAATGCCCGCGGCGGCGGCCTGCTGGATCGCCGGCATCAGCCCGTTCACGTCGATCGCGTCGACAAGCAGGCCCGCGACCTTTTGCTGGATGTAGGTTTCGATCGCGTTGTTTTGCTCGGCCGGGCGGTCGTTGGCGTTGAACACGTCCAGGATGGCGCCGGCTTTCTTTGCCGCGCCCTCGGCGCCCTCCTGCATCTGCTTGAAGAACAGTGCCTGTTCGTTGATCTGTATCATTGCAAAGTTCGGGGCAAAGCTCGGACCCGCCGACCACGCGCTGGGTGCGGCTGCCAAGCCCAGCCCGGCGGCGAACGCAACGCCGGCCAGCAGCGTGCGCCTGTTGAGGATCGTCATGCGGAAACTCCTTGGCGCTGAAGTTGGAAAGTGGCGGCCAACTCGATGCACGGTGCCGATAATACGCGGCCTCAGCAACGCCCCCGCCGGCATGCCCTAACGGTGCCCGGCAGATTAAGGCAGCCGTCCCCACGATGGAATGCGCCGCAGGCCCGCGCGCTGGCGCTCAGGCTCCGCCGAACCCGGTCCGCACGACGATCTGGCCATAGCTGACCGAACGGTCCACGCTGACCACGTCTCCGCCCGAGTTCTTCGCCAGGGCGCTGACGAGGCGCATTCCCAGGCCGCTGGATGTGGCGGGATCGAAGTCGGGCGGGAAACCGCCGCCGTTATCCGAAACGCGGATCTCGAGTCCCGTCGATTGCCGCCGGACCTGCACGGTGACCGTGCCATGCCCGTACTTGATCGCATTGGTCACCAACTCCCCCGTGATCAAGCCCATTGCCGTCAGGTCGCCAGCGGCCAGCATGAAGGAGTCCATCTGCAGCAACAGCGGGCGATCACTGGAGTCCGGAAGGCTCGCGCGCATTTCGTCGAGCATGATCTGGAGGTAGTCCTTGGCATCGGCATCCAGGCCGGCGCCGGTTTCGCACATGCGGCGATGCAAGGCGCCAACCGTGGCGACTCGCCGCCCTGCGCCCTCGATCTGCTCCCGCCATTCGGGGTCCGCCACGTTCCTCGCCTGGACATGCAGGAGGGAACGGAGCAACTGCAATGAGTTGGCGATCCTGTGGTGGGCCTCCTGAACCAGGACGTCCTTCAACAGCAAAGCCTCTTCCGCCGCACGGAGCTTGGCCTCCTGCGCCGCGAGCTGCCTTTCGCACGCCTGCCGTTGCCGGTGCGCGGCGACCGCCCCCGCCAGCATGTCTGCCAACGTCTGGAGGAAGGTCGCTTCGTGCTCGCCGAAAGTGCGATCCTCCGGGCTGCAGACCTCGAGGACTCCGAACGGCGCGGCGCCGCCCACGCCGATCGGCACGCAAATGGCGGCGCGTATCCCATGCTCGTGCCAGAGCTTGACAGCTTGCGGCACGCCTCCCATGGCAGGCTGCGTCCAGATGCTGGATGTGCCAGTCTGAATTGCGCTTCCTGCGACGCTGTGCGCGCCGGCGCTGATGCGAAGGCCGTGGGTCACGGCTGCACCCCAGCCGGCACTCGCCTTGACTTCCAACGCCGCGTCTTCCGGAATGTGTTCAAGCACCCATGCGTAGTCGGCCTGGAGGGCTTCTGCTGCGATGGCACTGGCCTGATGCATCAATGGGTCGAGGGTTTCGGCGCACAGGGCCTGCCGGCCGAATCCAGCAAGCAAGCTTTGCCGCAGCAATTCCATGTCGTGCATAGGCTCGCCCGCAAGCAGTGCCGCGTCGCTCGCGGCGCCATGGAAGTCCCCCATCGCTTCCCGATGATTGCCGCTCAAGCCCCCACGATCGCCCATCCACAAGTTCCCGCTGCCAGCGAGTGATTCACTGTTTCCGTGGTTATCATAACACGGAACGCCTCTTGCTTCGGTAAGCCGGCCTATCGCGATCCTGCTGCTAGTGGGTCTGACGCAGACGAAGCGAGCAGCCTGCGTCAGACCACTAGCACGAGCCTGAGAACCAGCACGCTACGAGGGGAAACACGTAAGCGCTCGATTGGTATTCAAGCTTACGCGGCGCGCCTTAATTATCAAGCTTGTGCGGCGCGCCGCAACGCCCCTGGCGGAACGCCCATCTGGCGGTGGAAGCGGTCGGCAAAATGGGCGGCGGATGGAAAGGCCGAGAGCTTGCCGACCCGGGCCAGCGAAAGGGTCGAATGGATGACAAGCCGCCGCGCCCGTTCCAACCGGCGCCGGAGCATGTAGGCATACGGCGTGACGCCCGTCGTCCTTCGGAACTCGCGGGCGAAATGGTGCAGGCTCAGGCTCGCCTCGGCCGCGAGGTCGCTGAGCGACGGGGATGATGCGACCGGGGCGGATAGGCGGGATTCGATGAGTTCCTCCACTCGCCGCAATTGTCGCCGCGAAAGCCCGCCGACCGCGCGGTTGCTGCCCCCGAACGGTTGCTCGATCATCGTTTTGGAAAGCTCCATGACGATACTGGACAAGAGCAAAGGGTCCGCGCCGTCGCCTTGGTGCAGCGCGACGAGGGCACGTTGCGCGCACCGCGCGAGTTCCGGTTCCGGCTCGATGAACCGGGCCTTGATGTTGGGGCGCCGGTTCAGCCCGGCCGCATCCGCCAAGTTCGCCACGGGAACGAGGAGCTTGGCGACGTTGGTCTGCCCACGTATGGAGAACCTCGTCAGTTCTTCGGGATCCTTCACTGTCACCAGGCCCAGCCTCGACGGCCGATGCGACCATGCGCCGCGGCTTTTGCGCTCGACGATCTGTCCTTCGGACAGGATCAGCGTGAGGCATGCAATGCCGTCGCCGCCGGCGGCGACCTCGGCATCCCCATGCCGCCAGTGCGTGATCGTAAGAGGAAGGCCCGGGTCAACGTAATTGCCCGGTGCAAGCGATGCAGCCGCCATATCGGTGGAGTTTGTCAGCAAGCTCATAATTCGCTTCCCGGATGGGGCAAGACGATGCGCCAACGAGGCGCCCTCGTCAGTCCCTGGTTGATGGGGCTGGCCCGGCCGGGATGGTTCGCCGCCTTGGCCGAGAAACCGAACGCCACTGTGTCCGCCGCTCGCGGCAAACCGTCCATGCCATGGGTATCGAGGAAGGGCGATGTGAACAGCCAGTTACGGGTAGGCCTCGCATTGCTCGGCATCGTCGATCTCCACAGCACCGGTAATCGGACGGCGCCGGTCTCGGTGTTCCGTTACATACGCCTTCGGCTTAGCCACCCCGGGCGTTGCCGCTGCTGACCCGGACGCGATGGCTTCGGCACCAGGCCTCAAACAGGTTTCGTGCATGTTAACGTGAGTCGGACGGCTAGTTCAGTGAACTTGCGCTGCAATGGCGGCGAGTGGCTATGCGAAACCGCATACACGCGGCCTTCTCGTTGTATCGGCCTGCTACTCTGCTGACTTAGGCTTTGATTGGGGACCCGGCAACCTCGGGGTGCAGGATGCCGGCCTGGCTTCGGACCGAGTTCGTGATGTGGGTTAGGGCAGCCCTGATCCGAGCGCTGCCACGATTGTCCTTATGGACCACCAGCCAAATGCTGGCGGCCGGAACGGTGGTGGGAGTAGGCACTCGCCGCAGCCCGGCTTCCCGATCCGCCCGGAATCGGGCCAGGCAGGCCAAGCCGGCGCCGTGCAGGGCCGCGGACACGGCCGCTTCGTGACTATTGGTTTGCACGGCAATGTGGGCACGCGAAGTTAGGTCTGCCAACCAGCCCGTTTGTGCAGCATCATGGACATCATCGAGCTGAGTGATCAGGTAATGCCCGGGACAGCCGCCCTCGAAATCCAGCTCGCCGTGCCGTTCCAGGTATGTTGGGCTGGCGTACAGGCCAAAGGCCAAGTCGCCGATGCGGCGGACGACCAAGTCGTGCTGCTCAGGCAGCGTGAGCCGCACGGAGATATCCGCCTCGCGCATCGAAAGGCTGAGATCCCTCGGGTCGGAGGCCAGCTCGACCATGATATCCGGGTGTTCCCGGCGCAGGGTTGCAAGGCAGGGCGCCAGGATATGGCTGGCAACGGTTTCCACACAGGTGACACGGACCAGCCCGACCAGCCGGCTGTCGTGCCCGCCCACATTGCGTTCCAGGGAAAGCGCCTCGGCTTCCAGCCGCTCCGCCTGCTCCCGGACGCTCTGGCCGGCGAGGGTCGGCACATAGCCGTTCGGGGTGCGGTTCAGCAACCGCACCGCCAAGCCCGCCTCCAGGGAGGCAAGCCGGCGCCCGACCGTCGATTGGGCGACATGCAGTTCCTTGGCCGCAGCCGACAGGCTGCCGTGCCGGGCAATGGCGAGGAAGAAGCGCAGGTCATCCCAGTCGAGCATAGGTAAGTGCCGTGCGTTTCTGCATTCCCGCTTAGCGGCTTTGGGCCTCTGAGGCGCGTGACGGAAGTGTTACGTTATTAGCGTAGAGGTTCTAGTATCATTGTTACCACGGATAGGGAGGTCATTCAACTGGCTGTGATAACTCCTGGTGCCGACAAATGTCGGGCAGCTCTGGATGGCTTTTCGGCGCAAACCCCAGTCAAGCGAACAGGCTGCAAAGAGGATCGTGTCCCATGATGAAACAACCGGCCCGGGACCCATTGTTGGCGCCCGTCCCCAAGCCCGCTCTTGACGCGATGGCCGCCAAGGGCCGTGCCGATCCAACCGCCATCCGGACGCTGCGCTGCCGCACGGTCGCGCAAGGGCGTTTCCGCCAACTTAGCTACGTCCGCGACCTGCCAGCGCAGCCTGTCGGGGAGGACGAGCCAGAAAGCTTGCTCAGTGACGACAGCGTTCCAAACGCGAACGAAGCGTTGCTCGTCGCCTTCGGGTCCTGCCTCGCAATCGGCATCCACGCGAACGCGGTCGCGCGATACATACCAATCCGGTCGCTCGAACTCGTGCTCGAGGCCGACCTCAACACCACGGCGGTTTGGGGCACGGGTGACAACACCCCGAAGCCCCTCGGCTTCGAGGCGATCCGGGTTTCGGTTCAAATACAGGCGGATGCGTCCGATGAGGTGCTGCAGGCGCTTATCAAGCACGCGACGCTTTGGTCGCCAGTCGCCAACACGCTGCATAATCCGGTGCATTTGGATGTAGTGCTGGCCAAACCAACGCCTGGCAGCGAAATAGCCTAAGCTGGGCCTGTCCGGGCAAGGCGCCGTATTGCCAACCATCTGGCACGAGGCCCCTAGTGGTGCAAATCAGACGGAAGCATCCGTCCGATTTGCACCACCAGCCTTTGTTTGGTGGACCAATTCACCTAACGCTTGAGAACCAAGCGTTGGGATCGGACCACTAGGCCGCCGTGCAGCGGCGCGCGACGCCGCGTTCGCCCGGACGCAAGCGCAACAAGGCGCCGGCGTGGGGTTCGCGCAGCAACTGTGCCGGCGTCAGCTTGTCGGTGGCGCTGGTGACATACATCTCGTCCAGCCCCGCGCCGGCGAACGCGCACATCGTCGGTTGGCTGACCGGCAAGGCAATGTCGCGGTCCGGCGTGCCGTCCGGGTGGAAGCGGCGCAGCTTGCCGCCCCCGTGGAGCGCGCACCAATAGCCGCCGGCGGTGTCGATCGCCGCACCGTCAGGAATACCGTCGGCTTACGGGATGGTGGCGAACAGCCGTGGCGACCCTAGGCGTCCGTCCTGGATGTCGAAGGCGCGTATCTCGCCGATTTGGCTGTGCGACAGGAACATGCGGTTGCCGTCGGCGCTCCAGGCCATGCCGTTATGCAGCTCGGACGCGTCGGACGCCGGACGCAGCCCGTCCGCGCGCGTGTAGCTGTGCAAGGCGCCGGGGTGGGCGGGGCTGCTGGGATCGACCGGATCGAACATGACGCCGACCCAGAAGCGGCCAGCCGGGTCGCAGCCGCCCTCGTTGAACCGGTGCATTGCCGGGTCGAATGGCGGAGGCGCCACGAGCGTCAGCGTGCCGGTGGCGAACACCAGCCGGTGCAGCCCGGTTCGCAGCGCCACCAGCGCCCCCGCCAGGTCAGGCTCCAAGGCGAAAGCGCCGATGTCGGCGGGCACGCGCCAGGTCCGCTGGCGACCCGTGGCGGGTTCGAAACGGTAGAGGGCCGGCGCTTTGATGTCGATCCAATACAACGCTGCCTCGTCCGGCGACCAAGTCGGTGACTCGCCGATCGTGGCCCTTGCATCCAATACAACCTCGATATTGGTCACGGCGTACTCCGATGCTGCTTCTGTAGCATCTCGCCGGCGCCACTGCGGGATACGCCAGCAAAAACACGATAGCCGTGAAAACTAGTGCCGAACGGCGCGCGTAATGGCGCCACTAGGCACCAGCGCGGGAGATGGCTGTGAGCATGAACGTGAGCGAGTTCGTCTGGAAACGGCTGGGCGAGTGGGGCCTGAAGCGCGTTTACGGCTATCCCGGCGACGGCGTTGGCGGGCTCGACCTGGCGCTGGAGCGGGCCAAGGACACCATGCAGTATGTCCAGGTCCGCCACGAGGAGATGGCAGCCTTCATGGCGTCAGCCCATGCCAAGTTCACCGGCGAGGTCGGGCTTTGCTACGCCACCTCTGGGCCTGGTGCGATCCACCTGCTGACCGGCTTGTATGACGCCAAGATGGACCACGTGCCCGTGGTTGCGATCGTCGGACAGCAGGCGCGCACCGCCATTGGCGCCAACTACCAGCAGGAAGTCGACCTGCAGAACCTGTTCAAGGACGTCGCCAGCGAGTTCGTCGAGACCGTCATGGTGCCGGAACAGGTTCGCCAGCTTATTGACCGCGCCGTCCGCATCGCGTCCGCCACCCGCAGCGTCACCTGCGTCATCATCCCCAATGACCTGCAGTTGCTGCCCTACGAGGACCCGCCGCTGGTGCACGGGACCACCCACACCGGGGTCGGGCATGCCGGCCCGGCCAAGATGCCGGACGAGGCGGCGCTGCGACAGGCGGCCGCGGTGCTGAACGCGGGCAAGAAGATCGCCATGCTGGTCGGCGCCGGCGCGCTGAACGCCACCGACGAGGTGATGGCCGTCGCGGACCGCCTGCAGGCTGGCTGCGCCAAGGCGTTGCTCGGCAAGGCGGTGCTGCCGGACGACCTGCCGTGGGTCACTGGCGGCCTGGGGCTGCTCGGCACCGCGCCGTCCTGGGATCTGATGCAGGATTGCGACACTCTGCTGATGGTGGGCTCATCGTTCCCGTACAGCGAGTTCCTGCCGAAGCCCGGCTCGGCCCGCGGCGTGCAGATCGACCTGGACCCCACCCGGCTCAGCCTGCGCTACCCGATGGAGGTCAGCATGGCCGGCGACAGCGCCACGGCACTGCGGGCGTTGCTGCCGATGCTGGAGCAAAAAGAGGCCGGGAGCTGGCGCGCCGATATCGCCAAGGGCGTGTCGAAGTGGTGGCAGACGCTGGAGGACCGGGCGATGATCGCCGCCGAGCCGATCAATCCGCAGCGGGTGTTCTGGGAGTGCTCCAAGCGCCTGCCCGAGAACTGCATCATGACCGTCGACAGCGGCTCGGTCGCCAACTGGTATGGCCGGGACATCAAGATGCGCCGCGGCATGATGGGGTCGGTGTCGGGCAGCCTGGCATCGCTCGGCGCGGCGACGCCGTACGCGATCGGCGCGAAGATGGCGTTTCCCGAGCGTGTGGTGATCGCCTTCATCGGTGACGGCGCGATGCAGATGAACGGGCTGAACGAGATGATCACCATCTCCAAATACTGGAAGCAGTGGTCGAACCCGACGCTGATCGTGATGGTGCTGAACAACCAGGACCTCAACCAGGTGACCTGGGAGGAGCGCGTGCAGCTCGGTGACGGCAAGACCGAGTCGACGCAGAGCATCCCGGACTTCGCCTATCACACCTATGCCGAACTGCTCGGCCTCAAGGGAATCGTGGTGCGCGATCCGGAGCAACTGGGCGCCGCTTGGGACGAGGCGTTCGCGGCCGACCGTCCGGTGATCATGAACGTCTATGCCGATCCGAACGTGCCGCCATTGCCGCCGCACATCACGTTCAAGGACGCCAAGAACTTCCTGACCATGATGGCGACCGAACCTGAACTGGGCAGCGTGCTCAAGAACAGCGTCAAGCAGGTCATCGCCAGCGTGCTGCCCGGCAAGCACTGAGCGATGGCGAGCGATCTGGCCGTGCGGGACGTGCGGGCGCGAGCCTGCACGGTCCCGGCCGATGCCGAGCAGTTTTCCGCCGGCGCCAAAGGATAAAGCATGGCACGCAACACGACCGCGCTCGCAACCTCCGGGGCGGCGCTGCTGGGTCTTGCCGCGATGGCGGTGACCCGGCGCTCCACGCCGGCAATCGTCAACGCGCGCGTTCCGCGGCTTGTCGCTCCGGTCCGGCGTCAGGAACTGGATCCATCGGCGGCATTGCGGGCGGCGCAGCGGCTGAACCGGTCGGCCGGGCTGATCGCCGCCTCCGTGCTCGCGGATAGCGCGGTCGAGCATTACCGCGGGCTGTTCCATAATCGGGCGATGTTCACGCCGCTGGTGACTGCGGGCCTCTCGCTTGCTGTCAGCGCGCACGGCAACAATGACGGACGGTCGGTCGCACATCGCGCCCGCGACAGCGTCTATGTTCTGGCGGGGCTGACCGGCCTCGTTGGCACCGCGTTCCACGTTTACAACGTGGCGAAGCGGCCCGGCGGCTTCTCGTGGCAGAACCTGTTCTATTCCGCCCCGCTCGGCGCCCCGGCCGCGCTGACGCTGTCCGGCGCGTTGGGCTTCCTGTCCGAACGCGTGCGCGACACCACGCCGGGAGTGGCGCCGACCATTCTGGGCCTGCCGGCGGGGCGCGTGGTGGGACTCGCCTCCAGCGTCGGCTTGATCGGCACGGTCGCGGAGGCGGGATTGCTGCACTTCCGCGGCGCCTACCACAACCCGCTGATGTACCTGCCGGTGACGATCCCGCCGTTGACGGCGGCACTGCTGGGCAACGCCGCCGCTGGGGCGACCCGGCGCAAGCGCGGCTGGACCCGGTTTTGGCTGCGGCTGACAGCCGTCATGGGCTGGGCCGGGGCCGGCTTCCACATAATGGGCGTCGCCCGCAACATGGGCGGCTGGCGCAACTGGAGCCAGAACGTGCTCGACGGCCCACCCATCCCGGCGCCGCCAAGCTTCACCGGCCTGGCGATGGCCGGTCTCGCCGCCCTCGGCCTGATGGAGGACCACCCCGATGACTGAACGCTACCCCGGCTACGACGTCATGGCGAAACAGGACGGGGTGTCTTGGAACGAGATCACGCGCGAGGTGATCCAGCGCCGGCTCAATGTCCCGCGGCATCCTCGCTTCTTCACCGCCGCCGAGTGGGAAACGCTGAGCGCGTTGTGCGACCGCATCATGCCGCAACCGGCGGGCCGCGAGCCGATCCCATTGCCGGCCTATGTCGACAGCAAGATCACTGAAAAGCACATGGACGGCTACCGCTACGCCGCATTGCCGCCGCAGGGCGAGGCCTGGCAGCGCGGCCTGGCCGCACTTGATGCCGAGGCGCAGGCAGCCCACGGCAGCCGATTTCACCTCCTGCCTGGGGATCAGCAGGACACGCTGATCCACCGCATGCAGGAGGGTGAATTGAAGTGCGATGCGTGGGGCGGCATGCCCCCCAAGCCGTTCTTCGAGCACCGGGTGATCGCCGATATCACCCATGCCTATTACGCGCATCCGGTGTCGTGGAACGAGCTGGGCTTCGGCGGCCCGGCCAGCCCGCGCGGCTACGTCCGCATGCAACTGGACCGCCGCGACCCATGGGAGGCGGCCGAGGCCAAGCCCGGCGAGGAAGCCCGCGCCCGGCGGGAGAACAGCCGTGTCGGCTGATCCGTTCGCCGCCCCGCGCGCCGCCTATGGCCGCGCGCCCGACGTGTTCAAGGTCGGCGGCTGGGTGCCGATGCGGCAGCACAGCGACGACGAGGAGGTCGATTTCGTCGTGGTCGGCACCGGCGCAGGCGGCGGCCCGATGCTCGCCGGGTTGGCGGAGGCCGGGCTCTCCGTGGTCGGCTTCGACGCCGGCGCGTATTTCCGCCCATTGGAGGATTTCGCGTCCGACGAGACCGAGCAGAACAAGATCTACTGGAACGACGAGCGGGTCGTCGACGGCGCCAACCCCATGGTGATGGGCGGCAAGAACAGCGGCAAGGCGGTCGGCGGCAGCACCGTGCACTTCGCCATGGTGTCGCTGCGGTTCCGCCCCGAGTGGTTCAAGTCGCGCAGCCTGCTGGGCTATGGCGCCGACTGGCCGCTCGATTGGCGCGAGATGTGGGACTATTACGGCCGCGTCGAGAAAGCGCTGAGTATCTCGGGGCCAGTGAACTATCCATGGGGGCCGAAGCGCCCGCGCTACCCGTATCGCTCGCACGAACTGAACGGCGCGGCCGAGCTGCTCGCCCGCGGCGCCGAGGCGATGGGCTATAAGTGGACGCCGACGCCGCTGGCCACCGTGTCGGCGCCGCGCGGCCATTCACCGTCCTGCGTTTACCGCGGCTTCTGCCGTTTCGGCTGCTCGACCAACGCCAAGCAGAGCCAGTTGGTGACTTTCATCCCGCGCGCGCTGAAGGCCGGGGCGGAGATCCGGGACCTCGCCATGGTCGGACGGATCGAGGTGGGCCGCGACGGGCGCGCGACCGGGGTGCATTACATCCGCGAGGGCAAATGGCGGTTCCAGCGCGCCCGCAACGTGGTGGTGTCCGGCTACGCGATCGAGACGCCGCGGCTGTTGCTCGCGTCCGCAACCGACCGCTACCCGGATGGGCTGGCGAACAGCTCCGGCCTGGTCGGCAAGAACCTGATGACCCAATCCAACCAGGCCGTGTTCGGCACGATGGAGCAGGAGGTGCGCTGGAACAAGGGGCCGCCCTCGCTGTCCATCACCGAGCATTGGAACTATGAGGACCGCAAGGATTTCCACGGCGGCTATTGCTGGATGGCGCAGGGTCCGATGCCGATCGAGTGGGTGACGGTGCAGACCGGCTCCCGCGGTTTGTGGGGCCAGGCGCTGGTTGACGAGATGGCCAAGTACAACCACCAGGTCGGGCTGAAGATGGTGGGCGAGATGCTGCCGAACGAGCGCAACCGGGTGACCTTGCACGACGACGTCGACCAGTATGGGTTACGGGTCGCGCGCGTGACCTATAGCTGGGGCGACAACGACAAGGCGATGATCCAGCACGCGCTGGGCGAGATGCAGGCCAGCCTGGAGGCGGTCGGCGCCCGCGACGTGTTCCGCCAAGAGAACGACACCAACCACCTGGGCGGCACGGCGCGCATGGGCTTCGACCGTGAAAGCAGCGTGGTGGACGCCAACTGCCGCAGTTGGGACATCCCGAACCTTTGGATCTGCGACGGCTCGGTGTTCCCTACCGTGGGCGGCGTGAACCCGCATTTGACCATCAGCGCGATAGCGATGCGCACCGCGGACCGGATCGTTAGCGGGTCAGCTTAGCCGGGCGTAGCGGCTGAAGCCGATCTTGCTGGCGGCCCGCGGGCAGGGGAGGCAGGAAGGCCGGTTCCACAACGAGGACAGCGGGTTCTGCGTCTTGCGCGTGAAGGCGTATGGCCAGGGTGACCTCGATGCCGGCCGTCTGCCGTAGCCGGAGATGCCCCGTCACCGGACTCCTAGCCTTTGTAGTCAAATACCTTGCCGTTGCGCACGACGCACCGGCCAGTGACGCGCCGCCCCTCGGCTTCTGTCACCTGCACGTCCACAACCTGCTGTAAGTCCGTGCGCTCGACGTGCGAGAAAACCACCTCCGTGTTCTCCTGGACCTCGCTCGGCGGCTGCCGGGACTTGAGTTCATCAACGCATAGCTTGACCAGGTCCGGGTCGGCTACATCCGCAGCCCTCGCAACTCCAACAGACAGGAGCAGGACGCAGGATGCGGTTGAGATCAACGCTTTCGTCATGGTGCCGCGGCCCTACAGAATTGACATCGCAGATCATACCTTCAAAGATTGTGGCGGGCAAAGATTGAGACGGGCAAAGATCGTGGCGGGCGAGAGTTGCTGGTTCGAGCTTGGGAGGAGATGGCAAGGATGAACAACCGTCTCGCCATGTCGACGCTGGTCCTCATGGGCTGGTCTGCCGGCCTGGTTCTTGCTGCGCCGCCGCAGTCTGGGCCGCTTCCGGACTGGCCGTGCCGCGGGGTGGACGCCGACCCACTGACGGCCGCCACTCTGCTGCCGCATCCCTTGGCCATGCCGGCCCACGACGGCAATGCCTGGAAGGCGGACCCGCGCGTCCGGGCGGTGGTCGATTTTGCGGCAGCGCCCGAGAACGTGCCGGACTTGGGGGTCGCCCGCATTGCCGCATTGGCGCGCGAGGCCGGGTCCGGCAACACCCAGGCACTGCCGCTCGTCCTCGACGGCGTCATCGCCCGCACCAACCAGCTCCGCGGTTTCATCGAGGACGGGGTCACGGACAAGGTGGCGCAATCGCATCTGCTCGCGGACGAGGTGGCCGGCGGCGACCGCGCCATAGCGTCGCTTCGGGCGGACGACCCTCCCGAGCGGCGGACGGCGATTGAACAGGCGCAGCGGCGGAACCGGGCCGCGCTTGGCGACCGGGCAGAGGACGCGGAACTGCTGTGCCACCGGCTCGACTACACCGCCCACAAGGCACGGCTGCTCGGCGCCGCCATCGCGGAACAGATCGAGTCTGCGAAGCAGTAGCTGCAAGACGACACGCAAACAGGAGGAAACATGATCGGTAAAACCACGCTCATTGCGGCCGGCCTTGTGCTGGGAACAGCAGGGGCGCAGGCCGCGACCTGGGAGGACCTGGTCAACGCCGGCAACCAGAGCGCCAACTGGCTGAACTATGGCGGCGACCTGGCCCAGGCGCGGTTCTGGCCCTCGAAGGCGATCACTCCGCAGAATGTGGACCAGCTTAAGGTCAAGTGGGTGTTCCAGACCGGCGTGCTCGGCAGCTTCGAGACCTCGCCCCTGGTCGAGAACGGCATCATGTATGCGACCACGCCCTACAACCATGTGTTCGCCATCGACGTGCGCACGGGCAAGCAGCTCTGGCACTACCAGCAGAAGCTCGGGACGGTGCCGCTGTGCTGCGGGCCGAACAACCGCGGCGTCGCGGTTCTGGACGACACGCTGTTCATGGCGACGCTCGACGCCATGCTGGTCGCGATCGACAAGAAGACCGGCGACAAGCTTTGGGAGCAGCAGGTCGCGGACCCGCAAATGGGCTACTCGCTCACCATGGCGCCGGTCATCTTCAAGGATAAGGTCATCGTCGGCATGGGCGGCGCCGAATACGGCATCCGCGGCATGATCACCGCCTATAACGTCAAGGACGGCACGCAGGCCTGGCGCTGGTACACCGTCCCCGAACCCGGCGAGGCACAGCCCGACGGCACCAAGGGCTGGGAAGGCGCGTTTGCCGAGAAGGCGGACGGCCGCGACCCGCTGCACCGCGACATCGCAGCCGAAAAGCAAGCCGCCGCCAGCGGCAAATTCGCCGACGCCTGGCAACGTGGCGGCGCGTCGAACTGGATGACCAACACCATCGACCCGAAGACCGGGCTGATGTTCGCGACCCTTGGCAACCCTTCCCCGGACCTCAACGGCGCCATCCGGCCCGGCGACAACCTCTGGTCGGACAGCCTGGTGGCCCTCGATGCGAGCAACGGCAAGCTGGTCTGGGGCTATCAATACGTCCCGCACGACGTTTGGGACTTGGACGCGGTTTCCCCGCCCATCCTGGCCGACGTGCTGGACGATACCGGCAAGACCGTGCCGGGCGTCATCACCGGCGGAAAGACCGGGTTCGCCTACGTGCATGACCGGCAGAGCGGCAAGCTCCTTCGCCGCTCGCCGCCGATGGTCCCGCAAGAGAACCTGTTCGCGCAGCCCACGGCAGAGGGCGTGCGGATGTTGCCCGGGGCCAATGGCGGCGTGGAATGGTCGCCCGGCGCATTCAACCCGGCGACGCGCGACGTGTATTACGTGAACCTGCACCAGCCAATGAACTATGTGGTCAAGTCCGAGCCCTGGCAGCAACGCCGGCTCTGGCTCGCCGGCGCGTTCACTGCGATCCCTGGCGAGGAGCAATGGGGCAACGTTTGCGCGGTGAACGTCGATACCGGCAAGATCGATTGGACCGCCAAGACCGACAATCCGATGATCAGCGGGGCGCTGACCACCGCCGGCGGCCTCGTGTTCGCGGGAGAGGGCAACGGGCTGTTCAAGGCTTACGACGCCAAGAACGGCAAGGTCGTGTGGAGCTTCCAGGGAGGCGCGGGCATGAACTCGGCGCCGGTGGCGTTCGAGGTGGACGGCAAGCCGTATGTCGCCGTGGCGGCAGGCGGCAACTTCCAACTGAACTACAAGCTGGGCGACGCGATCTTCGTGTTTGGCCTCTGAGTGCATTCGGCGCGGCCGGGTTGCGTGACCCGGCCGTTGCCCCTTGCGGGAGATGATCGCATGAAACCTGTTTTTGCTGCCGCTTGCGCCGCAGTGCTCCTCGCCATGCCGGCGCTTGCCCAACAGGCCACGACGCCGAGCTGGATGAAGGTGGATGCAGGCGCCAAGACCGTGTCGCTGGACATCGTGGCCGGCTGGAACCCGAACAACGGGGCGCTGAATTTCAACGGCTATTACGAAAGCGACATGACGGTCGTGGTGCCGCCGGGCTGGACGGTTCGGATGGCGGTGGAAAACCACGACGGCATGCTGCCCCACTCGCTGCTGGTGACGAAACGGTATCCGCAGGACGAAATTCCGCCGGAAGCGGGAGCGGACCAGGTGGCCATCAACAAAGCCTACACCGACAACCCGGTGGGCGGGCTCGGCCCGAATCAGAAGGATACGCTTTCATTCCGCACGCCGGCCGAGGGCGGCGAATACTGGCTATTCTGCGGCGTTCCCGGCCACGGGGTGCAGGGGATGTACGTGGACTTGAAGGTCGACCAGGCGGCGCAAGCGCCTGGGATCGTGGTGCGCGATCCAAAGGTCGATGCGCGCCGCTAGCTTGAACCAGCCCAATCGGAGGCAAGTGTGATGTTGAAGTTCCTTTTCGCCGCTACGTGCGTCGCCGCGCTGGCCGTCTCGCCTGCGATGGCGCAGCAAATCCAGACTGGGACGCCTCGCGACACCACTACGGCCCCGTCCGTCACCAATGGGGGCACGGCGCAGCCGGCCGATACGAACCCTTCGACGGAGCGGCAAACTGGGACGGCTGGTTCCGCGGCCGAGCAGGCGAGGTCGGGCGCACAAGGCGTCACGACGAGCCAGCCAACGGCCGGCCAGGTGAAGAAGTAGCCTGACATCGTTCTTGGCAAGCGGCTGGCGGCGGCTGCGCTTGTCGTGATGCGGATGCTCTACGTCGAGGACAGCAGCGTGGGCGGCAACGAGTGAAAGGGGCGCTCACCCTGCTGCGGGCAGCGGGCGCAGCCTATTGGAATGGCAAATAGCGGAAGCTGAACAGGAACATATTGTCGGAGGTCGTGGGCGTGAAGCGTGTGCCGGGTGTCGGGCCGACGCCGGGAAAGATGGTTCGCCGCGTGTAAGAGTATTGGCCGCCGGTCTCGATGGTGCCGAAATTGCCCTGCAGGAACCGCCACCAAGCGCCGATCGTGCCCTGGGTGAGGCCGGACGTGTTGGCGACGCAGGCCAGCGGCGACAGTTCCGCGCGGCAGCCGGCATTGCTGTAGCCCGGGTTGCCGTATCCGTAGGGCTTGCCGGCCGCGTTGAACGATGTGCGCGATATCTGTTCGGTGCCGACATAGGAAAAAAGGTCGACCGACGGCGCCGGGTGGCCGACGAGGCCGGCGAGCGCGGTGTACTCCGGCAGCGGCTTCGGCGTTCCGGCAGCCGAAACGACTGCGTCCGGCAACTGGCCGGTAGCGTAGCTCCCGATGCCGTAGCCGGCCATGCCGCTGACCTGGAAGTCCAATTTCTTGGGGATGATCGGCAGGATGGCGCCACCGCCGACCCCGCCTCCGACGGTCGTGTTGTTGTGGCCGCTCCCTGCAACGCTGATGCGGTCATGCAGCAGCTTGCCAAGGCCGAACACCTCGTAGTGGCCCCAGCCGGGATCGAATGCGGCTTTGACAATAAGGTCCGGCGCGATGTCATCCGAATAGCTGGCCGTGCTGTTGAGCTGCGAGCTGCCGGGATTGGTGATCGTCGTCGTGCCTGAAAGCACGCCCAGGCCATTCGGGCCGGTGTAGTAGCTTGTCTGCGGCTCCTCGAGCGACACGCCCAGCCAGGCGCGCTTATCGAGGAAATCCTTGTCGAGGCGAAGCTGCCACTGACGCTTCCAGTTGAAGCCCGGCACGTACTGGGCATCGATCGTGAGTGGGATGTTCTCCTGGCGCGGCGTCATGCCGACCCGGTTCATCGTCATCAAGCTCCAGGACTGGCCAGCCAGGGCGTGCACGCCGAGCGAGGTGTTGTCATAAGTAAGATAGGCCTGGCGCAGGCGGGGAACGTAGCTGTTGCTTTCGACGGAGTTGGACGTCGTTCCGACCCCGAGGAAGTCCGACTCGAAATACCCGGCCACCGTCTGGCCATCGGCGACTTGCCCCGCCGCCAGCAGGGAAAGGCGGCTCTGGCGCGCGCTGCCGCGGAACTCCCCGGTGTGATAGTTCGGGTTGTTCGCCGTCGGGATGGTGTTGAAGCTCGAGGCCATGTCGGAGGTGAGGTTGCGGGTGCGGTAAACGCCCTCCGCCGCGAGGAACCCACCGAGCGTCACAGTCACGCCGCCGAGGCGGAATGTGCCGCCCGGGCCGGTCGTGCCGGCCGCCTGCCCTCCGGCGGAGGTAGCCGTCTGCGGATTGGGGGCGCCGCTCGGGGCAGCGCCGCTGGAAGGGGATTGCGCTGGCTGCGCTGGTTTCGGACCCTGCTCCGGTTGCGCTGGATGCCCTGGTTCTGGGCCCTGCGCGGACTGCGTCCTCGCGGTGTCGCGCTGCAGAGCGCGGGCCTGATTATTGCGCGCCGAAAGCTCCTTGCGCATTTGCTTCAGTTCTTGCTGAAGCTGCAGGATCTGGTTTTGCATAACGTCGATCCGCTTGCTCGCATCCTGCGCCAGCGCCGGCGGTGCGGCGGCTGTGCCGACAATGGCGGTCGCCAGCAACAGCGCGTTTCGTAGTGTGCTCATCGTGCCTCTGCCATCCCACTGCTGCAGGCTGAAACATTGCTAGGAATGCAATTCGCTGAGCGCAGTCCTAGAGGGGCAGGCAGACGGAGCAAAGTTACAGTTTAATTTTAGTCGAGAATGGGCCACAGCACGGGAGATTTCTATATCGTAACTATAGCTGCCGCAATTTCCATTATGCTGATGTTCTTGTTCCGCTTCCTCTCGACTTTGCCAGTTTTGTGTTGCAGATGCCGACGGCCTGTTAATGACGCAGGCGGTCCGCAACCTCGCCGATGAGGTCGAGCAGCCACTTCAGCGCCGGGCTGGCGCCGTGCTGCAAGTGCCAGATCATTGAAACGTGGGTCTCTGGGCATGGATAGGGCGGCTCCATGAGCCTAAGCCGATAGCGGTCCGCCAGCGCGTTGCCCAGGCACCATGGCACCAGGGCCGCAAGATCGGTCTCGCCCACGATCGCGAGCGCGGTCTGCGTGTTCGGCGCCGTGAGCCGCACCTGGCGCCGCCGTCCAATGGCGGCCAAAGCGCCGGTCAGGGCGCTGTCGCCGTCCTGTGCCACCCGGCGTTCCAAGCCCCGCTCGACGATCACGCCGTCCAACGCCTCCGGGTGCTCGTCCGTCACGGCCCGGACGACGTGCGGAAGCTCCGCCAGCCGCTCCAGAGTAAGCGGTTCGCTCGCGAATGGATGGTCGGCGCGCAGTGCCCAGACCAGGCAGTCGCGCAGCAGCTCCCGCAGGCCGAGGCGCTCCGGCGCACGCCCATATCCGGCCATGGCGAGGTCGAGCCGCCCAGTGTCGAGGGCCTCCGTGACATCGGTGGTGTCCGGCGAGACCCGGATTTCCACCCCCGGCGCACGCAGCCGGACCTGTTGGACGAGCTTTGGCAGCAAGACGGCGCAGGCGTAGGGGTTGGCCCCGATCGTATAGCGGCACTCCGCCGTGGCCGGGTCGAATGCGTCTGCGGCAAGGATGGATTGCAGTTCGAGCAGCCCGGCTCGCAGCCGTGGTCCAATAGTGCGCGCTTTGGCGGTCGGCGTCATGCCATCCGAGCCTTTGATGAATAGCTCGTCGCCCAACAGGTCGCGCAGCCGGGCCAAGGCGTGGCTCACAGCGGATTGGGTGACGCCTAGGCGGCTGCCCGCCCGGGTGACGCTGCGCTCCTCAAACAAGGCGTCGAACACGCGAAGCAGGTTCAAGTCGAGGTTTAGCGGGTTTGGCACCGGGAAGCCCTTTGCCCAGTTGGAACGCATGAGCGGCATTCATCTAGCATATGAGGATTTATCATTGGAAGATGGCTGCCCTGTCAGTCACTAATATTGATGAGCTTGGCTGCCAAGTCAGGTCCGTTATTGTTGCAGAGGAGCATCCGAATGCGCAGCTTTGTTGTTATTGGGGCACTGATTGCGTTGGCCGGCTGCAATGCGGCCAGTTCTCCCACGCCGACCAAGGTTTCCTGGCAGTATGGCGCAGGAAACGGCGACGGCGTGACGTATTCGGGTCCAGCCCCGAAGTATAATCGGGCTTATGGCTGGGGCGCCGACCAGGTTACTATACCGGCCGGAAAGCCGAGCGCGACGAACTACGCCTGGGGCGCGGAGGGCCAGTCCGGCACCATGGTGCGGGTCACCCCGAACGCACAACAGCGTGTGGCCGCCCCGGCGCCTGTGCCCAACCCGGCGCCAACCCCGGCCGAGCGCGCGACAGACCCGGGCACGCATAGCTGACCGACTGCCGGGCACTCATACGTCTGAGTGCCCGGCACCTTTTGTTATTACGTCGTCCAAGCTGCAGGCGCTGATCCTAGTTCTGTAGCGGGCAAATCCCAGCGCAGCGGTGCGCCTTCCAAACTGCAAGGCGCCTTGACCCGGCGGGCTATCCCCCACGGCGTCGTTTCAACCGCCGCTGCCTGATCGTCCTCCGTCTCCGGCGCGAATGGGGTTGGCTGGGTAGGCGGCAGGGCGATCAGCAACGCCGCCGTGCGTGCCAGTGACGCCCGTGCCGAGCAGCCCATTCCCGTCGTTAGCCGCTCCGTCATGCCCCTTAACACGGCGGCGGCCAGGAGATATCCGGTCGCGTGGTCCAGCGCCTGGACCGGCAACGGTGTCGGCTTGTCGCGGCCCATGCCCTGCATCCCGGCCTCGGCGATGCCGGCGCTCATCTGCACCAGGCTGTCGAAGCCGCGGCGGCCTTGCCATGGGCCGGACCAGCCATAGGCGTCCAGCGACACGTCGACCAAACCGGGGCACAACGCGCGGCGACGCTCGGCGCCCAGCCCGAGCCCATCGAGTGCGCCAGGGCGGTAGCCGTGCACCAGCACGTCGGCCCGGCTCAACAAGCTCTCCCAAATCGCCCGGTCCGTCCGTTGCCGCAGGTCGAGCCGGGCGCAGCGCTTGCCCAGCGTCATGTCCGGCACAATGCTGGGTTCGTCCCAACCGGGCGGGTCGATGCGCAGCACCTCTGCGCCGAACCCGGCCAGGAAGCGGGTCGCGACCGGCCCGGCCAGCACGCGGGTCAGATCCAGCACGCGCACGCCGTGCAGCGGACGGTCCGGCGGGACGGGCCATAGCGGCGGCGGTCCGGCTGTGCCGGGTTCACGGATCAATAGCGGCTCCGCCATGACGGCCCGACCCTGGGGATGCTCGGCCCAGGCCGCCATGTCGCGCATCGCGGCCGCACAGCCGCCATTCTGGACGACCACATTCTCCAACGCGTCCGCTTGCCAGTTTTGCACGGCCCCGGCGACCGCGTCCCGGTCTGCCGCCACGTCCAGCACCGCCAGCGCCGCAGCCCGGTGGTGCGGCGCGTTGGTGTGCAGCCGTATCCAGCCATCCGCAGTCCGGTAGTCCCCGGCGATCGCGTCCCATGGCGCTGGCAGCTTCCAGCCTTGCGGACGGATGGCGGGGCCGAACCATAGGGAAGCGAGCCGGCGGTCGACCGTCGCCCGCGGACGCCTGCCATGCCGTGCGTCCGACAACTCCGCCACCGCGAGGCAAGCGGCCCCGACCGAGGCCCCGGCCAGGTCGCTGACTGCAAAGACGGAGGGCAGGCCGCCTGCCCCGGTGAACTGCACCTGTTGCGGCCAATCCGGGCCGCCGCCGAGGGCTGCCCAGATCAGGGAGAGGGCATGGCGGGTGGCCTGGAACATCGCGGCAGCTCCGAAGCTTGGCCGAGCCCGAACTTATGCATCGGCCCACAAGCATTCTGTCGGCGCCGCCTATGCCGGTCTAGTGCGCCGATGCCGTAGGACGTGACGCGGGTGGCGCGGAGGCCGGCGAGTTAGATGCCGAATTGTCTCAGGACGGATGGGATTCCGCGTCCGGCCTGGCGGATGTCTTCGAACAGCGTGGCGACCTCAAGGCTCAGCAGAAAGGCGGACGCGTAGAATATCCCTGGCAGCCGGAGTTCCCAACCGATGCTCCGGTGCGCCAAGGCGCGTGGCCCGAAACGCTCGAACATGAGCACGAGCGCCACGCCGAGCGCCGCCCCGGCGGCGACGTCGCTGAAGTAGTGCAGGCCAAAGTAGATGCGCGGCACGACGCCGTAAACAGCGCTGAGCAGGGCGGCCAGGCCGAGCCAGGGCGACCGCCGCCAGATGACGGTGACCAGCGCGAAGAACAGCGCCGCGTGATCGCTCGGGAAGGAGCCCCAGTGATTGGCGAGCTCGGCGTCGATTCCCGGAAGCGGCACAAACCCACTCGCGAGATCGTGCAATGGCCGGGCCCGCATCGGCAGTGAAACCTGCAGCAAGCGGCTTAGCACGGCAGCGGCCAGCACCCCGCCGAAACCGAGCAGCAGCCGCTCGCGTCCAGCGTTCGCCTTCGTGTTGAACCAGCAATACCAGAGCATGGCGATCAGCAATCCGCCCGTGAGCACCGTGGTCTCGCTGGCGATATAGATGGCATGATTGATGACGCCATTTTGCGATGCCATTTGTATGACCAGCCGCGTCGCAAGCTCGTCCATATGGCGTGAGAGCGCGAAGCCGTCCGCGGTGATTCGCCAGCACGCGAACGCTGCCACGAGAATCGCAGCAATCCAGGCATATCTGAGACGCGCGGCCGCCCTGGCCTTTGCTGCGCGCGCGTAAGCGAGCCCAAACAGGATTTCCGATGCGCCGAAGCGGGTTTGGTCCTCGCTATGCTCCAGGCTTCGCGGCCTGGTCGTTCCGCGCGTGATCATGTTGAATCTCAAATGTGACGCTTCCATTACAATATGATCGAGCGCCCGGGGGCAGAGCCATAGGCCAGACGGTTCATTACGAGTGCGCTACCGGCCATTGCCTAACGCGGCTGTTCATTAATCGGGCGGCACGACGCGCCGATAAGCGGTCTCGTCATCCTGGCCGGCATGGTCGATAGTGCACCGGTCGCGGCCGCCTCCCAGGCCAGGGAGCCGGCCGGGCGCTGACCTATTGGCACAAGGTAATGGAATGCCCGCATTGCACCCAGACGCCGAACAACTGCTGGAACTGATCCGTTTGGCAGGCCGTCCGCCATTCGAGGCGTTGTCGCCGGCCGATGCCCGCCTTGTCTATGCCGCAAGCCGCGCCGTGCTGCAGCCCGCGCCCGATGAGGTCGCCGAGGCGCGCGACGCGACGATCCCCGGGCCGGGCGGGCCGCTGCGGCTGCGGCTGTATCGCGGGCTCGGCGTCCCGGAGGCAGCCACGCTGCCGGCGCTGCTTTACCTGCACGGCGGCGGCTGGGTGATCGGCGACCTCGACAGCCATGACGGCGTCTGCCGGCGGCTGGCGAATCTCGCAGCCTGCCGGGTGATCGCCGTCGACTACCGGCTGGCGCCCGAGCATCCGTTTCCGGCCGCAGTCGACGATGCCGCTGCCGCCCTGGCCTGGGTGGCCGGGAACGCCGGGTCGCTGGGCGTCGATTCCGCCCGGATTGCGGTGGGGGGCGACAGCGCCGGCGGCAATCTCGCGGCCGTGCTGGCCATCATGGGGCGGGACGGCGCGGCGCCTGCCTCGGTGTTCCAGATGCTGCTCTACCCGGCCGTGGACCTGGCCATGGCGTCAGGCTCCTACGCGCGGGTCACCGCCGGCGTGCCGCTCACGGCGGCGACGATGCGATATTTCGTGGACTACTATGCCCCTGAAGCCAGCCAGCGGCTGGACTGGCGCGCCTCGCCGCTGCGGGCCGAGCGGCTGGCGGGCACGCCTCCGGCCCTGGTGCTGACGGTCGCGCATGATCCGCTCGCCGATGAGGGCCGCGCCTATGCCGACCGGCTGGAGGCCGAGGGCGTGCGGGTCACGGCGCTGCATCTTTCCGACCAGATTCATGGGTTGGTGACCATGGGCCGGGTGATCGCCGCCGCCGACCCGGCGCTGCAATATGCCGCCGCCGTGCTGCGCGACGCCTGGCGGGTCGCGGCTTGATGGGCATGCTGGCGGGCAAGTCCGCGCTGGTGACGGGCGGGGCGTCCGGCATCGGCCGGGCCACGGCGCTGGTCCTGGCGCGGGAGGGCGCGCGCGTGCTGGTTGCCGACCTGCCCGGACCCGGCGCCGGGGAAACGGCGCGCATGATCCAGGACGCCGGCGGCGAGGCGTTGGCCATGGCGGCCAATGTCACCGTCGATGCGGAGGTCGAGGCGATGGTCGCGGCGGCGGTGTCGGCCTGGGGCCGGCTCGACTGCGCGTTCAACAATGCCGGCATCGCGCCGAAGGCGGTCGGGCCGGGTGGGCAGCGGGTGGGCGACCTGTCGCGGCAGTCCTGGGAGGGCATGCTGGCGGTGAACCTGACCGGCGTTTGGCTGTGCATGAAATACGAGCTGGCGCAGATGGAGCGGCAGGGCGGCGGCGTCATCGTCAACACGGCCTCGATTGCGGGGTTGGTGGGCTTGCCGGGGTCCGGCGCCTATGTGGCGGCGAAGCACGGCGTGGTCGGCCTGACGAAGGCGGCGGCGATCGACCACGCCGCCGCCCATGTGCGGGTCAACGCCGTCTGCCCCGGCTACATCGAGACGCCGATGGTCGCCGAGTCCATGGCGCGCCGCGGCGAGCAGATCATGGCGACGGTGCCGATGCGGCGGCTCGGCGCGGCAGGCGAGATCGCGGAGGCGGTGGCCTGGCTGTGCTCGGACCGCGCCGGGTTTGTCACCGGCACGGCGATGACGGTGGATGGCGGCTACACGGCAGTTTAAGGGGGGACGAGACATGGATTTCACTGGCAAGGTGGCGTTGATCACCGGCGGCGCGAACGGCATTGGGCAGGCGGCGGCACACGGGTTCGCGCGGCTTGGCGCCCGCGTGGTGGCGGTGGACCGCGACGAGGCAGCGGGCGAGGCGACCGTCCAGGCCATACGGCAAACCGGCGGCGAGGCACGCTTCGTGGCCGCCGACGTGACCCGGTCCGCCGACGTGCAGCGCTATGTGCAGGCGACGCTCGACGCCTACGGGGCGATCGACTGCTTCTTCAACAATGCCGGCATCGAGGGCACGGTGGTCCCCCTCGTGGACTACGACGAGGCGGTGTTCGACGCCGTGATCGCCGTCAATCTCAAAGGCGTGTTCCTCGGGCTGCGCCACGTGCTGCCGGTCATGCTGCGGCAAGGGCGAGGGGCCGTGGTCAACACCGCCTCGACTGCGGCACTCGTGGGCTCGCCGGGCTTGTCGGCCTATGTCGCGTCCAAGCATGGCGTGCTCGGCCTGACCCGCAGCGCCGCCGGCGAGGTGGGCGCGGCCGGGGTGCGGGTCAACGCGGTGTGCCCGGGGCCGACGGACACCCGGATGATCCACTCGCTCGTGGCGCAATCCAGCCCCGGCGACCATGAGGCGGCGGCCGCACGCTACCGGGCCAGCATCCCGCTCGGGCGCTACGCCACGGTGGAGGAGGTTACGGACGTGGTGCTGTTCCTGTGCTCGGACATGGCGAGCAGCGTGACGGCGGCGCATTTCGTGGTCGATGGCGGACGCACCGGGACGGCCGTGGCGCCGCGCAGCCACGCCCGCGCATAAATATCCCGTGCATAAACATGCCGGGATCTTTCTGCCTGGCTTGAAGCGGCGGCCCGGCGGCGGTAGCATTGCTGCAATGCATAGCGCGCACGCTTGCTGGGCGCGCAACAAGGTGATGGGAGCGAAGGTGCGGCGTCCATGCGAGGCGGCTACAATGCCGCTCACTCTGCGCGGCTCAACCTGACCGGCAGCAGGGGGGTGGACACGCATGTCGGCTGTCCCACGGCCCTGCTCCAGGTATCGGGCGTGGGCGTGCGGTTCGGCGGCATCGTGGCGCTCGACGGGGTGTCGTTCGACGTGGACCAGCGGCAGATTTGCGGGCTGATCGGGCCGAACGGCTCCGGCAAGACCACGCTTTTCAACTGTATCAGCGGCATCTACCGGCCGGGCAGGGGCGAAGTGCGCCTCGAGGGCCGGTCGTTGCAGGCGATCAGCCGGCACAGCATCGTCGACCTCGGCATCGGCCGCACATTCCAAAATGTGGCGCTCTACCGCAGCATGAGCGTGCGGGAGAACATGCTCGCCGGCGCGCACCACCTGGGCCGCACCGGCTTCATCGCCAACGCGCTGCGTCTGCCGGCGGTGCGGCGGGAGGCAGCGGCGGGCCAGCGCCGGCTCGATCAGTTGCTCGACCTGCTCCGCCTGCGCGACGTCGCCGATGTCGCCGTCAGCAGCCTGCCCTTCGGCACGCAGAAGCGGGTGGAGTTGGCCCGCGCCCTGATCGGCGCCCCGAAGCTGCTGCTGCTGGACGAACCAGCGGGCGGGCTGAACCACTCGGAGGTGGACGAGCTGGAGGGGCTGATGCGGCATATCCGGGCCGAGTTCGACCTCAGCATCCTGCTGGTCGAGCATCACATGAACCTGGTCATGCGGGTATCGGACAAGGTCGTGGCGCTGGAACTCGGCAAAAAGATCGCCGACGGCACGCCCGAGCAGGTGCAGAACGACCCGCAAGTGATCCGTGCCTATCTCGGCGAGCCCGTCGAGCCCGTGCATGCTTGATGCGCCCATGCTTGAAGTGGCGGACCTGCATGCCGGATACGGCGAGGTCCAGGTGCTGCACGGCCTGGACTTCATGGTCCAACAGGGGGGGATCACCGCGTTGCTCGGCGCCAACGGCGCGGGCAAGACGACCACGCTGCGTGCATTGAGCGGCATGGTCCGCACCTCCGGCAGCATCATGCTGGACGGCGTGCGGATCAACGGCAGCACGACCGAGGACATTGCCCGGCGGGGCGTCGCCCACGTGCCGGACGGACGCGGCACGCTCATGGAACTATCGGTCGAGGAGAACCTGCGGCTCGGCGCCTACACAAGGCGGAAGCGCGAGGTCGCGCCCGCCATGGACCGTGTGTTCGGCTATTTCCCGCGGCTGAAGCAGCGGCTGCGCCAGCAGGCCGGCACGCTGTCGGGCGGCGAGCAGCAGATGCTGGCGATCGGACGCGCCCTGCTGCTGGGGCCGAAGCTGCTGCTGCTCGACGAGCCGTCCTTCGGCCTGGCGCCGCTGATCGTGCGCGAGATCTTCGACATCATGCGGCGGATCAACCAAGACGACGGCGTCAGCATCCTGGTGGTGGAGCAGAACGCCAGCCTGGCGCTTGCGGTCGCGGACCACGCCTGCCTGCTGGAAACCGGGCGCATCGTCATCGCCGGGCTAGCGGCCGAGATCCGTAAGGACGAGGCGATCCAACGTTCGTACCTAGGGTATTGAACGAAATGGGATGGAAGGGGGAAGCAAGATGCCGGTGGTCAACCTAGAGCATAAGCTGACCGGCTTCACGGAGCATTGGTCGCCGAAAATCGTCAACCGCTTCAATGGCCACGACGTGATGGTCGTGAAAGCCAAGGGCGAATTCGTCTGGCACTCGCACGACGACACGGACGACCTGTTCTTCGTCGTCAAGGGCAGGCTGACTATCCAGCTTCGGGACGGCGATGTTCACCTCGGCCCTGGCGACCTCTACGTGGTTCCCAAAGGCGTAGAGCACCGTCCGGTGGCTGACGACGAAGTGCATCTTCTGCTCATCGAGCCGGCGGGCACACCGAACACTGGCGACGAGGCTACGGCTGCCACTAAGGAAACTATCTGAACCGATGGACGAATTCCTGCACCAGGTGCTCTCGGGCATCGCATCCGGCGGCATCTACGCCAGCCTTGCCCTGGCCCTGGTGATGATCTTCCAGGCAACCCACCACGTGAACTTCGCCCAAGGCGAGATGGCGATGTTCTCCACCTACATCGCCCTCGCTTTGATCCAGGCCGGCGTGCCGTATTGGGGGGCGTTCGCCATCACCGTCGCGGCCTCGATGGTCATCGGCGCTGGCATCCAGCGCGTGCTGCTGACGCCCATGGCCAACTCCCCCGTGCTGGCCAGCGTCGGCGTGTTCATCGGGCTGCTGCTGATCTTCAACAGCGTCGCGGGATGGCTGTTCACCTATACGCTGAAGCAGTTCCCCACCCCGTTCGAGGGGTCGCCGGTGCTTGGAGGCTTCGTCACCCGGCACGACCTCGGCTCGACCGCCGTGACCCTGGGCGTGCTGGCCTGCGTCTATGCGTTCTTCCGGTTCACCAACCTGGGCCTCGCCATGCGCGCGGCGGCCTATAACCCGGCGTCCAGCCGGCTCATGGGCATCCGGGTCGGCTGGATGCTGGCGCTCGGCTGGGGCCTGGCCGCCGGGATCGGGGCGGTGGCGGGCATGATGATCGCCCCCGTGGTGTTCCTCGACCCGAACATGATGTCGGGCGTGCTGCTGTATGCGTTCGCCGGAGCGCTGCTGGGCGGCATCTCCAACCCGGCCGGCGCCGTGGCGGGCGGCTTCGCCATCGGCATCATCGAGAACCTCGCCGGCGCCTATATCGTCGGCCAGGAGCTCAAGCTGACGCTGGCGCTGGTGATCATCGTCGTGGTGCTGACCATCAGGCCGGCGGGCCTGTTCGGCCGTGCCGTGGTCAGCCGGGTGTGAGCGGCATGCGCGCATTGCTGCCATGGGCCAATGTCCTGCTGGTCGTTGCCGCGGCGCTGCTGGCGTTCGTAGTCAGCGACTACCGGCTGTTCCAGCTCACCATGGTCGTTATTTACGCGGTGGCGATCCTGGGGCTGGCGCTCGTCACCGGCTTCAACGGCCAGATCTCGCTGGGCCACGGGGCGTTCTACGCGGTGGGCGCCTACGTCACCGCGGTCCTGATGTCGGTGTACGACTTGCCGTATTGGGCGACGCTGCCCGTGTCGGCAGTGGTTTGCGCCGCCATCGGCTTCCTGGTCGGGCTGCCAGCGCTGCGGCTCGGCGGGCTGTATCTCGCGCTGACCACCTTCGCCCTCGCCGTCGCTACGCCGCAACTGCTGAAATACAAGCTGTTCGAGGGTTGGACCGGGGGCGTGCAGGGCATTGTCATCGACAAGCCCGACGCGCCGTTCGGCCTGCCGCTCAACGCCGACCAATGGCTGTATTTGTTCACCCTGGCGGTCGGCGTCGTGATGTTCGTGCTGGCGGCCAACCTGGTGCATGGGCGCATCGGGCTGGCGATGCGGGCGATACGCGACCATCCGCTCGCCGCCGAGGCCACCGGCATCGACGTCGCCCTGTTCAAGACCCGCACCTTCGCCGCCAGCGCCATGTTCACGGGGATAGCCGGGTCGCTCGGCGCGGTGGCGGTGGGGTTCGTGGCGCCGGACAGCTTCACGGTGTTCCTGTCGATCACGCTGTTCGTCGGGCTGGTGGTGGGGGGCGTCGCCTCGATCGCCGGTCCGGTGTTCGGCGGCGTGTTCATCGCCTTCCTGCCCAACGTCGCCGAGGAGATCTCGAAGGCGGCGCCGGGCGCGGTCTATGGCGTGGTGCTGATCGCCTTCATGTATCTGCTGCCGTCGGGCGTCGCGGGCGGGCTCGGCCGCCTGCTGCGGCGCCGGGCGGTGAAACAATTATGATCGGGAGAAATCATGTATCGTCGCACCCTGCTCGCATCCGCGGGTCCGTTCGCCGCCACGCTGGGGATTTTGGGCCATGCCGGGCCGGCGGGCGCGCAGACGCCGGGCGTCACCGCGACCGAGATCAAGATCGGCCAGACGGAGGCCTATAGCGGCCCGGCATCGGCCTATGGCGCGATCGGGCGCGGCCTCGTCGCCTATTTCAAGCGGGTGAACGACCAGGGCGGCATTGCCGGGCGCAAGATCAACTTCATCTCGGTTGACGACGGCTATTTGCCGCCCAAGACGGTCGAGCAGACCCGGCGGCTGGTGGAGCAGGAGGGCGTGGCGTTCATCCTCAACGGCTTGGGCACGCCGCCGAACAGCGCGGTGCAGCGCTATTTGAACCAGAAGAAGGTGCCGCAGCTCTTTGTTGCGTCCGGCGCCGACAAATGGGCGAACCCGAAGGAGTTCCCGTGGACGATCGGCTTCCAGCCCAGCTATCGGACGGAGGGGCAGATCTATGCCAAGTACATCCTGCAGAACAAGCCGGACGGCAAGGTCGCGGTCCTGTATCAGAACGACGATTTCGGCAAAGACTATGTCACCGGGCTGCGCGACGGGCTTGGCGACAAGTATGACCGCATGGTGGTGAGGGCCATCAGCTACGAAGTCACGGACCCGACCATCGATAGCCAGATGGTGACTTTGCAAGGCTCCGGCGCCGACGTGCTCGTCAGCGCGGCAACGCCGAAATTCGCGGCGCAGGTCATCCGCAAGATCTACGACCTCGGCTGGAAGCCGCTGCACTTGCTCACGGACGTGTCGATATCGGTCGGGGCGGTGATCAATCCGGCTGGGCCGGAGCGCGCCATCGGCCTTGTTGCGGCGGCCTACCTCAAGGACGCGGGTGACCCGGCCTGGAAGGACGACCCCGGCATGAACGAGTGGCGGGCATTCATGAAGGAATACATGCCGGACTCCGACGTAACGGACTCGAACTATCCGTATTCCTATGCGGTCAGCGGCATCACCATGCAGGTGCTGAAGCAGTGCGACGGCGATTTCTCACGCGAGAACATCATGAGGCAGGCGGCCAACCTGAAGAACTTGCAGCTTCCCACTTTGCTGGCCGGCATTGTCATCAACACCAGCCCGACCGACTTCCGACCGATCAAGCAGATGCAATTGCAGAAATGGAACGGCTCGCGTTGGGAGCTGTTCGGCAACGTGATCGAGGGCGCGGGGAGCTAGAAGGTTCCGCATACACCGGGCGGCAGCCCTAAGTTTCAGTCGGCGCAGCAACGCCAGCCCGTTGATCAATAAGCCAAACACGCTGCGCCCATGGCGATCGCGAGACAGGATGCGATCCGACGCACGGTTAGCTTCTCTTTGAGGAAAACTCGTCCAATGATGGCTGCGAAGACCACGCTGGTTTCGCGCAGCGCGGAAACCACGCCCATCGCATCATACTGCATGGCCCAGATGACAATGCCGTAGGCAAAGATCGAAACGATGCCGCCAGTGAGCGCCATCACCGTCTGTTTCTTGGTATATGCCGGTGATTTTTCGCGCATCGCATAATAGATGGCGGGCATCGTGATGCTCCACAGCAGGAACATGCTG